>DATMGU010000060.1:0-149628 GCA_035555315.1 Allostellaceae bacterium
GCTCGAAGATCCACCGGACGAGGACGAAGCCGAGGATAGCCAGCCGGTAGAAAGTCAGGCGGCGGGGGAAGAACCGGCCGAAGGGCCGGTTCCGGAAGATCCGTTCTCGACCCCCGACTACGCGGCGCACCGGGCCGATGCCGTGGCGTATCTGCGCTCCGTCTTCTCCGGCGATCGGTTCGCCGGGCTGAGACCGCGCGGCGCCGCCACGGGCAGCGACCCGCCGTGAGGGCGGGGTCGCTGCGGATCATCGATCGAATTTCTGATCCAGGCCGGGATGTGCTCCCGATAGTCTCGCAAGACCACGGGGCGCAGCATCGACCGGGCGCAGCCCCGACTGGACGCAGCATCGACTGGACGCAGCATCGACTTGACGGGTTTGGCATGATCGCGTAGAACCCGCGACCTGTTTCACCGCCATCGGTTTAGCCGCTGTTGGCGGTTGTCCGCCGTATTGTTCGAAAGAAGTTCCGTCATGGCCAGAAAATGCGAGCTCACCGGCAAGGGTGTGCAGACCGGCAACAATGTCAGCCACGCCAACAACCGGACGCGGCGGCGGTTTCTGCCGAACCTGCAGATCACCTCGCTGCTGTCCGATGCCTTGGGTAGTTCGATCCGGCTGCGCCTGTCGACCAACGCGATCCGCACGGTCGAGCATAATGGCGGGATCGACGCTTTCCTGCTGAGCACCCCGGATATCAAGCTGCCGGCGGATGCCCGCAAGCTGAAGCGGCGGATCGCCAAGGCCGCGGCCGCCAAGAGCGTGGCGGCGTAGCCTAGGCCCCATCGGCGCCCGCTCGCGGGACCTGCTGCTTCGCCCTTTGACCGGCGCCGGATCGTGAATTCGGCGCCGGTTTTGTTTTTTGCGCTCGCCTCGATCCCTTGGGCGGAGGCATATGGGGGGCGCAGACTCGCGTCCAACTCTTACGAGGATCGCCGCCGGTGCTGACCGTCCCCGATTTTCCGACCTTGCGGCTGACCGATCACCCGCTGATCCAGCACAAGCTCAGCAAGATGCGCTCGCGCACGACCTCCACCATGCAGTTCCGCCAGCTGCTGAAGGAAATCGCGTTGCTGATGGGCTATGAGATCACGCGCGATCTGCCGCTGACCCATGAGCCGATCGAGACGCCGCTCGCGCCGATGGAGGCACCGGTCATCGCCGGCAAGAAGGTCGCCATCGTCTCGATCCTGCGCGCCGGATTGGTCATGGCGGATGGTCTGCACGAGCTGATGCCCTCGGCGCGCACCGGCCATATCGGGCTGTACCGCGACCATGACACGCATCTGCCGGTCGAATATCTGGTCAAGCTGCCGGCCGCCGATGGACGGCTGTTCATCGTCGTCGATCCGATGCTGGCGACCGGCAATTCGGCCGCCCATGCGATCGACGTGCTGAACCGCCACGGCGTCGAGGATGCCCGCATTCGGCTGATGGCGCTGGTGATCGCCCCCGAAGGCATGCGCACCTTCGCGGAACGGCATCCGGGTGTCGCGGTGTTCGGTGCCGCCCTGGACGAACGGCTGGATGCCAACGCCTATATCGTGCCGGGGCTGGGCGATGCAGGTGACCGCCTATTCGGCACCAAGTGAGCCGCCACCGAAGCCGCGAGGAACTTCACGTCGCGCCTAGTGTTGATTGAGCACGGTGCAGATTGGTTTCGCGCATTTTCGCCGGCTGATTGCCTTGGCGTTGCTGGCCGGCGGTACGGGAATTGGCCTGCCGGCACGGGCCGACACGCCCTATACCGTCTCCCTTCAGGGCCTCGCCGACGACGACCTCAAAGCCCTGATCAACTCCGCCTCGCAGCTTGTCGCCTTGAAAGATCGGGTGCCACCCTCGACCGGCGCCCTGCGTCGGCGCGCCGATACCGATATCGCCCGCCTGTCGGATGTGCTGCATTCCGAAGGGTATTACGAGCCCAAGCTCGACGCGTCGATCGACGACCGAACGCAGCCGGCCAAGGTCACGGTCACAATCGATCCGGGGCCGCGCACCATGCTGACCGAGGTGCATCTGGTCGGCCCGCCGGGTGCCGCGCCGCCGCCGCCGTTATCCACGACTTTCGGCCTGACGCTGAACAGTCCGGCGCGCTCGGCACCGATCGTCGCGGCCGAGCCGAAGATCGCCGAGGATTACGCCGCCAAGGGCTATCCGCTGGCCAAAGTGACCGGACGGCGGGTCATCGTCGATACCGAAGCCCATACCATGGCGGTGACGTTCACCGTGGAGACCGGGCCGCCAGCGCGCTTCGGCCCCTATCAGATCATCGGGCTGGAGCGGCTGGAACGCGACTATGTCGATCGCCGGATCGCCTGGCGGGAGGGTGCCCCCTATGACGACACCAAGCTGGAGGCCACGAGGCAAAAGCTGACCGCCAGCGGTCTGTTCTCCACGGTCCGGATCGGTCACGCCGACAGCGTGGGGCCCGACGGCCGCATCGGGCTTACCATCACGCTGGTCGAACGGGCGCTGCGCACGGTCGGCGCCGGGGTCAGCTACGACACCAGCCAGGGCATCCAGGCGACCGCGTCGTGGCAGCATCGCGACCTGTTCGGCGGCGGCGAGGCATTGACGCTGAAAGGGGTCGTCGGCACCGAGGATAACGGCTTCAACGCGGAGTACCGACAGCCGGATTTCGGGTCCGTCGATCGCGACCTGGTCGTCAAAGGCGGTTTCGAGAACCAATTGGTCAACGCGTTCCGCAGCATCGGCGAGACCGCCTCGGTCGGCGTCGAGCAGCGGTTCGCCAACGCCATCACCGCCGGCGCCGCGATCGGCGCCGAACACGCGCGCATCAACGAGATCACCGACAGCCGGACCTATACTCTGGTCGGCCTGCCGCTGTTCGTGCGCAAGGACGGCAGCGACGATCTGCTGAACCCGACCAAGGGCTATCGCGTCGGCCTCGTCTCGACGCCGTATCTCCAGACGCTCGGCTCGGACCTCACCTTTCTGTCGTCGAAGGCGAACGGCAGCGTCTATCGATCGATCACCGGCGACGACGAGGCCATCCTCGCGTTCTCCGGGGCGGTCGGCTCGATCTTCGGCACCTCGCTCAACAGCATCCCGAAGGATCACCGATTCTTCACCGGCGGCGGCGGATCCGTACGGGGCTTTCCCTATCAGAAGGCCGGGCCGCGCGATTCCGGCAACAACCCGATCGGCGGCCGATCCTCGGTGGAAAGCAGCCTCGAACTACGGCTGAAGGTGACCGATACGATCGGCATCGTGCCCTTCGTCGATGCGGGCAGCACCTATGCCTCGGAGTTTCCCGATTTCTCCGGCAAGCTGCGCATCGGCACCGGCATCGGCCTACGCTATTACACGGGCTTCGGTCCGGTACGCCTCGATCTCGCCACACCGGTGAACCCCCAGCAAGGCGATTCCCCGATCCAGATCTATGTCAGCCTGGGTCAAGCGTTCTAAGCGCCGAACAACGAGTAGCCCCGCATGCGCCGTTCGATCCGTCTGATAGTCATCGCGCTGGGTGGCATGCTGGCCGTGATGATCCTGGGTATCGTCGCGGTCTTCGGCCTGCTGCGGACGGAAGGTGGCAAGAGCTGGGTGACTGCCCGACTTGCCACGGCGGTATCCTCGCCGGACCTCACCGTCACGCTGGGCCGGGTCGATGGCAGCCTGCCCTTCGACTGGACGATCGACCGGGTAACCGTCGCCGACCGCGACGGTGTCTGGCTGACGCTGGACGGCCTGGGTTTGCATGTCGCGGCCCGCGACCTGCTGGCCCGCAAGCTGACCATCGAGCGGCTGGCAGCGGCACGCATCGCGGTCGACCGGCCGCCCCGATCGACCGCCGCGACGGCATCGTCCACCAGCGGGTTTTCGCTGCCCCATCTACCGGTCTCGATCGATCTGCGCGACCTGGCGATCAACGCCATCACCCTGGCGGCGCCGGTCGCCGGCCAGCCGATCAGCCTGTCGATCTTCGGCACCAGCGACCTGGCCGGCGATGCCGCTCATGCCGCCCTCGACGTGCGGCGCATCGACGGCACACCCGGCCTGGGCGAGCTGAAATTAGGCTTCGTCCAGCCACGGGGGGCGACCGACGGCACGCTGGATGTGTCGCTGCATGCGGAGGAACCGACCGGCGCGTTGCTGGCCGGCTTGTTGCCCGCCCAGGTGTCGGCGCGGGGCCCATTGCCCCTGGCGGTGGATCTGGAAGGCCATGGTCCGCTCAAAGGCTGGCGTGGCAGCTTGCAAACCACCGCCGGCGATCGCGGCCGGATCGACGTCGATTTCGGCATCGACGAGATCGCGGCGGCGCAAGACAGCGCGCCCGGTGGCTATGCCCTGCCCGGTGGCTATGCCTTGACGGTAAGCGCGCGGGCGGGCGTGGCGCGGCTGTTGCCGGATACCATCGCGCCGCTGGTCGGCGACACCCTGACGATCGACGCCGCGGCGACGCTGCCGAGCGGCGGTCCGGTCAAGCTGGACAAGCTGCATCTGGTCGCGGCGGCGGCGACCGCCGACGCCAATGGCCAGATCGATACGGGCAGCGGCGCGCTGGAAGGGCGGATCGCCGTGAGCGTGCCGGACCTGAAAGCATTTTCCGGCCTGGCGGGGACGCCGCTGGGCGGCCAAGTCGACGCCCAGGTGGATCTCGCGGGCACCACGGATCGACCGCAGGCGCGGCTGGTCCTCGACGCGCGGGACACGGCGGCGGCGGGGGTCGCCATCGGGCGGACGACCGCCACCGTCTCGCTGACCCCGAGCGGCGCCGACCGCTTCCATCTGACCGCCGATGGAAGGCTGGTCTCGATCACCCGGGCCGACGCCCCGGTCCCGGCCGGTCTGGGCGACGCGGTGAACTGGACGATCGATGCGATCGCGGACACCGCCGGCACGACCCTCACCCTCAACAACGCGCTGGTGTCGGGCGGTGGTCTGAACCTCGCGGCGCAGGGTAGCCTGGTCGGCCAGGTGATCGACGGGAAGCTGCATCTGGCCACCGACGACCTCAGCCGCTATGCCGATCTCGCCGGGCTGCCCTTGACCGGCGGTCTCGCGGTCGACGGTGCCATCACGACCGATGCGGCGGGGGTGGCGCGGGGGGAGATGACCGGCGGGACGACCGCCCTGCGGCTGGGCATACCGGCCGCCGACGCGCTGCTGGGGCCGCGTATCACGCTTGCCGCGCGGGGCAGCCGGGACGCCCAGGGCAAGATCGAGATCGAGGGTTTCGATCTGGCCGGGGCTGAGCTCAAACTCAGCGCCAACGGCATGATGGATGCCGTGGCCGACCGGGTGGACGGCACCGCCCGGCTGGATCTGCCGCACCTGGCGCCGGTCGGCGGCGCCATCGGCACGCCGCTGGCCGGGGCCGTCGCGGCGACCGCGACCGCCGGTGGGACGCTGACGGCACCCTCCGTGAAACTGACCGTGTCCGGCGCCGGGCTGGCCGCCGGCACGACCCGGCTCGACAAGCTGTCGATCATCGCCACCGCCGAGGATCTGGCGACACGCGTGGTGACCATCGCCGGGGATGCCGCTACCGGCGGCTTCGGCGCCAGGTTCGGCGCCACCCTTGCCCAACCGACGCCGCGGCAGGTCACCGTGACCGATCTCCTGGTGACGGCGCCGGGCACCAAACTCACCGGAGCCGCGACGGTGGCACTGGATGGCGGACAAGGTGCCGGCACCCACACTCTCGGCGCCGGCACGCTGAACGCCCGTATCACCGATCTTGCCCCGTGGTCGGCGCTCGCCGGCATGCCGCTCGCCGGGCGGTTGGCGCTGACCGCCTCGCTCGGCCAAGCTCCCAAACCAGAAGCTCCCGCGCGGCAGAGTGCCGCCCAGCCCGGCGATACCCTCGTGGTGACCGGCAGCGCCGATGGGGTGGTCGTGGGTCAGGCGGCGTCGCGCATCACGCTGGGCCGGTTGTCGCTGGATGGGCGGATCGCCGATGCTCTCGGCAAACCCAACGGGCGGATCGAGCTTACCCTTGCGAACCTGGTCGCCGGTGGCGCCAGCGTCGGCGCGCTGAAGCTGGTCGCCAGCCCGGACCGATCCGGCGGCGTGCCCTTCACCCTCGACACCGGCGGATCCGTCCCCGTCGGCCCGCCCGCCGGCAGTCCGTTCAGCCTGGCCCTCGCGGGGCTGGCGCGGCCGATGACGGACGGCGCGACCCTGCGCATCGATCGGCTGAGCGGCCGGCTGCAGGACCAGCCGATCCGGCTGACCCGCCCGCTGACGCTCGCCAAGCAGGGCGGCAAGACGCAGCTGCAGGACCTGGCGCTGGCTTTGGGGCCGGGCAGCATCACCGGCTCGGCCACCATCGACCCACGCAGCGTCACCGCCGATCTGCGCGCGGCCGATCTGCCCTTGGGCTTTCTCGCCGGGTTGGGCGGCGCCCCGCCGGTGTCCGGCACGCTGGGGTTCAGCGTCGCGGTATCCGGGCCGGCCGCGAGCCCGGAGGGCCGTGTCGTCGTCACTTTGCCGGATCTCAAACTGGCCGCCGCCGACCGACCGGATCTGCCGCCGCTCAATCTGGTGGCCGACGCCACCTTGAGCGGTGGCAGGATCGACGGCAAAGGCCGCGTCGCCGGGCCGGGCAACACCGCGCTGGGCTTCGTCGCCTCGGGGCCGCTGGTCATCCAGGCGCAACCATTCTCCGTGGCACTGCCGCCCGATGGGCCGATCCGGCTGCGCGCGGAAGGCGACGGGCTGTTGGAGAATCTGGCGGACCTGCTGCCCCTGGGCGAGGATCGCGCCAGTGGCCGTTTCACGATCGACGCCACGGTCGACGGCACCGTCGCCCATCCGGCCCCCAATGGCCGTCTGACCTTGACCGATGGCCGGTATCAGAACGCCGCGGCCGGCACCGAGTTGGACAAACTGACCCTCGACCTCACCGGCAACGGCACGGATTTCGTGCTTCGCCAGCTGACCGCGACCGATGGCGGCAAGGGTAGCTTGGCGGTCACCGGCGCGGTGCGGCTGGGCAGTGCCGGAGGCGGTGTGCCGACGCTGGATGCCTCGGCCAAGCTGAGTTCGTTCCTGGTCGCGAAAAGCGATCTGGCAACGGTCACCGCCCAAGGCACCGCGACCGTCAGCGGGCCGCTGACCAGGCCGCGCGTCGGGGCCGCGATCAAGACCGAGCGGGGCGATATCCAGATCCCGGACCAGTTGCCGCCCGGCGTCGTGGTGCTGGATGTCGTCCGCGTCGATCGGCAATCGGCGGGCAAGCGCCCGGCGCCGATCGCCGCGCCGCCGGAGTCGGCGCCGATGGTCGCCGACCTCGATGCCACGCTGGAGGTTCCCGGCCAGCTCTTCGTGCGCGGCCACGGGTTGGACAGCGAATGGCGCGGCAAGCTGTCGGTCACCGGGACGAGTGCCGTCCCCCTGGTGGACGGCAAGATAGAAGCGGTGCGAGGCACGCTGTCGCTGTTGGGCAAGGACTTCACGCTGAAGCGCGGCATCATCGCCTTCGACGGCACCAGCAAGCTGGATCCGACCCTGGATATCGAGGCCGATGCCTCGGCCACGGATGTCACCGCCCAGGTGTTGATCAGCGGCACGGCGTCGAAGCCCACGCTGAAACTGACCTCGACGCCGGAGCTGCCGCAGGACGAGATCCTGTCGCGCGTGCTGTTCGGCAAGAGCGTCGGGCAGATCACCCCGGCCCAGGGGCTGCAGCTCGCCACCGCGGCGCAATCGCTGGCGGGCGGTGGTCCCGGCGTGGTCGATCGCTTGCGCAACTTCACCGGCTTGGACCGGCTGGGCATCAACGGCGGCGACACGACGAGCAGCGGCACCAAATCGGGCACGCTGGGCAGCACCACGGTCAGCGGCGGCAAATACGTCGCCGATGGCGTCTTCGTCGGGGTCGATCAGGGGGCGTCGACCAGTTCGACCCGGGCGAAGATCGAGGTCGAGCTGGGCCGCGGCTTTTCCGTCGACAGCGCGGTCGGCGCGCATTCGTCGAGCAGCGTCGGCGTCAACTGGAGCAAGGATTACTGACCGCGCTCCGTTCGAGCGTGATCAGTCGTCGCCGCCCGTGGGAACCGGCTCGGCGATGGCGCTCGACCGCTGGCGGCATCCCGTCATCTCGGCACCGGCATCCACCGGCAGCCGCATGAACGGCAGGATGGACACCAGTGCCAGCGCACCGACGATGCCGAGGACGATCCGGAAATCGGTCGCCGAAAGGGCGGGCGCAGCGCGCAGGCTCACCGTGGCATGCAGCAGCCCCGCCGCGAGGGCGACCCCGAAACCGAGGGAGATCTGCTGCGCCATGCTGGACAGGCTGGTCGCGGCGCTCATCTGCCGGGGCGGCACATCGGCGAAGGCCAAGGCGTTCAAGCTGGTGAATTGCAGCGACCGGAAGAAGCCGCCAGCCAGCAGCAGCGCCGAGACGACCAAAGCGGGCGTCGTGTCGGTGAACCAACAACACACCGCGATGAAACCCGCGCTGAGAATGCCGTTGCCGATCAGCGCCGTGCGGAAGCCGAAGCGGACCAGGATCGGTCGCGTCGTCATCTTCATGAGGAGCGAGCCGGCGGCACCGGCGAAAGTCAGCATGCCCGAAGTGAAGGCGTTCATGCCAAAGCCGATCTGAAACATCAGCGGCAACAGGAAGGGGAATGCCCCACCAGCGATCCGGAACAACGAGCCGCCGGTTATCGTCATGGCGAAAGTCGGGATGCGCAGCAGCGACAGATCGATCAGCGCGTGGCGATGGGTCCGGGCGTGCCGCACCGCGAAGACGCCGACCACCGCGCCGACACCGATGAACCCGGCGATGGTCGTCTGCTCCGACGGATCGCGGCCGAGCAGTTCGAAGCCATACATCAGCGAGGTCAAGGCAAGACCGGTGAGAGCGAAGCCGAGCCAATCGAGCGGCGGCGTCTCCGGCTCGCGGTGATTCTCGAAATAGCGGCTGACCAGCACCATGCCCAAGAGGCCGATCGGCACGTTGATGAAGAAGATCCAGTGCCACGACGCATAGGTCGTGATGAAGCCGCCGACCGGCGGCCCCAGCACCGGGCCGATCAAGGCCGGTACGGTGAGGTAGGCCAGCGCCCGCACCAGCTCGGATTTCTCGACGCTGCGCAGCAGCACGAGCCGGCCGACCGGCACCATCATGGCGCCGCCGATGCCCTGCAGCACGCGCGCGGCGGTGAACTCCCCGACGCTTTGGCTCAGCCCACAGATGATGGAGCCCAAGGTGAACACGCCGATCGCCGCGCGGAACACGGTGCGGGAGCCGAACCGGTCGGCGACCCAGCCGCTGATCGGGATGAACACGGCGAGGCTGAGCATATAGGCGGTGATGCCCAGGCTGAGCTTAAGCGGGCTGGTGCCGAACGAAACCGCCATGTCGGGCAACGCCGTCGTGACGATCGTGCCGTCCAGATTTTCCATAAACAAGGCGCAGGCGATGATCAGCGCGGTGAACATGGGTCGAGAGGCGAGCGACGGCATTGCAGGATCCGGCGAAGAAAAGGGACAGGAACTCTGTCCGGTAGACTTGACCCAAGGTGTTGAGAATTAGTTTGCGACTGCGAGACGACTGGCACAAATGCCGGCCGGACATGGCTGGCACGCGGCGCCGTTGCGATCTCGTGGCGTGGCAGTCACGATAGACGGTGTTCCGACTGGGCGGCGCCATCGACGGGCACCACCGGGCTGGAGACCCGTAACAGTCGGAGAGTGCTGATGGTCGTCGACCAAATCCATGGTCTGCTAACGGCGAAGGCCGACGCCCTGGTACGCCGGGCGGCTGACGACCTGGCGGCGTTGATCGATCCCGGTTTCATCTACGTCAACGCCAGCGGGAAGATGTTCGACAAGGCAACCTACATCGACGTTTACTGCGTCTCCGGTCGGGTTGTGTTCAGCGAGCAGAAGATTTCTGATCTGGAGGTCAGGCGGTTTGACGGCTGCGCGGTCGCTACTTTCATTGTCGCGGACACGTTCGCCGCGGGTGGACGGACTATCGCCGGTCGCTATCGGTCGCTTTGCGTGTTCAGCGGTGATGAGGGGCTGTGGCGATGGGCGGCCGGCCAGACGATGGCAGCTGGTTAGGACAAGCCACGCGACTTGCGAATATCGAGATTTTTGCGGTGACGAAAGACCCTTTACGTAGAGTGTTCCCCGCCCAGAAAATCAGGCATTCTGCGCTCAAGGCGAGGACCGAACCGAGCCGCGGGTAGAGAGCAAGAAGATGTCGGAGACAATTCGTGTCGGCGGGCTGGAGGTGCGCTTTCTTCAGAGTAAGGAGGACACCGGAGGCAGCCTCGATGCGTTCGAAATGACAGTGCAGCCAAACGCCCGCATGCCGGTGCCCCACTATCATGAAAGCTGGGATGAGGTCGCTTTTGGATTGACGGGCGCGACAACCTTCCGCGTTGCCAGTCAGGACGTTGTGCTGAGACCGGGCCAGTCCGTTTTCATCAAACGTGGGGTCGTGCATGGCTTCCGAAACGACACGCAGGAGGCCGCGACTTGTCTGTGCATCCTGACGCCCGGCGTACTCGGCCCCGCTTATTTTCGCGAAATGGCGGCGTTGATGTCAGGCGGCGCTCCTGACCTGGTGAGGATGAAGGAGACGATGTTGCGTTACGGGCTCGTGCCGGTCCCACCCACTTGAGCCCGCGCCGCCGAGGGGTTGGGCTTCCCGTAAGAGTAGGTTGGACGGGACATGGTACCGGAATGGGCGGCGGGTGACTTTTCCGGCCGTCGCGCTATGGTCTCTCCCGCATATCGCTTCAACGCGGGGGAGGATTCGCATGGATAAATCGATGGGCGAAATCGCCGGCTTGTTTCCGACGATGGACCTGACGCGACGCGGCTTCGTGGTGACCACTCTGGCGACCGGGTTCGCGCTCAGCGTGCAGCCGGTATCGGCCGAGACGATCACCACCGATACCACCGGCCTGACCGCGGGCACGGTGCAGATTCCGGTGAGCGGCGGTCAGATCCCCGCCTATCGGGCCCAGCCCGCCAGCGGTACCGGACCGTTCCCGGTCGTCATCGTCGTCGAGGAGATCTTCGGCGTGCACGAGCACATCAAGGATATGTGCCGGCGCTTCGCCAAGCTGGGCTATCTCGCGGTGGCGCCCGAGCTTTACGCCCGGTTGGGCGACGTTACCCAGATCAAGGAAATGGGCGACTTGATCAAGGTCGTGAACCAAGCCCCGGATGCGACGATCCTCACCGATCTCGACTCGACCGTCGATTGGGCGGGCAAGAATGGCGGCGATGCCAAGCGTCTGGGCATTACCGGGTTCTGCCGCGGCGGGCGCACCGTCTGGCTTTACGCCGCCCATAACCCCGCGCTGAAGGCGGGTGTCGCCTGGTATGGCCCGCTCTCCTATGGCGGCGCCTCGATGCCGCAAGCGCCGAAATCTCCGCTCGATTTCGCGGCCGATGTGAAGGCGCCCGTGCTCGGCCTCTATGGCGGCCAGGATCAGGGCATCCCGGTGAGCGAGGTAGAGACCATGAAGGCGAAGCTGAAAGCCGCGGGCAAGACGGCCGAGTTCGTCGTCTACCCGGATGCGCCGCACGGTTTCAACGCTGATTACCGACCGAGCTATCGCCCCGCCGATGCGAAGGACGGGATGGAGCGCCTGCTTGCCTGGTTCAAGAAGTACGGAGTGGCATGACCGGCAGGGACGAGGGAAGTTTCGAAGGCGGCACCGGCGTCCGCGCCACGTTCATGACCAAGGCGAGCACGGTGTAGTAGCCGACGATGGCGACCAGGTCGACAACCCCCTGCTCGCCCAGCAGCACCAGCGCCCGGCCATAGGTCGGGTCGCTGACGCCTTTGGTCAGACGCAGTTCGATGACGAAGTCGTGGATGACGGCTTCGTCATCGGCCATTTCCCCGGGGCGGCGTCCCTCGGCGACGGCATCGACGATCCCGGGCGCAAGCCCCGCCGCGAGCGCGATGGGCTGATGGATCGCCCATTCGACCTGCTGATCATGGTGCCGGGCCACCAGCAGGATGACGAATTCCTTGAGCCGCTCCGGCACAGCGCTGCCATAGCGCAGATATTCACCGGTCTTCTGCAGCCGACTCATCAGCTCCGGACTGCGCAGCAAGGGCACGAAAGGTCCGTAGAGCGCGCCGCGTGCACCGGCGACGATCTCGGCCGCCGCCACCCGCTGCGCCGGGGTCATGGCTTCGGCTGGGATCGGCGGCAGACGATCGGCCACAGGACGGGACGCCAGGCTCAACGGGGCTGGGCTTAGGCGCGCCGACGCCGGACGGGCGCCGAGCCACGGCTGTCTTCGTCGAACAGGGCTGCCAATTGCTCCATGACCGTGCCACCCAGCTGTTCGGCATCGACGATGGTGACGGCACGCCGGTAGTAGCGCGTGACGTCATGGCCGATGCCGATCGCCACCAGCTCGACCGGCGAGTTGCGCTCGATCATCTCGATGACCTCGCGCAGGTGCCGTTCCAGGTAATTGCCGGTGTTCACCGACAGGGTCGAATCATCGACCGGGGCGCCGTCGGAGATGATCATCAAGATGCGGCGCTGTTCGGTGCGGGCGATCAGCCTGGCATGGGCCCAGAGCAAGGCCTCGCCATCGATGTTTTCCTTGAGGATCCCCTCACGCAGCATCAGGCCCAGATTGCGTCGCGCGCGCCGCCAGGGGGCATCGGCCGGCTTGTAGACGATATGGCGCAGATCGTTGAGCCGGCCCGGATTGGGCGGCTTACCGGCGGCGATCCAGCGCTCCCGCGACTGGCCACCCTTCCAGGCACGCGTCGTGAACCCCAGGATCTCGACCTTGACGTTGCAGCGTTCGAGGGTGCGCGCCAGGATATCGGCGCTCATCGCCGCGACGGTGATCGGCCGGCCGCGCATTGAGCCCGAATTGTCGATCAGCAGCGTCACCACCGTGTCGCGGAAATCCGTCTCCTTTTCCCGCTTGTAGCTCAGCGGAAAGACCGGGTTGGTGACGATCCGCGACAGCCGCGCCGCATCCAGCATGCCGTCGTCAAGATCGAATTCCCAGGACCGGGTCTGCTTGGCGAGCAGCCGGCGCTGCAGCCGGTTGGCCAGCTTCGAAATGATGCTCTGCATGTTGGAGAGCTGCTGGTCGAGCATGTGGCGCAGCCGGGTGAGTTCATCCGGGTCGCACAGCTCGGTCGCCTCGATCACCTCGTCGCAGGCGGTGGTGAAGGCCCGATAGGTCGTCGCATCGGCCTCGTCGCCGGCGTGCTTCTGCTGGCCCGGCCGGCCCGGGCGGGTGGCGTCGTCATCCTCGCCGGCGCCGGGCTGCATCTCGCCATCGACTTCCTCGCCGGCCCCCTCCTCACCATCCTCGGGCGCGCTGTCCATCTCGCCGGCATCGGGCGTACCCTGCGGACCGGCGGTCGAGCCTTGTTCGGCCTGGTTCTCGGTATCGCTGTCGGCGGCGTTGTCGCCGTCGCCGTCATCGTCGGCATCCTGGCTTTCGCCGTCCGTCTCGCCGAGATCGAGGTCGAGATCCTTGATCATGCGGCGGGCGGCCTTGGCATAGCCTTCCTGGTCGAACATCGAACGGTCGAGCTCCGCCAGCTCCTTGCCGACCCGCGCCTCCAAATACGGCCGCCACAATTCGACGACCCGGCGGGCGGCGGGCGGCGGCGGTTCGCCGGTCATCTGCTCGCGCGCCAAGAGGCGGATCGCATCGGGCAAGGTCACGTCGCTACGCTCGCCCACCCGGTCGAGGCCCTGCCGTCGATAGCGTTCGGCCAGGGTCGCCGACAGGTTCTGCGCCACACCGGGCAGCGAGCGGGAACCGATCGCCTCGATCCGCGCCTGTTCGACCGCCTCGAAGATCGCGCGGGCCGCCTCGCTCGCCGGCATCCGGCGGGCATGCAGGGCCGCGTCGTGGTGCCGCAGCCGCAGGGCGATGGCATCGGCGGTGCCGCGCACCTGGGCCGCCTCGTCGGCCGGCAGATCGCGGGGTGGCAGCGGCAGCCGGGCGCGGGTCCCGGCGATGCCGGGCGCATCGGCGGCGAAGGCGACGGTGATGTCGTCACGCTCCGCCATCGCCCGCAGGGTGGCGGCGGTCGAGCGTTTGAACACCTCGAGCGGGGTTTCAGCTTCGGACATGACGCAAGCCCCAGATCACGCGTTCAGACCCTTCACGCGTCTCACGCGGAGACCGGACGAACCCCGGTCTCCTTCAGCTCGACGCCGAAACAGCGCTGATAATATTCCGCGACCGTCGCCCGCTCCACCTCGTCGCATTTATTGAGGAAGGTGACCCGGAACGCGAAGGCGATATCGGTGAAGATCCGGGTGTTTTCCGCCCAGGTGATCACCGTGCGCGGCGACATGACGGTCGAGATATCGCCGTTGATGAAGCCCGCGCGGGTGAGATCGGCCAAGGACACCATCGCCGCGATGTTCTTCTGGCCGGCCTCGTCATCGAACCCCTCAACCTTCGCGGAGACGATCTTCACTTCCTCGTCATGCGGCAGGTAGTTCAGCGTGGAGACGATGTTCCACCGGTCCATCTGACCCTGGTTGATCTGCTGCGTACCGTGGTAGAGGCCCGTCGTATCGCCGAGACCGATCGTGTTGGCGGTCGCGAACAGGCGGAACGACGGGTGCGGCCGGATCACCTTGTTCTGGTCCAGCAGGGTGAGCTTGCCCTCGACCTCCAGCACGCGCTGGATCACGAACATGACGTCCGGGCGGCCGGCGTCGTATTCGTCGAACACCAGGGCGGTCGGTCCCTGCAGCGCCCAGGGCAGGATCCCCTCGCGGTATTCGGTAACCTGCATGCCTTCTTTCAGGACGATGGCGTCCTTGCCGATAAGGTCGATGCGGCTGATATGGCTGTCGAGGTTGATGCGGATGCAGGGCCAATTCAGCCGGGCCGCGACCTGCTCGATATGGGTCGACTTGCCGGTGCCGTGATAGCCCTGGATCATCACCCGTCGGTTATGGGAGAAGCCCGCGAGGATCGCCAGCGTGGTGTCCTGGTCGAACCGGTAGGCGTCGTCCAGATCGGGCACATGTTCTGTCGGGGCGCTGAACGCCGGGACCTGCATATCGGTATCAATGCCGAAGGTCTGGCGGACGGACAATCGAATATCGGGAATGCCGGCTCCCTGACCGACGGCGCCGGAATGTTGAGCGGATGCCATTAAGAGTGCTGTCCCATCGCTGGTGTGGAAAACATGGGCGAACCCGACCCGTCGATCTCTTGAGGGCCTATCATACGATAGCCGGTCATACGAAGCCGGCTTTCAAGGTGGCGTAGGCTTGATTGACGACCTTGAGGCGTTCTTCCGCCGCCTTGTCCCCGCCATTCGCGTCGGGGTGGTGCCGTTTGACCAATAGCTTGTAACGTGCCTTCAACTCCTGCAAGGAAAACGGCGGTTCGATTTCGAATACCTGCATCGCCAATTCCTCTACCGAGAGCTGTCGCTGGCGTCCACCCGTCCGGTGATGGGGTCCGCCGTGGCCGCCATTGGGGCCGGCGCTCTCCGCCTCGTCCTCCTCGAAGACGTTGAAGGCGTCGCGAAATTGGCCGCGGGCGGCGGCGGTCCGCCAGCCCATCGGCCAGGTCGGCCGTTGCCAGACGGTATCGTGGCGCAGCTCCTCCTCGATTTCGCGCTCGCTCATCCCGGCATAGAAATTCCACGCCGCATTGTATTCGCGAACATGATCCAGGCAGAACCAGTAATAGCTGTTCAGCGTCGTGCGCGACCGCGGCGCCCGGAACGCGCCCTCATGGGCACAGTTCGGGTGCTCGCAGCAGCGCAGATAGGGCTGCGGCGCCGGTTGGGCATCGAGATCGGGACGCGGACGGGCCATGGCGTGATTATGGGGGGGCGCCGAAAGCAAGACAAGCCGGGGACGGCGATCCAAAACCGCCCGGCAGCGATGACCCGCGGGCGAATTGACATCGGGCCGGTCCATGCCCCTGTTTAAGGGGATCGACCCCTTCGATCAGCAGGACATCACCGATGAGCATGGCCGCCACCATTACCGCCAAACTGACCGAGGCGCTGGCACCGACCCGGCTGGCGCTGGTCGATGATTCCGCGCGGCATGCGGGCCATGCGGGTGCGGCACATTCCGGCGGCGCCAGAGAGGGCGGCGAGACGCATTTCAACCTGGAGATCGTCTCGGCCAAATTCGCGGGCAAGAGCCGCGTCGAACGGCAACGCCTGGTCTATGGCCTGCTCAGCGCGGAACTCGCCGGCCAGGTCCATGCCCTGGCGCTGCGGACGCTGACGCCTGAGGAAGATGCCTAATCGTCCGTTCGGTCTCCGCCGACATAGAAATCCGGCCAGAGGCGCTTGGCGACCTCGCCGTCGCTGACGAAGGCGTGACAGGTGTTCAACAGGACAGGACGCCGGGGCGGCACGCTGGGCGGCTTCGCCTTGCGCAGGGGTGCTATCGTCTGAAAGGCCGTCGTCGCGATCGGCCCCAGCAATTCGACGAGATGGGTGCAGCCCGCGGTGCCGCCAAGCAACTGCCTGACGCGCAGGGTGAAGCCCGCCCCGATGCGCTCGCCGACCAGTTTCTGGAACGCCGGCGTGATCGCCGGGCAGATCTCGTAAGGCGCCCGGTCGGTGACCGCCTCTATGGCGTGGATCACCAGATTGTCGTCGAAGGTCAGCCGCAGCCACATGTCATGCAGCGGCTCCCCCGGCTCGATCCGGCCGCGATAGTAGTTGTCGAAGGCATAGGATTTCACATCCGTCATATGCCCTTCGACATCCCACAACCCATCCTCGCGACGAAAGCCGCGACACTCGACGGTCCGGGTGTGCAGCGGTTCGCGCGCGGCCGTGGCGGGAGACAACATGCACCGAGCTTAACGCGGCGAGGCCGGTGGCGGCAATATGTTGCGCCGCGGGATGTTACACCACAGGATGCCGGCCACGGAATCAGGCGGCGACGCTCTGCTTCCGGATGAGATCTAGGATTTCCGCCGCCGCTCGAGGGATGTTGGTGCCCGGGCCGTAGATCGCCGAGACTCCGGCGGCCCGCAGGCCGGGATAGTCCTGCGGCGGGATGACACCACCGCACACCACCAGGATATCGCCCGCACCTTCCGCCCGCAGCGCCTGGATCAGGCCCGGCACCAGCGTCTTGTGCCCGGCGGCCTGGCTGGAGATGCCGACGACATGGACGTCGTTTTCGATCGCCTGGCGCGCGGCCTCCTCGGGGGTCTGGAACAGCGGGCCGATATCGACGTCGAAGCCGATATCGGCGAAGGCCGTGGCGATCACCTTGGCGCCACGGTCATGGCCGTCCTGGCCCAGCTTCACCACCAGCATGCGCGGCCGACGCCCCTCGGCCTCGGCGAAACTGTCGATCTCGCCCTGGATCCGCTCGAACCCGGCATCGCCGTGATAGGCGGCACCATAGACCCCGGAGACGCTGCGGATCTCCGCCTTGTGGCGCGTGAACACCTGCTCCAGCGCCGTGGAGATCTCGCCGACCGTGGCCCGGGCGCGGGTCGCCCGCACCGCCAGATCCAGCAGGTTGCCACCTCCGTCGCGGGCCGCGTCGCTCAACACCTTCAGCGCCGCCTCGACCGGCCCCGACGCCCGATTGGCGCGCACGGTTTCCAGCCGGCGGACCTGCTGCTCGCGCACCCGCGCGTTGTCGACATCGAGCACATCGACCGAGCCCGCCTCCGCCGCCCGGTATTTGTTGACACCGACGATGACCTCCTCGCCACGATCGATGCGCGCCTGGCGCAGCGCCGCCGCCTCCTCGATGCGCAGCTTGGGCATGCCGGACGCGACGGCCCGGGTCATGCCGCCCAGCGCCTCGACCTCGTCGATCAGCGACTGCGCCGCCTCGGCTAGGCTGGCGGTCAGGTGCTCGACATAATAGCTGCCGCCCAGCGGGTCGACGACCTGGGGGATGCCGGTTTCCTCCGCCAGGATCAGCTGGGTGTTGCGCGCGATCCGGGCCGAGGTTGGCGTCGGCAGGCCGAGCGCCTCGTCGAAAGAGTTGGTGTGCAGCGATTGGGTGCCCCCCAGCACGGCCGCCATCGCCTCGATCGTCGTGCGCACCACGTTGTTGTAGGGATCCTGCTCGGTCAGGCTGACGCCCGAGGTCTGGCAATGGGTGCGCAGCGCCAGGCTGGTCGGGTTCTTCGGCTCGAATTGCCGCATCAGCCGCGCCCAGAGCAGACGGGCCGCGCGCAGCTTCGCCACTTCCATGAAGAAATTCATGCCGATGGCGAAGAAGAAGCTGAGCCGCGGCGCGAAATCATCGACCGGAAGCCCCTTGGCCAGCGCCGCCCGGACGTATTCCAGCCCATCGGCCAAGGTAAAGGCCAGTTCCTGCACCGCGGTCGCGCCAGCCTCCTGCATGTGGTAGCCGGAGATCGAGATCGAGTTGAATTTCGGCATGTGCTTGGCCGTGTACTCGATGATGTCAGCGACGATCCGCATCGAGGGTTCGGGTGGGTAGATATAGGTGTTGCGGACCATGAACTCCTTCAGGATGTCGTTCTGAATGGTCCCGGAGAGCTGATCCGCCGGCACGCCCTGCTCCTCGCCGGCGACGATGAAGCCGGCCAGTACCGGCAGGACCGCGCCGTTCATGGTCATCGACACGCTCATCTTGTCGAGCGGAATGCCGTCGAACAGGATCTTCATGTCCTCGACGCTATCGATCGCGACCCCGGCCTTGCCGACATCGCCGACGACGCGCGGATGGTCGCTGTCATAGCCGCGATGGGTGGCGAGATCGAAGGCGACGCTGAGGCCCATCTGCCCGGCATCGAGGTTCTTGCGATAGAAGGCGTTCGACTCCTCGGCGGTCGAAAACCCGGCATATTGTCGGATGGTCCAGGGCCGGTTGGCGTACATCGTGGCGCGCGGGCCGCGCAGATAGGGGGCGAAACCCGGCATCTGGCCCGCGAGATCGAGACCTTCGAGATCCGCCGCCGTATAGAGCGGCTTGACGCGCAAACCCTCCGGCACCGGACGGATCAGGCTGTCCGGATCGGCGCCTTTGAGCTCCTTGGCGGCGAGCGCTTGCCAATCCTCATAAGTCTTGGACGGGAACTCGGCCATTTATGCTGCTCCTTAGGCCCGCTCGAAAGACGCAATGCGGGAAGGAGTATAAGCCCGCCGTGGGCAAGTCGTCATGGGTGGTCTTGCGAGACCTCGGGAAACTCGGTAACGCTCATGGTCAAACAGCCCCACGCGATAAGGATCCCCGCCCACCATGGCGCCCGCCGAAAAGCCCAAGAAGCGCAACCCGCTGAACCTCAACCCGCTGCAGCTCAAGGCGCTGACCCTGCTGCAGGAACTGGCCGTCTCACCCGATCATGCCGAGCCGGTCGGCCAATCGGGCGCGGTGCTGGTCACGAATCTGCCGCATCCCCATGGCAACCACTTTCATGTCGGCGCCGCGGTGGTGATGACCAAGGACGCGACGGGGTTGTTCAACGAAGCGGCGTGGCTGGCCCTCGAGCGCAAGGGCCTGATCCAATCGAACTTCCCGGTGGCAGCGACGCTGACGCCATCGGGCCTCGCCTATGACACGGGGTTGAAGGACGTGATCCTGCACCGCGCGGATCACTGATCCGCCGTGAGGCCGCTGTCTTCAAGCTGATGATGGGTTGACGGCGGCCGATAGCTACCAGCGGAAATCGGCCATGATCGCGGTCGGCTGCGGGCCGTCCCGGGGGATCGCGCGATCGATGCGTTCGGGATCAGCCGTCTCGCCACCGGGGACGAGGCCGAACTGGTCCTTGTGGATGCCGCCGGCGACCAGCAACCCATCCATCCCCATGGCATTCGCCCCGGCGATATCCGTGCGCAGGCTGTCGCCGACCGCGGCGATGCGCGACCGGTCGGCGATGCCGAGCAATTGGAACGAGGTCTCGTAGACCGAGGGGAACGGCTTGCCATGCCAGCGGACCGTGCCGCCGAGTTGCTCGTAGCGCTGTGCCAGGGAACCGGCGCAGATCATCACCCGGCTGCCCTGCATCACCGTGAGATCCGGGTTGGCGCAGATCATCGGCACACCGCGCTCGGCCCCCGCCACCAGGGTTTCCTCGTAATTGTCGACCTGGTCGTCGGGTCCCCAGGGGCCGGTGTTCAGGATGAAATCCGCCGCCTCGACCGAAGCCGTCCGTTCCAGGCCCAGCCCGTCGAGCATATGCCGGTCGCGGTCTGGACCGATCTGGAAGCAATGCCGGCCGAGGCCTTGATAGAAGGCGTCCGGGCGTCGATGCAGATGCTGCCAGACCTCCTCGCCGGAGGTCAGGATGTGGTGATAGGCGCCGCGCGGGATACCGATCGCGGCGATCCGCTCGACCACCGCCTCCGCCCGGGCGGGGGCGTTGGACAGCACGGTCACGCGCTTGCCGGCGGCGGTGAGCCGGGCCAGCGCGTCGAGCACACCCGGATAGGGCTCCAGCCCGTCATGCAGCACACCCCAGACATCGAGGATGAAGCCGTCATAGCGATCGGCGATCGCCCCGATGCCGGATACGATGGTATGGGCCATCAGCGGTGCTTGAACACAGGTTTGCGCTTGTCCATGAAGGCGGCCATGCCTTCCTTCTGATCCTCGGTCGCGAAGGTCGAATGGAACAACCGTCGCTCGAACCGCATGCCTTCGGCGAGGGTGGTCTCGAAAGCGCGGTTGACCGATTCCTTGGCCATGAGAACGATCGGCCGGGACATCTCGGCGATCTTGCCGGCGGCGGCGAAGGCCTCGTCGAGCAGTTTGTCGGCCGGGACGATCCGCGCCACCAGGCCGGACCGTTCCGCCTCCGCCGCGTCCATCATCCGGCCGGTCAGGCATAGATCCATCGCCTTGGCCTTGCCGATGGCACGGGTCAGCCGCTGTGTCCCGCCGGCGCCGGGGATGGTGCCCAGCGTGATCTCCGGCTGGCCGAACTTCGCCGTATCCGCCGCGATGATGAAGTCGCACATCATCGCGACCTCGCAGCCGCCGCCCAGCGCGTACCCGGCCACGGCGGCGATGATCGGCTTGCGGCAAGTGGTGATTCGCTCCCACCCCTTGGTGATGAAGTCCGCGAGATAGGCCTCCATATAGGTCTTGGTCGCCATCTCCTTGATATCGGCGCCGGCCGCGAAGGCCTTCTCGCTGCCGGTGACGATCACCGCGCCGATCGCATCATCGGCCTCCATATCGTCCAGGGCGGCCCCCAGATCGGCGATCAGACCGACGGAAAGAGCGTTCAGCGCCTTGGGCCGGTTGAGAGTGATGAGGCCGATCGCCCCACGTTTTTCCGCGACGACATTCTCGTAGGTCATCGGTTGCTCCCTATCGTTCTTGGTTGTGGTGAGGGGGGTGGCCCGCGACCTATTGCGGTTCGAGCGTGAACGCCACCGTGAGATTGCCGTCCTCGCCGGTGAAATCCAGGCTGAGCTTTTCGCCCTCGCGCTGGAACCGGGTCGTGCCGGCGGGGGTCCAGCCGAGCTGTGGCAGGCTTGCCTGGTAGAATTTCATGACCGCGTTGCGACTGACCTTGCCTTTGGCCGCCGCCTCGACGATCCGGCCCTGCGGCTTGTCGAACACCACGCCACCGTTCCGGACCGGGATCAACCCCGGCATCAGCGGCAGATCCTCCGTTCCCGGCACGAATTTATCCGCCGCCGAGACCATCGAGACGAACGGTCCGGCGGTCAGGACGAGGCAGCCGAGCAGGAGAGCGACGATCAGGGGGCGCATGACGGGAAGGAGCCTACACCATCGGCGCCATCGCTGCCCAGACGGGGCTAACGCGACAGACGGGGTTAGCGCTGCCGCTTCGCGCAATAGAAGGTCGACCGGCTGGATTGGACGAACCGTTGAATGCCGATGGCGCAGGCACAGTCCGGGCATTTCTCGCCCTCGCGGCCATAGACAGCCCATTGGTGCTGGAAATAGCCGAGTTCGCCGGAGGCTTGAACGTAGTCGCGCAGGCTGGAGCCGCCCGCGGCGATCGCCCGGGTGAGCACCTCCTTGATCGCGGTCGCCAGCCGCTCGGCGCGCACACCGACGACGGTCGCCGCCAGCCGACGCGGTGATAGGCCGGCCCAATAGAGGCTTTCGGAAACATAGATATTGCCGAGGCCGGCGACCACGCGCTGATCGAGCAGGGCCGCCTTGATCGGCGTGATCTTGCCGGCCAGCCGGTCGGCCAGTACCGGTCCGCTGAACGCGTTGGACAGCGGCTCCGGCCCCAGATGAGCGAAGAGCGGGTGGGTGTCGAGGGCCTCGGCGGTCGTGTAGTCGAGAAAGCCGAAGCGGCGCGCGTCGTTGAACCGGATGACCGTGCCGGTCTCGGTTTCCAGGACGACATGATCGTGCCGGCCCGGCGGCTCCAGTGTCGCGGGCAAGATCGGCGGATGGCTGATGATCATCCGCCCGGACATGCCAAGATGGGCGATCAGCACGCCGTCATCCTCGAAATGCACCAGGATGTATTTCGCCCGCCTGCCGACCCGCAGAATGCGCTTGCCCTCGACCAGGCCGACGAGCCCCACGGGAAACGGAAAGCGCAGATCCGGCCGGCGCAACTCCAGCCGACGCAGCACCCGTCCCTCAAGCTCGACCGCGAGCCCGCGGCAGACCGTTTCGACTTCAGGCAATTCGGGCATGGGCCCTTCGTCTCCAATCCGTCAAATACGATCGTTGGCTGATAGCACTACTCGCCCGCTAGTGCACGTGCGCGCCGCGCGGTATGGTCCCGCCCCATGATGACGGATAACCCCAGCGACGCGCCCCGCGAAGAGGCGGATTTCGGTTTTCGACGGGTCGACGCGGCCGCCAAGAAGGGCATGGTCCGCGAGGTGTTCGACAGCGTCGCCGGCCGCTATGACCTGATGAACGACCTGATGAGCGGCGGCATCCACCGGCTGTGGAAGCGGGCGATGCTGGATTGGCTGGCCCCGAGGCCAGGCCAGCATCTGCTGGACGTGGCCGGGGGCACCGGCGATATCGCGTTTCGCTTCATCGAGCGAACCCGACCGAAGGGTGTCGCGGAAGGCGACACGCCAGTCGCCGCGCGCGTGACCATCTGCGACATCAATCAGAGCATGCTGGGCGTCGGCCGCGACCGGGCGATCGATCGGGGCTTGCTGGGCGGCATCGATTGGGTCTGCGGCGATGCCGAGCACCTGCCGATCGCGAGAAGCAGCGTCGATGCCTATACGATCGCGTTCGGGCTGCGCAACGTCACGCATATCGACCAGGCGTTGCGCGAAGCCTATCGGGTGCTGCGTCCCGGCGGCCGGTTTCTGTGCCTGGAATTCAGCCAGGTGGCGGTGCCGGCGCTGGCCGGGCCCTATGACGTCTATTCCTTTCAGGTGTTGCCGCGCCTGGGCAAGCTGGTCGCCGGCGACGCGGACTCCTACCGATATCTCGCCGAAAGCATCCGGCGCTTTCCGCCGCAGGACGAATTGGTCGCGCGGATGACCGAAGCCGGCTTCGGCCAGGTGCGATACCGCAACCTCAGCGGTGGGATCGCGGCGATGCATTCCGGTTGGCGGCTCTGACAAGCTTGGACACGGGAATGGGCCGGGAAACGGGGTCTTGATCGGCGTGCTGCGCGGCCTGCGCCACCTGCTGTGGCTGACACGGATCGCCCTGCACCTCGCCCAGCACGACGCGCTATTCCCGTTCGACGGCATGCGGTCGCTGGTCTGGCCGCGGCGGATGGTCCGCTGGCTGAGGCCGCCTCGGGAAGAGATCGCCGCGCTGCGCCCCGGCGAGCGGCTGGCGCTGGCCCTACAAAGCCTGGGGCCGAGCTTCATCAAGCTGGGCCAGATGCTGTCGACCCGATCGGACCTGCTGGGCGAGCAGGTGGCGATCGACCTCTCGTCGCTGCAGGACCGGCTGCCGCCATTTCCCGGGCTTGCCGCGCGCCGCGTGATCGAGACGGCGCTGGGCGGCCCGATCGACCTGTTCTACCAGGATTTCGACGATCTGCCGGTGGCCGCGGCCTCGGTCGCCCAGGTGCATTTCGCGACCACCACCGAGGGCCGCGCGGTCGCGGTCAAGGTGCTGCGCCCCGGCATCGATCAGGCATTCGCCCGCGATGTGGATCTGCTGCGCTGGCTGGCGGAGAAGGCTGAGGCGCTGTTGCCGGATATGCGGCGGCTGCGGCCGATCGAGGTGGTGCGCGAACTCGCCCGGTCGGTCGCCTTCGAGCTCGATCTGCGACTGGAAGCCGCCGCCGCCTCGGAACTGGCGGAGAACTTCGCCGACGACCCGGATTTCCGGGTGCCGGCGGTCGATTGGCAGCGCACCGGCCGGGAGGTGCTGACCCTTGAGCGGGTGCATGGCATCCCGGTCGATGAGCGCGAGGCGCTGATCGCCGCCGGGCACGACCTGCCGGCGATCATCGGCAAGGCCGCCGCGGCGTTCTTCCGTCAGGTGTTCCGCGACGGCTTTTTCCATGCGGATCTGCATCCCGGCAATTTGTTCGTCGCCGATGACGGCGCCATCGTAGCGATCGATTTCGGCATCATGGGACGGCTGGACCGGCAACACCGGTACTATATCGCCGACATGCTGATGGGGTTCCTCGGCGGCGATTACCGCCGGGTGGCGGAGGTACATTTCGCCGCCGGCATGGTGCCGCCGACCGAATCGATCGCCGATTTCACCCAGGCCTGCCGATCGATCGGCGAGCCGCTGCTGGGCCGGCCCCTGGCGGAGATCTCGGTCGCCCGGCTGCTGGCGCAGCTGTTCCAGATCACCCGCCAGTTCAAGATGGTGACCCAGCCGCAATTGCTGATGCTGCAAAAGACCATGGTGCTGGCCGAAGGAATGGGACGGCATCTCGATCCCAGCATCAACATGTGGACCCTGGCCCAGCCGCTGATCGAGGAGTGGATGCTGACCCATCGCGGTCCGCAGGCGCGCGTGGCCGACCTCGCGGCCGACGCCGCCGCGGCGCTGGAGCGGCTGCCGACCCTGTTGAGTGATCTGGAACGCATGATCGGCCAGGTCGCACGCGGCGGGTTGCCGCTCGCCGCCGATACTGTAGAATTGTTGACCCGCAGCAATCCGACCGGCCGGCGGCTGGTCTGGCCGCTCTGGATCGCCGCCCTGGCCCTCGCCGCCCTCGCCCTCGGCCGCTTCTAAACAGTTCCGCCGCGTCTTGCCTGGCGCGCCGGCCGGCCTATGTGTGCAGTGCAATACCTCCCCATCCCCCCACGAGGCATCATGGACATTTTCACGCCGATCAAGATTGGCTCGATCGAATTGGCCAATCGCATCGTCATGGCGCCGCTGACCCGCAATCGGGCAGGCGCCGGCAATGTACCGACGCCGCTCGCGGCGACCTATTACGCACAGCGTGCGAGCGCTGGCTTGATCGTCACCGAGGCGACGCAGATCTCGCCGCAGGGTGTGGGCTATCCCGGCACGCCGGGCATCCACACCGATGCGCAGGTCGAGGGCTGGCGGCATGTTACCGATGCGGTGCATCAGGCCGGCGGCAAGATCGCGCTGCAGCTCTGGCATGTCGGCCGGATCTCGCATCCCACCCTGCAACCGGACGGTGCCTTGCCGGTCGCCCCCTCGGCGATCGCCGCCAAGGGCCAGGCGTTCACCGCGAGCGGCATGCAGCCGTTTCCGACGCCGCGCGCGCTGGAAACCGACGAGATTCCCGACATCGTCGCGGATTATGCGGCGGCGGCCCGCCGGGCTATCCAGGCCGGCTTCGACGGCGTCGAGATCCACGGGGCCAATGGCTATCTGCTGGATCAGTTCCTGCGCGACAGCACCAACAAGCGGACCGACCGCTATGGCGGCGGCATCGAGAACCGCGCGCGCTTCCTGATCGAAGTGGTAACAGCCGTCACCAAAACGATCGGTGCCAATAAGGTCGGCATCCGCATCTCGCCGCTGAACCCCTTCAACGACATCAGCGACAGCGATCCCAAAAAGCTGTTCAGCCATGTGGTCTCGGCGCTGAACGCCTTCGGCCTGGCCTATCTGCACGTCATCGAGCCGGTCTCGGCCGATCATCCGATGAGCGGCGGCGAGGTGAAATTGGCACCGGTGCTGCGGCAGATCTTCCGCGGCCCGTTCATGCTGAATGGCGGCTATGATCGGGCGCATGCCAACGCGGCGATCGCCGAGGGTACCGCCGATCTCATCGCCTTCGGCGTGCCGTTCCTGGCGAACCCAGATCTGCCGGCCCGCCTGCGCCTCGAAGCGCCGTTGAACAAGCCCGACCAGGCGACGTTCTACGGTGGCGACGAGCATGGCTATACGGACTACCCGACGCTGAGTCAGGCAACCGCTTAAGGGCAGGCCCGGTTTTAAAAAGAAGGCCCGTTAAAGAGAGGATCGGCCGCATTCCCGCCCGAAATCACGAGCAGGATGCGGCCGGCCCCGTTTCCCGCCTATAATGGGGCCATGGACACCATCGCCCCGGTGCTGGACGGCCGCCGCATCCTGCTCGTGATTTCGGGCGGGATCGCCGCCTATAAGAGCCTCGACCTGATCCGCCGGCTGCGCGAGCGGGGAGCGGCGGTACGTTGCGTCATGACCGAGGCGGCGCAGCATTTCGTCACACCGCTCTCCGTCGGGGCGCTTAGCGAGGACAAGGTCTATCTGGACCTCTGGTCGCTGACCGATGAGAGCGAGATGGGCCATATCCGCCTGTCGCGCGAGGCCGATCTGATCGTCGTGGCCCCTGCTTCGGCCGACCTGCTGGCGCGGATGGCGGCCGGCATGGCGAACGACCTCGCGACCACGGTGCTGCTGGCGACGGACAAGCCGGTGCTGGTGGCGCCGAGCATGAACATCATGATGTGGGGGCATACGGCCACCCAGACCAACCTCGCCATGCTGGAGAGTCGCGGCATCAGGCGGGTCGGCCCCAATCCCGGCGATCTCGCCTGTGGCGAGGTCGGCTCGGGCCGCATGGCCGAACCGTTGGAAATCGTCGCCGCGATTGCCGAATTCTTCGGCTCTGGATTTTTTGGCGGGGCACCGGCGCTGCGCGGCAAGCGGGCGCTGGTGACCAGCGGGCCGACCCATGAGCCGATCGATCCGGTGCGCTATATCGCCAACCATTCATCCGGCAAACAGGGCCACGCGATCGCGGCGGCCCTCGCCCGGCTGGGCGCCGATACGGTGCTGGTCTCCGGGCCGACGAACGAACCGCCGCCGCCGGGTGTCACAGTGGTGCCGGTGGTCACGGCACTGGAGATGCTGGCCGCCTGCCAGGCGGCCTTGCCCGCGGATATCGCGGTATGCGCCGCCGCGGTCGCCGATTGGCGGCTCGCCGAGGTGACCGGTCATAAGCTGAAGAAGACGGGCGGCGCCCCGCCCCGTCTGGCGCTGACCGAGAACCCCGACATCTTGAAGACCCTATCGGCCCAGGGACCGCGGCGGCCGGACCTGGTGGTGGGCTTCGCCGCCGAGACCGAAGCGGTGATCGAGAACGCCCAGGCCAAGCTGGCGCGTAAGGGCTGCGACTGGATCCTGGCCAATGACGTGTCGCCGGGCAGCGAGGCGTTCGGCGGCACCGCCAACACGATGCACTTGGTCGAGGCATCCGGTGTCGAGCACTGGCCCCGCGCCAGCAAGATCGAGATCGCCGAGCGGCTGGCGCAGCGGATTGCGCGGCGGTTGGGTGTCGAGGGTTAGGGTACACTCAACTCCCTGCAATAGAGCCGCTGCGGGATTGGCGGCGACGCCGTAGCGGAAAGACGGCATGTCTTCATCATGCTGGCGCGCGGAACCCTTCGAGCACGATTTTCCCCCGCGTCTTGCCGCCCTCGATCAGCGCGTGGACGTGCTTCAGGTTGGCGGCGTCGATGGGCGAGAAGCGCTCCGTCATGGTCGAACGCAGCACGCCGTCATCGATGAGGCGCGAAACCTCGTCGAGCAATCTGCCCTGCTCGGCGATATCCACCGTCTCGAAAATCGAGCGGGTGAACATGAGTTCCCAGTGGATTGATACCGACTTGCGCTTCAGTGGACCGATGTCGAGCGCCAAGGGGTCGTCGATCAATCCGAAACGTCCCTGCGGGGCGATCAGCTTGGCGATCTCGCCGACATACTGGTCCGTATGGGTCGTCGAGAAGACGAAGCCGGGCGAGCCGATGCCAAGGGCTGCGACCTGCTCGGCCAACGGTCTGGTGTGATCGATCACGTGGTGCGCACCCATTTCGCGCACCCATGCGGTCGTCTCGGGCCGTGAGGCCGTGGCGATGACCGTGAGATCGGTGAGAGCTCGTGCGATCTGGATGGCGATCGAGCCCACACCGCCGGCGCCGCCGATGATCAGGATGGCTGGCGCCGCGCCGGGCACCGGTTTCTTCACAGCCAACCGATCGAACAGGGCCTCCCAGGCGGTGATGGCCGTCAAGGGCATAGCCGCCGAGGCGGCCCAATCGAGCGTCTTCGGCTTCGCGCCGACAATGCGCTCATCGACCAAATGATAGTGTGAATTTGTGCCGGGCCTGCCGATCGCACCGGCATAGAACACCGCGTCGCCCGGTCGAAACCGCGTGACAGCGGAACCGACGGCGGCAACGACGCCCGCGGCATCCCAACCGAGCACCTTCCAACTGCCGGCTTCGGGTGTGTTGCCGTGCCGGACCTTCACGTCGACCGGGTTGACCGACGTCGCCTTCACCTCGACCAGAATGTCGTGATGTTCGGGCTTCGGCATCGGCAGCTCTATGTCGACAAGAGCTTCGTCGCGCTCGATGTTCCCCGGCTGCTGATAACCAATGGCTCGCATGACTTGGCTCCACAATTGCTGAAGCCGCTAATTAAGAGCTACCATGCGCAATGAAAAGTACGCACATATTCCGCCCATAGTGTCGAAAAGGATACTGTAATGGCCAAGGCCCGCCACACTCGGTTCGACTGCAATCCCGGTTGCGCGGTCGAGGCGACGATCAGCCTGATCGACGGCAAATGGAAATGCGTGATTCTGTTCCATCTGCTGGATGGCACGGTGCGCTTCAATGAAATCCGTCGACGCGTGCCGGGCGTGACCCAGCGCATGCTGACCAACCAACTGCGCGAGTTGGAGGCGGACAGGCTGATCATCCGGAAGGTCTATGCCCAGGTGCCGCCCAAGGTGGAATACAGCCTTTCGCCGCTCGGACGGAGCCTGGAGCCCGTGCTCACAGCGTTGAGGGTTTGGGGCGTTGCGAACATCGACTTGTTCGCCAAGCCGAATGCTTCCGCGTCGGTAGCGGCGTAAGAGACTGCGGGCGGGATTACCCCACCATCCTCCCGCTTTGCTGGAACAATCGGCCGAAACTGGGTACCGTCGGATCTATATCCGCCAATTGTACCACGTCCCAGAAGCCGGCCGGCGAACTGGAAATGACGGGAATTTGGAGAGCCGTCTCGAGTGGATCGAGAATATCCAGAGTCCGGAGACCGCCGCAGGAAATCAACACCCCCTCGGCGGACCGATCCTCCGCGAAGACCTCTCGCGCCAGCGCGGATAAAATCTCCGGGGTTACGTTGCCCACGCCAATCACGTCGGTCATGGCGAGACCTTTTATAGCGGTTACCTCGATACCCTCTTCACGCAAAAAGCTGACGAGGCGGTGGTTTACGTCGTCGATGTAAGCAGTCGCGACGGCGACACGTCGGACACCCGAAGCTTGCAGCGCGCGGATCACCGCGGAACTCATCGTTGTTGCCGGCAAGCCCGTAGCGTCGAAGATCGCGGCGGAAAGCCGCCGATTGAACGCCGCACCTCGATAGAAGCTGAGCGACGTGCCCATAAGCGAGATGACTTTCGCACCGGCTTGGGCAAGCGATTTCGCTCGATCTGCGACTGAGTCGATGACCGCCTCATAACCTGCCGAGGACATCTCCGTGAGCGCAAGCCCACGCGCCATAAACTGGGCACGCTCGCCGTATAGAAGCGGCCCATCGTCAGGAACTTTGCCTGCGGCGGGGGGAACGATCAAACCGAGCTTCGGCAGCGTTGCAACATCAACAGTCATGGCTGGGAGTCTCTCGGATTTTGTCGGCGATCAAGCGTTCAACATGCGGTCTGGAATGCGCGTTATGAACTCGGCGAATTCTTTTCCGCCAATGGCGATATGATTGATCATGGCCAGCGAAGCCGCATTGTCGTCTCCAGCCAATATCGCCTCGACGATGACGGCATGATCGTGCCAGGATTTATTTACTCTGCGCGGGTCTTGAAAGTGATCTTGCCGGTATGCGCGAGTCCGAAGGCGGAGCGTCAGAATCTGCTCCCGCAGATAGGCATTCAGGCAGCCTTCATATAACACGCCATGAAAATTGGCGTTTGCCTGCTCGTAACCCATGGCGTCATGAGCCGAGAGAAGGCTGTGGCTCTCCTCATGAAGCAGCTGAAGGCGGCTACGCGCCGTCGCATCCATGCGCCGCGCCGCCAGCTTCGCACAAACGCCTTCAAGCTCCGCCAGGAGTTCGAAGACCGCCAGCAGCTCTTTGATAGACATGCGGGCGACATATATGCCGGAACGAGGGACAACCTTAACCAGTCCATGCGCGGATAGTTGCAGAATAGCTTCCCGAACCGGCGTGCGCGACACGTCAAATTTCCGGGCGATTTCATTTTCGTCCAGTGTATCTCCCGGCAAATAAGTACCATTATTGATATATTCTTCTATTTTGTGTCGAATCTTATCGGACGCATTCAGAAATACGTCGGTCTTATTCATATCATCGGCCATCCAGGACAGATACCAAGTCGAAATCCTCTCCATCATAGCAGGGGCACGTGCGAGACCCAAGGCGCGGCATAACCTCGCCGCCGATTTATATATCAGATATGTGATCTCATATACCAAATGGGATGGGTGAGTCTGTCCATTTTTGGAGCTAGAACGACGGGAGGAACCGATCAATGAAAATAGCGCATGATATCGAAACGAAGTATATTAGTCCCGATACGGCGCAAAGCATCACGGCAATGAAAAATCGGAATGCTCTAATAGCAAGCGCCATTGGGACTACAATAGAGTGGTATGATTTTTTCATATATGGATTGATCGGGCCGTTTATTTTCGACAGGCTGTTTTTTCCGACCTTAGATCCGGTGACGGGAACAGTCGCAGTCTATGCAACCTTCGCCGTCGGCTTCGCGAGCCGGCCACTGGGTGGACTTGTGTTCGGACATTTCGGTGACAAGATTGGCCGAAAATCCGTGATGTTGGTCACTTTGATTGTGATGGGCGCCGCGACCACGCTGATGGGTCTGCTTCCCTCGTATCAGCAGATCGGCGTGAGCGCCGCATATCTGCTCGTGATCCTGCGCTTTATTCAAGGGTTTGCGCTCGGCGGTGAGTCAACCGCGGCCGGGTTGCTGGTTATCGAGAGTTCGGCGCAGGCGAAACGCGGTTTGATTGGGGCGGTGATCCAGACGGCCGGCCCCCTTGGTGTGTTGCTCGCGTCGGTATCGGCTTTCTTTGTGGCACAACTCGGCGACGAGCAAATGCTGGCATGGGGTTGGCGTATCCCTTTCTTGCTCAGCGCGATGCTGGTGGGTGTCGGGCTCTACGTCCGGCTACGCATCGAGGAATCGCAGGCTTTCGCCTCGCAGCGGCTCCGCCAGTCGCACAGCAAGATCCCCTTGGTGGAGGTTATCGCCAAGCATAAGCGTGCGATCATAATTGTATTGCTCGCAAGTATGACTGAGAGCACTTTCTATTATCTGACAGGTATATATTCGCTCTCATTCGTTACGAAGACATTGGGGCTCGGGCGAGGACCCGCGGCTACAGGCATCATGCTCGCGAATCTCGTCGCACTTGCAACGGTTCCTCTGTATGGGGCGCTTTCCGACCGGATTGGCCGCAAGAAGGTGTTTATGGCCGGCATCGTTGGCGCGGTCGCTTACTTGTATTTGTTTTTTGGCATGCTCGAAACACGGTCGCCCGGCATGATCGTGGCGGCAATTGTTTTGGCCGTCGGTTTAATACATGCCCCCATGTTCGCAATGCAAACCAGCTTTTATCCCGAGCTTTTCCCAACGAGGGTAAGATTTAGCGGGGTTTCGGTAGGCAAACAATTTGGCATCGTTCTAGGTGGCGGCATCTCCCCAATGATTGCTACCACCTTGATTGTTTACAATTATAATAATCCGACCATAATTGCTATTTATTACTCCACCATGGCGGGAGTTACATTTATTGTTTTGGCTTTAACAAAAGAAACGAGGGAAAGAGACATCAACGAGTAACGTGACAACCACCGCGCCGTCCGGATTGCTTGTTCACCAGTGATCCGATCCTAACGCTTGAGTCCGTTACCCCGCGATGTCGAAGCCGACCGAGAATTTGTAGCGGTCACCCCGGTAGTGGATCCGGGCGATATCGACGACACGGCCGGTCATGTCGTGGCTGATGCCGGTGAACAGTAGGATCGGACTCATGAGATCGGTCGCCAGCAGATGGGCGACCTCGGGGCTTGCCAGTTGGGCCTCCACCGTATTCTCGATCCGCTTGATCTCGACGCCGAGGCTGTCGCTGAGAATGCGGGTCATCGACAGGCTGCGGAGCTGGTCCGGAAGTATCCGGGCGGCGAGACCCGGCAATACGTAGTTGATCGCATAGCCGACCGGCACGCCGCCATCGAGCCGGAGGCGGCGGATCACGCCGACCTCCCGTGGCGCGTCGTCGCCGAACTGCGCCGCGAGATCGGCGGGGAGCCGCGTCACGCCATGCTCCAGCACGGTCATCTCCTCGGTCGTCTGCTGGGCGAAGACGGTCGCGACGGCGCCCAGCAGCTCCAAGGGCCGCTGGGCGAAGGCGGCCGGGTTGACGAAGGTGCCGAGGCGCCGGTGACGGGAGATCAGCCCCTCCTCCTCGATCGTCTTCAATGCCTGACGGAGCGTGATGAGGCTGACGCCATATTGTCGTGCCAGCTCGATCTCGGTCGGCAGCCGGTTGGTCGCCTCGAACCGCCGGGCGAGGATTTCCGCCCGCAGGCTTTGCGCCACCTGATACCAGAGCGGCAGCTTGCGATTCAGCACTGAACGGATGACGGATGGAGTCGGTCCGTCCATCGGGATGGTCAGATCGCCGGCGCCGGTTCGATCCGGGCGCGGCTTTCGCCGAAGCCGATCGGTACATGGCCATCGGCCTCGGCGCGAGCCCGGAAGATCACCTCGTCGCCGTCTTCCAGGAAGCGCCGAACCTCGTCGACCGGCAAGGCGATCGGTTGCTTGCCGCCCTGAGTCAACTCCAGCAAGCTGCCGAGGCCATCGGCGGTCGGCGCGGAGATGGTGCCGCTGCCGAACAAATCACCCGGATGGAGGTCGCAACCGCCCGAACTGTGATGCGCCACCATCTGCGCCACGGTCCAATAGAGTTCCCGCGTGCTGACCCGCGACAGGCGATAGGGTTCGGCGCCGCGCGCGCGCATGCCGCCGGTGAGCAGCGACACCTCAAGCTCGATGGCAAGCGCGCCGGCCCGCTGGTCGGCCGGATCGATGAGGTAATCGAGCGGTACCGGATCGCCGGCCGGGCGTGCCGCCTGGGCGACACGGAACGGCGCCAAAGCCTCCGTGGTGACGATCCAAGGCGACATCGTCGTGCCGAAATTCTTGGCGAGGAAGGGCCCGAGCGGCTGGTATTCCCACGCCTGCAGGTCGCGCGCCGACCAGTCGTTCAGCAACCCGAAGCCGAAGATATGCCGGGCCGCCCGGGCAATCGGGATCGATTCGCCCGGCCGATTGGCGGAGCCCAGCCAGATCCCCAGCTCCAGCTCGTAATCGAGATTGCGCGACGGGCCGAAACTAGGCACCTCCTCGGTCGCGGGTTTGCGCTGGCCGTTCGGCCGGCGGATGGCGACGCCGCTCGGCCGCACCGAGGAGGCGCGGCCGTGATAGGCGATCGGCATCCATTTGTAGTTCGGCAACAGCGGGTTATCCGGTCGGAACAGCCGCCCGACATTGGTCGCGTGGTGGATCCCCGCGTAGAAATCCGTGTAGTCGCCGATCGCTGCCGGCAAATGCAGGGTGGCCGAGGGCATCGGCACCAGCAGCGGCTCGACCCGGCTGCGCTCCGCGGCACCTTCGGTCAGCAGATCGGAGAGCCGGCGGCGCAGCGCCGACCAATGGGCCTGATCCAGCGCCATCAACGGGTTGAGAACCGATCCCGAACCCGCCCGCGCCGCGACCGCCGCGACACCCTCGAACAAGCCTACCTCGGCGGCCGCCGGGAGATCGAGAATTTGGTCGCCGATCGCGACACCGCCGCGTGGGACCGTCCCATTCACGGAAAACACGCCGAAGGGCAGGTTCTGAACCGGGAAATCCGCCCCCGCCGCGTTGGCCGAGGCGACCCAGCTGCACCGGCTCGGGTCGTGGGTCTCGTTCAGATCCGTCTTCATCGCCGGACTCATCGTGCAGCTCCTGTGAACAGTTTCGGGAAACCTTCCCAGCAGGCATCGTAATCCGGTTGCAAGGTCGGGCTCTCCAGGGCATGGCGGGTCGGACGGATGACGAAGCGGGTCTCGAACATGAAGGCCAGGGTCTGATCCACCTTATGCGGTTTCAAATCCACCGCGATCGCCTTCTCGAAGGTCGCGACGTCGGGGCCGTGCGACGACATGCAGTTATGCAACGAGGCGCCGCCCGGGACGAAGCCGTCCGCCTTCGCGTCATAGACGCCCTGCACCAGCCCCATGAACTCGTTCATCACGTTGCGGTGGAACCAGGGCGGCCGGAAGGTATGTTCGGCGACCAGCCAGCGCGGCGGGAAGATGACGAAATCGACATTCGCCGTGCCCCTCGTCTCCGATGGCGAGGTCAGCACGGTGAAGATCGACGGGTCCGGATGATCGAAGCCGACCGAGCCCATGGTGTTGAAATGGGCGAGATCGTATTTGTAGGGCGCGTGATTGCCATGCCAGGCAACCACGTCGAAGGGCGAGTGGTCGAGCTCGGTCGCCCAAAGGTGCCCCTGGAATTTCATGACCAGCTGGGTCGGCGTGTCGATGTCCTCGAACGCGGCCTCCGGCGTCAGGAAGTCGCGCGGATTGGCAAGGCCATTGGCGCCGAGCGGCCCGAGATCCGGCAGGCGCAGTAGGGCGCCGTAATTCTCGCAGACATAGCCGCGCGCCCAGCCATCCGGCAGCTCGACCCGGAACCGCAGGCCGCGCGGCACGACGGCGATCTCGCCCGGCGCCAGCTCGATCCGCCCCAGCTCGGTCACCAGCAGCAGGCGCCCCTGTTCCGGCACCAGCAACAGTTCGCCATCGGCATCGACGAAGACGCGATCGGTCATCGAGCGGCTGGCGGCATAGCGATGGATCGCCACACCGGCCTGGGTCGCCACGTCGCCATTGCCCCCCATGGTGACGAGACCGTCCAGCCAATCGACCGCCGTATCGGGGATCGGCAGCGGATCCCAGCGCAGCCGGTTGGCCGGCACCTCGACCTCGTCGAACGGGCCGCTGCGCAGCAAGCCGTCGTCCAGCCGCCGATAGGCCGGATGCTCGCCCGACGGCCGGATGCGGTAGAGCCAGGACCGCCGGTTCTCGCCGCGCGGCGCGGTGAACGCGGTGCCGGAGAGCTGCTCGGTATAGAGCCCGAGCGGTGGGATCTGCGGCGAATTCTGGCCGGCCGGCAGCGCACCGGGCACCGCCTCGGTCGCGTGCTCGTTGCCGAAGCCGCTGAGATAGGATTGTGGAGTGGACGAAGCCGGGCGCTCGGCCGTGTGGGTGTCGAAACCAAGCATTTGGGCGCGAGGGTGAGCGACCATGGTGATGTCTCTCCCGAATTATCTATTCATTATAATGATAATATCATTCAGGAGGATGGGCGGTCAAGGAATACGACACTCGGCAATGGCCATATGTCGACGGGACGATCCAAGTCTAGGCAAGGCTCTCATCGAGCAGCGTCAGGCTCGTGTCCCGACCCGCTAAAACGGGTTATGAATCGGCACGGGAAATTTCTGAAAGTGGGTGACATTACAGGTCACCACGGTCATGCCGCGCGAGGCGGCGATGGCCGCGATTTGCGCGTCTTCAACCGTTTGGCTCTGGCTGGCCGCCATGAAGGCTCCCCATAACTGAGCCGCAGCCAGGTCGAACGGTAAAATGCGATGGGCATAGTTGAGCACAAGCTGGTCAAGCATGGTCTCGTAAAGTTTCGCGGCCGTGGCGTGTTTCGGCCGCGCGATCTCAATACCTTTTCGAAGTTCGCCGATCGTGACGACCGGCAGATAGAGGTCGACTTCGAGTGTCCCCGCGAACCAGGCCAGCACATTGGCGTCTGGCCTGCTCTTCGACATTTCGGAGATGACGCATGTATCAAGTAGGTACTTCAAAATCCAACTTCCTTGCTGCATGCCTTTCTCCTGTGATTGGCAGATCCCAGGTTCCCCTGAGTGACAGCAAAAAAGTCTTCAAATCAGTCGGTTGGTGCTCCGCCTTAAAATTCTCATAGGAAATGATCACGACGGTATTCTCGCCGCGTCGCGTGACGACCTGCGGGCCGTCTGTCAAAGCACGATCAACGACTTCGCTGAAGCGCGCCTTGGCGTCCTGAAGACTCCAAGTGTCCATGTCTCCGTCCTTGGCCTAAGAGACCGTTTTAGCAGTCTAGTCAGCGATGGTCAGATGTTCAAGGTTTGCGTTCCGGAAGCTAAGGCTATGCGGCTGCGCACAGATGCATCCATAACAACGCTCCCTGATCGACCCTTCTATGTCTCCCCCTGGAGTCTTCTCATGATGACCGCCTCCCCCGAGATCGAAATCCGGATCCTCGATCCCCGGCTGCATGAGTGGGGCTTGCCCAAGTATCAGACCGATCTCTCGGCCGGCATCGATCTGCATGCCTGTATCGGTCAACCCCTGACATTGCAGCCCCAGGCGCCCGCCGTACTGGTGCCGTCGGGCATCGCCGTGCTGATGAACGATCCGGGCATGGCGGCTTTGCTGCTGGCACGATCGGGGCTCGGCCATCGCAAGGGGCTGGTGCTGGGTCAGGCGGTCGGCACGATCGACGCGGATTACACGGCCGAGATCATGATCAGCGCCTGGCTGCGCACCCCGCCGGGATCGGAGCCGTTGACCATCGAGCCGGGCGACCGGATCGCCCAGCTGGTCTTCGTACCGATCCTGCGGCCGCGCTTCAAACTGGTCGAGGAATTCTCCGCGACGACGGCGCGGGGTGCGGGCGGTTTCGGGTCGACCGGCGTGGGCCGCCCGTAACCGCCCCCTAGCCCTATAAAAGCCCCCCTAGCCCTGCACCGAATACCCGCCATCGACCGGGATCGCGGTGCCGGTGACGAAGTCGGAGGCGGCGCTGGCCAGGAACACGGCGATGCCGGCGAGATCCTGGGGCACACCCCAGCGGCCGGCCGGGGTGCGCGCCAGAACTCGGTCATGCAGCCCATCGACCTGCTGACGCGCGCCACGGGTGAGGTCGGTATCGATCCAGCCGGGCAGGACCGCGTTGACCTGGATGCCATCCTTGGCCCAGGCGGTCGCCAGCGCCTTGCTCCATTGCACGATAGCCCCCTTGGTCGCGGCATAAGGTCCCGCGAAGGGGGCGCCGAAGATCGACATCATCGAGCCGATATTGATGATCTTGCCGCCGCCGGCCCGCACCATCTGGGGATAGGCCGCCTGGCAGCACAGGAAGGCGCTGGTCAGATTAGCGTCGAGCAGGCCCTGCCACTCGGCCAAGGAATACGCATCGGGCTGCTTGCGGATATTGGTCCCGGCATTGTTGACCAGGATGTCGAGCCGACCGAACCGCGCCGTGGCCGCGGCGACCAGCGCCCGGCACTCCGCCTCCCGCGTGACGTCGGTCACGACGAAGCACGCGTCGCCACCCAGTTCGGCCGCCGCCGCCTCGCCCTTCGCGGCGTCGCGGCCGGCCAGCACCAAGCTCGCCCCGGCTTCGGCGAGGCCCCGGGCCATGCCGAGGCCGATGCCGCCATTGCCGCCGGTGACGATCGCTACCCTTCCGCTCAGATCGAACAACCCCATCCGCATGCCCTCCCATCGCTTCACGACGGGATATTACCTCGGCGGCGTTGGCGCGACACTGCGGAACTGCTTATCTATAGACCTAACGAGATGCCTCGCCGACCCAGCCGGAGAACACCATGGCCGCCCCATCGATCAGCACCCAGTCAACCGCCCATCCCGAATTCCGCGGCAAGATCTATGACAGCATCCTCGATACGGTCGGTGCCACGCCGCTGGTCCGCTTGCCCCGGCTCAGCGCGCAATATGCACCGAAGGCGGAGGTCGTCGCCAAGCTGGAATTCTTCAACCCGCTCGCCTCGGTCAAAGACCGGATCGGCCGGGCGATGATCGAGGCGGCGGAGGCGGCCGGGCGGATCGGCCCGAATACCGTGCTGGTCGAGCCGACCTCCGGCAATACTGGGATCGCGCTCGCCTTCGTCTGCGCCGCCAAGGGCTATCGGCTGATCCTGACCATGCCGGAAAGCATGTCGGTCGAGCGTCGCAAGATGCTGAAGCTGCTGGGTGCCGAATTGGAACTCACCCCGGCGGCGGGCGGCATGAAAGCCGCCATCGCCCGGGCCGAGGAGCTGGTCGCAACCCTGCCGGACGCGCTGATGCTGCAGCAGTTCCAGAACCCCGCCAATCCGGCGGTGCACCGGGCGACCACCGCCGAGGAAATCTGGCAGGACACCGCCGGGCGCGTCGATGTCGTGGTGAGCGGTGTCGGCACCGGCGGCACATTGACCGGCATCGGCCAGGTGCTGAAGCCGCGCAAGCCCGGCCTGAAGATGATCGCGGTCGAGCCGGAGGACAGCCCGGTGCTGTCCGGCGGCACGCCGGGGCCGCACAAGATCCAGGGCATCGGCGCGGGCTTCATTCCCGACATCCTGGACACCACGCTGATCGACGAGATCCTGCGCATCTCCAACGACCGGGCGTTCCAGACCGCGCGGGAAGCGGCCGCCCTGGATGGGCTGCCGGTCGGCATCTCGTCCGGGGCGGCGCTGGCCGCGGCGTTCGACGTCGCCCGGCGCCCGGAGATGGCGGGCAAGCTGATCGTGGTGATCGCCGCCAGCTTCGCCGAGCGCTATCTGTCGACGGCGTTGTTCGACGGGCTGTGACCAAGCCCGTCGAGATGGAGCCGCCCATCGAGATGGAGCTGACCGACGCGCAATTCCACCGCTACGCGCGTCACCTGATCCTCGACGAGATCGGCGAGGAGGGGCAGGCGCGCCTGCTGGCGGCCCGGGTTCTGGTGCTGGGCGCCGGGGGGCTTGGCTCGCCGTTGCTGCTGTATTTGGCGGCGGCGGGGGTCGGCACGCTGGGCATCGTCGATGACGACCATGTCGAGCTGTCGAACCTGCAGCGCCAGATCCTGCACAGCACCAACCGGCTGGGCCAGCCGAAGACCACCAGCGCCGTGTCGGCGCTGGGCAACCTGGATCCCGCGATCCGGGTCGAGCCCCATGCGGAGCGGCTGACCGAGGCGAATGTCGATCGGTTGGTCGGCGCCTATGATCTGGTCGCCGATGGCAGCGACAATTTCGCGACCCGCTATTTGTTGAACGATGCCTGCCATCGGCTGGGCCGAACGCTGGTCTCGGCGGCCTTGCTGCGCTTCGATGGTCAGCTCTCGACCTTCAAATCTCATCTGGGGCGGCCGCATCCCTGCTATCGCTGCCTGTTCCGCGACCCGCCCCCGCCCGACCTCATCCCCCGCTGCGAGGAGGCGGGCATCCTGGGGGCGACTGCCGGGGTGGTCGGCACCCTGCAGGCGACCGAGGTGCTGAAGGAGTTGCTGGGCCTCGGCACCAGCCTCAGCGGCACCCTGCTGATGTACGACGCGCTGGGGACGAACTTTCACAAGATCCGCATCCCCCGCGATCCACATTGCCCGACCTGCGGCAAGCCAACTGGCGAAAAAGGGCATGGGAACCATCGATGACCGACGCGCCGAAACCCGGCCATAACGGCGGCCCGCCCCTCGACGCACCGGAAACCTTCGCCACGACCTGGTTGGAATACTGCTGGAAAAAGGCGCGTCAGGAAGCCTTCAAGAAGCCGCCGCGCGAGATCATGCTATCGCGCCTCGCCCGCGCCGAGGAATTGGGCATGACCTATGAGCAATACACCGCGATCTATCTGGATACGGGCAGGCTGCTGTGAAGATGGAGCCTCAGCCGCCGTCAGTGTCCCGACGGCGGCTCAGATGGTCGGGCATTCGATCCAACTTATGAAAAGAAAAGGCCATATCCTTTCTTAGCGGAAACGCTAAGGAAAGGATGCGTTCATTGACCCCGACCCTTCGCAGCGCCTCGCCCGATATGAAGTGACAGCTGTCGTCGGGGAGGGTCCGGTCCGTTCGGTGACCCACACCCTTCAATACATCGTCTCCAGCACCCGGTCCGGCGGCCGGTGGCCGTCGGCGAAGGTCTTGATGTTGATGATGACCTTTTCGCCCATGTCGATCCGGCCTTCCAGCGTGGCCGAGCCCATATGGGGCAACAGCACCACATTGGGCAGCTTCAGCAGCTTGGGATTGACCGCCGGTTCCTGCTCGAAGACGTCGAGACCCGCGCCGGCGATCTGGCCGGCCGCCAGCAGGCGGGTCAGCGCCGCCTCGTCGACGACCTCGCCGCGCGAGGTGTTCACCAGATAGGCATGCGGCGCCATCAGCTGCAGCCGGCGGGCCGAGAGCAGATGGAAGGTCGCCGGGGTGTGCGGGCAATTGACCGACAGCACGTCCATGCGTGCCACCATCTGGTCAAGGCTAGCCCAATAGGTGGCCTCCAGATCGGCCTCGACCTGCGGCAGCACGCGGCGGCGGTTGTGGTAGTGGATCGACAGGCCGAAACCGCGCGCCCGGCGGGCCACGGCGGTGCCGATGCGGCCCATGCCGATGATGCCCAGCCGCTTGCCCCAGATCCGATGGCCGAGCATCGTCGTCGGCCCCCAGCCCTGCCATTTGCCGGAGCGGATCAGCCGCTCGCCCTCGGCCAGCCGGCGCGCCGTCGCCAGGATCAGCGCCATGGTCATATCGGCGGTATCCTCGGTCAGGACACCCGGCGTATTGGTCACGATGATGCCGCGCCGGCGCGCCGAGGCCACATCGATATGATCGACGCCGGTGCCGAACGAGGCGATCAGCTTCAAGGTCGGGCCGGCCTGGTCGAGTAGCGCGTCGTCGATCCGGTCGGTCACGGTCGGTACCAGCACCTCCGAATCCTGCACGGCGGCGACGATCTCCGCGGCGGGCATCGGCAGATCGGTCGGGTTGAGCCTGGTATCGAACAGCTCCATCATCCGCGTCTCGATCGGTTCCGGCAGCCGGCGAGTCACGACGACGCGGACCTTGTTGCTTCTCATTTTGCTCAGTCTCCGGCAGCGCTGCCCACCCGGGCCGATCCGATTTTCGGGTCGATCTTCGGCGGGCACCCCCGCAGGCTTTCGCCATATCAGCGCATTGGCATCGGTGTCCAGGATCAAGGGCGCCGATCGAGGAGGCGGCCCCGCGGGATGGCCATGCGCGAGGGGCGGGAAAGCGGCGACCCTTGACGCTTGACCGAGCGGTGCGGCGCGCCTTACAGCACGTCTGTGGCGAGCGAGAAAAGCATACGGACTGGCAAGACGATGCCGCGGTGGCGACGGATGGCGTATCGTTTGGCAGCGGTGTCGATCGCGACCGCCTTGTGGATGGTGCCAAGCGGCGCCGCCACGGCGGCGGATCCGGCGACCGGCACGAAGCCCCAAACCACCACCAAGCCGGCGGTGCATAAAGCAGCCCCCCCGACGCCGCAGCCCCCACCGCCCCCGGCGGCGGACACCGCCGCCCCCGATGCATCGGCATCGGATCCGGGCGCCGCCGACCCAACGGACAAGTTGGGGGCAGACAAATCCGCCAGCACCAAGCCGAAACCGGCGCGCGATAAACCGCCGATGGCGGTGCGTTACGCGACGATCAAGTTCAAGGAAGTCAATGTAAGGGTCGGCCCCGGCCCGACCTATCCGATCAACTGGGTGTTCAAGCGCAAGGACATGCCGGTCGAGGTGGTGGCGGAATTCGGCAATTACCGCAAGATCCGCGATTGGGAAGGATCGGAGGGCTGGGTCACCCTTACCCAGCTCAATGCCCGGCGCGGCGTGATCATCCAGGGCGAAATCCGCACCCTGCATCGGGAAGCCTCAGCGGCGGCCCAACCGGTCGCGCGGGTCGAGCCCGGTGTGATCGGCCGGTTGCTGGAATGCCCGGCCGGCGATTGGTGCCGCGTCGAAATCGACGATATGCGCGGCTGGATCAACCGTTCGGAGATCTGGGGTGTCACGCCGGCGGAAACGGTGCCCTAACCGGCCCGCACGCCCTCAGGGACGGTTAAGGCGCCGGGGTCAGGCGGATGATGACTTCGACCCGGCTGACGACCATCCCGTCCGGCGGCGACGGCAGGTCGCCGACGGTCACGTGGCTGCCGGGAATATCCAGCAGGTTGCCCTGACCCTCGACATAGAAATGATGATGGTCGGAAGTATTGGTGTCGAAATACGATCGGCCCGGCTCGACCACCACCTCGCGCAGCAGCCCCGCCGCGGTGAATTGGTGCAGCGTGTTGTAGACCGTGGCCAGCGATACCGGGATCAGGCGTTCGAGGGCCGTGCCGTGCAATTGCTCGGCCGTCACATGCCGGTCGCCGCCATCGAACAGCAACGCGCCCAGCGCCAGCCGCTGACGGGTCGGGCGCAAGCCGGCATCGCGCAGCAGCCCCGCGACCGGACGCAGCCCGACTTCGACCTCGACCGCATCCACGCCGATCGGATCGGTGCCACCTTCCCGTGCCGCCATCGCCTCAGGCATCCGCGCTAACTTTCCCGTCCAACTCGCACCACCGCGCCCCAATACATCTAGCAGTTAAAGTGGGCATGCGTAACCGAACCGTCAATTACCCGTTTGCAGCCGGTCCACCAACTCGCCCACGCTCGGCACATAGCCGTTGGCATAGAAGGGATCATCGGCGAACCGGTAGGCATTGTGGCCGGCGAACATGAGGTTGCTGTCGATATGATCCGAATGGCTGATGTGCTGCAACGTCTTCTGGATGCAGAACGATCGCGGATCGGCCTTCTTGCCGGTGGTCCCGGTCTCGTTCTGGGCCCAGTTCGAGAAACCGCAGGCGGATAGGCACCCCATGCAGGCGATCTGGTCGTGCCGGATTTCCTCGGCACTTTCCGGCACCACGAAGATCAGCGTCGAATCCGGCGTGCGCAACGCCTCGGTGAAGCCGGCCGCCATCCACCGCTCGGCGGCCTCGCGGTCATGCGGCGTCACGTAGACGGTACGGCCGCGCGCGCCGATGCTGAGCGTCACCGAATGCTCGCCGACCGGTTCGACCGTATAGGCGACTTGGCGTTCGGAGCGCCCCTGCAGATCGTTGAGAAAGCTGTTGCGCACCGCCGACGAGTAGAACCCCGTCGGGCTGAAGTGGTTCAAATAGACGTCGCCCTGCTTCAAGGTCAGCAGCTTCTGCTTCCAGGCATCGGAGATCGGGCTTTCCTGGGTCAGCAGCGGACGGGTACCGAACTGAAAGGCCACCGGGCCGATTTCGTCATTGTCCAGCCAGTCCGACCATTCGCGCAGATACCAGACGCCACCGGCCATGAAGATCGGCGTCTCGCCGAGCCCGACCTCGCGCATCATCGCGCGCAGCTCGCGAACCCGCGGGTAAGGATCCTCCGGGCATTCCGGGTTCTCGCTGTTCGACAAGCCGTTATGGCCGCCCGCAAGCCATGGATCCTCGTAAACGATACCGCCCAGCAATGCGCTGAACTTGTGGTAGGCGCGTTTCCACAGGGCCCGAAACGCCCTGGCCGAGGACACGATGGGGTAATAATAAACGTCGTATTGCGCGCAGATCTCGGCGATCCGATACGGCATGCCGGCACCGCAGGTGACGCCGTGGATCAGCCCCTTGGCGCCCTCCAGCACACCGTGCAGAATCCGCTCCGCCGCCGCCATCTCCCACAGCACGTTCATATGAATGCGGCCATTGCCATTGGCGCAGTCATGGGCGATGCGTGCCTGATTGATGCCGCCGCGGATCGAATAGCCGACCAGTTCCTCGTGCCGTTCCCGTCGGGTCGTGCCGTGATAGACCTGTTCGATCTTCTCGCCATTGGCGTCGTAACTATCGGCGTTCACCCCGGAGAACGTGCCGATCCCGCCGGCGGCGGCCCAGGCGCCGGAGCTTTCGCCGTTCGACACGGAGATACCTTTACCGCCTTCCACCAGCGGCAACGTCTCGCGGCCGGAAATAACCAGCGATTTCAATGCCTTCACTGCCTTACTCCCGCTTCACCCCGGCGCGTTCGGCGAACCGATGCCGGGCCCGATCGATGGCCTCCGCGGACGTCTCGGCCCCCGCCGGTGCGCCCACGATCGTAACCTCTTTGTCATAATACCCCAGGCCATAATGGCCCTGTTTGGGCCAAAACGGAACCCGGACTCCGTCATCCGACCCCATCCGTCATTCGACCATAGCAGGTCCTGAGCGGGCGAGGCCCGCCAGTTGATCCGGCACATCGGTGAAGAAGCCACAGACCCCCCAGCCGGCCAATTCCTCGGCGCGTCCGGCATGGTTCACGGTATACGCCAGCAACGGGTAGCCGGATGCTTGAACTTCCTTCGCCTTGGCCGCCGTCAGGCGGCTATGGTCGCAATGCACCGTCGTCGCGTCCAACGCGTCGGCCAGGCTGCGCCAATCGGTCCCGAGCTCGCGCAGCAACACGCCGCGCTCGATCCCCGGGGCGGCGTCGCGAGCGGCCTCCAGCGCCGTCCTATCGAAGCTCGACAGCAGCGGTGCCGGCAAACTGGCCGGCCAGTTGGTCCGCAGGATGTCGACCACGGCACGCGCCGTCGCCGGCCCGGCCCCCGGATGCGGCTTGATCTCTATATTGGCACCCAACCCCAATTCCGCCAGCAAGTCGATCGCCTCCTCCAGAGTCGGCACCGTCTCGCCGGCGAATTTCGGATCGAACCAGGCACCGGCATCAAACACGGCGAGCTCGGCCAAGGTAAGCTCGGCCGCGACACCCCTGCCATCCGTGGTCCGCTCGATGGTGTCGTCATGCAGCAGGATGCAGCGCCCATCCGCGGTCAGACGGACGTCGAATTCGACCCATGCGGCACCCAGCAGCTTGGCCACGCGAAACCCGGCCAGGGTGTTTTCCGGCGCATGAGCGGCGGCCCCTCGATGACCGATCACCCGCGGCAGACGGCTAGCCCTCGTCATCGCTTCCGCTTCCTCGCTTTTCCGTCCTTCGTCGCGACACATGAACGCGTTAAGGCCGATGGCATCTCAGCCACCGGCCTTCGCGAACATTAAGTTTGGATCGATGCTAGGCGGCGGTCTCGCCCGTCTCCTGATCGATTGCCTTCATGCTGAGCTTCACCTTGCCGCGATCGTCGAGGCCGAGCACCTTGACCTTGACCTGATCGCCGACCTTGACGACATCGGCCACCTTGCCGACCCGTTGCGACGACAGCTCGCTAATATGAACGAGGCCATCGCGCGCGCCGAGGAAGTTCACGAAAGCGCCGAAATCGACGACTTTCACGACCTTGCCGGTGTAGACGACGCCAATCTCCGGCTCGGCCACGATGCCGCGGATCCAGTCGATCGCCGCCTGGCTGGCCTTGTCGTCGACCGCCGCGACCTTGATCGTGCCGTCATCCTCGATATCGATCTTGGCGCCGGTGACTTCGCAGATCTCGCGGATCACCTTGCCGCCGGACCCGATCACTTCACGGATCTTGTCCTTCGGGATGGTGATCGTGGTGATGCGCGGCGCATTGCCGCTCACACCTTCGCGGGCATCGGTCAGCGCCTTGGCCATCTCGGCCAGGATATGCTGGCGACCGTCGCGCGCCTGCGCCAACGCGATGCGCATGATCTCCTCGGTGATCGAGGTGATCTTGATGTCCATCTGCAGGGCGGTGACACCCGTCGTGGTACCGGCCACCTTGAAGTCCATATCGCCCAGATGATCTTCGTCACCCAGGATGTCGGACAGCACGGCGAAACCGCTGTCTTCCTTGATCAGCCCCATGGCGATGCCGGCGACCGGGCGGGCCAGCGGCACACCCGCATCCATCAGCGACAAGGACGTGCCGCAGACCGTCGCCATCGAGGACGAGCCATTGGACTCGGTGATCTCGGACACGACGCGCAGGGTATAGGGGAAGCTTTCCTTGCTGGGCAGCAGCGGATGAATCGCCCGCCAGGCGAGCTTGCCGTGGCCGATCTCGCGGCGGCCCGGCGAACCCATGCGGCCGGCTTCACCCACCGAATAGGGAGGAAAGTTATAGTGCAGCATGAAGTTTTCGCGGTATTCGCCCGCCAGCGCATCGACGATCTGCTCGTCCTGGCCGGTGCCGAGCGTGGTGACCACCAGCGCCTGGGTTTCGCCGCGGGTGAACAGCGCGGAACCATGGGCGCGAGGGATCAAACCCACTTCGGACACGATCGGCCGGACCGTCTTGGTGTCGCGGCCATCGATCCGGATGCCGTTCGCCAGAATGGCGCCGCGCACGATGTCCTTCTCGACACCCTTGAACAGCTTGCCGGCGAGGGCCTTTTCCTTGTCGTCGGTGAACAGCTCGGGCAGGCGGCGCTTGATCTCGCCGATCTTTTCCTGGCGGGCCGACTTCTGACGCTCGGCATAGGCGGCGGTGAGGTCGCCGGTGATGGCGGCGCGCAGCTTGGCGTCGACATCGATGACTTCGGGTGCCTTCTCCGGCAGATCCCAAGGCTCCTTGGCGCATTTTTCGGCCAGCTCGATGATCGCCTGGATCACCTGCTGATAGGCGTTATGGCCGAAGGTCACGGCGCCGAGCATGACGTCCTCGGTCAGCTCCTTCGCCTCGGATTCGACCATCAGCACGCCTTCGACCGTACCGGCGACCACCAGATCCAGTTCCGAGCCGTCGATCTGGTCGGCCAGCGGGTTCAGAATGTATTCGCCGTTCTTGTAGCCGACGCGGGCGCCGCCGATCGGGCCCATGAACGGAATGCCCGAAATGGTCAGCGCCGCCGAGGCGCCGATCAGCGCCACCATGTCCGGATCGTTCTCCAGGTCATGGGTCAACACGGTGCAGACGACCTGGGTTTCGTTCAGGAAACCCTCGGCGAAGAGCGGCCGGATCGGCCGATCGATCAGCCGCGAGACCAGCGTCTCCTTTTCCGACGGGCGCCCTTCACGCTTGAAGAAGCCGCCCGGGATCTTGCCGGCGGCGAACGCCTTTTCCTGATAATTGACCGTCAGTGGAAAGAAATCCTGACCGGGCTTGATACCACGCGCGGCGACGGCCGTGCACAACACCGTGGTTTCGCCGTACGTCGCCAAGACGGCGCCATCGGCTTGACGGGCGATCTTGCCCGTCTCGAGGGTCAGCTTGCGCCCACCCCATGTGATTTCCTTACGGAACACCTCGAACATACTCGATTATCCTTTTACGAGATCTTGCGGCAGGCCGGCGATCGCCCGGCCAATCCGGACAAGAGGTTCGCATTCTGCCGTGATAGGCTGGGGCAATGGCCCCGAGCAGGCCGTCATCGGCCTGCTCCCAGTGGGTACGCGGAGCGGCAAAGCCGCGTGTCATAGGTCGAGCAGCAAAGCCGCTCATCGTCAGTCGAGCGGCAAAGCTGCCGCTTGGCGGTCGCATCAACGCCGCGCGCGGCGCGGGAGCTCAAGCTCCCGGCCGCGCGCAGGATCGTCGATGACATGGGAGTGAGGCCGACCGCGGTCAGCGACGCAGACCCAAGCGGCCGATCAGCGACTCATAGCGAGGGACGCTGTTGCGCTTGAGATAATCGAGCAGGCTCCGGCGCTGGCCGACCATGACCAGCAGACCCCGGCGGGAATGGAAGTCTTTCTTATGTGCCGAGAGATGCTCGGTCAAATTCCGGATCCGCTCGCTCAACACGGCGACCTGGACTTCCGGCGACCCGGTATCGCCGGGCTTGGTGGCGTATTCGACAATCAGTTCTTGCTTGCGATCAGGCGTAATCGACATCGGGGAATCCCATGGTCAGATGTTCAGGACACGCACCGGCCGAAGCATGCCAGCATCAATCTCCGTAAGAGCGACAAGCTTGCCACCCGTTGACACGGAGACAATCGACCCGTTGCCGAGTTGATCGATGCACGCCCGATCCGACGGGCGAAGCGGACTCACGGGTTGACCGTGCCGCAGGCGGAGTGCTTCGGCCTCCGTCAAGGCCAGTGCCGGGATGTCGTCCAGCGCGGTCTCTATCGGAAGCAGGTACTCGGATAGCCGCGCAATATGCCCGAGACTCGATAACTTATCCAGCGTTATCGCAACCGACTCGTCGAAACGGCCGACCCGCGCGCGGCGCAGCGCCGTGAGATGGCCGACCGTGCCGAGCGCCACCGCGAGATCGCGGCCGAGACTGCGCATATAGGCACCCTTGCCGGACACCACCTCGAAGACCGCGTGATCGGCATCGGGCAGTTCGACCAGGCTCAATCTATCGATACGGATGGGCCGTGCCGCCAGCTCGACCGCCTCGCCGGCGCGGGCCAAATCATAGGCGCGGCGGCCATCGACCTTGATCGCCGAATAGGTCGCCGGAACCTGCATGATGGTGCCGGTAAAAGCAGGCAGCGCCGCCTCGATCGCCGAGCGCGCCGGCCGCGCGTCGGAGGTCGCGACAACCGCCCCCTCCGCGTCGTCGGTCGCCGTGGCGATACCCCAGCGCACGGTCAGCCGATAGGTCTTGCTGCCATCCATCGCCCAGGCGACGGTCTTGGTCGCCTCGCCCAGAGCCACCGGCAGCAGCCCGGTCGCGAGCGGATCGAGCGTGCCGCCATGGCCGGCCTTGGCCGCGTCGAACAGCCGGCGCACCGCCGCTACCGCCTGGGTCGAGGTCATGCCGAACGGCTTGTCGAGCGCCACCCAGCCATGGACCGGTTGCCCGCGGCGGTTACGCCCCACCCTTGGGTCCAGTGCCTTCGACGTCCGTGGCTTGGGGGCCGTCGTCATCACCTGGCACCAAGTCGGCCGCGACATCGGGGCGGTGCAGCAGCCGCTCGATCTGCGCCGCGCGGTCGAACGAGCGGTCCAACTCGAAGCCCAAGGTCGGGGTGAATTGCAAGGCGACCGCGCGGCCGATGACGCCGCGCAGATAGGGCGCCACCCGACGCAAGGCCGCGAGGATCTCGGCCTGCCGGACGCCGCCCAGCGGCACCACAAAAGCCGTCGCGTTTCTGAGGTCCGGGCTGACCCGCACCTCGGTCACGGTGATCGTGGCATCGACCAGCTCCGGATCGCGCACATCGCCGCGCCGCAGCACCTCGGCCAGGACGTGACGCAGCTCTTCGCCGACGCGCAATTGGCGCTGGCTTCGGCCGCTGCTGCCTTCCCGTCTCGCCATGTCCTTATCCCGACGCCGGATCGCTTCGATAGATCAAAAACCCGGCGCCGCCTGAAAGACGCGGCGCCGGGGTTAAACCGATCAAAGCACCCGAGCGACCTCCTCGATATCGAAGCACTCGATGATGTCGCCGACCTGGATGTCCGTATAATTCTCGAACGCCATGCCGCATTCATAGCCTTCGCGCACCTCGCGCACTTCTTCCTTGAAGCGCTTCAGGGTCTTCAGGCTGCCTTCGTGGATGACCACGTCCTCGCGCAGCAGGCGAACCTTGGCGCCCCGGCGAACCATGCCTTCGGTGATCATGCAGCCGGCGACCTTGCCGACCTTGGTGATGTTGAAGACCTCGCGGATCGACGCATTGCCCAGGAACTGTTCGCGCAGCGTCGGATCCAGCATGCCCGACAGGGCCTGCTTCATGTCGTCGATCACGTTGTAGATGATCGAGTAGTAGCGGATCTCGACACCGTCGCGTCGTGCCTGGTCGCGCGCCTGGGGATTGGCTCGGACGTTGAAGCCGATCACCAAGGCCTTGGAGGCGGCGGCGAGATTGATGTCGCTCTCGTTGATGCCGCCGACCGCGGAATGCAGCACGCGCACCGACACTTCGTCAGTCCCGATGCCCTTGATGCTGGCCAGGATCGCTTCGAGCGAGCCCTGCACGTCGGACTTGATGACCACCGGGAATTCCTTGACCGCCCCCGAGGCGATCTGGGTGAACATCTCCTCGAGCGTGCCGCGCGCACCGGCGGCGGCAGTGGCATCACGCCGGCGGCGCTGCCGGAAATCGGCGATGTCGCGGGCCCGGCCCTCGTTCTCGACCACCGAGAATTCGTCACCGGCATAGGGCGCGCCGTTAAGACCCAGCACTTCGATCGGCATGCTCGGCCCGGCTTCCTTGACGCTCTCGCCCTTGTCGTCGATCAGGGCGCGGACACGACCGGATTCGCTGCCGGCGACGAAGATGTCGCCGACGCGCAAGGTACCGCGCTGCACCAGCACCGTGGCGACCGCGCCACGGCCGCGCTCCAGCTTCGCCTCGATGACGACACCCTCGGCCGCGCGATCCGGATTGGCGCGCAGATCGAGGAGTTCCGCCTGCAGCAGGATGGTCTCTTCCAGCTTTTCGAGACCGGTCTTCTTCAGCGCCGAGACCTCGACATCGAGGATCTCGCCGCCCAGGCTTTCGACCACGATCTCGTGCTGCAACAAGGCCTGACGGACGCGGTTCGCGTCGGCATCGGGCTTATCCATCTTGTTGATGGCGACGATGATCGGCGCATTGGCCGCCCGCGCGTGACGGATGGCCTCGACCGTCTGTTCCTTGATGCCGTCATCGGCGGCGACGACCAGCACCACGATATCGGTGACATTGGCGCCGCGCGCGCGCATCGCGGTGAAGGCCTGATGGCCCGGGGTATCGATGAAGGTGATCTTCTGCCCGGTCTTCATCGTCACCTGATAGGCGCCGATATGCTGGGTGATGCCGCCAGCCTCGCCGCTTACCACATCGGTCGCCCGCAAGGCGTCGAGCAGCGACGTCTTGCCGTGATCGACGTGACCCATGATGGTGACCACCGGGGCGCGGTGCTCCAGCGTCTCCGCCTCGTCCTCCACGCCCTTGAGGCCGATTTCGACATCGGATTCCGCGACACGCCGCAGATTGTGGCCGAACTCGGCGACGATCAGTTCGGCGGTATCCGCATCGATCGTCTGGTTGAGCGTCGCCATGACGCCGATGCGCATCAGCGCACGGACCACGTCCGTGCCTCGTTCGGCCATCCGGTTGGCGAGGTCGGCGACCGTGATCGCCTCCGGCACTACGACATCACGCACTACTTTTACCTGCTCCGAAGCCATCTGCTGAGCGCGTAGCTTTTCGCGCTCACGGGCACGGCGAACCGAGGCGAGCGAGCGCATGCGCTCCTCATCCTCATCCGACAATGCCCGGGAAATTGTGATCTTGCCGGGACGACGGCGCTGAAGATCGACCTTGGTTCGCGCCGGTACCGGCGTCTTGCGGGCATCGGTCCTGAGACCGCCGGGACCACGCTTCGGCGCGTCTTCAGGCTCCTCGGCCATCGGCTTCATCTTGCCGGCGGCGGTCAGGGCCGCGACCTTGGCGGCGGCGTTCTTGCCCGCCCGCTCGGCAACCTCGCGCCGGCTGTCATCCTCGACCTTCTGGCGCTTGGTGTCCTCGTCGGCCTTGCGGCGCGCCTCGACATCATTGACGGATTTCGAATCCTCCGCCTTGCGCTTGGCGTCTTCCTCGGCGCGCAGACGCGCCTCTTCCTCGGCCTTCTGCCGGGCGAGTTCGGCCTCGAGCTGGCGGCGCCCGGCATCGATCTCGGCCTGGCGGCGCGCCTGTTCCTCGGCGCGGATCGACGATTGCAGCGCCTTAACGCGGGCCGCGCGCTCCTCATCGGTCAGCGTGCGCGGCTGGAGCCGACGGGTCGGCTGCTCGGCCGCCCTGACCGGCGCCGGCGGCGCGACCGGGGTCGGCAGCGGGGGGGCCGTCATGATCGGTCCCTGGCGGGGACGCGGCGGCGCCACGACGGGCGCCGGCTCGGCCACCACGGGTTCGGCGGCGGGTGCCGCCGGCGCGGTTACCGTCGGCTCCGCGACGACAGGCACCGCCGGTTCAGCACGCGCCTCGACCGGCTCGGCGACCATCGGCTGAGGCTGGGCCACGATTTCAGCGACCGGCACCGCGACGGGGGCCGGAGCGCTTGCACCGTCGGCCGCGGGTGCCTGAGCGGGACGGATGGTCGGCGCCACCGGCCGTGCCGGCGCAACCGCGGGCGCCAACGACGCGGGCTCGACCCGCTCGGGCAATCCGCCGCCGAGGCTGCGCTTTTTCTTGACCTCGACCGTGACGGTCTTGGAACGGCCATGGGAAAAGCTCTGGCGGACCTGATTGGCCTCCAATGGACGCTTCAGCTCCAGCCTGCCGCCCGGACGGGCGAGGGTCAGCGGCCGCTTGGTCTCTTGTTCGTTGCTATCGGTCATATTGTCCCGGTACCAATCCATCCTTGTGGTGCACGAGCACCGGCCCAACTTGTCGCGCGGCACATCAGCACCGCCGTCATCCCATAGGCGAACATCGCGGCATACTCAGTGCCCATCGGGGCATCATCCGAGACCGCGTTCGCCGCCCAAATCCTCGCTCCACCGTCCCGCCGACCGCCGCCGAAAGGTTTGGCGACCCGGCGCGCGACCGCCACGCCGACTTCACCGTTCACACCAGCAACGATGGCCTCGCAACCCTGCCGGGATGCGGAGCGATCCTTAGTATCGCATAGACTCAGGGTCCGGCTCAAACCCGATGCGTCGCGATACCGCCACTTTACGCGCAGGTCAGCCCCTCGCCGGTGGCTTCACCCCGCCGCGCGCCGCGCGACCTTGCGCCTTGGGCAAGGTCGGCGCCCGGCGCAAACCATCGAGCCTGGCGATATCCGCCAGCAGCCGATCCGCCAGCCGGCCCGGGCCGATCGCCCCATGGGCGACGAACTCTCGACCGAAGGCCTGGCCCAACTCCACGCCGCTCAACGCCGTGCCGACCGGCAAACCGGGCGCCAAGGCGGCGATCTTGTCACGCCCGCCCGCCGCCCCGTCGGAGGCGGCCAACAAGACCGCGACGCGCCCCGCGCGCAACGCGCCGCCGACCTTCTCGAACCCGGCGACCGCCTGACCCGCGCGGCGCGCCAGCCCAATCAGATTGCCGCAACGCCGCACCAGCAGCGCCTCGACCTGTTCGGCCAGATCCACGGCCACCTTGACCGGGCGTCTGGCGGCGCGGTCGAACGCCTTGCGGCGCAGCGCCTCGTCGAACTCGGCTCGGCCGGAAGTCAGCCAGAACCCCCGGCCGGGCAGACGCTCCTCGATATCCGGCACCACCACGCCCTCCGGGCTCACCACGAACCGAACCAGCTCCGCCTTCGGCCGGCTGACGCCGCCGATGATGCAGCGGCGCAGCGGGCCGGTTTCCTCGGGCGTATCCTCCGCCTCATCGACACCCGACGTCCCCAACTCGATCGATGATGGCGCATCAAACGATGACGGAGGGGTGTCCTGATGGGCGTCTATAACGGGCAGCTCAGGTGGTCGGGGCAGCGGAGCCGTCCTCGGCGAACCAATGAGCGCGCGCGGCCATGATGATCGCGTTCGCCGCCGCCTCTTCCAGCTTGCCCGTATCCTTCATCATCTCGATGAGCTCGTCGCCGGCCAGATCGGCCAGATCGTCCAGCGTCTTGATCCCTTCCTCGCCCAGCTTCGCCACCATGCCGGGGGTCAACCCGTCGATCTCGGCGAGCTCGTCGGTGACGCCCAACTCCCGACGACGCTCCTCGAAGAAGGCATTCTGCTCTTCCAGGAAGTGCCGGGCGCGCGCCTGGAGTTCGGAGGCGACATCCTCGTCGAAGCCTTCGATCCCGGCGAGATCGTCGAGCGGCACGAAGCCGACTTCCTCGACCGAGGTGAAACCTTCGGTGACCAACAGATGGGCGATGACGTCATCGACGTCCAGCGCCTCGATGAACATTTGGCTCCGCGTACGCACCTCTTCGGTCCGCCGCTCGGATTCCTCGGCCTCGGTCAGGATATCGATATCCCAGCCGGTGAGCTGCGAGGCGAGCCGCACATTCTGGCCGCGCCGGCCGATCGCCAGGCTGAGCTGATCGTCGGGAACGACGACCTCGATCCGCCGCTGCTCCTCGTCCATGACGACCTTGGCAACCTCGGCGGGGGCCAGCGCGTTCACGACGAAGGTCGCGGGATCGGTCGAATAGGGAATGATGTCGATCTTCTCGCCCTGCAGCTCGCCGACCACCGCCTGGACGCGGCTGCCGCGCATGCCGACGCAGGCGCCGACCGGATCGATGCTGCTGTCGTTCGAGATCACGCCGATCTTGGCGCGGCTGCCCGGATCGCGCGCGACCGAGCGAATCTCGATGATGCCGTCATAGATCTCCGGCACTTCCTGGGCGAACAGCTTCGCCATGAATTGCGGATGGGTGCGCGACAGGAAAATCTGCGGGCCGCGCGGCTCCGGCCGGACGTCGTAGATATAGGCGCGGACGCGCTCGCCCTGGCGAAAGCTCTCGCGCGGCAGCAATTCGTCGCGGCGCAGGATCGCCTCGGCGCGGCCCAGATCGACCATGACGTTGCCGAATTCGACGCGCTTCACCAGACCGTTGACGATCTCGCCCATGCGGTCCTTGTACTCGTTGAACTGCCGCTGCCGCTCCGCGTCGCGGACGCGCTGCACGATCACCTGCTTGGCGGTCTGCGCCGCGATCCGGCCGAAATCGATCGGCGGCAGCGGGTCGGTGATGAAATCGCCGACCTGCGCGTCCGGATCGAGCTCGCGGGCCGCGGCCAGCGTCATCTGCGTCGCCTCGTTCTCGATCGGATCGGCGACCTCGCGAAAGCGCATCAGCCGGATCTCGCCGGTCTTGCGATCGATCTCGGCGCGAATGTCGTATTCCTGGCCGTATTTCGAGCGTCCGGCTTTCTGGATCGCCTGTTCCATCGCCTCGAGCACTTCGTCGCGCTCGATGCCCTTGTCGCGCGCTACCGTGTCGGCGACCTGCAACAGCTCGGGGCGGGCGGCAAGCGATACATCCATGATCTGTCTCTTCGTGTTTGGGAGGTGCCGACACCCGACCGGGTCGACGGCGCCACCATGCTAATTTCGATAGTCGAGAGCCTGGGGTACCGATCTAGGTACCTGGCTCGTTATGCGACCGGATCCGCCGCTTTCACCGCCGCATCGCGCGCCGCCTGGTGGGCCCGTTGCGTCGCCTGAATAAGCTCGTCGGTCAGCAGCAGCTTGGCGCGGTACACGTCCGACAGCGGCACCGCCACGCGTTGCCCCTCGACATCGAGCGCCACATCGTCGCCGATCATGCCGAGCAGCTTGCCGCGAAACCGCTTGCGCCCGTCATGCGGGCGGCTCGTCTCAAGCTTCGCCTCGTAGCCGGCGAAGCGTTCGTAATCCTGACGGGTGACCAGCGGCCGGTCGATGCCGGGCGAGGTCACCTCCAGCGCGTAGGCCACCGGGATCGGATCCTCGACATCGAGCAAGGCCGATACGGCGCGGCTGATATCGGCGCAGTGCTCGACCGTCATCGCCGTGCCATCCGCGGGTTCGGCCATGATCTGCAAGGTCGGCCGCGCGCCGCCGCCATAGGTGACGCGCACCACCCGAAACCCCATGGCCTCGAGCGAGGGGGTGATGATGCGTTCGATGCTGCCGATTTCCGTCAACGCTGCCGTTCCGTCCCATTCAGCAAAAGGCAAAAAGGTGAGCCGAGGGCCCACCGATTTGTGCCGTTTTAGTCATCAATGGGATCTGAGCTTGGGCGCAATATAGTCAAAACCCACGGAGTCGCAAGGCCGCAGTATCGCGCCCACATCCGTCAGCCTTCCGAAGTATTCCGGGGACGACGGCGCAACCGCAGGAAGGTCGGCGGGCGTCCGGCCTCGATTCCTTTGCGTTCGTAGCGGGTTTGCGGCCAATCGTCCGGACGGTGGCGCCAATCCGCCGGACCCTGGACCTGCCAGTCGAAGGCGGGATGGATCGGCGCCAGCGAGAGCATCTGGCGCAGATAATCGACATGATCAGTCGCCAACCGTAATTCGGCGCCATCGGCCATCACCACCGCCAGCCGATCGAGCGTCGACCGGGAGATCAGCCGCCGCTTGTGGTGCCTGGCCTTGCGCCATGGGTCGGGGAACAGCACGAACACCCGATCGATCGAAGCGACCGGCAGTGCGTCCAGCACCCGGCGGGCATCCTCGACCATCAGCCGCAAATTATCGAGCGCCGGCGCGCCGGCCGCGACCCGGCGGTCGAGCGCCGCCAGCAAAGTGACGATGCCGTTCTCATAGACCTCGCAGCCGATCAGGCCGATATCCGGATGGGCGGCCGCCTGGGCGGCCAGATGTTCGCCACCGCCGAAACCGATCTCCAGCCAAGCGCCGGTCACCGGCTTCGAGAACATTCCCCGTGGCCCGAGGGCCGCGAGCTGGTCGAGCCCAACCCGCAGCCGGGGCAGGACCTCGTCCATCAAGACCTGTTGGCCGAGCCGCAACTTGTGGCCGCGGCGGCGGCCATAGAGCCGTTCCGCGCCTGGATTCGCCGGGGTATTTTCTGGGGTAGCTGGGGTATTTTCTGGGGTAATCGTCGCGCCCGACGTGACATCGGCCACCGGGCTCGCCACGGAGGCCCGGTGGCCAGTCATCAGCGGATCCTTAGAACGCGCGTTTCAGCTCGTCGACCAGATCGAGCTTCTCCCAGGAGAACCCGCCATCGGCGTCGGGTGTCCGGCCGAAATGGCCATAAGCCGCGGTCCGCGCATAGATCGGCCGATTGAGCGCCAGATGGGTCCGGATGCCACGCGGCGAGAGATCGACCAGTTCCTGCAGCACGCGGGACAGTTTCTCCTCGTCGACCTTACCGGTGCCGGCGGTGTCGATGTAGACCGAGAGCGGGTGCGACACGCCGATCGCGTAGGACAACTGGATGGTGCAGCGTTCGGCCAGACCGGCGCCGACCACATTCTTGGCCAGGTAGCGGGCGGCATAGGCGGCCGACCGGTCGACCTTGGTCGGATCCTTGCCGGAGAAGGCGCCGCCGCCATGCGGTGCCGCGCCGCCATAGGTGTCGACGATGATCTTGCGGCCGGTCAGGCCGGCATCGCCGTCCGGACCGCCGATGACGAAACGGCCGGTCGGATTGACGTAGAACTGCGCCTCGCCGCACATCCAGCCTTCGGGCAGCACCTTCAGCACATGCGGCCGGACCAATTCGCGAACTTCCTCGGTGCTCAGCTCCTCGGTGTGCTGGGTCGACACCACCACCGAAGTCGCCTTGACCGGCTTGCCATCGACATAGAGCAGGCTGATCTGGCTCTTGGCATCCGGGCCGAAGCCGGTATCGGCGCCGGAATGCCGCGCATCGGACATCGACTTCAGGATCGCATGGGAAAACTGCAACGGGGCCGGCATCAGCACGTCGGTCTCGGTGCAGGCATAACCGAACATGATACCCTGGTCGCCGGCACCCTCATCCTTGTTGCCCAACGCATCGACGCCCTGGGCGATGTCGCTGGACTGCGCATGGATGAAGCAATCGATCGCGGCGTTCTTCCAGTGGAAGCCCTCCTGCTCGTAACCGATGTCGTGGATCGCTTGACGCGCCTTCTCGATCAGCAACTCGCTGGTGATCGAGGCGGGTCCGCGAACCTCGCCCGCCAGCACCACGCGATTCGTCGTGGCCAGAGTTTCCACGCCGAGCCGCGCATGGGGATCGACCGCGAGAAAGGTATCGACGACGGTATCCGAGATGCGGTCGCATACCTTGTCGGGATGCCCTTCGGCAACGGATTCGCTCGTGAAAATGTAGTCCCGCTTGGCCAAGGTCGATCCTTTCAACGCTACAGTCATCGCCAGCCGCCCGGCCGAGGAACTGTCAAATATGTTGGATGCGCGGACAGTTTTACCCGCGACGCGACCTTAATGAAAGAGAGCGTACGGCGGCGTCAAGGGTTTTCACCCCGGCCACCTCAACACCCCGGCGCAACGCGCCGGGCGATCACATCTGATCGCCGGCGCCCAGGGACTTCACCAGTTCGAACAAGCGCCGCCGCACGGCCGGGTCGGTGATGCGATAATAGGCGCGAACCAGCTCCAGCGTCTCGCGCCGAGCCAAGGGATCACCCTCGAAGCGCGGCGGCGGATCTTCCGACAAACCGGACCCGATGGGATATTGGACATGATCGAGATCGGCGAAGAAGAACTCGACCGGGACATCCAAAACCGCACTCAGCTCGTGCAGCCGACTGGCGCCGATCCGGTTGGCGCCGCGCTCGTATTTCTGAACCTGCTGGAACGTGAGGCCGATCGCTTCGCCCAGCTTTTCCTGGCTGAAACCGAGCAGGGTACGGCGCAGACGCACGCGCGCGCCGACATGGATGTCTACCGGATTGGGCTTATCCGATTTCTGGCGGCGGCGGACGGGCTTCTTGCGAACCGAATCAGATTGGATCAAGGGTAACAACCTCTTTTCGATATTCTATCGGCGGACGTCGAGCAACTTAGGGTAATCAACCGGACAGGATACGCGCAATGTCGAATGCGTCACTGGTTTATCACAATCGGCGGTTTATCAACACCGCCGGGTCATCGATATTTCCGACAGCCCCATGCGACCCAACCAGTGAGAAGCATCATAACCAATAAAGCGAAGTCGCCGTATTGGCCATAGGGCGTAATGCCGAGCGGCATCGGCAACGCGGTGTCGATCACGCCCGCTCGGTTGAGGCCGAGGCGCTGTAGCACCCTGCCATGGGCATCGACCACGCCGGAGATCCCGGTATTCGCCGCCCGAAGCAACGGTAGCCCCTGTTCGACGGCACGGACGCGCGCACTGGCGAAATGCTGATAGGGACCGGTCGAGGTGCCGAACCAGGCATCGTTGGTGATGGTCAGCAGCCAGGCCGGCCGGGGGCCTGGCGCCACCACGTCCTCGGGGAAATTCGCCTCGTAGCAGATCAGCGGCGATACCGGCGGCAGATGTGGCAGGGCGAGCGTGACCGGCCCGGGGCCGCTCGACAAAGCGCCCAGACCGCCGACGATCCGTTCGAGCGGCAGGTAGCGGGCGAGCGGCACGTATTCGCCGAACGGCACGAGATGAAACTTGTCGTAGGTCGCGATGACGGCGCCCGAGCCGTCGAGCGCCATCAGGCTGTCGAAAAATTCCGTCGGCGGCGCCGGCAGCGGATTGCCGCGGATGGTGCCGGCCAGCATCAAGCCGCCTGGCGGCGTTACCGCGGCGAGCGCGCCGCGCGCGCCGCCGTCGCGGTTGAGCAGGTAGGTTATCGCCGCCTCGGGCAGCACGATATCGGTCGGCGGCGTCGCGGCGGGAGCGGCCGCGAGGGCCAGGATCGCCTGAAAGTTCCGCGCGCGCGCCGCCGGATCCCATTTCAAGGTCTCCGGGATATTCGGCTGCACCAGCCGGAGCGTGACGCCGGGAACCAGCGGATCGGGGCCGGCCGATAACCGGACCGCGCCGAACACGCCGATCCCCACCAGCACCACGCCGCCGATCACCGCCGGCCCGGCCCGGCGCCAACGTGAAGCCCCCGGCGAACTATAAGTGGGCGAACCATAAATGGGCGAACCGCCCAGGCCAGCCGGCAACGCCGCCACGGCGACGGTGATCAGGCTGAGACCATAGCTGCCGAACAGGGCCGTGGATTGCAGCACGGCCAGCAAGGGCGGCGCGTCAGCCGACCAGGCATAGCCGATCAGGTTCCAGGGAAACCCGGTCAGAAGATGGCCACGCAGCCATTCGGCCCCCGTCCAGGCGATCGCCAGCACCAAGGCACGGCTGACGGTGCTCCCCGGTATGGCGCGGGTCGCGGCCACCGCGGCACCGGCATAAACCGCCAGCAGGATCGGCAGACCGAACAGCGCGAACGGCACCAGCCACCAGAACCGCTCGATATCGACGAACAGCGACAGGGTCGTCCAGTACAACCCGAAGACGAAGAAGCCCAAGCCCCAACACCAGCCCAGGCGGAACGCGGCCCAGCGCGTCGGCGTGCCTTCGATCAGCCAGACCAGACCGGTAAACGCCGGCAGCAGCAGGAAAACCAGGTTGAACGGCGGCAGGGCGCCGACCGCCAGCGCGCCCAGCGCAGCGGCGATACCGGCGCGCCGCCAGCCGGCGGCTGAGCGTGTCCGGGCGGCGAGACGCATCACGAATTCCGCCGGCATGCCGGGCGCGCGACACACCTCGGCGGTGCCGCTGGAGGGCGACGTCATGGGCGGCGGGTCACGACGCGTCGGCCTCGGTCTCCGTCAGGCGGACCGGGCGCCGCACGCGCAACCGCCGAACGCGGCGAGGGTCGGCTTCCAGCACGTCGAAGGCGATGCCGCTGGGATGGTCGATCGTCTCGCCCTTGCCCGGTACCTGGCCCGCCAGCATGAAGATGAGGCCGCCCAGCGTGTCGACCTCCTCCTCCGCGTCGGGCGACAACAGCTTGGTCTCCAGCCGGTTCTCCAGCTCCTCAATCGGCGTGCGGGCATCGGCGATCAAGCTGCCATCCGGCCGTTCGAGCAGGTTGGGCGGCTCGGCCACGTCATATTCATCCTCGATCTCGCCGACGATCTCCTCGACCAGGTCTTCGATGGTGATGAGGCCGTCGATACCGCCGAATTCGTCCACCACCAGCGCCATGTGAGTGCGCGACAGCCGCATCTGCGACAACAGATCGAGCACGCCGGTCGACGGCGCCACGAACAACACCTTGCGCAGCAATTTGGGCAGCGTGGCGACGCGCTTGGCGGCGACGAAGGCCAGGATATCCTTGACGTGCACCATGCCGATCACGTGATCGAGATCGTCCCGATAGATCGGCAGGCGGGAATGGCTCTCCTCGACCAGGATCTTCACGAGGTCGGGGAAGGGCGTATCGACATCGACCGCGACGATGTCGATACGCGGCACCATCACGTCCCAGGCCGTCAGCGTCCGCAGCTTGAGGACGTTTTCGAGCAGCGTGCGTTCGTTGCGGTCGGCGTCCTCCGGCGTTTCGCCGAGCATATCGCCGATCGCCGGCGCCTCGCCCGGCACCGACAGCCCGCGCCACCGCATCAACCGCTCCCAAAAACGGGGCCGTCCCTCGCCGTCATGCGGCCCGCGGGGAACGGAGGATGCATCAGCCATGGCCGATAATTCCATTTGGCTTGGGCCCATCCGACTCGGGTCCATCCGACGCGGGCCCATCTGGACCGGATCCATCATGATAGGGATCGGCGATGCCCAGCCCGGCCAGGATCCGGACCTCGAGCCCTTCCATCACGGCGGCCTCGTCATCCGTCATATGGTCGTAGCCCAGCAGGTGCAGCGTGCCATGCACCACCAGATGGATCAGATGGTGTTCGATCGGCTTGTCCTGCGCCGCCGCCTCGGCGGTCACGGTCTCGAAGGCCAGCACGATATCGCCGAGGCCGAGCGGCACGCCTTCGAATGCCGTCCGCGGCGTCTCGCCCGGCCGGGTCAAGGTCGCGGGAAACGACAGGACGTTAGTCGGCTTGTCCTGATCGCGATAGGTGCGATTGAGTTCCCGCACCCGGGCGTCATCGGCCAGCAAGAGACTGACCGATGCCCCCTGCAGCGCCGGGCAGGCGGCCTCCAGCACCGAAAGGACCGCCTGATCGCACAAGAGGCTCACCTCGGGAACCCTGTCCGTCCAGGCATCCTCCTCGACGGTCACGAACAAATAGGAGGGTTCGGCGGCGGCACTCATGACGCATCCTCGGGACGCTGGTCGGGCAAATGCTGGGTTGGCAAATCCTGGCCTGGCAAATCCTGATCTACCCGGCGCCGTCGATCGGCGGCGTCATAGGCGCGGACCAGGCGCTGGACCAGGGGATGGCGCACCACATCGCCATCGTCGAAGCGGACCACGGCGATGCCCTCGACCTCCTCGACGATGTCCAGTGCATCGGCCAAACCCGAGCGGGTGCCGCGCGGCAGATCGATCTGGCTAAGATCGCCGGTGATCGCCATGCGCGAATTCTCGCCGAGCCGGGTCAGCAGCATCTTCATCTGAACCGGCGTGGTGTTCTGCGCCTCGTCCAGAATGACGAAGGCATTGGACAGCGTCCGGCCGCGCATGAAGGCCAGGGGTGCCACCTCGATATCGCCGGTGGCCAGCCGCTTCACCACCTGATCGCCCGGCAGCATGTCGTTGAGCGCATCATAGAGCGGCCGCAGATAGGGATCGACCTTGTCCTTGAGGTCGCCGGGCAGGAAACCCAGCCGTTCCCCCGCCTCGACGGCCGGACGGGACAGGATGATGCGCTGGACCTGACCCGACATCATCATATCGACCGCGACGGCGACCGCCAGATAGGTCTTGCCGGTTCCCGCCGGCCCCACGCCGAACACCAGTTCATGCTCCAGCAAGGCCTTGATATAGGCGCGCTGACCGATCGAGCGGGCGGTGATCTGGCGTTTGCGGGTACGGATCGCCGGCGACTCCGCCACAGCCGGCGGATCGCCGGCGCGCGGTGGCGGCGCGGTGAGGCGCAGCGCCGCGTCGACCTCGCTGCGATCGACCTGCAAGCCGCGCCGCAGCCGGTCGTAGAGCGCCTGCAGCACGATCCGGGCGGTATCGATCGCGGCGGCGGAACCGGATAGCACCAACCGATTGCCGCGCAACGCCAAGGTCACGCCGAGCTGCCGCTCGATCTGCTTCAGATGCTGATCGCGCTCACCAGCCAGCAGCGCCAGCAGCGCATTGTCGGCGAACGCCATTTGCGCCTGCTCGGCATTCGGCACCGGACCGTCGGTCGGCACGGTCACCGCCATGGAGACGCATCCTCCATCGCGAGCGATACCGGCTCAAGCGACCCGGGGGCTTCGAGCGCGGCCAAGCCGCCGCTGAGGCTGTTCAAGGTCGCCCCGTCGATCCGTACCGGCTCGACCGAGCCCACCAGCCGAGGCGGCGCCTCGACATGCACGCCCTGCGACCAAGGCGTCCGGCCGATCAATTGACCAGCGTGACGACCGGGCTTTTCGAACAACACCGGCACCACCTGCCCGATGGTTCCGTCGTTGAACGCGCGCTGCTGCGCCTCGAGTTCGGCCTGCAGCGCATAAAGCCTGGGCTGGGCCACCGCCTCCGGCACCGGATCCTCATGGAGGGCCGCCGGTGTACCCGGACGCGGCGAGTAGCGGAACGAAAAGGATTGGGCGAACCCGACGGCGCGGACCAGCGCCAGGGTCGCCGCGAAATCCGCGTCGGTCTCACCCGGGAACCCCACAATGAAGTCCGACGAGAACGCCATATCCGGCCGCGCCGCGCGGAACCGGTCGATCAGCCGGAAATAGGTCGCCGCGTCATGCTTGCGATTCATCGCCTCCAGAATCCGATCGGAGCCGGACTGGACCGGGAGATGCAGGAACGGCATCAGCGCCGGCACCTCGCCATGCGCCGCGATCAGATCATCGTCGACATCGCGCGGATGGGAAGTGGTGTAGCGCAGCCGGACGACCCCCGCCAGCTCGGCCAGCGCCCGGATCAACCGGCCCAGCCCCCAATCGGCCCCGCCATCGGGAGCGGCGCCGTGATAGGCGTTGACGTTCTGGCCAAGCAGGATGAGTTCCCGCGCGCCCGACCGCACCAGCCGGCGCGCCTCGGCCAGGACATCGGCCGCCGGACGCGAGAACTCGGCGCCCCGCGTATAGGGCACGACACAGAAGGTGCAGAACTTGTCGCAGCCCTCCTGGATGGTCAGGAAGGCCGAAACACCGGGTGCCGCCCCGCTCTCGGGCAGGTGGTCGAATTTCGCCTCGACCGGGAAATCGGTATCGAGAATGCCGCGGCCGGCACCAAGCCGGCCGGCCGGCCCAGTACAAGGCGGGTGGGTGGCGGCGCGGGCAGCGCGGGCAACCATTTCGGGCAGGCGATGATAGCTCTGCGGTCCGAACACCATATCGACGAACGGCGCGCGGCGCAGGATCTCGGCACCCTCCGCCTGGGCGACGCAGCCGGCCACGGCGATGATCATGTCGCCGCCCTCCAGCACCTTGTCCAGCTTGAAGGGCTTCAGCCGGCCGAGATCGGAGTACAGCTTTTCCGCCGCCTTTTCGCGGATATGGCAGGTATTGATGATGACCATGTCGGCCGCCTCCGGCCGATCGGTCGGCGCGAAGCCTAGCGGCGCCAGAACATCGGCCATCCGACCGGAGTCGTAGACATTCATCTGGCAGCCATAGGTCTTGATATAGAGCTTTTTCGTCACGCTGTGGGGCCTGTCACCAGGACCGGTTCATGATGTAGCGACGGCATGGTCAAGATCCCGTGCGGGCGGTGCCGCGGCAACCGGCGGCGATGCCGGTGATGATTTCGCCGGTACCGGTTGCCGGCGCCCGGAATTCGCCGCGACCAGACCAGCCGATATGACCGCATGACAATGTTCGGCCATGCGCTTGCGCGTCCCGAACTCGGCGATGGAGACCGGCCGGTGAAATTCGACCACGACCGTGACGATGCCGAGCCGTACCGCGCCCCATAGATGGGGCGCCAAACCCATATCGCCATACCAGGCCAGAAACGGCCGCCAATCGCGGCCGAGCGGAATGCCGTCGAGTCTTGTATAGCCGATGGAGACCGGCTGCACGGTCAGCGGCGCGCCGCCGACATCGATCTCCGCCGCCGAGAACAATGCGCTCTTGAACGGCAGAACACGATTGCCGTCGCTGCTGGTGCCCTCCGGAAACAGGATCAGGTTGGTGCCCGCCTGCAGCCGGCCGGTCATGCTGTCGCGCTGCTGGGCCGTAGTGCTGCGCACCCGGCGATCGACGAATACGGTGCGCTGCAGCCGGGCGAGCCAGCCGAACACGGGCCAATCGCGCACGTCGCTCTTGGCGACGAAGCAACCGGGGATTAGCGAGCCGAGCATTTCGACGTCGAGATACGAGACATGGTTCGCGACGAACAAGGTGGGCTGGGTCGATGACCGCTCGCCGACCACGTCGATCCGGAAGCCGAGCATCCAGCAGACCAGGCGATGGTAGAAGACCGGCAGTCGTTCGACATAGCTCATCCCGGCGAGCAACCCGAACGCCTGGATCAGCGTCAGCGGCACGGTCACCGCGAGATATCCCCCGATCCGCAACAAACCGAGCCCGGTGGCGGCCAAGCCAGTCACCGCGCCACTCCCGCCGCCGCTTTCGCCAAGGATCGGGCCGCCCATGAGCATACGCCGCACGACGCCGGCCCGATGCGGATAGCACCGGTCTCGGTTCGCGATCTTCGACCGACGGACATCGCGGGTATTATTCTTTCCTTTCGGCGTAGCCGGCCGCGTCGCCATGTCCCGACCCCGCGACGCCGGCCGGAGCCGGGGCCAAGGCCGGGCGCTGCCCGCGATCCGACGCGCCGACGGCCTCGTCGGTATCCGGTCGGCCGAGCGGCACCGCGAAGAGTTCAAGCCGGTGATCGATCAAGCGGAACCCGAGCTGCTCGGCAACCCGGCGCTGCAACTCCTCGATCGCCTCGTTCTGAAATTCGATGACCTTGCCCGATTGCACGTCGATCAAATGATCGTGGTGATCGGTCGGACGCTCCTCATAACGGGCGCGGCCATCACCGAAATCATGGCGGGTGAGGATGTTGAATTCCTCGAACAGCCGCACGGTTCGGTAGACCGTGGCGATGCTGATGCGCGGATCGACCTCGGTCGCCCGCCGATACACCGCCTCGACATCCGGATGATCGGCAGCATCAGACAGCACCCGGGCGATCACCCTGCGCTGGTCCGTCATCTTCAGCCCCTTGTCGACGCAGAGCTGTTCGAGCCGCGAAATCATTGCTACCGCCTGCTACACCATCACATCCGATCGCCCACCGGACCCGGCATCTCGGGTCGGGAACAACGGCGCCGCAACGCCGTCAGGGATCAGTATATCGAATACGGCGGCCCGATCCTACCGGCAAACGGGGCCGGCGGCCGGGAGCCGACAAACGGTGGGTTTCGCGGCTCCCCGCGCGGCCGCATGACGGGGCGCGAGGCGCCTGGCCCGGCGTCCCTATGGCAGACGTCTTCTGGCCAGCTTCTTCCGGCAGGGCATCTCTCGACGCCCCGCCATGGAAGCCGTCGGGATCAGGCCTCCTCGGGCCGGCGTGCCCGGGTACCGAGGCCGATTTCCTTGGCCAGGCGGCTACGCTGCCGCGCGTAGTTCGGTGCCACCATCGGATAATCCGGCGGGAGGCCCCACCGCTCCCGATAGTCTTCCGGCGTCATGTTGTAGGAGGTCTTCAAATGCCGCTTCAGCATTTTCAGCTTCTTGCCGTCCTCCAGGCAAACAATATAGTCGGGATGGATCGACTTCTTGATGCTGACGGCCGGTTGCGGCTTCTCGGGAATCGGCTCGACCGGCGTTCCCATCGACGCCAAGGACCGATAGACCTGATTGATCAGCCCCGGCAGATCGTCCACCGAAACCGCATTGTTGGAAACATGCGCGGCTACGATTTCCGTGGTCAAACCAAGCAAATCCACGCTTTCGATTTCTTCAGTCATGCGTTTAAACCCTAGGGTAAATCTGAAGAGCGAAAATAGGTGCGCCCTTGGCGCAAAGCAATAACAAAGAATGTTTTTTATTGCTACAGGCTGGTATTCAAAATTCGCAGCTGGTGGTTTTTTTCAAGCGGCCCACGACTAGCGGCCTCGCGGTTATGCTTAAGAAAACAAGTCGCGGCTTTAGGTTGGAGGAACCGACCCGCGATGGATATGCTGCGCAGAACTTGACTGCGTGGCGTAGATGGCCGGCCTATCGGCACGAAAGCTTGTGGGATGAACCGGGAAATCGCCCGAGCCCGGTTCGCTTGTTGCCTTACGAGTCGGAATAGTCGCGCGCGCCGAGGCGTGACAGCAGCTCGACATAGCGGTCGACGACCGATCGCTCGCCAAACCGGGCCTCCCCCTCGGCCCATCCGGCTTCGCCAAGCCGTCCGGCAAGCCCCGAATCGGCCAGCAGACGGCCCAGCGCGCCGGCCAGGGCCGCCGCGTCGTCGATCGGCACCAGCAGACCGGTCTCGCCATCCCTGATCAAGCCAAGCGGCCCCGCGGCGGTGGCCGCCACCACCGGCCGCGCCCGGGCCCACCCCTCCAGGATGACATTGCCGAGAGGCTCGACACGTGACGGGCATACCAGAACATCCGCCGCCGCGATCAGCGCGCCTGCATCGTCGCGCCAGCCGAGGAAGCGGACCCGGTCGAGGATGCCGAGCGTGCCGGCGAGGTGTTCGAGGGCGGCTCGATCCGGCCCCTCCCCCGCCAGCCAGAGGATCACCCCCGGCAGGTTCGCCAGCGCGCGCAGCAGGGTATCGAATGCCTTATGCGGGTGCAGCCGTCCCAGGGCGACCAACAAAGGCGCCCCCTTCGGCGTATCGAACATGGCCCGCGACAGCGGCGCCACCGGCCGGGTCTCGACGAAATTCGGCAGGTAATGCGCGCGCTCCGCCGGCCAGCCCTCGCGGACGAGATAGCGCACGATGTCTTCGGTATTGCCAATCAGATGATCGCAGCGCCGATAGTATTTGAGATCGTAGTAGCCCCCCAGCCGGCCGACATGAACGGAAGAGCCTGGGGAAGGACCCAGCATGGCGGCGCGGCTCATCCAGCTCAGCACGACCGTGGGACGGTGCCGAGCGATCAGCCGGCGCAGCCGCGGCCCGGTGGTAAGATCGAACAGCTTGCGGAACGGCAGCTCCACGGGCTCGATCCCCGCCCCACGCAGTTCGGCGGCGACGGCGGCGCCGCGCCGGATCACCACGCTCTGGTCGATGCCGCGCCGCGCCAGCGCCACGCACAACCTCACGAAGAAACCCTCGGCGCCGCCATGGCCCGTGCTGGCCATGACCTGCATCAATCGCAGCGGCCGCGAATCGGCGAGATCATTTGCGGGCATCAGTTCACGGGCATCAGTTTACGGGAGCATCGGGCTCGAGCTTCGCCTTCAGATGCGACAGCAGCGGATAGAGACCGGCGAGAATGGCGAGAAGCACGCCCCAGGTGCCTTCGCGATACCCCTTGCGCGTGACATAGCATTTGTACGCGCGCGTGAAACCGCGGCGGATATAGGTGCGCGTCGAATCGCGATCGCCGAATTCCCGCAGATCGCATGCCCGCGCCGTCGTGTAGCGGTCGAGGCGCGCCAGCATATCGGAGATATTCCGGTCGACCAGATGGACCAGCGGCACGGTCAGGGTCGGGCCCTGCCGGCCGGACAGCTGGATCGCCGGATGGATACGGCCCTTGCCCCAGAGCTTGCAGCCCTTGCGGAACAGGCCGTGATAAGCGCTTTTGCCGAAGCCGCCGCCCCAACCGTAGCGCACCCGGGTAGCACCGATATAGTTGTCTACCGGGATCAGATACCGGTCGTGATCCGGCGTCGCAACGGCGGCGCGGATCTCCGCGGCGAGTTCCGCCGATACCCGCTCATCGGCATCGACCTCCAGCACCCATGGCCCGGCGCAGCACTCGATGCCGAAATTCCGGCGAGCGGCCTCGAGCTCCCAGGCACCCTCATGGAGCTGGCCTGTGAACCCGGCCGCGATCTCGCGCGACCGGTCGGTACACCGGTCGAGCACCACGACAATCTCATCGGCGAAGCTCAGCGCCGACAGGCACGCGGCGAGCTGACGCTCCTCGTTATGGACCACGACCAAGGCCGAGAGCCGCGCTTCAGCACTCATTGGTCAGCACTCATTGGATTGAGAGACCTTATTATCAGGGGATCGCGCGGCGCAGCACGCGCGCGGCGACCCGGCGGTTGCCGGGACGGCGGTAGTAATCATGCCGCCAGCCCTCGGCGGTAAAGCCATGCGCGCTATAAAGCCGGAAAGCGGGGTCATTGTCCTCGGCGACTTCGAGGAAGGCCTCGGTGGCGCCCCGCGCGGTGGCGAGCGCCAGGAAGTCATCGACCAGGGCGGCACCGACACCGCGCCGCCGCGCCGCCTGGCGCACGGCGATGGTAAGCAGTTCTGCCTCGCCCGCGACGATCGAGATCAGCATCATGCCCAGCGGACGCAGATCCCCGGCGACCGGATCGACCGCCAGCCGGCCAATCGCGGTCGGCATGGCCAGGACCTCCTGGATCGCCTTGCGATTCCATGCCTCCATCCCGAAACTTTCGCCATGGATCACCGCCGCCGCGTCGACGTCGAACGGCCCGAGCGGCCGGATGCGGCAGGGCAGGCCGGTACCGGCGCGCGGCCTCATGCCCGTTTGCCCACCGGAGATTTGTCCACCGGAGACGGGCCTCGGGGCGTTACCTCTGGCGACGTCACATCCGGCGCCCGCAGGTAAAGCGGCGTGGCCGGCAGGCGGCCCGGCCCGGCCATGCCGAGCACCGCGGCGAAAGCCGCGATATGCCGGGCCTCGATCAAATCCGGCTCGGCCGGCACAGCGATCTCGGGTCGGGTCGGGCCCAGCACCCGACCGAAAGCGGGTGCCGCGTCGCCCGCCAAGACATGCGGCCCGGCCGGCAACCAGGCGCCGAACGCCGCTGGATCGAGCATCAGGGGCGATCCGTCGCGACTGCCATCCGGCGCGAATATTTGCACGAAGGCGGGACCGCGCCGGCTGTCGAGGACGACGACGAGCGGCAGATCGCCCCGCCGGTCCGCCGCGACCCCGCTCGCCACCGCTTCGAACGCGTCGAGGGCCACGATCGGCCGGCCGGTGGCGAGCGCCAGGCCCCGTGCCGCCGAGAGCCCGATTCGCAAGCCCGTGAACGAGCCCGGCCCGACCGTCGTCGCGATGAGGTCGAGCTCGTCGAAACCGGTTTGGGCCTGCGCCATGACCGCCTCGATCTGCGGCATCAACACCTCCGCCTGGCCGCGCTGCATCGCCTGGAACCGCTCGGCCGCCACCCGGCCATCGATCATCACCGCCGCCGAACAGGCCGACCCGGAGCAATCGAAGGCGAGGATCCGCAACCCGGCGGACCGGTTCTCGCTCATGGGCGAGAGCTTATGCTAAGGGAGATCCGAGAAACCGGCCAGAAATCGAGACAGAGCGAGACAGCACCATGTTGGTTGAGGTTACCGAGGCGGCGTTCGATGTCGACATCGAGATCGCCTATGCAACCCCGGATAACGTGACCGGGCAACCGGTCTATAGCCGCCCCGGCTGCTATTTGCATCGCGACGCCGCGGATCTCCTGAAAAAATCCATCGATCTGGCGGCTCGCCAGGGCCTCCGGTTGCGCCTCTACGATTGTTTCCGACCATCGGAGGCGCAGTGGAAGCTGTGGAATTTTCGCCCGGATCCAGAGTTCATCGCCGACCCGCGACGCGGCTCGCCGCATTCGCGCGGCGTCGCGGTTGATCTCACGCTGCTCGACGGTACCGGGCGGATGCTCGACATGGGCACCGGGTTCGATGCGTTCACGCCGCTGTCGCATCACGGCAATATCGAGGTCTCGCCGGACGCGCAACGCAACCGCTTCCTGCTGATGGGAATCATGACCACGGCCGGCTGGGATTTTTATCGCAACGAGTGGTGGCACTACCAGATGTTCGATGCGCGCGCGCGATACCCGGTGCTGAGCGACAGCGTCCTGCCCGTACCGATGATGGCGCCCGCCGCCTAAGAGACCGTTTGAGAACACGGTCGGGTCGGTCCAGCGGGTCTTTGTCGGATCGAGAGCGTCAGCCGCTTGCCACGATGTCTCGGCATCGTGGCTGCACGACCTCCTTCCCGACCCGAAAAATCCCTCGCCGGCCCTCCGCCGCCGCATTCTCAAACGGTCTCTAAGACGTCGAAGGCGCTAAACGACCGTCGACGACTCGGCGAATGCCATCCGGGGGCTGCGCGCGAACAGTTTCGACGGATCGCCATAGCCGAGATTGCAGAGGAAGTTGGACTTCACCGTGCCGTCGGGAAAGAACTCCGCATCGACCTTGGCGTTGTCGAAGCCCGACATCGGCCCGCAATCCAGCCCCAGCGAGCGCGCCGCCAGCATGAAATAGGCGGCTTGCAGGGTGCCGTTGCGCATCGCCGTCGCGGCGATCACCTCGGGCTGGCCGGCGAACCAGGGCCGTGCATCGGCATGCGGGAACAACCGCGGCAGGTGGTCGTAGAACGCCATGTCATGGGCGAAGATCGCGGTGACCGGTGCCGCCATGGTCTTTTCCGTGTTGCCGGCGCTGAGCGCCGAGCGCAGCCGTTCCTTGCCGGCGGCCGAGGTCACGAAGGCGATGCGCAGCGGGCTGCAATTGGCGCTGGTCGGCCCCATCTTGGCGAGATCCCAGGCCGCCCGCAGCACGCTCTCCTCGACCGGCCGCGCCTGCCAGCCATTATGGCTGCGGGCCGTGCGGAACAGCGCGTCCAGTGCCGCGTCGTCCAACAGACTGGGCGGGTTGTCGTTCAACGGCGCCGGCATCAGACAGCCCGGACTTCGATCACCTCGGGGACGTAATGCTTCAGCATGTTCTCGATGCCGCTCTTCAAGGTCGCGGTCGAGCTGGGGCAGCCGGAGCAGGAACCCTGCATATGCAGATAGACGATCCCGTCGTCGAAGCCGTGGAAAATGATGTCGCCGCCATCCTGCGCCACCGCCGGGCGGACCCGCGTGTCGATCAGCTCGCGAATTTGCGCCGCGAGTTCGGTATCCTCGGCCCCCGCCGCCGCACTGGCCGCGGCCGCGTCGGAGACCGCCTGGTCGAGCATCACCGGCTGTCCGGCGGTGAACTGCTCCATGATCACGCTGAGGATGAGGGGCTTCAGCGTGAACCAATCGTGGTGCGGGTCCTTGGTCAAGGTCACGAAATCGGCGCCGAGAAACACACCGTCGACACCCTCGACATCGAACAGCCGGGAGGCCAGCGGCGAGCGTTCGGCGGACGCGGCATCGGGGAAATTCGCCGTGCCGGACGGCATGACCTGGCGGCCCGGCAGGAATTTCAGCGTCGCGGGGTTTGGGGTCTCTTCGGTCTGGATGAACATCGCGGGAAGGCTCCGGCCAAGCAAGCGCCTGCGTAAATGGGCAGGCAACGGTGTAAATGGATTCGCCTCCTGCACGTTGGCACCGATGCTCGTGAAGTCAACCATCCAGATGACGAACCGTCCCCGCGGCGCGAGCACGGCCGCCATGCCGCGACGCCCCGCCGCGTAACGCTTGCCGGGTTCGGCGCGGTCTGCTCCGATAGCGGCATGATCGATGACGCCGACCCTGCCACCCAGCACCTTTCCACATGGTTGACGCTGACCGGCCGCCACATCGCCGAGCCGCGGGAGTTCATCCCCGCGTTCGTGGCGGAGATCGAGGCGGTCGGCATCCCGGTCTTGCGTCTCAGCCTCAGCATCCGGACCATTCATCCGGAGTTGATCGGCGCCACGCTGCTCTGGACGCGCGAAACGGGCTTCGAGGAGATCCCCCGGTCGCGAGACGCCGTGACCCAGACGGTATTCCTGGAAAGCCCGATCTACCAGATCTATGCCGGGCATACCGATTTCATCCGGCGACGGCTCTGCGATCCGGCCTCGCCCCGCGATTTTTCCATCCTGGAGAATTTGGCCGGCATGGGCGCCACCGATTACCTGATCCTGGCGGTGCCGTTCACCGACCGCGCGCGATCGCGTGCCTTCGCCATCGCGACCGACCGGCCGGAGGGATTTAGCGAGTCCGAAGTGGCGACGCTGCGCGCCATCATGCCGCTCCTGGGCATGATGGCCGAGATCCAGTCCACCCGATCGGTCGCGGCGTCCCTGCTGAGCGTCTATCTCGGCAATGACGCGGGCGCCCGGGTGCTGAGCGGCGAGGTCACGCGCGGCAGCGGCGAGACCATCGAGGCGGCGATCCTCTACGCCGATATGCGCGGCTTTACCGAGCTGAGCGAGCGCACGCCCAGTGCCGGATTGATCGAGATCCTGAACCGGTATTTCGAGTGCATGGCCGGGCCGGTCGATGAATTCGGCGGCGAGGTATTGAAATTCATGGGCGACGGCATGCTGGCGATCTTCCCGATCGGCAACGGCCCGAACCGGGATGGCGACGCGCGCCACGCCTGCCGCGTCGGTCTGGCCGCCGCGTCGACCGGCCTGCGCCGGCTGGAGCGCTACAACGCCGAACGTGCCGTCGATGGCGAAGCGCCGATCCGCGCCGGGGTCACCTTCCATCTGGGCGAGGTGATCTACGGCAATATCGGCGCCGCGCAGCGGCTCGACTTCACGGTCATCGGCCGGGCGGTCAACCTGGTCAGCCGCATGCAGACCGTGTTGCACGACATCGAGCATCCGATTCTGCTGTCGGAGATCTTCGCCCAACGGGTCGGCACCGATGTCGTGCCGGTCGGCAAATTCAAGCTGCGCGGCATCACGGAACCGCAATACCTGTTCGCCCCGTCTCCGCTGATGGAGACCGAGGCGGCGTGAGGCGGCGGCGATGCGCCTTAGCGCAGCGAGTTGCTCCCGCTGACCACGCTGGTCCAGCCATGCGGATCGGGCGTCACGGCATACTGGATATCGATGATGGCGTCGTAGAGCCGCTGGGTCAGCGGTCCGGTCTTGCCGCCATTGATGGTGATCCGCTCGCCCTTGTAGCCGAGTTCGCCGACCGGCGAGACCACCGCGGCAGTGCCGGTGCCCCACATCTCCGCCAGGATGCCGTCGCGCGCGGCGCCGAACACCTCGTCGATCGTGATCGGCCGTTCCGACACGCGCAGGCCCCAATCGCGCATCAGGGTCAGGATCGAATCCCGGGTGACGCCGGGCAGGATGGTATCGGTCAGCGGCGGCGTGACGATCTCGTCGCCGATCTTCACCATGATGTTCATGGTGCCGACCTCGTCCAGATACTTGCGATGGACGCCGTCCAGCCAGAGCACCTGGGTATAGCCCTGTTTCTCCGCCTCCTCGGCGGCATAGAGGCTGGCGGCGTAATTGCCGGCGGTCTTGGCGGCGCCGAGGCCGCCTTGCACGGCGCGGACATGGGTGTCCGTCACCAGGATCTTCACCGGGTTGATCCCCTCGGCGTAGTAGGGACCGACCGGCGAGAGGATCAGGAAATAAGTATAGCTCTTGGCCGGACGCACGCCGAGGAACCTCTCCGAGGCGATCACCGTCGGCCGCAGATAGAGCGAGGTGCCCCGCTTGGCCGGGACCCAGGCGCTGTCGACCTCGATCAGGCTATGAAACGAGCGCAGCACCATTTCCGGATCGAGCTCCGGGATGCACAGCCGCGCGCAGGACCGGTTCAACCGCTCGACATGCTTGGGCGCCCTGAACAACCGGATGACGCCGTCGGTCCCGCGAAACGCCTTCGACCCGTCGAACACCGCTTGCGCGTAGTGCAGCACCGCGGTGGCCGGGTCGAGCACCAGGGGTTGGTACGGCACGATGCGCGGATCGTGCCAGCCCTGGCCCTCGTGATAATCCATCAGGAACATGTGATCGGTGAACACGGTGCCGAAGCGCAAGGCGTCGTCGACCGGCCGGGGCTTTGGCGCGGTGGTACGGGTGACAGCGATCTCAGCCATCTGAGATCCTCCTTATCAAAGGTTGAGCGGCCGGCGGAACGTGGGTGTCACTATTATGACCGGGCCGCGCCGCTGACAAGGCGCCTATGACCGGCGCGCCGCATGACGCCTATGACGGGTGCGGGGGGATCGTGGGCGCGGGGATCATGGCCGGGCCCTCTTCGATCCTTCGGTGGTGGCCGAAACATCGACACCGTTCGATCGGTTAGAATGCCTCAATCGTTCAACGGTCGAGGGCAGTGTCATGATCACTTGTTTCATTCGCTATGAGATCGATCCGTTCAAGGTCGACGCCTTCGAGGAATATGCGCGCAATTGGGGCGAGGCCATTCCGCGGTGCGGCGCCGATCTGATCGGCTATTTCGCGCCGCATGAGGGGTCGAGCACCACCGCCTATGGCGTCTACACCATCGAAAGCCTCGCGGAGTATGAGCGGTACCGCACACGGCTGAAGGCCGACCCCATCGGACGCGCGAACTACGAATTCGCCAAGCAGGAACGCTTCATTCATCGCGAGGACAGGATGTTCCTGCGCCTCGCGTCGGCGCCTCACGCCAAACTGGTCCGGCCGTGATCGTCGCGGGGGCACTTCCCCTCTAAACAACACCCCGGCGGAGGTCCCTAGGACAGCGCGTCGATCTGCGCGTCGGTCAGCGTGCCCGGCACGATGGTCACGGGGACGCTCAACCGGGCGATCAGCTTGCCGATGGCGCCGACCAGCGGACCGGGCCCATCCGGACCGGTGCCCGCGGCGAGGATCAGGATCGAGATGGTCGGGTCCTCGTTGATCAGGGCGAGCAATTCGTCGCGCAGATTGCCCTCGCGGATGTGCACGACGGGCAAGGCCCCCTGCAGCTCGACGACCTGGGCGGCGAGTTGTTCCATCAGCTGCTCCGCCGTCTCGCGCCGCTCCTCCCGCATCAGGGTCTCGAGCGCCATCCATTGCTGGATGTCGGTCTGCTCGATGACGTGAAGCAAGGCGACACGGCCGGCGGTGTGCCGCGCCCGCAAGGCCGCGTAGCGCAGCGCCACCCGCATCTCGGCCGTTTCGTCGATCACGACGAGAAACACACGAACGGGCGAGGCGTCGGCAGCCGTCTTATCTCCCGCGGGCTGACTGGACACAGGCTGACCGGACAGGGGCTGGCCGGCTATCGGCTCATCGGCCATTGATCAGGCATTCCGGAACAACAAACTGGCACCCCATCCGGCCATCGCGGCGACAAACACGGCGATTATGCCATAGAGCAGCGCCCGCCGCTCGGCGAAATCATTCACCTCCGCCTCCAGCCCGGATTGCGAGATGACCAGCGGCGTGGTTTGCGCGCTGACGATGTCGCCGTTGCGCAGTTGGTAGACCTGAACCAGATAGGTGCCGACCGGCACCGTCGCAGGGAAATCCAGGGTCGCCCGGAACAGCTTGTCGCCGAGGAAATTCACCCGCCCGAGGGTACCGGAGAACAAGCCGGCGCCTTGCTGACCACGGATCAATGCCGCGCGAAACAGGCCGAGCTGTTCGGGCGATGCCCGGGCATCGATCGGCGCCGGCACCAATTTGAGGTTCTCGACACCCAATTCATGCTGCTGGCGCAGCGCCAGCGGCGCCAATTGGTCGAGCGGCCTGGTGCTGAGCACCGCGTAAAATCCCGGCACGTCGGTGAAGGTGATGCCGCGGGTATTGAGATAGATGCCCGCGACGCGGCTCTTGCGGCGCACCACCGTGTCCCGTTCGGGTCCGCGCACCAGAACCACGATGTCGCCGCCGCCCTCAACCGTGCCGAACAGCACCACGCTGCTGCCGGTAAAGCCGGTGGTGATCGCAATGAGGTGGCTGGTGAGATCGGCCACGAGGCCCTGCGCCGCCGCCGGCCGGCCGCCGATCAGGGTTGCGAGCAACAGCACCGCGAACGCGAGATGGCGCAGCGGCAAGCGCCTGTTTCGGGCCAGGGGATTTAGAGAGGTCACGGTAGCTTCGGCGCCACCGAATAGACATCACCCGGCGGCACGGTGAGGTCGACCAGCAGCTTGGCGCCGACCGCCAGGATGATCAGCGCCAAGAGGACGCGCAGGTATTCGCCGCGCAGCCGAGCCCCGAACCGAGCGCCGTACTGCACCCCGACGACGGCACCGATCAGCAGCAACATGGCCAGCAGCGCGTCGACCGTCTGGTTGGTGATCGCCTGCAGGATCGTGACGCTGGCCGAGATGAAGATCGTCTGGAACAACGAGGTGCCGGGAACGACGTTGGTCGGCATGCCCAGGATATAGATCATCGCCGGCACGATGATGAAACCGCCGCCGACGCCCATCAACGACGACAGGATGCCGATGCCGAAGCCGAGGGTAAGGGGCAGCAGCGCCGAGATGTACAGCTTCGATCGGCGAAACCGCATCTTGAACGGCAAGCCGTGGAACCAAGTATGCTGATGCAACCGCCGGCGCACGCCGCCCGCCCGGCGCAGCCGCAGCACCGCCCGGACGCTTTCGACCAGCATGAGCCCGCCCAGCGAACCCAACAGCAACACATAGCTGAGCGAGATCATCAGATCGATCTGGCCAAGGCGCTTCAGCACGCTGAACAGCCAGACGCCGAGCAGCGAGCCGAAAAAGCCGCCGACGACCAACACGAAACCCATCTTGAAATCGACGTTGCCGCGCCGCCAATGACCGAGCACACCGGTCACCGACGCGCCGACCAGTTGATTGGCCGAGGAGGACACGGCGACCGCCTGGGGCACGCCGATGAAGATCAGCAGGGGGGTCAGCAGAAACCCGCCGCCGACGCCGAACACGCCGGATAAGAACCCCACAGCCGCACCGAGCCCGAGCAGGACGAACACATCCAGCGAAACCTGAGCGATCGGCAGATAGACTTCCATCAGCCAAGGCGATTTCTGGCGCAGCACCCGAGACAGCCCGCCGGATGCAAGGTGCGGAGGCATTTGCCGAGGAAAAACTTACGCGACACCGGTGCCCGGTTCCAACCCGGATGACCGTCATCGGCGACAATCGGGCCACGTACTTGGCAAAAAAGTCACAACCATGCTGGTATGAGCGCGTTAGGACGCCCTGGTACGGGCTCTGGGTACGGACTGGCGACGGGAGATACAGCCATCATGGGATTGCTCGGCCGGTGGCTTTCGACCTCGCTCGCCCTGGCGCTTGGGCTGGGCGGCGCGGTGCTGGCGATGCAGGTGCCAGCCTTCACGCAGCATTATCTGGCCGGTTTGCAACAGGCGGCGGGCGAACTGGATCGCAGCGTCGCCGACCGGCTGCAATCCGGCCGCACCACCTACGACCTCGTCGGGTCGGACCGCGAGACGGTCGCCGGGCTGGCGACGCGCGAGCCGTCCAACGCCGCGACCCTGAGCCGCGACCTCGATCGGCGCGACAGCCACGCGGCCATCCTGGCGGCGGCCCAGGCGGCCTCGCCGATCACGCGGCCGATCGCCACCGCCTGGGCGATCACTACCGGCCCGGAGGGCTGGCGCTCCCCCGTCGTGGCAACCGCACTCGCGACCTATGACGCCGGCATCGCCCTGACGGGCGCGGCGATCCTCTGGGGGCTCGCGGGACTTGTCGTGGGCGTGCTGCTGGCCCAGCTATTGGCGCTGCCGTTTCACCGACGGCCGCGCATGGCCGTGACGATCGATCGTTCCCGGCTGCTTTAGGGAGCCCACCTTGGCGCGCCTCGCTAAACCACTTAGCCTGAACCGTGCCGTTCTTTTGGAGACCCCGATCCCATGGCGAAATTCACCGGAACCGAGAGCTATGTCGCAACCGAGGATCTGAAGCTCGCGGTGAACGCCGCGGTGGCGTTGGAGCGGCCGCTGCTGATCAAGGGCGAACCCGGCACCGGCAAGACCATCCTGGCCCAGGAGGTCGCGGCCGCCCTCGGCCGGCCGTTGATTCCGTGGCACATCAAATCGACCACCAAGGCGCAGCAAGGGCTGTACGAGTACGACGCGGTGTCCCGCCTGCGCGACAGCCAGCTGGGCGATGCCAAGGTCAACGACATCGGCAACTACATCGTGCGCGGCAAGCTGTGGGAGGCGTTCGAGGCCGAACAGACGCCCGTCCTGCTGATCGACGAGATCGACAAGGCGGATATCGAGTTTCCGAACGACCTGCTGCTCGAACTCGACCGGATGGAGTTCTACGTCTACGAGACGCGCCAGACGATCCGCGCCAAGCAACGCCCGGTCATCCTGATCACCTCGAACAACGAAAAGGAGCTGCCGGACGCCTTCCTGCGGCGCTGCTTCTTTCATTACATCCAGTTCCCGGATCGCCAGACGATGGAGCGGATCGTCGAGGTGCATTTTCCCGGCATCAAGCACGCCCTGGTGCACGAGGCGCTGAGCGTGTTCTACGAGGTGCGCGATACGCCCGGCCTCAAGAAAAAGCCGTCGACTTCGGAGCTGCTCGACTGGCTGAAGCTGCTGATGGTCGAGGATGTGACGCCCGAGGTGCTGCGCGAGCGCGATCCGGGCAAGCTGATCCCACCCTTGCACGGCGCGCTGCTGAAGAACGAACAGGACGTCCACCTGTTCGAACGCCTGGCCTTCCTCAACCGCCGGGAGCGGCGTTAAGCGCGGCGGAGGCCGACACCAGTGTTCATCGACTTCTTCCTGGCCCTGCGCGCGGCTCGCATCCCGGTCTCGCTGACCGAATTCCTGATGCTGCAGGAGGCGGTCGCGGCCGGCCTCGCCGAGTTCGACGTCGAGCGATTCTACTATCTGGCCCGCGCGACGCTGGTGAAGGACGAGCGGCATATCGACCGGTTCGACCGGGTGTTCGGCACCTGCTTTAAGGGCATCGAAGGGCCGGAAGCCGAGGCGGACGGCACACCCAGCGTGGAATTGCCCGAGGAATGGCTGCGCAAGCTGGCCGAGAAGCACCTGACCGAGGAGGAAAAGGCGCAGATCGCGGCGCTGGGCGGCTGGGACAAGCTGATGGAGACGCTACGCCAGCGCCTGGCGGAGCAGCAGGGCCGGCACCAGGGCGGCAGCAAATGGGTCGGCACGGCGGGCACCTCGCCGTTCGGCGCCTATGGCTACAACCCGGAAGGCGTGCGCATCGGCCAGGAGACCAGCCGCAACCGGCGCGCCGTCAAGGTCTGGGACAAGCGGGAATTCAAGAACCTCGACGGCGATGTGGAGCTGGGCACGCGCGGCATGAAGGTGGCGCTGCGCCGCCTGCGCCGGTTCGCGCGGGAAGGGGCCGCGACCGAACTCGACCTGCCGGGCACCATCGGCTCGACCGCGCAGAATGCCGGCTGGCTCGATCTGCGCTTCGTGCCGGAGCGTCACAACTCGGTCAAAGTGCTGCTCTGCCTCGATATCGGTGGCTCGATGGACGACCATGTGCGGCTGTGCGAGGAGCTGTTCTCGGCGGCCCGGACCGAGTTCAAGCATCTGGAGCAGTTCTATTTCCACAACTGCGTCTATGACGCGCTGTGGCGCGATGCCCGGATGCGGCGGACCGACCGCGTGCCGCTCGATCAGGTGCTGAACACCTATGGGTCGAGCTACAAGCTGATCCTGGTCGGCGATGCCAGCATGAGCCCCTATGAGCTGGTCCAGCCGGGCGGCGGCGTCGATCATTGGAACGCCGAGCCGGGTGCCGCGACCCTGGGCCGGCTGATCGCGACCTACCCGAAAGCCGCCTGGCTGAACCCGCTGCCCGAGCGGTATTGGGGCGGCACCCAATCGGTCGGCATGGTCCATCAGCTGATGGAGGGCCGCATGTTCCCGCTGACGCTCGACGGGTTGGACCGGGCAATGCGCACGCTGATGACGTGAGGCCCATGGGGTGAGCCGAGCAGCGGTGCCGGCCAGGATTTGGACCAGGTCTAATCAGGCAGGATCACATGGCCCTGCAGCACGTCGATCCGGTTGAGCGGAGGCGGCTGTGACACGATCTGTGGTAGAGATCCGGCCTGCAGGGCCGGGGCGTGCCCCGGCTCACCACCGCGCGGTATGGTACGAATCACCTGGCTGCCAGGCAGCGGCACCTGCGCGGTCAGATGCGCCCACATCAGGTCCAGCGCCTGAAGATGGTAGTAGGTCAGGGGAAGCATGCGGGTGTCGAAGCCAGGAAGGTCCGTGCTGAAATGCTCGGCATTCGTCACCTCGATGTAGCGCAGCTGACTGCGCTCCCCGTCCTGCAGCGCGTTCAGCCCGAGATAGGGCCGTGAGCTGAAGCTGACCGGCACCCGGTCGTCGCTGCGGCCATGGACGATCAACGTGGGAAGTCCGTGTAGCGCGCCCGTCGCAAGGAACTCCGTGACCCCCGCTTGCACCCGTCTGGCGGCGGCGGATTGCCCGGTCACCAAATCCCGCAGGCACAGGGCACCGTCGAGGTTGTAGTCCTGCACCCCCGAACTGGGGGAGGCGGATACCCAGTTGCGCCGCGGGCCGGAGGGATCGAGGTCGTTGATCACATCGATGCTGCCGGCTGGCGCGCCGCCAGGCGCTATGGCGAAGTTGCGCGCCTGCTCGTCCAGCCGCAAGCTGACGGGACGGCCCTCGGCATCCACAGCGGCATAGCTGTAGCCGCATATGCGGTCTTGAACATCGAAACGGCCGTGATCGTTAATGTATTTAGTCGCCGTCGCGTCGGGGGCGACGAAGTAGCCGAAGGCGTGACCTATGTCGGTTTCGGCGTCCCATCCGTAGGCGTGCATGCGGTCGAGCGCCTCACGTGCCTGACCGTCCGTATCATCCGCGTTCAAAAGACCTTTGGCGCGCAGCGATGCGCAGCGGTTGGCGGCGAAGTCTATCCGCTCCCGCAGCGGGATGCCGGGAACCGCCAGGACGGCGCAGGGCTGATACAGATTACCGAAGGTGAAATAGTCCAGCAGCGTGCGCCCGCTGCCGGTGCGCGTGACGCTGCCCCGTGTAACTGAGACCCGATCATCCGGACGCAACTGCACCTGCGGTTCGCGGGCGACGATGCCGTCCACCAGATGGTCCGCGTCATGTTCGCCCGCATAGAGGGCGGCACCGCCGCCATTCGAGCTGCCGGTGACGATGACCAATGTGTTCGCCCGCGTGAAGCCGGGATCCCGCTGCGCCATCTGCCAGAAGGCGAAGCGCACGGCCCGCAGCACGTCGTCGCCCCATTCGGTCTCAGGATTCCGCTTGGAGTGGGCGGCCTTGAACGCGATGCGGTGCGGCCAGTCGGCCAGGAAACGCTGCCGCGCGACAGCGTCCATATCCGCGCGGAAATGCGCGTCATCACCGGCCTGCGCCGCCGGCACCATCCGCCCATCCAGGGTTTCGACCTGATCCGTCTCCAGAATGTGGAAGCCATTACCGTGCCCCTTGTCGGTGTAGACCACGGCGCAGCCATGGCGCAGGCCCCAGAAGCCGAAATCGACGACGTCGCGGTAGAGGCTGGCCGACCCGCTGACTGGCGTGGCCACTATACAGCGCCGATCGGCGGACAGATTGGCCGGCAGTTGCAAGAGCAGCGCCGCCCGCTTCACCCCACCATCGCCGACGTCGTAAGCAAGATATTCCTCGCCAGCAACGCGCGCCTCATCCAACAGCTTTTGGCCGGTCCGCGAGTCCACATCCGGCCCGAACAAGCGGCCAAAGCCCTGGCCGGCACTGCCCCGCGTATACAGCGAGGCCCGCCGCAATTCCGGCGCCGTGGGATGCTCGGAATCGGCAAAGCCAGGCGGACCCTGCAACATGCCCGCCGCACCGAGACCGCCCGTCACCAAATCGTCCGTACGTCCATCATAGACGGTATGCGGGCCGAGGCGCAGCCAGGCGGGAGGCGCATCGGCTGCATGGCCGGCAGATAGGGAGATCGTCATGGCGAGGACGGCGGCGGTGAGACGGGCATTCATGGTGAAGCGGGCATTCATAAGATGTCGTTCCCTCTAACGATCCGATCCCTGACGATCAGGCACTTCCAGCTCCAGCAGGGAGGAGGACAGCGACTTGCCATGCGGGTCGAGCAGCAGGGACCGTGTAACGCCGCCGCCGAGCGCCTGCTGGAGCACGAAGTTCAGCGCACCCAGGCCCGGCAGCTCGTAGCGCACCACCTCGCCCTTGACCGCGTCCGCCAGATGGTTCCGCACCCGCTCGGCGGTCACATGCTCGACGAGGAAGGCGTAGTCACCCGGCTCGAAGGCGATAACCGAGATGTTGGATACATCGCCCTTGTCGCCCGTCCGGGCATGGGCCAGTTCGCGCAGCTTCATCAGACCACCTCGTAGGTGACGGCCGGACGGACCTGGTCTTCCGGGATCAGGGTGGAGACGACGGCGACGACCTCGCGGGCGGATTTCCAGGCACCCCCGCCGCCTGCCGGGCCATTGGTGTAGAGCGTCTCAACCTCGTTGCCGATCCGGGTAGCCTCCGCCAGGGAGTCGGCGCGGCCGGTGACGCGGATGCGCACCTCCGCGGGTTCCGGCCCTTTGCCTAGGTTCGGGCCGCGATGCAGCGCGTCGACGCCGATCAGGTCCAGGCGCAACTCGCTGGTCCGCACCCCAGTCAGCTTCAGCCGTTCCTCGACGATGCGCAGCGCCAGCTTGGCCCGGGCAAGCGCGCCCGGCCCGGCATAGGATATCTGGCCCTCGCCGATATGGCTGTCGATATAACCGATCGAAACCTTCAGCAGCCCGCTGCGCGGCGTCCCGGTGGCGCCGGCGACCCGCACCCGGTCGGGCCCGTCTGGTGCCAAGCGCACGCCGCTGAAATCCGCCACCACATCCGGCTGCAGATAGCGGGCGGGATCGTGCACCTCGTAGAGCAATTGTTCCTTGCAGGTGGCTAGGCTGACCTGGCCGCCGGAGCCGGCCACCTTGGTGATGACGGCGGAGCCGTCCGGCGCCACCTCCGCCAGCGGAAAGCCGAGCCGGGCCAGATCCGCCACGTCCTTGTAGCCGGGATCGGCGAAATAGCCGCCGGTGATCTGTCCGGCGCATTCCAGCAGATGACCGACCAGCGTGCCGGCACCAAGCCGTGGCCAATCGTCCATCGACCAGCCGAATTCATGGATCAGCGGGGCGAGGAACATCGCCGGATCGCCGACCCGGCCGGTGATGACGACATCCGCCCCGCCAGCCAGCGCCGTCACGATCGGACCGGCGCCCAGATAGGCATTGGCCGAGACCATGCGGCCGGCAACATCGGCGACTCGGCCCTGGGCCTCGATCAGCGGCAAGTCGGCACGCCGCACCAGGTCCGTGACGTCATCGCCGGTGACGGCGGCGATGCGCAGCCCGCCCAGGTTCAGGACACGGGCGATCCGCGCCGTCTCCCGTGCGGCTGCGAGCGGGTTGGCGGCACCCATATTGGTGATGATGCGGATCTTGCGTTCAGCGCAGGTGCGCAGCACGGCACGCAGCCGATCGCCGAGCAGCGGATCGAAGCCGGCCTCCGGATCCCGGAGCCGCGCCTGCTGCGCCAGGGCGATGGTGCGTTCGGCCAGGCATTCGAACACCAGATAGTCGAGCGCGCCGTGCTCGGCGAGTTCCAGCGCCGGCTCGATGCGATCGCCCGAATAACCGGCGCCCGCACCGATCCGCACCACCGTCACAGCGGGAACACCCCGAAGACGACGCAGGCGATCGTCATCAGCACCGAGGCACCGAGCAGCCAGGGGATGGTGTAGCGCTGATGGGCGCTGAGCTCGATGCCGGCTAGGCCGACTACCAGGAAGGTCGCCGGGGTCAGCGGGCTGACCGGGAAGCCGGTGGTCATCTGGCCGACCAAAGAGGCCTGGGCGACCTGGATGGTCTGGCCGCCCAGCGTATGGACCACCTCGGCGACGACGGGCATGACACCGAAATAATAGGAATCGGGGTCGAACAGCAGGGAAAGCGGCATGGAGATAAGGCCAAGGACGAAGGGGATATGTCCGCCGGCGCTGGTCGGTACATAGCCGACGGCGGCCTGCGCCATCGCCTTGAGCATGCCGGTGCCGGTCATGATGCCGGTGAAGGCGCCGGCCGCGAGCAGGATACCGGCCATCAGCAACGCCGCCTTCGCATGCGCGTCGATGCGCGCCCGTTGGGCGACGACGTTGGGATAGTTGAGGCTGAGAGCGACGACGGTGCCTAGCATGAACATGACGACGGGATCGACCCAGCCGCCGATCATCACCGCCATGATGAAGATCGTGAGCAGCAGGTTAGCCCAGAACAGCTTGGGACGGCGCAGGGCGATCTCCCCTTCGGTCAACGAGGGCACGAAGACCACCGTGGCGCCGCCGCTGCCGGTCAGGCCCAGCCGCTTTTCCTCTCGCCGGCCGAGCAGCCAGGCCACGGCGAAGACATAGACCAGGCCGACGACCTGCACGCCGATCATCGGGGCGAAGATTTCGGTGACGGGGATCTTCAGCACCGCCGAAGCGCGCAGGGTGGGGCCGGTCCAGGGCAGGAAATTCACCCCGGCGGCCATCGAAGCGACGCAGGCCAGGATGCGGCGGTCCATCCCCAGCTTCTCGTAAAGCGGCAGCATGGCCGGGATGGTGACCAGGAAACAGACGGCACCCGACCCGTCTAGATGGATCAGCAGCGCCAGCAGGGCCGAACCCATGACGATCCGGGTCGGCCGGCTGCCGACCGTCCTGAGGATGCGGGCGATGATCGGGTCCAGCATGCCGGCATCGGTCATGACCCCGAAATACAGGATGGCGAAGACGAACATGCCGGCGACGGGGGCGATGCCGGAGATCCCGGTGAGGATGAATTTGCTGGTCCCGAGGCCGAACCCGGCGACCAGGGCCGCGACGACCGGCACCGCGATCAGCGCCACCAGCGGCGACAGCAAATTGAGCATGATCACCGCGAGGAGCACGAGCACAGTGAGGGCGCCAATGATCGCTAACATTCTTCCGTCCCTATCCTGTTCGGCTTCGAGCCGAAACTTGGTTTGTCAGGCCATGGCCCAACCCAGCGTTGCGGTAACTATCCGTGGCCGAGAGCCATGCAACAACGATAGATTTCGTATAAATCTATGCGGTATGAGCATCAATTTGACCTTGCAGCATCTCGCCTGCTTCCTGCGCGTGTCGGAGACCGGCAGTTTCACCCAAAGCGGACGGGCGCTGGGCCTATCGCAACCGGCGCTGAGCCGAACGATCCAGCAGATGGAGGCGATGCTGGGTGCGCGGCTGTTCGACCGGGACACGCGCAATGTCATGCTGACCCCGACCGGCCTGGCCCTGCGCCCGATCGCCGAACGCATGCTGGGTGAATTCAGCGGCGCCTATGGCGAGTTGGCGGAGTTCATCGCCGGGCGCCGCGGGCGCGTGGTGGTGGCGACGTTGCCTTCGCTGGCGGCCGTGCTGCTGGCGCCCGCGGTGGCCCGGTTCCAGGCCGGCTACCCGGATGTCGCGGTCGCCATCCAGGACGGCCTGGCGGAATCGGTGATCGAGGCGGTCGCCGCGGGCCGTGCCGATCTGGGTCTGACGGTCCAGGCGACGCTGGATGATCGCCTGACCTATCAGCCCTTGCTGGAGGACACGTTCGGCATGGTGTGCCGAGCGGACGATCCGCTTGCCAGCAGCGGCGTGGTCGATTGGACGGTGTTCCGGAGCCGGCCCTTCGTGGCGATGGCGGCGGCCAGCAGCGTACGGCGAATGACCGATGCCGCCTTCTTGCAGGCCGGTCTGGCAGTGCCGGCGCTCTATGAATGCAGCTTCCTCGGTACCACGGGGCATCTGGTGGCGGCTGGCCTGGGCATTACCGCCCTTCCCTGGCTGACGCTGCCTTTGTTGGGGCCGGCCCCGCTGGTGTGGCGGCGGCTGGAGCGGCCGGTGATGCGGCGTTCCATGGGAGTTGTCACCCGGATCGGGCGGACACCGGCGCCGCCGACCGAGAACCTGCTGGCGGCGATGCGCCGCGAGGCCGCAGCGTTGCAGTCTTATCCGCCCGACGGCGCTTCTTGACTGTCGGTTCTTGACTGGCACGCGCGATGTCACGGCTGCTAGCGTGGCACCATCGCCAAACCATCCGGAGGATCGGCGCCATGGATTTAGGACTTTCCGGCCGGCGCGTGCTGGTGACCGGCGCCTCCAAGGGCATCGGCCTGGCGGTCGCCCAAGAGTTCGCTGCCGAGGGCGCCGATCTGGTGCTGGTCTCGCGCTCGGTCGAGGCGCTGGCCGCCGCGCGGCAGGAGATCGCCCGGCGCCATCAGGTGGCAGTGACGGTCGAGGCGCTGGACTTGTCGCAATCCGGCGCCATCGACCAACTGGCCGACCGGCATGGCGAGATCGACGTGCTGGTCAACAACGCAGGCGCGATCCCGGCGGGCTCGCTCGCCGATATCGACGAGGCGACCTGGCGCGCCGCCTGGGATCTGAAGGTGTTCGGTTATATCAACCTGACGCGGCGCTATATGGCGGCGATGGCCGGGCGCGGCAAAGGGGTGATCGTTAACGTCATCGGCAGCGCCGGGGAGCGGCCGGTGGCGGGCTATATCGCGGGCGGCGCCGGCAACGCGGCGCTCTACGCCCTGACCCGGGCGCTGGGTGCCGCGTCGCCGGCGTCCGGGGTGCGGGTCGTCGGGGTGAGCCCCGGCCCGGTTTCGACCGACCGTATGGTGACTATGCTGCGCAAGCGGGCGAGCGACGAATTCGGCGATGCGGAGCGCTGGGCCGAACTGGTTAGACCGCTGCCCTTCGGCCGGGCGGCGACACCACAGGAGATCGCGGCGGCGGTTGTGTTCCTGGCCTCGGATCGGTCGGGCTATACGACCGGCACGATCATGACCATCGATGGCGGCCTGTCGAACCGGGCACCGGCGTAGGCTTTCACCCTGCCTGACGAGCGAGGTGGCGCGCCGCGATATAGCCGAAGGTCAGCGCCGGGCCGAGGGTGATTCCGCCGCCGGGATAATTGCCGCCCATGATGCTGGCCATGTCGTTGCCGGTGGCATAGAGGCCGGGGATCGGCGCGCCGGACGGGTCCAGCACCCGGGCGTCGCCATCCGTCTTCAGCCCGGCGAAGGTGCCGAGATCGCCGACGACAACCTCCACCGCGTAGAGCGGCCCGGCGGCGGCAATCGGGGCGAGGCAGGGGTTGGGCTTGCAATCGGGATCGCCGTTGAATCGGTTATAGGCGGTCGAACCCTTGCCGAATTGCCGGTCCTCGCCGGTCTCCATATCCTTGTTCCAGGCGGTGATGGTCGCCTGGAGTCCCGCCGGGTCGATGCCGGCCGCCGCCGCCAGCGCCGTGGCCGTGCGGCCCTGCTTGAGATAGCCGGAACGGAGATTCGGTCCGATCGGCACCGGAAAGGGCTTGACGAAGCCCAGGCCGAAACGGCGCAGGAAAGGCTTGTCCACGACCAGGAAGGCACGCGCCGCCTGGCCGCGCGGGGTGGCGGCGAACAGCGCCTGAATGAAATCGTGATAGGAATTCGCCTCGTTGACGAAGCGTCGGCCATTCGGCAGCACGGCGATCAGCCCGGGCTTGGCGCGGTCGATGAAATGCGGGAACACGCCCCAGCCGCCGCCCTTGCGCGGTACGCGGGAGACGGGAACCCAGGCGGCGGCATTGGGATAGCCCTGCTCCACCACCGCGGACACGCTCTCGCCCAGGCGCAGCCCGTCGCCGGTATTGGTCGCCGGCGCCGGCGAGTGGTGGCCGGCATTGTCCGAATCATGCGGGAACAGGGCGCGCCGCCGCGCCTTGTCCTGCGGGAAACCACCGGCCGCCAGCACCACGCCACGACGGGCGCGGACCGTGACCGCGCCGTCCTTCGCCCCCAGCATGGCGCCCTGGACCGCGCCGTCGGCCGCACGTTCCAGCCGCAGGGCAGGCGCCTCGGTCCAGACCTTCACCCCAAGGTCCAGCGCGCTGCGGAAGAGCCGGGCGGCCAGGGCGTTGCCGTTGGTCAGCAGCATACCGCGGCCGTGGAGGAGGAGGTCGCGCGCATGCGCGGCGAGCCGCCCCACCACATAGCCGGCCGAGGTCAGTGAGCGGGTCACGTTGAAGAAGTGCTTCAGCTCCGGCCCGGAGCCGATCATCAGCCCGGCGAAAGTCAGTTCCGGCAAGGGGGGCCGCAACCGCTTCAGCTCCTTGCCCAAGCCCTGGGCACGATAGGGCTTGGCCTTGATGGAGCGCCCGCCGGACCGGCCGCCCGGCGCCGTCGGGTGGTAATCCGAGAAGGCGGAGGCCGGCTCGAACTGTAGCTGGGTCTGGGTGTCGAAGAACTCGATCGCGGCGGGACCCGCATCCAGGAAGGCGTCGACGCAGGCGGGATTGAAATGGTTGCCGGCCTCGTGGCGCAGATAGGTGCGCGCCGCCTCCACGGTATCCTCGATGCCGTCACGGCGGGAGATCGGGTTGTTCGGCACCCACATGAAGCCACCGGACAGCGCGGTGGTGCCGCCGACCCACGGCGTCTTCTCCGCCAGGATGACGTCCAGCCCCCGTGCCGCGGCGCAGACCGCGACCGCGAGGCCGCCGGCGCCGGAACCGACCACCAACACGTCGCATTCGACCATCTTGGACATCCCACGGCTTCCTTCCCGAGGCGTTCTTCCGAGCAGCGCCATCATCCGCGCTTATTCGTCTAACGCGAATTGATTAGCTATGAATAGATCCCGGGATCGCGGATGTAAAGATTCGCCTCGGCATCCCTCAAAGGGCCAGGTAGCCGCCATCGACGACGAGCGTCGTCCCGGTGACATAGCTGGCCATGGCGGAGGCGAGGAAGACCACCGGACCGACCAACTCGTCGGGCTCGCCATAGCGGCCCATGGGGATGCGCTGCAAAAACCGTTCGGACCGTTCCGGGTTCAAGCGCGTGGCCTCGGTCATCGCGGTGGCGAAAGTGCCGGGGGCGATCGCGTTGACGCGCACGCCGTCCTTCGCCAGCTCATGCGCCATGCTCTGGGTCAAAGCGCGCAGGCCGGCCTTGGAGACCGGATAGCTGACCGACGTGCCTGTCGAAACGAAGGATGCGATCGAGGCGATGTTGACGATCGCGCCTTTCGTCGCCCGCAGCGCCGGCAGGCAAGCGGCGGAGACGTTCAGCGCGCCGGTCAGGTTCACGTCCAGCGCCGCCTGCCAAAGACGCGGCAGGTCATCGCTGTCGATCGAATGGCGCGGACAGATGCCGGCGTTGTTCACCACGAGGGAGAGGGCACCGGCCTCCGCCGCGACACGCCCGGCCACGTCCCGGCAGGCCTGCGCATCGGTCACATCGAGCCGATAGGTCCACGCCGTCCCGCCTGCAGCGCGGATGGCATCGGCGGTGCGGGAGGCGGCCTCCCCATCCAGGTCGGTGACGATAAGCCGCGCGCCTTCCCGGGCCAGCCCCAGCGCGATGGCGGCACCGTTGCCCTGCCCGGCACCGGTCACGAGGGCGATGCGATCGGCGAGGAGCATGGGATTTTTCCTCCGGGCCCTCTCGATCGGGGCTTTGCGCAGGGGGACGAGAACCATCCCGAGCGGTATTTAGCCAGATCATAAAACGAATTCGTTCGCAAGGGACAAATTCGATCCCCGCTCGGCACCCTTCGGAACGGGCGTCACTTGGCGCGGGCGGTCGCGCCGGCCTCGCGATCCGGGTCGAAGCCGAGTTCCGCCGACAGGCGGCGGCCGAAGCGGTCGACCTGCGCCACCTGCGCGCTATCGGGGTCGACAGCCAGCACGCCGGCATGGCCGATGACCGTGACGGCGAATTGAAGCTGGCCAGTATAGTCGAACACCGGGACGCTGACCGCATTGACGCCCGGCACCGGAATGCCCTGCGTCGTCGCGTAACCCAGCCGCCGGATATCCGCGACCGTAAGCTCCAGAGCGGGCATCGAGGTGGGCAGGCCGATCTGGCGCTCGGCGCCACCCGCCTTCAGCTCCGCCCGCACCAAAGGCCGGACGATCGCGTCGGGCAGGAAGGCGGCGAAGAGATGGCCGGTCGCCGTGCCGGTGATGGTGAAGACGGCGCCGGCGCGCAGGTTCACATGCACCGGCTGGGCCGCCTCCTGCACCTGGATGATCGTCGGCCCATGGGTACCCCAGACGGAAACGGTGGTCATCAGCCCCATCTCCGCCGCCAGTTCGGTCGTCGCCACGGCCGCCATGCGCAGCGGGTCGAAGCTGCGCATCCGCGCCAGGCCGAGTTGCAAGGCATAAGGGCCGAGCAAATAGCGGCCGCTGGCGGGGTCTTGGTCCACGATGCCGAGCTTGCGGAAGCTGACGAGATAGGCGTGCGCCTGCGCCGGCGCCATTTTCGCCCGCGATGCCAGGTCCCGCAGCATGGTCGGCTGCGCCGCCTCTACCAGCGCCGCCAGCAACCGCCCGCCGACCTCGATGGATTGAACACCCCTGCCTTCGAGCCCCATCCGTCCCCCACCCTTTCCGCTAAGACCCAGGCTTATCTAAGATCCAGGCTTACCTAACAGGACCCAGGCTTCCCTAACAGTCCGGACGTCGGGACCGGGGCGGGCCGCGATGGGCGAGCACCTGGCATTGCGTCGGTACCGATTCGCCAGTTGCGAACGAATTCGTATTTAACTACATTGCGGGACAAGGTCGGACGCAACCGGCCACAAGGGGGAGGGACCCAGGATGACCGCATTCACCCGCCGGACGGCGCTGAAGACCGCCGCCGCCGCGTCGCTATTCGCCATGCCGGGTATCCACCCCGCCGCGGCCCAGAGCAGGCTGGACACCGGACCGGTGCGCATCGGCGTGCTTACCGATATGTCGAGCTGGGGACGGGACAATGGCGGTCCCGGCTCCGTCTACGCCGCCAAGGCGGCGGTGCGGGAGGTCGGCGGCGAGGTTGCCGGGCGGAAGATCGAGGTGCTGGTCGGCGACCACCAGATGGTTCCCGATATCGGCCTCGGCATCGCGCGGCGCTGGTTCGATCAGGAGGGCGTGCATGCGATCACCGATCTGGAAAACTCCGCGATCGCGCTGGGCGTCGGCGAGCTCGCAAAGCAGAATGATCGCATCGCGCTGATGACCGGCCCGGGATCGAGCGAGATCACCAACAGCCGTTGCAACGACCGCACGGCGCAGTTCACCTATGACAGCTACGCCCTGGGCAAGGTGATGGCGCGCGCGGTGACGGCGCAGGGCGCCAAGACCTGGTTTTTCATCACGGCCGACTACGCCTATGGCAAGCAGCTCCAGGCCGATACCACGACCTTCGTCCAGCAGGCGGGCGGCAAGGTGCTGGGCAGTGTGGCGCACCCGTCCGGCACCATGGATTTCTCATCGCTGCTGCTGCAGGCGCAGGGATCGGGCGCCGAGGTGATCGCCTTCGCGAACACCGGCACGGATTGTACGAACTGCCTGAAGCAGGCGGCCGAGTTCGGCCTGTCGCGTGGCGGCACGCGCATCGCCGGCCTGTCGATGTTTCTGACGGACATCCATGCGGCGGGGCTTCAGGTGGCGCAGGGCGCCTATATGACGGTCTCCGACTACTGGGATATGACGCCGGAGACGGTTGCCTGGTCGCAGGGTTATCTGAAGGAGATCGGGATGATGCCGACCATGCTGCAGACGGGAGCCTATGGCGCGGTGCGGCATTATCTCAAGGCGGTGAAGGCGGCCGGCACCACCAATTCCAGCGCCATCATGGAGAAGATGCGCGAGCTTCCCGTCACCGACATGTTCACCAAGGGCGCCGTGCTGCGCAAGGATGGGCGCGTGGTGCGCGACATGTACCTGGCGCGGGTCAAGGCGCCATCCGAGTCGAAGAAGCCCTGGGACTATCTGGAAATCGTGCAGACCGTGCGCGGCGACGATGCTTACCGGCCGCTTTCCGACTCCGTCTGTCCCCTGGTCAAAGCCTGAGAGACCGACACCCCCCGAAACCACGAGGAACCATCGCATGTCCGGCTTCGCCAGTACCAAGGATCTCGCCGACAAGACCATCTCGTTCGACGAACTGGGTCCCGGCCTCTACGGCTATACCGCCGAGGGCGATCCCAATTCCGGCATCGTGATCGGCGATGACAGCGTGCTGGTCGTCGATGCGCAGGCGACGCCGACCATGGCGCAGGACGTGATCGCGCGCATCCGCACGGTCACCGACAAGCCGGTCCGCCATGTGGTGCTGAGCCATTACCACGCGGTGCGCGTGCTCGGCGCGTCGGCTTACGGGCAGGCGCAGATCATCGCCTCCGACGTCACCCGCGGCATGATCGTGGAGCGCGGCCAGCAGGATATGGACAGCGAGATCGGCCGCTTCCCGCGCCTGTTCCGCGGCAAGGAGAGCATCCCTGGCCTGACCTGGCCCGCCCTCACCTTCCATAAGAAAATGACGCTGTGGATGGGCAGGCGGGAGGTGCAGATCATCCATATCGGCCGCTCCCACACCGCCGGCGATACGGTGGTCTGGCTGCCCAAGGAAAAGGTGCTGTATTCCGGCGACGTGGTCGAATTCGGCGCCACTCCCTATTGCGGCGACGCCCATTTCACCGATTGGCCGGCGACGCTGGCCGCCGTGAGGGCCCTGGGGGCGGAGAAACTGGTGCCGGGCCGCGGAAGGGCCCTGCTCAACCGCGCCGAATGCGAGGAGGCGATCGAAGGCACGCGCGCCTTCACCTCCGACCTTTTTGGCGCGGTGAAGACCGCTACCGCCAAGGGCGGCGAGCTCAAGGCGATCTATGACGAGGCGATGGCGACGCTGCGCCCGAAATACGGGCATTGGGTCATCTTCGACCACTGCATGCCGTTCAACGTGACCCGCGCCTATGACGAAGCCAAGGGGCTCGACACACCGCGGATCTGGACCGCCGAGCGCGACGTGGAAATGTGGAAGGCGCTGGAGCAGGGCGCCGGAGCGAAGTCCGGCGAGTTGGATCGGTAGGCGCCCAAGCCGGCCCTACATTTTATTCTCCATGACATCCGCCGCGCATCGTGGCGGATGTCATGGCTTCCTCGCGGTCTCAGCTGGCCGAGCTGCTCTTCGGCCGGACATAGGCGACCGCCGCGTGATCGGCGCAATACGGCTTGCCGACGGTGGCGCTGGCGCCGCAGAAGTGGAAATCCTTGTCGCCCGGATGGCCGATCGGCCAGGAGCAACTGGGGCCGCCCATATCCAGATATTTGGGCGGCAGCTTTTCGCGCGGCCGTTCCACGAACTTCAAGGGCGAGGGACGCGGCGTCAGCGACAGCCGATGTGCCTTGCCGACCACGGAATTCTTGGTGACGCCCAGGCGCCGGCCGATCTCGGCGGTCGACAGACCCTCCGACCACAACTTGCCAAGAGCATCGATCAGTTCCGGCGTCCAAACGCTTTCAATCACGACCTTCACTCCATAAGGTAGCGGTTGGTTAATAAACTACCAAATATGGTACCACGTCGGCGCCCCGACGCAAGCCGATTAGCCCACCCGCGCGGATAATTTTCGTGGGAGTAGGTAGCGGCGAGCGGATATCCAAATGCGGGGGCGGTGACGCGGCCGATCCCACGACGCGGGCATAGGCACGCAAGTCGGCGCGATCTATACCTGGAGACGACCGGGAATGAGCGGGCCGACCCAGCCGTTCTGCGTGGGAGCCGACCAGAAAGCAAACACCTTGGTAGAAAACCCGTCGATCGCGAAATCCTTTCAGGGCGCCAAGGTGATCATCACCGGCGGCCTCGGCTTCATCGGCTCGACCCTGGCGCGCCGCCTGGTGGCGCTGGGCGCCGACGTGCTGCTGGTCGACAGCCTGATTCCGGAATATGGCGGCAACCCATTCAACATCGACGGGCTGGCCGCCGAGGGGCCCGGGCGGGTGGCGGTCAACATCTCGGACATCCGCGACATCCATGGCCTCAGCCACCTGATCCGCGGCCGGGAGTATCTGTTCAACCTCGCCGGCCAGACCAGCCACCTTGATTCGATGAACGACCCGATCGCCGATCTGGAGATCAATTGCTCGGCGCAATTGGCGCTGCTGGAGGCTTGCCGGCGGATCAACCCGGACATCACGGTGGTCTATGCCAGCACAAGGCAGATCTACGGCCGGCCGGACAGCCTGCCGGTCGACGAGCGGCATCTGCTGCGCCCGGTCGATGTCAACGGCGTCAACAAGATGGCCGGCGAGGCCTATCACATCCTGTATCATCAGGTTTACGGCATGCGCACCTCGGCGCTGCGCCTGACCAATACCTATGGCCCGCGCATGCGCATCAAGGATGCCCGGCAGACCTTCGTCGGCGTCTGGCTGCGGCTGGTGCTGGAAGGCAAGCCGTTCGACGTCTGGGGCGGCGAGCAACTGCGCGATTTCACCTTCGCCGACGACGCGGTCGAGGCGTTCCTGGCCGCCGCGACGACCGATGCCGCCGCCGGCCGGGCCTTCAACATCGGCGGCTTGGCGCCGATCAACCTCGCCGATCTCGCCCGGACCCTGGTCGAGGCGCATGGCGGCGGCGATTTCCGGATCATGGAGTTCCCGGCCGAGCGCAAGCGCATCGATATCGGCGATTACTATGCCGATGACGGCCTGTTCCGCTCGATCACCGGCTGGCAGCCGACCGTACCGATCCATGAGGGGCTGAGCCGGTCGCTGGCGTTCTACCGCGAGCATCTCGCGCATTATCTCTAAAGCGAAACGAAAGCCGCCGATGATGGACCCGACCTCCCTGCCGCCAATCCCGCAGACCGACCCCAAGGCGGGGTATCTGGCGCATAAGCCGGCGATCGATGCCGCCATCGCGCGGGTGCTGGCGAGCGGGTGGTATATCGGCGGCGCGGAGGTCGCCGGTTTCGAGGCCGGCTTCGCGGCGTTCGCCGGGCTGGACCACGCGATCGGCTGCGCCAACGGCACCGACGCGCTGGTGCTGGCGTTGCGCGGGTTGGGGATCGGCCGGGGCGACCGGGTCGCCACCGTGTCACATACGGCGGTCGCCACGGTCGCCGCGATCGAACTCGCCGGGGCGGAGCCGGTGCTGGTGGATATCGATCCCGCCACCTACACCCTGGACCCGGCCTCGCTGGCCCGGACCCTGGCCGCCCTCCCCGGCATCCGCGCGGTCATCCCGGTGCATCTCTACGGCCACCCGGCGGACCTGCCGGCGATCCTGGAACTCGCCCGCGCGCATGATCTGAAGGTGATCGAGGATTGCAGCCAGAGCCATGGCGCCATGCTCGACGGCAGGATGACCGGCGGGTTCGGCGACGTCGCCTGCTTCAGCCTCTACCCGACCAAGAATCTGGGCGCGCTGGGCGATGGCGGCGTGCTGGCGACCAAGGATCCGGTGCTGGCCGAGCGTATCCGGGCGCTCTGCGAATATGGCTGGCGCGAGCGCTATATCAGCGACATCGCCGGGCTGAACAGCCGGCTGGACCCGATCCAGGCCGCCATCCTCAGCGCCAAGCTGCCGCATCTGGCAGCCGACAACGCCCGGCGCCGGGCGATCGCCGAGCGCTACGACCGGGGCCTCGCCGGCCTCACCCCCGCGCTGACGCTGCCGGTCCGCCGGCCGGGTGCCGTGCCGGTCTATCACCAATATGTGGTCCGCCACGCGGATCGCGACGCGCTGCGCCAGGCGCTCGGCCGCCAGGGTATCGGCACCAACATCCACTACCCGATGCCGGTCCATCTGCAGCCGGCCTATCAGGGCCGGATCGTTTTGGATCCGAAAGGACTACCGGAAACCGAACGCGCCGCGACCGCGATCCTCAGCCTGCCGATGTATCCGGGCCTGGCCGACGACCAAGTCGATCGGGTCGTGGTAGCGCTGCGGGAGAGTATGGCCGTGGCACGGGTGGCATAACGGGATCGCACGGGGGTGGATTTCAGCCGCCATGGTGGTGTCACGCCGCCGATTTGAGATCCGTCTGGCTGAAATCATTTCCCTTGAACAATAGCGGTTCGTCTGTCGCCTTTGCCAAGGCATAGGAGAAGCAGTCGCCGAAGTTCAGCCCCGCCTTGTGGCGGCCTTGGCCGTAGTCAAGAAACGCCTGCCGTGCCAGGTGGCCATGCTCGACCGTCACCGGCTCGATGATGATGCCGGTGCGCCGGAACAACACATCGATTTGCCGTTCGGCTTCGGGACCTAGCTGGCGTTCGACAACCATGGACAGTTCGACGAAGTTCGCGACGCTGATCCGGCAGGAAGCGGCGTCATGAATACATCGCGCGAAATTCGCACGCTCCGGCTCACCGTAAAGGATGGCGACCAGGGCGGAGGTGTCTAGGATCATTTAGGAAGACCGTTCTCGTCATACAGCAGGGCGCCGTGGTCGAGATACGGTCCTTTGACATGCGCGGAGACACGATCCGCGATCGCCAGAATTTCCTCGACGCTAGCCCTGCCTTTTCGGCTTTCGAGCTTGGCATGGCGTTCGCGCAGGGCCTCCATGACCACATGGGTCATGGTCTCGCCTGTGGCTTGGGCGATGGCACGTGCCAGTCGATGCGCCTCAGGGTCTTTGATATTGAGACTCATGACCACACCCTTTTTCTGTAAAGAAAGATAATAGTCTACTATTCTACCAAAAAAGTCGAGGCTCGCCAATCTGCGCGTCAGCCACGGCGAGCGAGCGCTACGCCCGGAACAGCACGAAGATCCCGCCGGTGATCAGCAGGATGCCGGCGGCCTGTTGCCAGCCGAGCGGCTCGTTCCACAGCAAATGGGCGATGATCGCCAGGATACCGTAGCTGATCGACACACTGGGATAGGCGAGCGAGACCGGCAGTTTCTTGATCGCCAGGATATAGGTGATGGCGGACAGGAAATAGATGCCGAAGCCGCAGATGGTCCAGGGATTGAGGAACTGCGCCAGCCCGTCGCCGGAGGTCTGGGCACCAGTTTTGAGGACGACCTGCCCCAGCACCCCGAACAGGATGGCAAGGCCGAGAAAGCCGTAGGAACCAACCACGGGCATGCCCGGCTCAGCGACGGCTGGCGCTGCGCGGGACCACGAGCTTTGGGGTCGGCAGCTCGGTGGTCTCGGCGCCGCCGGCATCCGCGTCGCCGTCTTTCGACCGGGTGACGTCGCGCACGATGAATTGCGGCTTGCGGTTGGCGGTCAGGAACAGCCGGCCGAGATATTCGCCGACGATGCCGAGGATCAGCAGCTGCACGCCCGAGAGCAGCAGCACCGCCGCCATGATCGAGCCCCAGCCCGGCGGCGTATCGAAGAACAACGCCTCGAAGATCACCAGTACGACGCCGATCGTCCCAAGCGCGCTCAACCCCATGCCGCCCAGCGTGCTCATGCGCAGCGGCATGACCGAGAAGTTGACGAACATGTTCATCCACAGCCGGACCAGCCGCCGCATGGTGTAGTTGCTGTCGCCCCGAGCGCGCGGCAGGTGCTTGACCAGGATCCGATCGAGATTCTGGGTGACCTGCAGGATCAAGCCGTCGATATAGGAGAAGGGCCCGTCATAGCGGATGATCCGGCTGACGACGAAGGCGTTCATACAGCGGAAGCTGGAGAGATACAGCCCCTTGGGCTTGTCAAGCACGAAATCCGCGACGCGGTTGGTGAAGCGGCTGCCGAGATTGCGCCAGCCGGCATGTTCCTTGACGTCGTAATAGGTATAGACGACGTCGCGCCCGGTGCTCTGGGCGTAGTTCAGCAACCGCACGACCTCCTCGGGCGGGTTCTGCAGATCGTCGTCCATGGTGATGACATGGGCGCCGCGCGTGTGGTGCAGCCCCGCCATCACCGCGTTGTGCTCGCCGTAATTGCGCGACAAGTTGATGACCGTGATCGGGATGGCGGCCTTGTCGATAAGCCCGCGGCACACCTCGAGGCTGTTATCGGGGCTGCCATCGACGACCAGCACGATCTCGTGGCCACCCGGCACCGCCAGGGTTTCCAGCGCCGCCACCAGCGTGCCGACGGATTCCGCCCCGTTATAGACCGGCACCACGATGCTGAGCGCCAAGGTCGGCTCAGGACGCAGCGTCACCGTTTCGGATCCGTATGGATCGAAGTCAAGCATGTTTCGACTCACCCATGTTTCACCGCCGCCGCGAGAACCGAACCGCCAAAGGGGAGCAGGAAGCCGTGCGCGATCAACCCGGCCTCGATCCGCATGACGCCGCGGCACAGCCATTCGATGGGCGCCGGAAACGGCATCACGTCGCTCTGCTCGCCGGTGCGCGCCAGCAGCTTGCGGCGCAGCACCATTAGTGGAAACAACAGCGTGTTCCAATATCCGATCCGCATATCGCTGAAACCCGCCTCACTGAGCAGCGCCCGGACCCGGCGGCCGGTATAGCGCCGCGCGGTATGGACGGCGCGATCATGCGCCGAGGTCATCCAGTCATAGGCCGGCAGGTTCAGCAGCAGGACGCCGCCGGGACGCAGGCAGCGATGGAAACCCGCCAGCGCCGCGGCCTCGTCGACGCTGCGGTGGCACAGCACATCGGCGCTGAAGATCGCGGCCAGCGAGGCATCGGCGAACGGCACTTGATTGATCGAGCCGACACAGACCGGCCTGGCGCTCTTCACCGCGGCGAGCGCGCAGGCCTCGGGCTCGAAATCCATGCCGACCACCTCGCCGGTGGGCAAGGCGGCACTGAGCCTGCGCATGAAGCCGCCGGTACCGCAGCCGGCGTCGAGCACACGACCCGCCGCGCCCCCCCCGATTTGGCGCCGGTAATGGGCGAGCAAATTGGCGTGGAGGCCGTGGTACCACCACATACGCTCCTCCACGGCATGCATCTTCTGATATTCGGCGCGGTCCATGGGCCGTTTCTCCGGCGAAGTCGGCGGATCCGGTGATCGGCGGGGGCGCCTAAGGCGCCGCCGCGGTCACCGGCGCCGCACGGACCGGTGGCGGGGTATGCGAGATCATGCCGCGCCGATCGAGCACAACCGACAGCAACGCACCCATCTTCTCGACGCGATAGATCTCGCGGCCGGGCAGGGTCTTGTTGCAATCATCCTTGGTGAAGGCGATGAAGAAATCCGCCGTCTCGCGGTTCTCGGTAAACACGAAATTGCTGGGGAAGAAATAATCGGCTGAGATCGGCGGGCCGCAGACCGCGACCGTGAAGTCGCGATCCTCGAAATCGGCGCCGTATTGGGTCTGCAGAAAATCGCTCAAGCCGCCCACCGCCTCGGCATAGGAATTCGCCCAGTAATCGGTCTTGAACAAGCCATCGGCACCTTTCACGCCGCCGATGAAGCCGTTGTAGTAGACGTATTCGTCGGGATGCAGCATGCCCATGATCGCCAAATGGCCGAGGCCATAGACGGCGAGCACCGCCATCACCGCCCGGCGCCAGCGGAAATTCCTCAAGCGCTCGATCAGGTTTTCACCGATCAGGGCGGCACCGATCGCCATCGGCGGCAGCACGAAGATGAAGTGGCGCATGCCGTCGAACAGCACCGCCTTGATGACCACCGCGTAGGCGACCGGGAACAGGGCCGCCAGGGCGATCACGCCATATTGCAGGCTGCGCGTCCGGTCGGGACCACCCGGCCGCCGCAGCTCGATCACGAAGGCCGCCGGAAGCGCCGTCGCCGCCAACAGCAGGGTCAATTCCGGCAAGGCCAGCAGGATATGCGTCGGCAGATAAGCCCAGGGCAGATCCGTCGCCGGGAAATAATACCCGGCGAACAGCGTGCTGAACGGGAAGGTGACGTGGGAGAAGTAGTCCAGTGTCTGCAACGGGTGATCGATCGGATCCTGTTGCGCCCAGGGCCAGAACAGCAGCATCACCGGATAGGCCACCAGCAGCATCAGCGGCATCACCCGCAGGCCGGCCACCCAGCCCGCCGTGATGAACCCGCCGATCCGCCTGGTCTCGACACCGCGCCAGACGGCGAAAGCCCCGACCACCACGCCGACATAGGCGAGCAACAGCAACCCGCCGACGCGCACGCCCAGCGACATGCCGACCGCGATGCCCAGCTTCAGCACCAGCGACCAGCTGGGCCGTGGCAGGGCCGGAATGATGCGGACGGTGTAGTAGAGCGACCAGATCGCGCCGACCGCGAAGGGAATGTCCTTCGGGTTGTTGAACATCTGGCCGTAGTAGTTGGGGATCGTCACCAGTAGGACCGCGGCGATGAAGCCGGCGCGCGGCCCGGCCATGAACCGGGCGAGCTTCCAGGTGCCGACCAGGCCCAGCACGCCGACCAGCCCGTTCAGCAGGTGACGCGTCTCATAGGTGCCGAACGGCGAGATGCGGTTGACCGCCGCCGCGATCATGTCGAAGGCGGCGCCATAATTATAGAGGTTGAGCCAGGTCAGCGCCCGGCTGTCCTTGAACCAGGAGACGTAATAATCGAGGACGAAGACGCCGTACCAGTTATGGACGTCCTCGTCCCAGGTGATGCCGTATTGCCGGAAAGTCAGGATGACCAGCAGGATCACCGCGCCGAACAGGCCGAAGGTCGCATGGTCCCAAGTGAGCCGTCGCGGCAGCAGATGCGGGCCGGCGCCGCGGCGCGTCACCTCGCCGTAATCGATCGCGGTCATCGGGCGCTCCCGCCCAAAGAAGGGCCGGCGCATGCCGAGACCGGTCGGCTCGAGAACCATCCAGCGATTGAAAATTCTTGCGATCCAGACATGTTCCGATGACTTCCCGAATCCGCCCGTTGCACCCGAGTATCGCCACGACCCGCGGCATATTTCGCTGGCTTGGCGCACCATCACCCGTTCGACCGGCACCGTTCCAAAGAACGGCGCGCCCGCCGATTTATTCCGCCTTCATCCCGCCGGCGCCATCCCCGCCGAGCCCCGACCAGAACGCAAAGCATTATGGTTAAAGCAGGGCGGATACATAACACGTCATGCGGTCCGATCCCGAGCGGCAATTAGCCCGGCGCCCTCGGCGCTCACGGGGGTTATCATCGCACCCGGATGGTTGATAAACCGTTGCGTTTGCCGTGTAGATTGGACAGACGCGCCGACGCTTCGGCAGCATCACCGCATCATGGTCGCAACGCCGCCGATCTGATGCGTCTCACCGATCGCGGCCGGCTGAAGGAGGGGCTGGCATCGTCGCGGTCGATCGGCGACGGCCGGCCTCGCCATCGCCGCGGAGTAGGAGCCCTCACCGCGCGCCCATTGGTTAATTTATCACCTTCTTAAGAGTATTCGGGCGACCTTTCGGCATCCACCACCGGCAACTCGCCTCTGAAAGGTATAATCCGGGGCAATACCCGGAGAGCCATGCGTATTTTTCGAGATCGCCTCACGACGTCCCCGTCGGAACGTGGTCGCACTGGCGGCATCACGCTGCTGGTGCTCCTGGCATGTCTATCCCTTGTCGGTCTGGAGACTTGGACGGCATGGCAGTCGCGCGACGAGCAGGTAACCGAAACGAGGGACAAGACCGACAATTTGGCGCGCGCGGCAGCCGAGCACACGGTGAGGTCGATCGAGGCCGTCGATCTGGTGCTGCGCGGCATGGCGGAACGCTTGGATCATGACGGTATTCCAGCGCAAGGCGATGGGCGCCTTCGCCAGCTTCTGGTCGATCGCGCCGGCACCTTGCCTCAAGTACAGTTTTTTTCGGTTATCGATGACTCAGGCATGTGGCGCGTCACGTCGTCGGCCAGGCTATCGCCGCTCAGCCTCGCCGACCGACCCTATTTCCGGTTCCATCGCGACCATCCCGAAGCGGGGATGCAAATCGGCGGCCTGGTAAAGAGCCGCCTGGACGGCCGCTGGGTGATCACCGCCAGCCGCGGTTTCAAGCGGGCGGATGGCCAGTTCGGCGGTATCGTGCTGGCAGTTCTGGACCTCGAGTATTTCCGCCGGTTCTATCAGACCCTATCGATCGGCCGGGGCGGCATAATCGCCTTGTTTGACGATGGCGGGACCATGCTGACCCGTCACCCGTTTGTCGAGGAAGCGATCGGCCACGCCCTGACGAAGACCCTGATATACGGCAGCGAAACGGCCGGCGTGGAGAGTGCGAGCTTCTCCCACAAATCCACCGTCGATGGCGTCTATCGACAATACCGCTCCCGGCGCCTGCCGAACCTGCCCTTGACCATTGTCGCCGCCCTGGCACGGGACGAGGAACTCGCGGGGTGGCGCCGCACGACCATCGAGCACTTCCTCGGCGGTTCGATGGTTTGCCTGATCCTTATCGGTCTGGCGGTGCGCATCGACCGGCAGATCCGGCGACACAAACAGGCCGATCGCGAAGCCATCCACGCCAACGCCGAGTATCGACTGCTCGCCGACAGTGCCACCGACATGATCTTTCGGCTGGATCTGGATTTCGTGCGCCGCTATGTCTCGCCCGCCTCACGGGACATTCTCGGCTACGAACCCGAGGAATTGGTCGACACCAAACCCGTCGATATGATCCATCCGGAGGATGCCGAGCGAGTCGCCGCCACCTATCGAGCCCTAGCGGACGGGCAGGAGCACGGCAGCGTTACGAACCGCATCCGCCATCGGGATGGCCGGTGGATCTGGGTCGAGGTCACGCTGCGGCTGATCCGCGACGCCGATGGGCAGCCGAGCGGCATCATGGGCGCGCTGCGCGATATCAGCGTGCGCAAGGCCGCGGAATTGGAAGCGGCCAATGCCAATGCGCGCCTGACGGAAGCCAATCATCTGCTCCGCCGGACGGAGACGATCGGACATATCGGCCATTGGCGCTTTGATCTCCTCACGAACGATCTGCTGTGGTCGGAAGAGATCTATCGCATCTATGGCTTGCCGCTGACCTATCGGCCGACCGTCGAGACGGCGATCGACGCGTACCATCCCGATGACCGGGAGTTGGTCGCGACGGCCTTCAACCGGGCAACCACCGAGGGAACTGCTTTCGAGATCGATGTCCGGCTGGTCCAGCCCGATGGATCAGTTCGGAACGTCATCTCCACGGGGCAGTGCGACCATGATTCGGCGGGGCGTCTGATCGCCATCACGGGTGCTTTCCAGGATGTCACCGATCGCAAACTGGCCGACTGGGAGCTGCGCCTCAGTCAAGAACGGCTGGCTCTGGTGTTGCAGGCGGCGAATCTGGCCACATGGCGTCTCGATCTCGCGGCGGGGACGCGTGAAGTCAGCGACCACTATCTGACACTGGCCGATTTTTCTCGCGAGGAATTCCCCAAGTCGATTACCGCCCTCTGGGACCACATCCATCCGGAGGATGGGCCCGTCGCGAAGCAGGCCTTCGCGGATCATGTCGCGGCGCGCAGCCCCCTCTTTGAAGTGGAGATGCGGTTTCGTCAGAAGGATGGCGGCTGGCGGTGGGTGCTGTCCCGCGGCGCCGTCGTCGAACGGGACGAGGCCGGCGAACCGCTGGTGGCATCCGGGATCCTGTTCGATATCAGCGAACGGCGAGAATTGACCGATGCCCTGACCGCCGCGCGCGACGCCGCCGACCAGGCGAACCGGGCGAAATCGGATTTTCTCGCCAGCATGAGCCACGAGATCCGGACACCGATGAACGGTGTCATCGGCTTCGCTGACCTCCTGCTCGACGGAAAGCTCGACCAGGAGCAGCAGCGGAACGCCACCTTGCTGAAAGAGGCGGGAAAATCCCTGCTCGCGATCATCAACGACATCCTCGATGTATCGAAGATCGAAGCCGGCAAACTCGACCTCGAGCATATCCCGATCTGCCTTTCCGAAATCGCCGATGGGACGGTCTCGATCCTGCGAGCCCAGGCGATCGCCAAGGGGATCGATCTGCATCTGGATATCGACCGAAATCTGCCGTCTTGGGTGAAGGGCGACCCGACCAGACTGCGCCAGATCCTGCTCAATCTGATGAACAATGCGATCAAGTTCACCGAGCGGGGTAGCGTCACCGTTCGAGCGCTCCGCGAGGTTGGCCCGGCCGGCGCCATGGCGCGATTCGAGGTCTCGGACACGGGCATCGGCGTTCCATCGGATAAGCTCGATCGCCTCTTCCAGACCTTCTCCCAGGTCAACCGGTCGACCAGCCGGCACTATGGCGGCACCGGTCTTGGCCTGGTCATCTCCAAACGCCTGGCCGAGGCGATGGGCGGCGAGATCGGCGTTACCAGCGAGTTCGGCAGCGGCAGCACCTTCTGGTTCACGATCACGGCCGAGGCGTGCCCCGCGCCCGACAGAAGCCGGACCGAGGCACGACAGCACCCAACCGCGGCGGCGCGCATTCTCGTCGCCGAAGATCTCTACATGAACCAGGTCATCATCGACTCCCTGCTTCGAGCGGATGGCCACGAAGTGGTGCTGGTGGCCAATGGCGCGGAAGCCGTCGAGGCCGTTCAAACCAGCGATTTCGATCTGGTCCTGATGGACATGCAGATGCCGGTCATGGACGGTATCCAGGCGACGCGGATGATTCGCGGCCTCAATGAACGCGTCCGCAGCATTCCGATCATCGCGTTGACCGCCAATGCCATGACGGACGACATTTCGGCGTGCACGGCCGCGGGCATGAACGGCCACCTGGCAAAGCCGATCGATCGGGAAGCCTTGTCGCGCATCGTCGCGGAATGGACCGGTCGGGGCACACGGTCCCCCGGCACCGAAATGCCGGCGAGTTTGGCGACCGTCAACGCCCCCGTGCTGCATGAGTTGGAAGACCGGCTTGGCAAGGATAAAGTCGCACTCTTTGTGAAGATGTTCAGAGAGCAGCTCGTGAAGACGATGGCGGCGATCGCCGCGGCCGAGGATGCGCAGACCTTGGTGCGCGAGGCCCATGTCCTGATTTCCATGTCGGGCAATCTCGGCTTCACCGAACTCATGACGCGCAGCCGTGAGCTCATGGACGCCGCCAAGCGCGGCGCCCCCGATCTATCCGGCCTGGTGGCGGTCCTGGAAGCCGCAGCCCACCGGGCGCAATCCGCCATGAACACGCGGTATCCCACATCATGATCGATCCCATGGAGACCTTGCACAAGGCGAACGGCACCGTGTTGATCATCGATGACGATCCCATCGCGGCGCAGCTCTACGCCGCGATCATCGAGGCCACGGGGTATGCGGTTCGGATTGCGACACCCGCCGCCGCTTATCTCAAGGCATTGGCGGCAGAGGATGCGGAGCCCACGGCCATCCTTCTCGACATTGCCATGTCCGAGGACGGCAACCCCCAGGATGACAGCCTCGACATCATGCGGGCGCTCGCGGGGCGGCAATGCCGCTCGCCGCTCTTCATCATGGCCGATGGAAGGTCACACTACCTGGAGGTGGTCCTGGAGCTCGGACGCATGTGGGGCCTGAATCTGATCGACGCGCTGCCCAAGCCACTCGATCCGGATCGGCTTCGCCGACACATGGAAATGCTCCACGCGCGAAACGCCGGTACCACGACCGGCGATCGACCAAGGGTCGTCCTTCTGGTCGATGATGACGAGTTGGTGCTCTTGGTCGCGACCGAGACTCTGACCCGTGCCGGCTTCGAGGTTCGGACGGCTGCCGACGGCATGGAGGCGCTGGATCACCTCAGACAGTATGGCCTGGTCGATCTCTTGTTCACCGATGTCGACATGCCGCGGATGGACGGCGTGGCGCTCGCCCTCGCGGCGCAGAAGCTGTTCCCCGAGATCAAAATCCTGTTCACCTCGGGCAAGATCGATCATCCGCCGATCAACAAGGCGCGATTCATTTCTAAACCCTGGGGTATCGACGAGCTGGTCGCCGCGGCGCAGTCGGCGATAGCGCTCTAGGCGGCGTCCTAAACAGTCTCCAGCACCCGGCCGAATGCCTCGGCGAAGGCGGTGCGTTCGGGGGGCGTGCCGACGGTCACGCGGATGAGACGGTCGAGCGGCGCCACGCCCGGCGTGCGAATGAACACGCCTTCCCGCTCCAGCAATGCCGCGAGCACCGCCTTGGCGCGGGTCGAGTCGCCGAGATCCATCGCGACGAAATTGGTTGCCGAGGGCAAGGCATCGAGCCCGTGATGCGCCGCCAACGCCGCGAGCTCCCGCCGTCCCGCCGCCACCGCCTCGACCACACCCGCGACATGGTCGACATCGCCGAGCGAGGCCAGGGCGGCGGCCAGCGCCAGGCGCGTCATGCCGAAATGATTGCGGATCTTGTCGAAGGTCGCGATCAGCGGCACGGCGCCGATCGCATAGCCGACCCTGAGACCGGCCAGGCCATGGGCCTTGGAAAACGTCCTGAGCCGGATCACCCTAGGATCGTCGGCGGCGAGGATCGGCAACGCCTCGGCCGGCGCGAATTCGGCATAGGCCTCGTCCAGCACGAGAAGGGTGCCGGGAGGGAGGGCGTCGAGCAAAGCCAGAACCGCGTCGCCGTCGAGCCAACTGCCGGTCGGATTGTCGGGGTTGGAGAGATAGACGAGCCGTGCGGCGGTACGATGGGCGGCATCGGCCAGCGCCTGCCAGTCATTATGGTAATGCGCCGTATCGCCGGCGGTGCCATAGGCCGGCCGCTCCAGCACCCCGCCATAGCCGATCACATGATAGGCGAAGGTCGGATAGGCCCCGGCGGACATCACCGCGGTATCGCCAGGATTCATATGGGCGCGGACGATCAGCCCGAGCAACTCGTCGATGCCGGACCCGAGCACGATCGCATCGGCCGCAACGCCGTGGTGCCCGGCCAGCGCATGGCGCAACTCGAACCCTTCGGGATCGCCGTACCAGGAGACCCGCGGCGCCGCGTCGGCCAGCGCGGCGATCGCCCGGGCGGAGGGGCCGAACGCGCTTTCATTGGCGCCGAGACGCAGGGTAAGGGAGCGGTCCGCGCGCCGCTCCAACGCCTCGGGCGGGACGAAGGGCACGGTGGCCGGCAGGGCGCCGACGACGCGCGACAAAACTGGCATGGCACGGGCGGAAGGCACGGGCATGATAGGCGGAGACATCCTGGCAGGGATCGCGGCCGACAAGGATCGCCACTAACGAGGACCGTGCCGCCCACGGCGAACGATCGGACGAACGATCACGGGGTCATCGATGCCGGCGCCCAGCACCCGAGAGCGGGCCGGCCATTGGATCGCGGGATAGCGCCGGTCAACGGTGTCATCCCGGCGCTACGGAAGATTTCGCAAACGGGCCGTTCAGCTTGCCTTACGGTCCGAGATCGAGGCCGAGACGCCCGGCGTCGCCGCGGTGCGTTGAGCCTCGACACCCGGGGCCGAAGCCGTGGCCGTCTCGTCCGGCTTGTCCTCGTCCCGCATACCGGCCTTGAACGCCTTGATGCCCTTGGCGAAATCGCCCATCACGTTAGGCAGGCGGCCGGCTCCGAAGACGATCAGAATGATCGCCAGAACCAGCAGCCAGTGAAACACGCTCATCGAACCCATGGCATTAATCCTCGGTATAGCGGCCTTTGCTTGCACAGAAACCTAGCACATCGGGTCTGTCCAGCCGAATCGCTAAACGGGGCCATCAAACCGCGCCGCTTCCCTGTCATGTCGGTTGCGGCCCTTCGATTTGCAACCGGCCGCCGATGGTGCCGGGCGGCGGGTCGGCCCGGCTCCCGACATCGGCCCCTGAGTCTTTGCCGGCCCCTGGGTCTATTGTCGGCCCCTGGGTCTATTTGGCAGCGGCATCACCGACTGATATGGTCCGCCCCCATGCCACGAATTGGATATAGCACCTGGCGAAAGCTCGCGGAGCGGCGGTTGGCGACAACCGCGGCGGCGACGTTGGGCGCGGGTGCGATCGTGGGGGCCGTGATCCTCATAGGCTGGCAGGGGCAATGGCTGTCCTGGATGCCTCACGCACCGGCGCTCTGGGGGGGCGGGACGCACAGGGCCGGCGTCACGGTCCGCTTGCCACCCCCCGTTCAGGACGTGTCGCCCTCCCTCGCGATCCCGACGCCCCGGAATGTCGAGATCCCGGGCCAGCCGGCCGATCCGCCGACCACTGACCAAAAGCTGGCCGGCCAACCGCCGGGCGACCAGCCGCCAGGCGACCAGCCCCCGGGCGAGCAACAAGCTGGTGCCGCTTCCGCCGGCGTCCGGCTCTCCCCGCTGCCGGAGATGACGGTCGGCATGCGTGTGGCGAAACCGGTTCCCGTCGATCGAAGCGGACCGCCGGCCGCCGATAGTTTCGGACCGGCCAATACCAACCACACACTCGTCGCCCCCGCGGGATTGGCCACCATTGGACAAGCCGCGGCGGCGCCCAGACCAACCTCCGCGGCCCCGATATCGCGCGCGCCGATAGCGGTACCCCCACCTGATCGGGCAATCCCAGACCGGACAATCCCAGACCGGGCAACCTCAAACTGGGCAACCCAGCCTGTACCGACACCCACAGCACCCGGTCCCAGCCCCGGCCGCGCGCCATCCGTGGCGGCGTTGCCGCCGGGTGCCGCCACGGCCGCGCCACCGGCGACGGTCAATGTTCCCCGCCAATTCTCCGGCGCCGCGCGCGCGACCGGCGCCGTCAGCCTGACGGTCAACAACATTCAGGTGCAGTTGTTCGGCATTCGCCCGGCGGAGGGCAACGACCGCTGCGGCGGTACGGCGCCGGGTTCCTGCGCCGGGACGGCGGCGGCGGCGCTCGCCCAGCGCCTGGCGACCAATCCGGCGGTGTCGTGCCGCGTGCCATCGAGCCATGGCGGCTTGCAGGTTCCGGCGATCTGCCGGGACGCGCTGGGCACCGATTTATCGAATTATCTGGTGGGCGAAGGTCTGGCCTTGGCGGACCAGGCACAGAGCCTGGATTACGTGAGTGCCGAAGCCGGTGCGCGGGCGGCGAAACGCGGTCTCTGGGCCAGCCGTTGATCGGCATGACTCACCATTCTAGAAGGGCGGCCCGCCAAGGGCCTGCTGAGGGTTGCGCCCAGGCCGATTTGCCGGTAAGCCCGATCTCATGCCGATCTTTCACCTCCACGCTCTGGTTTGCGACAGCGCTCTCCCCCTCGGGGCGATAGCGCCTGGCGTTTTCACAAACGCCGGCACGACCCTCCGAAGATGAGTACCGAGCTGGTTCATGGTGGCAATTTCACCGTCATGATCGTGCGCGTCACCGATCCCGGCGACCCGTCTTTCGAAGGCCGGCTGGCCGAGCAGATCGCCCGCAGCCCCGGCTTTTTCGCCAATGCGCCGGTGGTCCTCGACCTCAAGGACGCGTCGGGCTGTGCCACGGCGGATGCGTTTCATGGCTTGCGCCGGCTGCTGAAGCGCCAGCATCTGATCGCCGTCGGTATCCAGAACGCCAACGCGACGCAGGTGCGCGCGGCGATGAACGCCGATCTGGCCGCGTTTCCGGCGGCCGGCGCCGGCCGCCGCGCGGATGCCGAAACCGCCGCCTTGCCGGAGCGTACGGTGCCGGCCCGACCGGCGCCCCCGCCGTTGCAGCCGCCCTCGAGTCCGAACCGCACGAAAATCGTCACCCAGCCGGTGCGATCGGGTACCCAGATCTATGCGCGGGGCGGCGATCTGGTGGTGCTGGCCGCGGTCAGCCCGGGTGCCGAGGTCATCGCCGACGGTCATGTGCATATCTATGGCGCGCTGCGCGGTCGGGCGATCGCCGGGGCGACGGGCGATACCGAGGCGCGGATCTTCGTCGGCCGGCTGGAAGCGGAACTCGTCTGCGTCGCGGGCCATTATCTGGTGAGCGAGGCCATTGAGCCCAGCTTCCTCAAGCAACCCGTTCAGGTGTCGCTGATCGACGATCGACTGACGATCTCGCGGACCTGACCAACTTTGTATTGTATAAGGCCGACGGCGCGTCCCCGGCCTTGGATTATCGGTATGGCGCCCGCACCGTTCGATCGGGAAGGGTGCCGCACCGCAGAGTGACGAGCATTATCCGCGAGAGTCGCGAGGAGGAATTTTGTCGAAGGTCATTACAGTCACATCCGGCAAAGGCGGTGTCGGCAAGACGACCACCTCGGCGGCGTTCGCGACCGGGTTGGCCCAGCGGGGCCACAAGACCGTCGTCGTCGATTTCGATGTGGGCCTGCGCAACCTGGACCTGATCATGGGATGCGAGCGGCGGGTCGTGTTCGATTTCATCAATGTGATCAACGGCGACGCCAACCTCAATCAAGCCTTGATCAAGGACAAGCGGGTCGACAACCTGTACATTTTCCCGACGTCCCAGACGCGCGACAAGGATGCCTTGCGCAAGGATGGCGTCGAGAAAATTATGGACGAGTTGCGTGACAACTTCGAGTACATCGTCTGCGATAGTCCGGCGGGCATCGAACAAGGAGCCATGTCAGCGTTGTATCATGCCGATGCGGCGATCATCGTGACCAACCCGGAGGTCTCGTCGGTCCGTGACAGCGACCGGATCCTCGGCATGCTCGCCTCGAAATCCCGCCGCGCCGAACTGAACCAACCGCCGGTCGAGGAATTTCTGCTGCTGACCCGTTACGCACCCGACCGGGTCGCCCGTGGCGAGATGTTGAGCATCACCGATGTGCAGGAAATTCTGTCGGTGCCGTTGCTTGGCGTCATCCCCGAATCGGAGACCGTCCTGAAGGCGTCCAACACCGGGCAGCCGGTCATCCTGGACGCCGAAAGCACGGCCGGCCGCGCCTATAGCGACGCCGTGGCCCGCTTCCTGGGCGAACAGCGCGAAATGCGATTCTTGACGACCGAACGTAAAGGCTTGCTGCGCAGCTTGTTTGGAAAAGCCTGATGGCGATCCTGAGTTTCCTGTTCCCGAAGAAAAGCCCGAGCGCCTCGGTCGCCAAGGAGCGGCTGCAGATCGTCCTGGCGCATGAGCGCGCCGGCCGGGACGTGCCGGAATTCCTGCCCCGGTTGCAAAAGGAGATGCTGGCCGTGGTCGGCAAATATCTCGAACTGACCGAGGATATGATCAAGATCAACCTGCAGAGGCAGGGCGGCACGTCGATCCTGGAGATCAATGTCGAACTGGATAAGACCAAACTGGCGGCCCGTCATGGTGCGCCCGAGAAGCCGATCGGCGAGAAGCCAGCCATCACCAGCAGGCCCCCCAAGGGCGCCTGACGAATGGATGGCTGCGCGCGACCCCGCTGGTCTCAGCGGCGCGAACCGCTGAAGACGTAGGACAGAATGGCGATCGGTATGACCACCACGGCGCCCAGCACCACATAGGGTGCCGCCCAATGGGTTATGCCGGTCACCACCGCCACGAGTTCACGGATCGTGCCGATCGTATCGTTGAACAGGTGCTGCGGCGTGATGTTGAAGAACGCCAGGATCAGGCCAACGACCAGGCACAAAAGAAGCAGCCGAATGATTGTGCCCATAATCCTCGTCGTCCTCATTGCAGAGCGCCGTATCGCGCAACGGGCAATTTAGCAGAACTGCCGGCATGCCGGAAACCGCTTGTGGCACAAGCGGCTGCCGAAGGTCGGCAACGTCGCGATCGACAGCACCACGCGCTGGCGCACGCGTTCGAACAGCACAAGGCCAAGCCGGGTTTCGAGGGATGCCTTCAAGGAGGACAGATCAGTCCCTCCTGGTTGACTTCGACGCCATCCCCGCCGACAATGCGTTCACATATGTGAACGAAGGATTGGTGATGTCCGAGCAAGCCCAAGCAGCCGTCAAATCGGCGGACAGAGTGCTGGATCTGTTCGAGCTCCTCGCGCATGCGGGTCGAGAGATGTCCCACAGCAATATCTCGGAGGTGCTGCAGATCCCCAAAAGCAGCCTCACCCAGTTGCTGAAGAACCTGCTGGCGCGCGGCTATATCGAGACGACGCCCAATGGCCGAGGCTACCGGCTCGGCGATACGCTGCTGAGTCTGTCGGAGAGCGCCGGCCAAATTCGCAACCTCGCCAGCCATGCGGAAGCGTTCCTGTCCGACGTGACCCGGGAGACCGGCGAGAGCAGCGCCCTCAATCAGCTCAAGGGCGAGCAAACCGAGGTCGTCGCCAGCGTCCTCGGTCCGGCGCGGCTGGTGACGCATATGCGGCTCGGCGATCTCGCGCCACTCTACGCGACCTCCGGCGGCAAGGCGATCTTGGCGCATATGCCGATGGTTTTTCAGGAAAACTACTTTTCGTGCGTTCGCTTCGAGGCGACCACGCCGACGACGCTGAAGAGTGTCAAGGCGCTGCGTCAGCAGCTCGCCGCGGTCCGGAAATCCGGCTTCGCCTTCTCGCATCAAGAATGGACCCCGGGGATCGTCGGCATCGCCGTGCCGTTGCTCGACATTACCGGCGCGCCGCTCGGCTCGATCAATGTCGCAATTCCCTCGGCACGCTTCGATGCGACGAAGGAAAGTCACGTCAAGAAAATGCTGCGACGTTCCTGCGACGGGCTAAGGCACCTGGTTCTCGGGCGCCGCCAAGGTGTCGCCGCCACGGGATAGTATCCGGCTCTATTGACAGGATCCGTCGGTTGGTGTGCAAATATGAACAAGTTCATATTTGAGAACAAGCGGGAGGATGGCCGGTTGGACAGCGTGGAGAACCCTGACCAGCTCACCATGGAGCGGGATGCGGCGGCGGATCGCCGCCACATCCATGAACTCCTGGCGAATTGGGTCGTTTGGCGCGATGCCGGCTTGTGGGAGCGCTTTCGCACGGTCTGGCATGCGGACGGACGGATGATGGCGACCTGGTTTCAAGGCACCGGCGACGAATTCATCAAGGTCAGCCAGGAGGGATGGGCGCGTGGCGTCAGCATCCTGCACTTCCTCGGCGGCACTTCGATCGATCTCGCCGGCAAGCGGGCGATCTCGCAAACCAAAATGACCATTTCCCAGCGTGGCGAAGTCGACGGGATCCTTTGCGATGTCGTGTGCACCGGGCGCTTCTACGACTTTCTGGAAAAGCGCGACGGGCGCTGGGGCATCGTGCTGCGCCAGCCGATCTATGAGAAAGACAGGATGGACCCGGTCTCGCCATCCGCGAGACTGGACCTCGAAGCGAGGCTCCTCGAGCGCTTCCCCGAAGGATACAGGCATCTCGCCTACATGCAGACCCGTATCGGCTACACCGTGAAGCCCGACATGCCCGGCCTCAAAGGGCCGGAGGTCGAGCGGCTCTACCGGCTTGGCGACACCTGGCTCACTGGCGGCGACCTATAGGAGGCATAGGAGCGAACCCGCCGCGTAAGCTCCACGACCGGAAGGTCCGCTTTGTCGAGCAAGATATGAATTAACGCGAAGCTCTTCTTCCATAAAAACATAAATAAAGGGAGGCGGTTGTGGATCGTCGTGTCATCGACGTCGCGGAAGTTATGGGCAAGGCGGAGCTATCTTATCTGCCGATCGTGATCGCCGCGATGTGCGGCCTGCTGGCCGTGTGCGACGGGCTCGATAACCAGGCGCTCGCTTTCACCGCACCGGTGATCGCGGGCCAATGGGGTATCAAGATGCCGGCATTCGTACCGGTGTTCACAGTCGGCCTGGTCGGCCTGATGGCCGGCTCCTTCGCCGGAGGTTGGCTGGGCGATCGTTTCGGACGCAAGACGGCGATCCTGGCGGCCGCGCTGTGCTTCGGCGCAACCACGCTGGTGACGCCCTGGTGCACGAACTTGGAACAGCTGATGATCGTCCGCTTTATCGGCGGGCTTGGGATCGGTGGGCTTCCGTCGGCGCTCGCGGCCTTGATCGCCGAAAGCGCGCCCGAACGAAACCGGGCCACTCTCACACTCTGGGCCCTTGTCGGCATTCCCGTCGGTGGCTTCATCGGCGGCTTCGCGGCGTCCTGGATGATCCCGCATTATGGCTGGCAATCGGTTTTCCTCGCGGCAGGCTTTCTCAGTCTCGCCGTGCTTCTGCTGGCTGCGCTGCTCATCCCGGAATCGACCCATTTCCTCGCGCTGCGCCATATTCGAGCGCCGCAACTAGCCGACACCCTCAACCGCATCAACCCGAACGGCGGATACGGGACGAACGACGACTTCATTCTCCCGGCGTCCGATCAACAGGCCACGTCTCTCCCGAGCCTCTTCACGGACGGGCGCGGTCGCATGACGGCCTTATTCTGGATCGCCGAGATAGTCGAACTCATGATCTTCTATGTGCTCGTGAACTGGACACCGACTCTCTTCCGGGAAACCGGCCTTCCGATCGAGACCGCGGTGCTCGGCACGGCGGCGCTCAACATGGGCGCGATTCTCGCCACCATCGGGCTTGGGCCGATCTGCCAACGGTTCGGTGAGCAACGCGTCACCGCCGCGACCTTCGTCGTCACATCAATAGCACTGCTTGTCATGGTCCAGGGAGCGGGACATCTGGCATCCATGATGATCGGCGTCTTCTTCGCTGGCGCCGGTTGCATCGGCGGCCAGGCGGCGGTCGTGATGCTGATGGCCAAGCGTTATCCCACCGGTATCCGCTCCATCGGGGTCGGCTGGGCGCTGACGGTGGGGCGGATCGGATCGATCATCAGCCCGTCCGTGGTGGGCATTCCCCTCGCGATGGGATGGAGCGCGTTCCAGATTCTCACGCTGCCGATCCTGCCTTCGTTGCTGGGCGCTCTGTGCATCGCGCTCGCCCGCGACGGCGCAATCGATCGCCCCAAGAGCTCGCCGGCGATTTCTCTTCCTCGGGCTTAATACCGATCGCAAAGGACCATGGCGGCCATGACTGATAACGCCTCCCTCACCGGCACCGTGAAGCAGGTGACGCTCGACCTGCTGCGTGGCTTCGGCATCGACACGGTCTTCGGCAATCCCGGATCCACCGAACTGCCGTTCCTGGACGCCTGGCCGAACGATATCCGTTACATCCTGGGTCTCCAGGAATCGTCGGTCGTCGCCATGGCCGACGGTTATGCGCAAGCGACCGGCAACGCCGCCTTCGTCAACCTGCATTCGGCGGCGGGACTCGGCCATGCGCTCGGCAACATCTACACGGCGTTTCGCAACCAGACGCCGATGGTCATCACCGCCGGCCAGCAGGTCCGCGAGCTTCTGCCGATGCATCCTTATCTGTTCGCAGAGCAGGCAACCGAGTTTCCCAAGCCCTACGTCAAGTGGAGCTGCGAGCCGGCACGTGCCGAGGATGTCCCCACGGCCATCGCGCGCGCTTATTACACGGCCATGCAAAAGCCGTGCGGCCCGACTTTCGTGTCGATCCCGATCGACGACTGGAACGTCGCCGCGCAGATGCCACGCGTCCGGACCGTCGCCCGCGATGTGGCACCCGATCCCGCCTTGCTGCGGTCGCTGGCCGAAGCCCTCGATCGCAGCGAGCGCCCGGCGCTCGTCGTCGGAGCCCAGATCGATCAGGAGAATGTCTGGGACGCGACGGTGCGGCTCGCGGAGGCGACCAACGCCGCCGTTTGGGTGGCGCCGTTCTCCAGCCGTGCCAGCTTTCCCGAGCGCCACCCGCTCTTCCAAGGCTTCTTGCCGGCCGCCCCCCGCGCCGTCGGGACAGCGCTCGAGGGCTACGACGCGGTCGTCGTGCTGGGAGCGCCCGTGTTCACGTTCCATGTGGCCGGACAATGCGATCTGTTTGTCCGCGACGTGCCGCTTTTCCAGATCACCGACGATCCCGGCGCCGCGGCGCGCGCCGCCATCGGCACGAGCATCATCGGCAGCTTGCGCCTGGGCCTCCCGGAACTGCTCGGCATGATCCAGGCCCGCGACAGGCAACCACCGCCGCGCCGGAAGATGCCGTCGCAACCCGCGCCCAGCACGCCGATCCGCGCCGAGTACCTCCTGCATGTCCTGTCCGAAATCCTGCCGGAGCGCGCTATCGTCGTGGAAGAGGCACCGTCTCATCGTCCGGCTCTGCAGGATCATCTTCCCTTCGACCGTCCCGGCTCGTTCTACACGATGGCCAGCGGCGGCCTCGGTTTCGGATTGCCCGCCGCGGTCGGCTTCGCACTCGCCGATCCGTCGCGGCGCGTTGTCTGCGTCATCGGGGACGGCTCGGCCATGTACTCCCTGCAGGCATTGTGGACCGCGGCGCAGCATCGGGCGCCGCTCACGGTGGTCATCATCAACAACCACGGCTACGGCGCCATGCGTGCCTTCAGCCGGGTTCTCGGGGTGCGCAATCCTCCAGGCATCGATCTGCCCGATCTGGATTTCGTCCAGCTCGCGGCGGGGCTCGGCTGCCCGGGCCGTCGTGTCAGCCAGCCCGACGAGCTGAAGGAGGCATTGCGGGAAGCCTGCGCGACACCGGGGCCATGTCTCGTCGAGGTCGTCGTGGATCCGCGGATTCCGCATCTCTACGACAAGGTGAAGGCCTGATGCCGTCAGTGACACGCGATCCCGCGACCAAGGCTTGAAATCCATTCGGTTGGTGTCCCGACAGGAGAGAACACGATGCTCGAAGCCACGCTGCTGATCGACGGCGCGCCGCGAATGACGGCTCGGACCTTCACGCGCCGCAACCCGGTGACCGGAGATGTGACGACCACCGCCGCCGCGGCCAGCGAAGCCGATGCCGTCGCGGCCGCGGACGCTGCCGCCGTGGCCTTCGTGACGTGGTCTCAGACCGGCCCCTCCGCGCGCCGGCGGCTCATCTCGCGAGCCGCCGATCTCCTGCGGGGCCGGATCGACGATCTGGTCGCAGCGATGATGGATGAAACCGGCGCATCGGAGGCATGGTCGCGCTTCAACGTTCATCTCACCGAAGACATCATGCGAGAAGCGGCGGCGGCCACCACCCGCTCCGCCGGCGAGGTCCTGGCAACCGATAAGCCGGGCTGCCTCTCGTTCGCGGTACGGCAGCCGATCGGCGTCTGTCTCGCCATCGCGCCCTGGAACGCGCCGCTCATTCTCGGTATGCGATCGATCATCTGGCCTCTCGCCTGTGGCAACAGCGTCGTCCTGAAGGCGTCGGAACTCTGCCCCGGCACGCACCGGCTGCTCGGCGAAATCCTGGTCTCGGCAGGTTTTCCGAAGGGCGCCGTCAACGTCGTGATAAACGCGCCCGAGGATGCAGCAAGCATCGTCTCGACCCTGATCGCACACAAGGCGGTGCGCCATATCAATTTCACCGGTTCGAGCCATACCGGCCGGATCATTGCCATGGAGGCCGCGCGCCATCTCAAGCCCGTCCTGCTCGAACTTGGCGGTAAAGCGCCCTTGCTCGTGCTCGACGATGCCGACCTGGACGCCGCCGTCCGTGCGGCGGCCTTCGGCGCCTTCATGCATCAAGGCCAGATATGTATGTCGACCGAACGCGTCGTCGTCGACCGTCGGGTCGCCGATAGCTTCACGGTAAAATTTGCCGCAAAGGCGAGCTCGCTCGCAGCCGGCGACCCGCGCACCAGCAATGCGCCGCTCGGATCGCTCATCAGCAGGGAAGCAGCGGATCGTGTCGTGGCGTTGATCGACGACGCCGTGGCGAAAGGCGCCAAGCGGCTGTGTGGCGGCGCCCGCGACGGCACGATCATGGATGCGACGGTTCTCGATCACGTGACGCCGCAGATGCGTATCTATCACGAGGAGTCGTTCGGCCCGGTGGCCTGCGTCGTCCGCGCCGAGAACGACGAGGACGCGATCCGCATCGCCAACGACACGGAATACGGCCTCGCCGCCTCAGTCTATAGCCGCGACGTGTCCCGCGCCCTCGGCGTCGCGCGACGCATCGAAAGCGGCATTTGCCATGTCAACGGCCCAACGGTTCAAGACGAAGCCCCGGTACCGTTCGGCGGAGTCAAGGCGAGCGGTTACGGCAAATTCGGCAGCGTCGAGGGCTTGAACGCCTTCACGACCCTGCGCTGGCTGACAATCGAAAGCCAGGAGCCGCATTATCCGTTCTGATCGGAGCCGCGAGACAGTCGGTCCAAGATCATTTCCCGCCTTGGCAAAGCCTTCGCAGCATCAGTCGGACTGACGCTCAGCGGAGGAATGCGAGGGCGTTTTGGCTAGGAGGCGGCACTCGCCAGTTGCATGGCCTTGGCTTCCAGCAGGTTCTTCAGGCCCTCATACCCGTTGCGGGCCAGAACCGAGGAGAATTCCGACCGGCGCGTGGCCAGCTCGCTGATCGTGCCGGTCAGGAAGATGTCGACCACCTTCCATTGCCCATCGGTCTGGCGGACGAGATAGTTGAGCGCCACCGGCTGATCGGAAGGCCGCACCAGCTCGGTCGACACCAAAACGCCGGTGCCGCTCGGCCGTTCGCCCTTGAGGTCGAACCGCTCACCGGAATAGCCGTCGAACCGGTGAGCATAGGTCGCCGTGATGAACCGGCGGAAAGCGTCGGTGAGGCTGGCCTGCTGCTCGCTCGACAGGGAACTCCAAGCCGAACCGACCGCGATGCGAGTCATCGTCGGCACGTCGAAGCTGCTGGCGACGATCGGCGCGAGGGTGGCGAAACGCCCCTCATAGCCGAGCTTGTCGGCGTTCTTCATCACCGAGAGCAGGCCGTCATCGAGCTTCGCGACGGTGGCTGAAGCACTGGGGCCGCCCACGGTGGCGGGGGCGCTGGCAGGAGGTTGCTGACCGGCCGCCAGGGTTTGCGCCGCGGCAATGGCGGGGAGTCCGGCGGAAAGTCCGGCCACAGCCAAGCCGGCGGCCAAAGCGATGGTGCGAAAGGGGTGGCATATCATGATCTTACTCATGCGGTTTATATCGGCGGTGGCCCGATCAAAGCAATGGGTGGGAGTTCGGCCCCAATAACCGATATTGCGCTGCGGTATATAGAGGCAAGTGATTAAGAGAACAGCTCTTTTCGCAAGACTTAGGCTAAATCGGCGGTCATTGTGGCATCGTGGACGCAGCATTGCGTAAAATTCATGAGGGAAAGCCGGTTGCTTTCGGTGGCCGTCGACCCGACCATGGCGCCGCACCCCCCGGCCACGGGGACCTCTAAAGGACCACCTGTGCCCGAGGGAAAGGACCGATGATCCGCAGCGAGCTGTTTCCGCCGATCGAGCCGTATCGCACCGGCATGTTGCGGGTCGATCCCGTCCACGCGCTGTATTGGGAGGAATCCGGCGATCCACAGGGCGTCCCGGTGGTGTTCCTCCATGGCGGGCCGGGCTCCGGCGCCACGCCGACGCATCGGCGATTCTTCGACCCCGCCTATTACCGGATCGTCGTCTTCGACCAGCGGGGTGCCGGCCGCTCGCTACCCCTGGGCGAACTCACCGACAATACGACGCCCCATCTCATTGCCGATATCGAGGCTTTGCGACACCATCTGGGTATCGCTCGCTGGCTGGTGTTCGGCGGATCCTGGGGCTCGACCCTCGCCATCGCCTATGGCGAAGCGCATCCGGAGCCCTGCCTGGGTTTCGTCCTGCGCGGCATTTTCCTATGCCGCCCGGCGGAGATCGATTGGTTCCTGTACGGCATCCGCACCGTCTTTCCGGAGGCCTGGCAGGCCTTCGCCGGTTTTCTGCCGGAAGGCGAGCGGAGCGATCTGCTGACCAATTACTATCGCCGGCTGACCCACCCGGACCCCGCCATCCATCTCCCCGCCGCGCGCGCCTGGAGCACCTATGAGGGATCGTGCTCGACCTTGCTGCCCAGCCCCAACACGGTGGCGGTCTTCGGCGAGGACCGGATGGCGCTGGGCCTTGCCAAGATCGAGGCGCATTATTTCATCAACGAGATCTTCCTGCCGCGCGGCGACTTATTGGCGCGCATCGACCGGTTGCGCCAGATCCCGGCGATCATCGTGCAAGGCCGCTATGACATGATCTGCCCGGTGATAACCGCCGACGATCTGGCCCATGCCTGGCCCGAGGCGGATTATACGGTGATCCCCGACGCCGGCCATTCGGCGATGGAGCCGGGCATCCGCAGCCAATTGCTGGCGGCGACCCATAAGATGAAGCGCCGCGCGCTGGGGTAATCCAACGGCTCTAGCCGGATCAGCCGGTTCCGCCTATCGTGCGGCAAATCGCGCAACCGGAGTGCCCCAGCTTGCTTCACACCCTTCATCGCGTCTTTCACCGCATGGCTCGGCATTCGGCCAAAGCACTTTTGCTGATCCTTGGCCTATCGGCCGTCTCGGCCGCGACCCCGGCCCAGGCGCAGCAAATCGACGGGCGCGATCAAAGCTATCTGGCACTCAGCGTCGGCGGCTTCGACGTATTGCATGGCAATAACGCCGCCGTGTTCCGCGGCGAGTTCCGCTCCGGTCAACGCCTTTGGATCTTCAAACCGATCGTCGGCGCCGAGGTGACCTCGGATGGCGCCGCCTATGGCTATGGCGGCGTCGGGGTCGACATCTATTTTGGCGATCACGTCGTGCTGACCCCGAGCTTCGCCGCCGGCGCCTTCGAGCGCGGCAATGGCAAGAAGCTGGGATCTTGGGTGGAATTCAAATCGGCCGCCGAGGTCGCCTACCGCTTCGACAACAGCACCCGCCTCGGCGTCGAATTCGACCACATCTCGAATGCCGGCCTGACCAAATACAATCCGGGCGTCGAGTCCCTGCTGCTCGTCTATGCCATACCGCTCGGCTTCTAGCCGTCATTGCTCGTTGCGCTAACGCAACGAGCGTTCTAGACGCTGGTTAGGCGCTGGGTTCGAAGCCGGACAGCAGGCCGTGATAGGGTTTTGGCAGCGGCCGGGCGTAATCGCCATGCTTGGCCGTGCCGAGACCCAGCGACACGAGGCTTTCGACCAGCCGGACCGCCATGCCGACGCCATCGATCACCGGCACGCCCAGTTCGGCCGAGAACTCGGCCGCCAAATCGGCCATGCCGGCGCAGCCAAGCACGATGGCGCCGGCACCATCCTCGGCCACGGCGCGCCGGCATTCGTCGAGCAGGATCGCCCGCGCGTTGGAGCCGGGTTCATCGAGTTCCAGCACGGCGAGATCGCTGGCGCGCACCTTTCGGCAGAACCGGGCCATGCCGTAGCGCTCGGCCAGGTGCTCGGCGATGACGCAGGTGCGCCGCAGCGTCGTCACGACCGAGAAGCCGGTCGCGAGAAAGCTCGCCGCATGCATGGCCGCCTCGGCGATGCCGATCACCGGGCCGGTGGCGATCTCGCGCGCGGCGTCGAGGCCGGGATCGCCGAAGCAGGCGATCACCACCCCATCGACATCGCCGGCCGCCCGGATCTGATGCAGCACGCCCGGCACGCTCAGCGCCTCGTCATAATGTCCTTCGATCGAGACCGGCCCCATCGCCGGATTGACCGCGACGATCTCCGTGCCGGGCGATGCCGCCAGGCGCGCCGCCGCGCCGATCTTGACGGTCATCGCGGCGGTCGTGTTCGGGTTGATGACCAGGATCCGCATGAACTACCTCCCCTAGGTACCGCTGCCGAGCGACGCCACGCGTATCGCCACTGGCACATCGGTTGCTTATGACATGAGCACGGAGTGAACTGCCATGTCTCAAGTCGAACTCGTCGCAGTCACCAAGCGGTATGGGCAAGTCGTTGCCGTCCACGGCATCGATCTGCGCATTCCGAGCGGGACCTATTGTTGTCTGCTGGGCCCATCGGGCTGCGGCAAGACCTCGACGCTGCGCATGATCGCCGGCCATGAGACGGTCAGCGACGGCGACGTGCTGATCGACGACCGGAACGTCACCGACCTGCCGCCGGCCGGGCGCGGCACCGCCATGATGTTCCAGAGCTATGCCCTGTTTCCGCATCTCTCGGTACTCGACAATGTCGGCTTCAGCCTCAAGATGCGCGGCATGCGCAAGGCGGAGCGACGGGCGCGTGCCATGGAGATGCTGGCGCTGGTCCAGATGACCGCCTACGCGGCGCGCCTGCCCGGCCAGCTCTCCGGCGGCCAGCAACAGCGCGTGGCGCTGGCCCGCGCCCTGGTCACCCAACCCAAGGTCCTGCTGCTCGACGAGCCGCTCTCGGCGCTCGACCCGTTCCTGCGCGGGCGGATGCGCGAGGAATTGAAGCGCCTGCAGCGGGAATTGGGCATCACCTTCATTCACGTGACCCATGGCCAGGACGAGGCGATGGCGCTCGCCGATCTGGTCGTGGTCATGGCCGATGGTGCCATCCAGCAGGCCGGCCCGCCCCGCATCGTGTTCGACGCGCCGCGCACGGCGTTCGTCGCCCGGTTCATGGGCGGCCAGAACGTGCTGGCGGGGGAAGCCTCCGCCGACGGCACCGGCATCGTCCTGCCGGACGGCGTGGTGGTGACCACGCGCGACACCGTACCGGCCGGGGCGGCGGCGGTCGCGGTGCGCTGCGACCGGCTGCATCTGATGCCGCATACGCCCCTGGGCCTCGGCGGCGCGGATCGGCTGGACCCGGGCCGGCTGAATCAAGTACCGGGCGAGGTCTCCGCGATCGAGTACCACGGCGCCTTCGTCCGGCTGTCGCTGCGCCGACCGCAAGGCGACGATCTCACCGTGCTGGTCGACGATACCGACTACTACGCGAACCCCGTGGCCATCGGCACTTTGGTGGCCGCGGGGTTCGCGCCCGACGACGTTCACGTTCTGGCTCATTGAGCCAACCACAGGAGGAAACCATGACTACCGACAAGCGCGCCGGCAAAGCCGGCAAGGCCCCGCGTTCCGTGAACCGGCGCTCGGTGCTGAAGGGTGCCGCCGCGGTCGCCGGTACGGCGATCGGTTCCGGTGCGATTACCGGGTTTCCCACGATCTGGGCGCAGAACATCAAGAATGTGACGCTGCGCCAGGTCGGTACCGGCGTGTCGAACCTCAATGCCGTCGCCGACAAGGTGAAGGAGGATCTGGGCTTCACGCTGCAGATGACGGCGCTCGACAGCGACGCGGTGACCCAGCGGGCGGTGACCCAGCCGGGTTCCTACGACATCGCCGATTGCGAATACTGGATCTGCAAGAAGATCTTCCCGTCCAGCGTGCTACAGCCGATGGACACCAACAAGATCAAGAATTTCAACAAGATCGTGCCGCTGTTCATCACCGGCAAGCTGACCCCGGATTCGGTCATCGCGCAGGGCACCGCCCCGCATACGGTGGGCTTCGTGGAAGGCAAGACCTCGACCAAATTCGCCAAGCAGCCGACCAATTGGATGACGCTGATCCCGACGATCTACAACGCCGATACGCTGGGCATTCGCCCCGACCTGGTCGGTCGGCCGATTACCCAGTGGAAGGATCTGATGGATCCGGCCTTCAAGGGCAAGGCGTCGATCCTGAACATCTCCTCGATCGGCATCATGGACGCGGCGATGGTCTGCGAGTCGATGGGCGCCATCAAGTACAAAGACAAAGGCAACATGACCAAGGCCGAGATCGACAAGACCATGGCCGTGCTGGTCGAAGCCAAGAAGGCCGGTCAGTTCCGGGCGTTCTGGAAGACCTTCGACGAATCGGTGAACCTGATGGCGTCGGGCGAAGTGGTGATCCAGTCGATGTGGTCCCCGGCGGTCGCGGCGGTGCGCTCCAAGGGCATCGCCTGCACCTTCCAGCCGCTGAAGGAAGGCTATCGCTCCTGGGGCGGCGGTCTCGGCCTCGCCAAGCATCTCTCCGGTATCGAGCTCGACGCCGCCTATGAATACATCAATTGGTATCTGTCCGGCTGGGTCGGCGCCTATCTCAACCGCCAGGGCTATTACAGCGCCGTGTTGGACACCGCCAAGGAACATATGAGCCCGGCGGAATGGGCATTCTGGATGGAGGGCAAGCCCGCCGCGAGCGATATCCTGAGCCCGGAAGGCAAAGTCATGGAAAAGGCCGGTGCCGTGCGCGATGGCGGCTCGTTCTATGAGCGCATGGGCCATGTGGCGTGCTGGAACTCGGTCATGGACGAGAACAAGTACATGGTCCAGAAGTGGAACGAGTTCATCGCGGCATAAGCGATTCCGCTGGACCCATCCACGGTGTCACAACACACCGACGTGTCCGCCGCCGCGCCCGACCGGGTCGCGGCGCGCGGTGCCCGGTCGCTCGGCGGGCGCCTGCCCGGCATGGCGGTGGCGTATCTCCAAGCGCTGCCGCTCATGCTGGTGCTGGCAGTCTTCCTGGTCGTCCCGATCCTGACGATCGTCGTGGTCAGTTTTTGGGACTTCGACGAATTCCAATTGCTGCCCGATTTCGTGCTCAACAATTATGCCGACGTACTGGGCTCGGCGGTCACCTGGAAGACCTATCTGGAGACCCTGAAGCTGGCGGTCCTGACCTGGGCGCTGACTGCGGCGATCGGCTTCTGGGTCGCCTATTTCCTGGCGTTCCATGTGCGCGGCCTGATTTGGCAGACCGGGCTGTTCCTGCTGTGCACGATCCCGTTCTGGACTTCGAACATCATCCGGATGATCTCTTGGGTACCGTTTCTGGGCCGAAACGGTCTTTTGAACGCGCTGATGCTGCGGCTGCATTTGATCGATCAGCCGCTCGAATTCCTGCTGTTCTCGGATTTCGCGGTCGTGCTCGCCTTCGTCCATCTCTACACGCTGTTCATGGTGGTGCCGATCTTCAACTCGATGATGCGGATCGACCGGTCGGTGATCGAAGCGGCGATCGATGCCGGCGCCGGCCCGGCCGCGGTCGTCTGGAACATCGTCCTGCCGCTGGCCAAGCCCGGCCTGGCGATCGGCTCGATCTTCGTGCTGACCCTGGTGATGGGCGATTTCGTCACGGTACGGTTGATGAGCGGCGGCCAAAGCGCCTCGCTGGGCCTGCTGATGGCGAACGAGATGAGCCTGTTGCAATACCCGACCGCGGCAGCCACGGCGATCATCCTGCTGATCACCGTGCTGCTGATGATCGCGGCGCTGATGCGCGCGGTCGATATCCGCAAGGAGCTGTGATGCCCGCCACAACGCCGGGCGCGACTTCAGGCCGAGCGCCATGAAAGGCGAACGCCGCTCGGTCCGGTTTTGGCTGCTGGCCGGCTTTTTCGGCCTATTCGTGCTGTTTCTCTACGGGCCGATGTCGACCATCTTCATCCTGTCGTTCCAGGGGCCGGATGGCGGCCTGACCTTCCCCATGAATGGCACGTCGGTGCATTGGTTCCGCAACCTGTTCGAACAGCAGGCGGTCGGCGATTTCTGGGGATCCTTCGATCGGTCCTTCGAGTTGGGCCTGATCGTCATGGTCCTGACGCTGGTCATCTCGGTCCTGGGCGGGCTTGCCTTCCGCAAGCGGTTCGTCGGCGCCACGGTGCTGTTCTACCTCACCGTGGCCAGCCTGATCGTGCCGTCGATCCTGATCAGCCTGGGCATCGGGTTGATGTTCAACATCATCGGCATTCAGCCGATCTGGTACACCTCCGGCCTGGGCGCGCACCTTACCTGGACGCTGCCCTTCGGCCTTCTGATCATGTTCGCCGTGTTCAACCGCTTCAACCCCGCCTATGAGGAAGCCGCGCGCGATCTGGGCGCCTCGCCCTGGCAGGTATTCCGCTATGTCGTGCTGCCGCTGATCGCGCCCAGCCTGCTGGGCGTCGGGTTGTTCGGCTTCACCCTCTCCTATGATGAATTCGCCCGCAGCCTGATGACGGCGGGTTCGCTCAACACGCTGCCGCTCGAGATCTACGGCATGACCACCAACGTCACGACGCCGGTGCTCTACGCGCTGGGCACGCTCACCACGGTGTTCAGCTTCATCGTCATCCTGCTCTGCCTGGGCACCGCCGCCCTGCTGCAGCGCCGGCGCTAGACCAGCGTCCCATCCGGCAGATCGAGGCAGTGCCGGGCGACCGCCCCCGCCGTGGTGACCCAGCAGCCGTCGCGCGCGGCGGCGATGTGGCCGAGTGCCCGGCGCAGATGACGCAGCCGATAGGGCTGACCGACGATGTAGGGATGCAGGGCGATCCCCATGACCAGCGGCATGGCGCGCGCCTGATGACGCATCTCGTCGAAATTATCGATGATCATATCGGCGAAGGCATCGGCGTTCATCTTGCGGGCGACGATCGCCGGGATGTCGTTGACCTCCTGCGGGTAGGGAACGGCCAGCAATCGGCCGCGCCGCGTGGCGAGCCAGACCGGTTGATCGTCCATGCACCAGTCCAGCACATAGCGATAGCCGTGTTCCCGCAGCAGATCGGGCGTCACCGGACTCTCGGAAATCCACGGCCCCAGCCAGCCCTGGGGGGCCGCGCCCTCCTGGGTCGCGATGGCCGCCGTCGCTTCGGCGATCAACGCCGCCTCCGCCACCTCGTCCAGCACGCCCTGCCGTTCGGCGTTGCTGCGGCCATGGCCGACGATCTCGTCGCCGCGCGCACGGAACGCCGCCACGACCTCCGGGCAATGCTGGTAGAGGGTACTGTTGATCAGCACGGAGGCGGGCAGCGACAACTCGTCGAGCAGTTCCAGGAGGCGCCAGACGCCGACCCGGTTGCCGTAGTCGCGCCAGGCGTAATTCAGCACGTCCGGCGGCGGCCCGCCCGGCGCCAGTTCGGCGCCCAGGCCTTCGCCGAACGCGAAATGCTCCAGGTTCACCGCGACGTAAACCGCCAGGCGGTTGCCATCGGGCCATCGGTAATCGGGGCGGCCGAGGATGGCGCGATAGGGGTAGCGGCCGTGCTGTGCCAGGGTCATCGGCTCTCCGTCACGTCAATCGGGGTAATTCAGCCACGTGCGAGCTTACGGTGTCCGATCGGCGGAGGTATCGTGTCAATCTGCATCCGCGCGGCCTCCGGCGACCTCGCCTGCCGGAGACCATCGATCGGAAGGGGAGCATGACCGAGCAGATCGCGGGAGCGCCCGCCCGGCGTCTAGAGACGCTGCGTGCGAGACTGAGCGCCGCCGTCCCGCTCAATCTCGAAGCGCTGAGCGTCGCCGCCGGCATCCGCGCGGCCTTCGCCTGCGCGCTGCCCGTCCTCATCGCCGAATTGCTCGGCATGCGGGTGTTGAGCTGGATCGCGATCGTGGCGTTCTGGGGCTGCCTGGTCGATCAGGGCGGCGCCTGGCGGACGCGGTTCGCCGCCATGGCCGGCTTCACGGTGTTCGCGGCGATCGGCTGCGTCCTGGCCACCTTGATAAAGCCGCATCTGTGGCTGGCCGTGCCGTTCGTGTTGCTGTGGTCGTTCGGCGGCAGCATGGTGCGGGTCTATGGCGCCGCCACCGCGACAGCCGGCCTGCTGGCCACGGTCGCGGTACTGGTCGCCCTCGACGTCCCGGGCGAGGGGCTCGCCGATGCGCTGATCCTGGGCGGGCTGACCATCACCGGCGGGTTATGGGCCATGCTGCTGGTGCTGGTGCTGTGGCGGCTGCATCCCTATGGGCCGGCGCGCCGAGCGGTCGGCGATTGCTGGCATGCGCTCGCGGGCTTCGCCGCCGCGCTTGGCCGACTGCATCGGGGTAGCCCGGTCGATGCCGGACAATGGAGCCAGGTTGCCCGGCAGCGACGCGGTGCCAGTCGAAACGCGATCGAAACCGCCCGTCAGATGCTGGTCGCGACCCGCCGAACGCGCGCCGGCATCACCGGCCGCAGCGCCCAGCTGCTGGCACTGCTGGCGGATGCGGATCAGGTCTTCGCCGCCCTTTTGGCCTTGAGCGAATTGCTGGAAGTCGCCAGCACCACCACGCCGAACCCCCGCCTCGAACGGCCGATCAGGCTCGCCTTGGGGCGCCTGGCCGGGCGGATCGACGGTCTGGCGATGGCGCTCGCCGGCCGCCCCCTGCCACCGCCCAACAACCTCGCCGGCGCCATCGCCGAGGTGCGCCGCCGGGTTGGCGAGGTTAAAGATGGGGGGGCGGTCTATGCCCATGCCGCGGATCTGCTCGACCGGATCGCCCAATGGGTCAAGATCGCGACCGAGAACCTGGACGGCGCACAGCCACGCAAGGCGCTGACCGATGCCATCGCCGAACGGGCATCCGGTGGCGGCCTGGGCACCTTCCTGACGCCGCTGCGCGCCAATCTGAACATCGGCTCGATCGCCCTGCGCCACGCGCTGCGCCTGGCCATCACCGCCGGTTTCGCGGTGCTGGTCACCGGTCTGCTGGACCTCACCCGCGGCTATTGGGTGAGCATCACCGCCATCGTCGTCCTGCAACCTTATATGGCGGCGACCTGGCGGCGCACGCTGGAGCGCGTCGCCGGCAGCGTGCTGGGCGGGCTGATCGCGGCGGGGATCAGCCTGATGATCCACGCCCCCTTGGCAATCACAGCGGTCATCTTTCCGCTGAGCGTCATCGCGATGGCGCTGCGCACGGTCAATTACGCGGTGTTCGTGCTGTGCCTGACGCCGCAATTCGTGCTGATCGCCGAGCTGTTCCAGACCGGTGGCGCCGCCGATCCGGACCTCGCCGGCCTGCGCGCGCTGAACAGCACCCTGGGCGGGTTGCTCGGTCTGACCGCCGGCTTTCTGCTGTGGCCCAGTTGGGAGGCGCCGCATCTGCCCAAACGGCTGGCCGAGGCGATCCGCGCCAACCGCGACTACCTGCTGGCGGCCTTGGCCGCGACACTTGGGAATGCGACCGCCAGGGCGGGTGGCCGCGATCCGGAGGCGGCCCGGCGCCAGGCCGGCCTCGCCAGCAACAACGCCGAGGCCTCGCTGCAGCGCCTGATGAGCGAACCAAGGCCGCAAGCCAATCGGGAGGCGGAGCCCGGCATGATGATCCTCGCCTGCCTGCGCCGGGTGGCCGGCGTCGCTGCCACCTTGACCCTGCTGCAGACTCAACGGCCGGACGAAACCGAGGCACGGATGATCGCCGCCACCGGTGAATGGGCGGGCAGCGCGCTCTCCGCGATCGCCGATGCGCTGGCCAGCGGCCGCGCCCCGCCGCCGCTGCCGGAGCCCCCGGCGCTGACACCCGCCGAGGACGGTGCCACGGATCGGATAGCCCCACAGATAGCCTCAGACCGGATGGCGGGGGAGCGAACCACCCTTTGGCCGCATGAGCTGGCGCGCATACGCCGGCAGGTCGATGTCATCGAGGACGCGGCACACCGGCTGGTCGGCGTGCCGGCTTGAAGGATCAACCTTGGCGGATGGCGCGGAGGAATTGGTCGACTTCGGTGCTGAGCCCGGCCGATTGCCGGGAGAGTTCGGCCGCCGCGCCGAGGACCTGACCGGCAGCGGCTCCGGTTTCCGACGCCCCCTGCATCACGCTGCCGATATTGCTGGAAACGGCGCTCGTCCCGGCCGACGCCTGTTGAACGTTGCGTGCGATCTCCTGGGTGGCGGCCCCTTGCTCTTCCACCGCGGTGGCGATCGCCGAAGAGATCGCGCTGATCCGGCCGATCGTCGTACCGATATCGCGGATCGCGGCGACGGCCTCGTTGGTACTACCCTGGATCGCCGCGATCTGCCCGGCTATCTCGTCGGTGGCACTGGCGGTCTGCGTCGCGAGCGCCTTGACTTCGGAAGCGACCACCGCGAAGCCCTTGCCGGCATCGCCCGCGCGCGCCGCCTCGATCGTCGCATTCAATGCCAGCAGATTGGTCTGGCTCGCGATATTCGAGATCAGCTTGACCACATCCCCGATCTTGCCCGCGGCGGTCGCCAAGCTCTCGACGATGGCGTTGGTGTGCCCGGCATCTTCGACCGCCTGCTCGGCCATGCGACTGGAGTCGGTAACCTGCCGGCTGATCTCGCCGATCGAGGCCGCCAACTCCTCAGCGCCGCTCGCGACGCTCTGCACGCCCGCCGAAGCCTGCTTCGACGCCACGGCCACGGATGTCGTCCGCTGTTGGCTCTGCTCGGCGATGCCGGAAAGAGATACCGCCGAACGCTGCATTTCCGTCGCCGACGCGGCGACAGTGGTCACCACCCCGCCAATGTTCCGCTCGAAGGTATCGGCGAGGGTCAGCATCGCCGCGCGCCGTTCCTCGGCCGCGCGCCTCATGGCTTCGGCCGTGTCGGCCTGTAGGCGCCGGTTGTCGAGCGCGGTGACCTTGAAGCTCTCCAAGGCCAAGGCAAGCTGGCCGACTTCATCCTTCTGGCCGATCGCCGGAACCACCGTGTCGAGATCGCCCTTGGCCACTCGGCTCATCGCATCGGTCATGCGGTTCAAAGGGCGAACCACGGCGAACAGGACGAGGCCCACGGTGAAACCGCCAGCGAGCAGGATGCCGAGGCCGGCCAGCAGCACCATATCCAGCCGCGCGCCATCATAAGTCCGCGTCGCGGACTCCAGCGCCGCGACGACGAGTTTATTGCTTCGATCCTCGATACCCCGAAAGCCATTGCGCATCGCCGTTGTGGCTTCCACCCCGCCGAACGCGGTTTTGGTTGCCCCATCGAGATCACCGGCATGTGACTGTTGAAGCACTTTCGCGTAGATCGGCCGATAGGTGTCGAGTGCCGTTTTGATGTCCGCCAGACCCTTACGCTCGCCGGCATCGACGGCTATCTTGTCCAGCTCGTCCAGCCGCGCCTCGAGCCTGCTCAGCTCATCCACCGCGCCCGCCTCATAGGTCTTACGCTGCGCGGCCGTCAGCTCCAACGGGAGATATTCGACGTCGCGGGCGAAGGAAAGCATGTTCGCCGTCGCCCGGCCGCCGGCCTGGGATCGAGCCATAGCGGATCGCATCTCCAGAACGCTCGTATAGACGGTGCCAAGCGACGTGTAGCCCATCATGGCCAGAGAGCCCGCCAGCATGGACAATAAAACGACGGAAAAAAGCAACTTAGGAGCGAGCCGGACGTCGCCGAACTTTGCCATGACTGAGGAAATTCCCGACATTATGAGGATAATTATTTTGCATCCAAACAATATCTGAAATGTTAATTTCAGTCGAAATGGATATGGATACTGAGATCGTCGGATCGATTGTGAGTTGAATTTTAGACCGATATTCCGCTGATTCCCCTCAGCTTTCGTCGCGATAGCAGGGCAGCGGCAAGATCGCATCGCCGGCCAACTCGCGGGCGACGCTATCGAGGTGCCCGGCCGGTCCGGTCAGCGATACGGATCGCGCAGCATATTGGTAAAGCCGCGCCTTTTCCAGCCGATCGCAGAATTCCGGCGCGGCGACGATCATCAGGCGTTGCACTTCCTCCACGAAAACATTGCCGCTGAGGGCCCGCAGCTTGATGTCGGAGCCCTTGAAGAAATGCAGACCGACGACGACCGCGGCTTCCGTCGATCCCGGCAGGGAGAACGGCACCATCAGCCGGCCGGTGATCAGCAGTTCCTCGCCGAGCTCGAACACCGCGGCCGAGAACACCGATGCCGGCCGTTTGATCGTCTCGTCCAGCAGCGAGTGGATGTAGCGCGCATAGATCCCGCCAAGCAGGTCATCGACCCGCATGCCGGTGGGATCCTTGTCCCAGCGCGCGACGCAGGCGGCACCCACATAGTTATAGCGCGGCGTCGGGTAGTACGAGACGACGACCATGTTCTCCAAGAGGTGCCGCGGTACTTTCGTCACATCCCCGTGCCATTCCGGCAAGGCGCGGGTGCCGCGCAGCTTGTCCCAAAAATGGATCAGGGCGATGAAATCTCGTTCGGCGAAAAAACGGTCGGCGGTCATTGACCGAGTGTCGCGCCGAACTCATCGGCCGACAAGCCCGATGAGAACTCCGGTATTCGCGGCATGAATCCTCGTTGTCGAACCCGCTCAGGGCCCGCGCAGGGAGCCCAGGACTTGGTCGAACGTGGCGATGAACACATCCGCATTGGCCCGGGAGAACGGCAGCGGCGGGCGGATCTTCAGGATATTGGCATGTGGCCCGGCCGAGCTGATCAGGATGTGCCGGTCGCGCAGCCCGTTCACCAGCCGCGCCGTCTCGGCCGTCGCCGGCGCGCGCGTCGAGCGGTCACTGACCAATTCGAGGCCGATGAACAGCCCGGCACCGCGCACATCGCCGATGATCTCATGGGTCGCCCGCAGCTCGCGCAGGCCCTGTTGCAGATAGGCCCCGACATCGCGGGCATTTTCCAGCAGCCCTTCACTCTCGATCACCTCCAGCACCGCGAGGCCCACGGCGGCGGAGACCGGGTTGCCGCCGAAGGTGTTGAAGTAGCGGATCTTGCCGAACTCCTCCAACAGCACCGGCTTGGCGACCAGCCCGGCGAGCGGATGGCCATTGCCCATCGGCTTGCCCAGGCTGACCATGTCCGGCACCAGGCCATGCCGCTGGAACCCCCAGAGATGACTGCCGGTCCGGCCAAAGCCGGGCTGCACCTCGTCGGCGATGAACACGCCGCCGGCGGCGCGGATCGCCGCGACCGCCTCGGCGAGGAAGCCCGCCGGTTCGGCGAACACGCCATCGCTGGAGAAGATGGTATCGACGATCAGCGCCGCGGGCTTGATGCCATGGGCGACGAGATCGTCGATCGCCCGCTGGACATCGGCGGCGAAGACCGCGCCGATATCCGTGCCGGCCCCGCGATAGGCATCCGGCGGCGGCACGCAGCGGACATGCCCACCCAGCGGCGCGCCGAGCGATGGCGACAGCTCGGACACGGCACTGGAATTGCCGTGGTAAGCGAGCTTGGTGACGATGAAGCCGGTGCCGCCGGTATGCGCCCGGGCGATGCGCAAAGCGAGGTCGTTGGCCTCGCTACCAGTGCAGGTGAACATGACATGGCCGAGCTCGGCCGGAAATGTCGCCAGCAGCTTCTCGGCATAGTCGAGAACGATGTCGTCCAGGTAGCGCGTATGGGTGTTGAGGACCGCCGCCTGCCGCGCCAAGGCCGCCACGACATGGGGATGGCAATGACCGACGCTGGGCACATTGTTGTAGACGTCGAGGTACCGGGTGCCGTCGGCATCGATGAGCCAGACGCCCTCGCCACGCACCGGGTGGATCGGGGTCTCGTAGAACAGCCGATAGGCCGGTCCCAGCAGGCGCTGGCGGCGGGCGATCAAGTCCCGCTCACGGGCCGGCAGGCCGGACGATTTGCCCGGCTGGTAGGCGTTCGGCATGGACAAGATCGCTACTCCGAAACGGGGTTGGAGAGATATCGCTCAAGGGTCTCGCGCGCGACATCGCGTGGGATCGCGGCCACCTTGTCGAGGGCGGCCCAGGCGGCGGGGGAATTGCGCAGGATATAGTCGCGGTTTTCCCGGTAGCGGACCGCGCGCCAGCCGGAGATCGCGACCGACATGACCAGGCGGGTGGCGATCAGATCGAACAGCAAGGCGATCTCGACCGGCCGAAGCGGCACGACCGCGTGATAGGCGGCGGCGAGTTCCGCCACCGCCGTCAAGGGATCGACATCCGCGGCCAATTGATAGGCCGAGGCGACCGCGAGATCATGGATCAACGGCGCCTGCACCATATCGCCGAAATCAATCACCCCGACCACCCGATCGCGGTCGGCGGGATCGACCAGGACATTGGTCGGGTTGAAGTCGTTGTGGATGACCTGTGCCCGCAAGCCCGGCATGGCGGGCAGGGCATGCGCCTCGAACCGGTCGAGCACGCGATGCGCCAGAGCCTGCCCGGACGCGGCCTCGATATGCGGCACCAGATCGCGCACCCGACTCGCGTGCTTCAGATCCCACAGCAGCTCATACCCCGCCGCCGGATGCGAGAAGTCGCGCAGCGCCAGACCCAATTGGGCGAGGCAGCGGCCGACACTGCGCCGGCGGGCCGCCGTCCGGTCTTGCCGGGGCAGCGGCTCGCCATCGAGATAGGACAGCAGGCGGACCACCCGCCGATCGCCCTCGCCGATCGTGACGACCACCTGCGCCGCACCGTCCAGCGCGCGGCGGACCCGCGGCACCGGCAGGCTGGGATCGACGGCGGCGATATGCAGCAGCGCCCGGGTCTGGAAATCGGTCACCGCCGGATCTTCCGCCGGGTTGGCGACTTTCAGCACATAGGTCGTGCCGTCCGCCGCCGACAGCCGGAAATTCTGGTCCCGTTCGCTGGCCAGCGACCGCGCCGTGCCCGCGACGCCGAAATAGCGCCGCGCCAGACCCTCCGCATCGGCGTCCGCGATCTGGGGTGCCGTCGTCGTCAGCACGTCTGTCAGGCTGGCCGGGGTCAAGCTAGCCGGGGTCAAACTGGCTGGGGTGTTCCCGCCGAGTTGTCCTGCGTCCCCGGTGTTTTCCTGTGGACTGCTCATCGTCATACCGGGTGTCGTTCCCTCGTTGATCCCAAGCCTTGAGCCGGCCGTCGCCCGGCGCGGATTTCGGCCGCGCCGACTCGTCCCGCGCGATTTTCTTTTAGACGATATTCTTCCTAAAAGCCGCTCGATAAAAGCCGCGTCGCCGCGCGAAGCGCAGGGAGTCTGGGCGTCGGCCCCCCGCTGAAGGGCTAACCGGACGGAAGCCCATGTTTCCAGAAAATCTCCCAGCTTCAGCCAGGAGGAGATGTTAAGTATGCATGGGCCTTGCCATACCAGGATCGCAGCGAATGGTCCCCACGAGACAAACCGTCAACATTCGCCATGTCGCCCACAAAGCCGGTGTTTCGCTCGGCACCGTGTCGCGTGTCCTCAACGATCACCCCTCGGTAACGGACAGCCTGAGGCAGCGCGTCAGGGACGCGATCCAAGAGTTGAAATACCGCCCGCATGCCGTTGCCCAAAGCCTGCGCCGGGGCACGAACCGAATGATCGGTGTCGTCATCCCTGACCTCAGGAACCCGTTCTTCGCCGATCTCATGCAGAATATCGAGATCAGCGCTCGGATGCTCGGCTATAGCGTTCTCTTCATCAGTTCCGACGAAGACGCAACGACGGAAGTCCAGGCGATAGAGACTCTGGCCAGTCGCAAGGTCGACGGCGTCATCTTTCTACCAAGCAACGATGTGCACGTTCTCCCTCGTACCGTGCCACTCCCCATCGTGGTCATCGATCGCCCCCTCGACGCTCACTACTTCGTCGGCGCCGATCATCGCGCCGGAGCGCGCATGGCCGCCGACTATCTGGTGTCACTCGGGCATCGAAGGATCGCCTGCATTTCGGGCCCGGCCGATTCAAGCGTCGCTCAGGCCCGCTTAGCCGGCTTCCTTGATGTCATGACACCGCATTTCGAGGCCGCGGAACTGCCTATGTCGCGCTATGTCGTTCACGGGGACTTCGACTACGTGAGCGGCAGAGAAGCGGCCACGACGCTGTTCCGCATCTGTACGCCGGCACCGACGGCCCTCTTCGCTTGCTCCGATCAGCAGGCGATCGGCGCCCTCAGAGCGGCGGCCGACCACGGCATCGCCGTGCCTCGAGACCTTTCTATTGTCGGCTTCGATGGCATTCTGGTGGCTGATCTCGTCACACCTCGACTGACAACGGTGCATCAGCCGGTGGCACAACTGGCCGATGCGGCGATCACCATGCTCCTTGAGCAAGCGACGCACGCGCAATCTCCAATCTCGCGGCTGTTTGCTTGCGATCTGGTCGTGCGCGAGTCCTGCGCTCCTCCGGCGGACCACCCGTGTTGAAACCCTAAGGGTTGTGTGATAGCCATAGCGTGGAAACGTTTCATCGACGCCCAATCCTCGAATGATGGGCCAAAAAAACCAACAGGGAGGAAATCCATGAGCAAGACAATCTTGCCAGCGCAGATTTCGGCCACGACGCGAGATCTGGACCGCCGCCATTTCATACTGACGACCGCAGCCGGTTCCGCACTCGCGCTGGCGACCGGGCTTCGTCCCGCGCTCGCCGCCGGCAAGCCCAAGGTGGGCCTCGTCATGAAGTCGCTCGCCAACGAGTTCTTCAAGCAGATGCAGGCCGGCGCCCAGCAATATGCGGCAAAGAATACCGACAAGTTCTCCTTCAAGGCGGTCGGCATGAAGGACGAGCGCGATTTCGCCGCCCAGGTGGACGCGGTGGAGAACTTCGTCACTCAGAAATACGACATCATCGTCATCGCCCCGGCCGATTCGAAGGCCATGGTGACGCCGCTCGCCAAGGCGGTGAAGGCAGGCGTGGCGGTGATCAATATCGACGTCGAGCTCGATCACGACGCGAAGAAGGCGGTCGGCATCGATCTCGCGTTCTTCGGTCCGGACAATCGGACCGGCGCGAAGCTCGCGGGCGACGCGCTCGCCAAAAACCTCGGCACCGGTGGCAAGGTCGTGATCCTGGAGGGCAACCCGGAGGCCGACAACGGGCAACAGCGCAAGAAGGGCTTCATGGACTCGATCGCCGAAGGCAAGCTGCAGCTGCTCGACAGCAAGACCGCGCATTGGGAGACCGAGGAAGCCAATACGCTCATGACCAACTTCCTGACCCAGTTCCACGACATTCAGGGCGTCATGGCGGCCAATGACTCGATGGCGCTCGGCGTCGTCAAGGCGCTCGACGCGGCGGGCAAGAGCGGGCAGATCAAGGTCATCGGCTTCGACAACATCCCGGCGGTCAAGCCGCTCGTGAAGTCCGGAAAAATGTTGGCGACGGTCGAGCAGTACGGCGCGCAGATGGCTGCCATGGGCATCGACTATGGCCTGCGCCAACTTGCCGGCGAGAAGTTCACCGGTTGGGTCAAGACCGATATCAAACTCATCACGGCCAAGGACGTCTGACGCCGTCGCCGAGCCTGTTCATCCTGGTCGGCGAGGTGCTGGCAACAGCTTGCACCTCGCCCCTTCGAGATAGCGCCGGATGAGCGACCCAATCCTCAGCTTGGCGTCGGTCGGCAAGCGGTTTCCCGGCGTAACCGCTTTGAGCGGAGTCTCGTTCGAGATCGCGCGCGGCGAGACGCATGTCTTGCTGGGCGAGAACGGCGCCGGCAAATCGACGCTGATCAATCTGCTGGCCGGCCTCTTCCGACCCGACGAGGGCGAGATCACCTTCGATGGCCTGCCCTACCGTCCCGGCACGCCGACGGATGCGTTTCGCGCCGGCATACGCGTCGTGCATCAGGAACTCAGCATGCTGTCGAACCTGACGGTGGCCGAGAATCTACTGTTCGAGGATCTGCCCCGGCGATACGGGCTGGTCGATTTTCGGGCCATGAACCGCCGCGCGGCGGAACTGCTTGACGAGGTCGGGCTCGACATCGCGCCGACCACGCTGGTGAACCGCCTTGGCGTCGCCCAAATGCAGCTTGTCGAGATCGCCAAGGCGCTCTGCCATGACAGCAAGCTCCTGATCCTGGACGAGCCGACAGCGACGCTCACCGCCAGGGAAGTGGACAGGCTGTTCGAGATCCTGGATCGGCTGAAGGCCAAACAGGTGACGGTGCTCTATATCTCGCATCGCCTGCAGGAAATCCATGAGATCGGCGACCAGGTGACGGTGTTGCGCGATGGCCGGCACGTGACGACCCGGGCACTCGCCGGTCTGACGATCCCGGACCTGGTGCATTTGATGGTCGGGCGTGAGCTTGAGGAGCAGAACGCGTTTAGAGATGACGTCATTCCTTCAGGGGAGGTCCTGCGCGTCCGGGATCTGCAACTGTCAACCGAAGGCCCTCGGATCTCCTTCTCGGTCGGGCGGGGAGAGATCGTCGGCATCGCCGGTCTGGTGGGAAGCGGCCGCACCGAGATGGTGCGCGCCCTGTTCGGTGCCGACCCCAAGACAGCCGGCGTGATCGAGGTCGAAGGAAGACCCGTCACCATCGCGTCGCCGCGCGACGCGGTGAGATGTGGTCTGGGCCTCGTGACCGAAGACCGCAAGCAACAGGGGCTCCTCCTCGGCATGTCATGCGCTCAGAACATCACGATTACCGACCTCGGCAAGGTGTCGCGCCACGGCGTTCTGCGTCCGCGCGTCGAACGCGAAGCGGCGGCGCGCCTCGTCCGCGACCTGCGCATCAAGACCGCGACGGTCCATCAGGCCGTCGGTACCTATTCTGGTGGCAATCAGCAAAAGGTGGTGATCGCCAAATGGCTGTACCACGGCATGAAAGTGCTGATCTGCGATGAGCCGACGCGGGGGATCGACGTCGGCGCCAAGGCCGAAATCTACGACCTGATGTGGGGACTCGCAGCCCAAGGCAAAGGGATCCTTGTGGTGTCGTCGGACCTGCCGGAGCTTCTCGCGATTTGCCATCGCATTCTGGTTTTTGCGAAGGGCAGGATCGCCGGCGAGGTGCCGCGCGCCGCGTTCGACCAGCAACGAATCCTGTCTCTCGCCTACGAGGAGCCCGGGCTTGATCGAACGAACTGAAGACGAACGCGTCGGACGGTCCAGTGCGCTCTGGGACGATCTCCTGCGCATTTCGATGCGCGAGGGCGGGGTCGCGGCGGCCTTGGTCTTGATCGTGCTGTTCTTCTCGGTGACCGCGCCCTATTTCGCGACGCCGGAGAATTTCCTCAAGATTTTCGTCCAAATCGCGATCAACACCGTTCTGGCGTCGGGCTTGACCTTCGTAATCTTGATCGGTGGCATCGATTTGTCCGTGGGCTCGGTCCTGGCCCTCTGTACCGTCGTTGGCGCCACGATCATGACGGACGAGCATCTGTCGCCGGCCGCGTCCATTCCCCTGGCGCTCGCCGCCTGCATGGGGTTGGGCGCCGGATGCGGTGCGCTCAACGGGTGGATCTGCGAAAAATGGAAGGTCCCTTCGTTCATCGTCACGCTCGGCATGCTCAACGCCGCGAGCGGTGTGGCCCGTGTCGTCAGCGACAATTCGACCATCACCGGCCTGCCGCAGCCGTTCATCGACTTCGGCAATACGATCATCTGGGACGTCTTGCCGTCGATCTTTCTGATTGCCCTCGCTGTTGTTTTGATCGGCTGGTTCGTACTGCGCTTCACGGTGTTCGGCCGCTATATCTTCGCGATCGGCACGAATGAAGAAGCGGTCCGCCTGTCGGGCCATACGCCGAAGATCTACAAAATCGCCGCCTTTACCATCAGCGGGCTGACCGCCGGCATCGCCGCCATGGTGTACCTGTTGCGCTTGAATGTCGGCAGCCCGATCGCCGGCGTCGGGTATGAGCTGAACGCCATCGCCGCCGTCATCATCGGCGGCACAAGCCTCAGCGGCGGCAAGGGCTCGATCGTCGGAACGCTTGTCGGCGCCTGCATCCTGCAGGTGTTGAGTACCGGGCTGCAGCTGTTCGGGGCGGACGACAACATCAAGCCGATCGTGATTGGCAGCGTCATCGTGCTGGCCGTGGTGTTCGACACCTATCGCGGCCGCCTGCTGCGCAAGCTCGAGACCCGCTGAATCCGACGATAGTTACGACAACGTAACCATAATTATGCCGGTCCGATCCGTCCCGCCGCACCTCCCCTCGGCCGTCCAGATATACGTGAAGTCAGCGACCCAAGACGTTTGGCGCAATGGCGGCGCTCAGACGGACGCCGCCATTCTTCGGGAGCCCGCGCCGCCGAGGCCTGGCCCACAAAGCCTGGGCGCGCATGAGTCCCGACGCCGGACGGCGATGCTTGACAGTACCATACCATACGGTACTATTTACCATCGCCTTCCCAGGAGTTAAACCCTCATGCCTCAACCAAGCCTTCTTGGCCTATCGGGAAGCATCCGCCGCGGCTCGACGAATACGGCGATCCTGCGGACCATCGCAGGCCATCTCGGGAGCAAGGCGTCGATGACGCTGTTCCCCCTCAACGATGTGCCGCTCTACAACGGCGACCTGGAGGGCGAACACCTGCCGCCCCCCGTTCAGGCGCTCAAGGACGCGATTGCCGGCGCCGACGGCATCATCCTCTGCTCACCGGAATACAATCACGGCATGTCGGGTGTGCTGAAGAACGCGCTCGACTGGGCCTCCCGGCCGGGCTTCAACTCGCCGCTGAAGAACAAGCCGGCGTTGATCATGTCGTCCTCACCCGGCGCGATCGGCGGTGCCCGAGCCCATGCCCAGGTCCGCGAAACGCTCGCCAGCGCGCTGGCTCGCGTGGTCGCCCGGCCGCAAGTCACCATCGCCGGGATATTCCAAAAGGTAACCGATGGGCATCTGACGGATGAGGCTTCGCTCAAATTCTGCTTGGAGGCTGTGGACGATCTTCTGAGCGAGATCCGCCTACTGTCGGCCCAACCGGCTTAGATGACCGACCCCGCCGCCACCACGCCGACCCCGCCGCGACGAACCCGGCGGGGCGAAGAGCGCGATCTCCAGATCCGTGCACGCGCCTCGGAACTGTTCCTCGAACGCGGCTACGACGGGGTCAGTCTGGACGACATCGTCCGCGACGTCGGCGGCTCGAAGACCAACGTCTACAATTTCTATGGCGGCAAGGACGGCTTGTTCCTCGCCGTCATGGACGAACTGATCCGCGACATCGTTCACCCCTTGCAATCCCTGTCGCTGGACCGGCTGGGGCTAAGGGCCGGGCTGCGCGTCTTCGCCACGACCATGCTGGATGTGCTGTTGCAGGAGCGGCACTTGGCGGTCCAGCGCCTCGTCATCGCCGAAGCCTTGCGCCGTCCGCAGATCGCCTCGAACTGGTACAGCAACGGCCCTAGAACAACCCATGCGGTGCTGGAGCGGTTTTTCCGTGAGCTGCAGGCCGGCGGCCATATCCGGCCAAGCACCGATCCGGCCCGCGCCGCCGTGCTGTTCCACGACATGGTCATCTTCGATCTCTTGAACCGCGCCATGATGGCGATCGATGGCGGCCCGGCCCCGCACGAGATCGCGCTCACCATTCGGGACGCGGTCACGACGATGACCGCCGCCCTCGATGCGGCTCGATGAGGATCGCCTCGAACGGCCTGCCGTTCGCCTTGTTTCTCGGCATGCTCGCGGCGCTCCCGCCATTGTCGATCGACATGGCATTGCCGGCACTGGTGCCGGTCGCGGCGGCCCTGCGGACGACGCCGAGCATGGCAGGGCTCACGCTCGGCCTGTTCATGATCGGGTTCGCCGTCAGCCCGATCGTGTATGGGCCGGCGGCCGACCGGTTCGGGCGCCGGCCGGTCCTGCTGGTGGGGCTCGGGCTGTTCACGCTGGGTGGTGTGGCGGCGACCGGCGCGATGTCCATCACCATGCTGCTTGGCGCCCGGCTGCTGCAGGGTGCCGGCGCGGGCGTCGGGATGACTCTGGCCTTCGCGATCGTGCGCGATGTGTTCGAGGGCAAGGCAGCCCGTACCCGCTTGGCGTTGATCACGGTCGTCGCCAATGTCGCCCCGATCGTGGCGCCCGCCATCGGTGCGACGCTGCTGGCAGCGGCGGGCTGGCGCGCTATTTACGGCGTGACCACGCTGAGCGGGCTGGCATTGATCGCCATCGTCAGGCTGGGTTTCGCCGAGACGCGCCCGCACCGCGCCGTCGTCGACGGGCCGGCGCTGCCGCGGCTCGTCCGGGATTACCGAACCGTGCTGATGCATGGCGAGACGATCTCCCACATCCTGGTCAACGGTCTCGGCTTCGGATGGATGTTCGCCTATGTGGCTGGCTCACCGCTGATTCTGGTCGGGCTCTTCCGGGTTACGCCGGCCGTCTATGCCTTGCTGTTCGCCTGCACGGGCGCCGGCATCATGGCAGGGGCGGCCGTAAACGGGTATTTGGCCAGGCACGGCGTGACATCCGAGCGGGTCCTACTTTCGGCGATCTTGCTTGCCGTCCTGGCCACGGCCACGCTCACCGGCCTGACGATCGTGCATCGTCTTCCCTTGTCGGGGCTCATGCCTTTGCTGGTACTCGCCACCTTCAGCTTCGGCCTAGCCGCGCCCAGCGCCTCGCACGGCGCGCTCGACCCGATGCCCGCCTTCGCCGGCGTCACAGGCGGCCTGCTCACCTCGGTACAAATGCTGGTGGGCGCCGCAGCCAGTTCAGCTGTAGCCCTGTTGTTCGCGGATTTCGGCCTGCTGTCGATGGTCGGCGTCATGACGATCTGCGCGCTCGGCGCGCTGGGAGTTTATCTACCCCATGTGCTGCGGCGGCACAGGCACGCATCCTGAGAACCGCCCTTATCGCGCGGCCTGTCGGTCTCGTCGTGCTCATTCTATCGGCAAGCGAAGCATCCATGGCACACGCGAGCGGAGAGCCCGGCCGAGAGCTCCGGTAAAGTATCGCTATGGTCGTGGCGGCATCGTCAACTTATCGGTCACGAATCAAGTGCGTCCGACAGCATCTCTCGGTTATCACGCCGCTCTGGTCGCGCTCGCCCCACCGCGTGGACCCCGGCTCGGAGGGTCCGGAGTCCGGCACGGGAGATCAGGGGGGCCTGGTTGCCGGTTGTGATACCCTGTTCCTAATAGGCGCGCCGCTTGGTACCACTGTCGCCGCGCGACCCCGATCACGCTAACCACCGATCGGCGAAGCCGACCATGCTAACCACCGATCGGCGAAGCACGGGGTTGACGAGGCACGGGTCTTGCTGCGGCGCCAAACGGGCGATCCGAAAGCTACCGATTTCGATCGCGGATGAAAATGGGGTGACAGCCTATGGGATGGCGGGTCGGAGTCGATTCGGGTGGAACATTCACGGATATCTGCCTGTTCGACGAGGCATCCGGCCGGATCGAGGTCTGGAAGGTCTCTTCGACGCCGGACGATCCGTCGCGCGGCATCGCCCAGGGTGTCGAGGAGGGCATCGGCCGGGTCGGCGCCTTGCCGGGCGACATCGCCTATTTCGGGCATGGCACCACGGTCGCGACCAACGCGCTGATCCAGCATCGCGGGGCGCCGACCGGGCTGGTGACCACGGACGGGTTCCGCGACCTGTTGGAGATCGGCCGGCAGAAACGGCCCGATCTCTATGACCTGCAGGCCGACAAGCCGGAGGTGCTGGTCAGCCGCGCGCTGCGCCTCGAAGTACCGGAGCGGCTGCGCCAGGACGGCACGGTCGAGGTGCCGCTGGACGAGGCGGCGATGCGCCGGGCCGCGCGCCAGCTGCGGGCGGCCGGGGTGAAATCCGTCGCCATCTGCTTCCTCTACGGCTTCGTGCGCCCGACCCATGAGCAGGCGGCGCTACGCATCCTGGCCGAGGAATTTCCCGAGGCCTTCGCCTGTGCCTCCCATGAGGTGGCGCCGGAGTTCCGCGAGTATGAACGGCTCTCGACCACGGTCGTGAACGCCTATCTGGGCCCGATCATGCGCAGCTATATCGAGCGGCTGGCCGGGCGGCTGGCGGAACTGGGCGTCACCGCGACGCCGCATCTGACGCAATCCAATGGCGGCGTGATCGGCTTCGACGCGGCCGCCAAGCTGCCGGTGCGCACGGTGCTGTCGGGCCCCAGCACCGGCGTGGTCGGCGCGCAGGAGGTCGGCCGCCAGGCGGGCTTTCCCGACCTCATCACCTTCGACATGGGGGGCACCAGCACCGATGTCGCCCTGCTGCGGGGCGGCAGCGCGCTGCTCGCCAGCGAGGCGGTGGTGCATGGCTATCCGATCAAGGCGCCGATGCTGGACATCAACACGGTCGGCGCCGGCGGCGGATCGATCGCCTTCGTCGATAGCGGCGGGCTGCTGAAGGTCGGCCCGCGCAGCGCCGGGGCGGCACCCGGCCCGGTCTGCTACGACCGGGGCAATACCGAGCCGACCGTGACCGATGCCAATGTCGTGCTGCAGACCCTGAACCCGACCCATCTGCTGGGCGGCCGGATGGCGGTGCGCCAGGATCTGGCGCGGCAGGCGGTCGGACGGCTGGCCGAGCGGCTGGGCATGGATGTGATGGCGACCGCCCAGGGCATCCTGTCGGTGGTGACCGCCAATATGGCGCGGGCGATCCGCGTGATCAGCGTGCAGCGCGGCCACGATCCGCGCGACTACACGCTGATCGCGTTCGGTGGCGCCGGCCCGGTGCACGCGGCCCGGCTGGCGCGGGAGCTGGATATCAGCCGCATCCTGGTACCGCGCAATCCGGGCATCCTGTGCGCCATGGGCCTGCTGCTGACCGATCTGCGCGCCGATTTCGCGGCGACCCGCTTGCTGCCGCTCGCCGCCGGCTCGCTCGACGCCATCGACGAGGTGACCGCCGGCTTGGCGGCGCGCGCCGAGGCGTGGTTCGCCGCCGAGGCGATCGGTCCGGAGGCGCGCCGGGTGACCCGCACGGTCGATATGCGCTATGCCGGACAGAACTACGAGCTGTCGGTGCCGCTGCCCGCCGGCCGCGTCACCGCCGCCAGCCTGGACGCCCTCGCGGAGGGCTTCGCCGCGACGCATCGGCGGCTCTACGGCTTCGTCGCCGAAGGCGAGGCGGTGCAGCTCGTCACCTTCCGGATCGAGGCGGCGGGTGTCGTGCGCAAGGCGGCGTTCCAGCCGCGCGCCGATGCGGGGCCGGATGCCAGCGACGCGATCATCGGCCGCCGCCAGGTCTGGATGCCGGAGGCCGGCGGCTTCGTCGACTGCCCGGTCTATGACCGCGACCGGCTGGATGCCGGCAACCGCGTCGCCGGCCCCGCGATCGTCGAGCAGATGGATTCGACCACCGTCATCCTGCCCGGCATGGCCGCGGTGGTGGAGCCTTATCTCAACCTGGTGCTGGAGGCGATATGAGCCACGCCATGCCGATCGACGCGGCCCCCCTCAAGATCGACCCGATCACCGTCGAGGTGATCGGCAGCGCCTTGTCCTCGATCACCGAGGAGATGGGCGAGGCGCTGGTGCGGGCCAGCTATTCGACCAACATCAAGGAGCGGCGGGATTGCTCCACCGCCCTGTTCGACATCCGGGGCACCACGCTGTGCCAGGCCGAGCACATCCCGATGCATCTCGGCAGCTTCATCGGCATCATCCCGCATATCCTGAAGCGCCATCCGATGGCCGAGATGCGGCCGGGCGACGTGTTCATCGGCAATGACGCCTATGAGGGCGGCGGCACCCATCTGCCGGATATCGTGCTGGCCGAGCCGATCTTCGCGGACGGGCGCATCGTCGCCTGGGCGGTGAACACCGCGCATCACGCCGATTTCGCCGATCGCGGTCATGCGCATATCTATCAGGAGGGGCTGCGCATCCCGCCGATCCGGCTGTACCGGGCGGGCGCGCTGCAGCCCGACGTACAGGAGATGATCCTGCTGAACTGCCAGGTGCCGCGTGAGCGTCTGTCGGATCTGCGCGCGCAGATGGCGGCGAACCGGCTGGGCGTGCAGCGGGTGACCGCCCTCTGCGCCAAATACGGCACCGCCACCGTGCTCGCGGCCGGCGAGGCGCTGCAGGATTACGCCGAGCGCAAGATGCGCGCCGGCATCGCCGCCCTGCCGGACGGCGTCTATCGGTTCGCCGATCGCTACGACAACCCGGAGCTCGATCACGAGCTGGAGCTGTCGGTCGAGATCACCGTGGCGGGCGACGAGATGCGCCTGCATTTCGAGGCCCCGCCCCAAGTCCGCGCCGGGCTGAACATGGTGTTCACCGCCCTGTTGTCGACGGTCTATTACGCGGTGAAGACGGTGGTCGACCCGACCATCCTGCCGAATTCCGGCCTGGCCCGCCCCCTGAGCGTGACCGCGACCGAAGGCTCGGTGGTGAATTGCGCGCATCCGGCGGCGGTGAACGGGCGGATCGGCACCTGCCAGCGCGTCGTCGACCTGATCCATGGGGCGCTGGCCCAGGCGGTGCCGGAACGGGTGATCGCCGCCTGCAACGGCGCCGCCGCCGTCGCGAGCTTCATCGGCCAGCATCCCGCCGATGGCAGCACCTGGGTGTATCTGGAAACCATCGGCGGCGGATCGGGCGCCCGGGCGACCAAGGACGGGCTGGACGGCGTGCATGTGCACATGACCAACACCTCGAACCTGCCGGTGGAGGCACTCGAAGGCGAGTATCCGCTGACCCTGCTGCGCTATGAGCTGGTCGACGGCTCGGGCGGGCCGGGGCAATATCGGGGCGGCATGGGATTGCGCCGGGTCTATCGCGCCGAGGCGGATTGCCGCCTACGCCTCGACAGCTCGCGGCTGCGCTCCGCCCCCTGGGGGCTCGCCGGCGGGCATGCGGGCGGCCGGGCGGATTATGTCTTCGGTCCGGGGGTGACCCCCTTCGTCGAGGGCGGCGGGATGCTGCGCGCCGGCCAGACGATCGAGATCATCACCGCCGGCGCCGGCGGCTATGGTCCACCCGCGTTACGCGACACCGCCGCCGTCGCCCGCGATGTCGCCGAGGGCCGCATCGATGCCGCGGCGGCGGCGGCCATCTATCGCTAAGCCGTCTAAGCGCCTTTTTCGCGGGAGATCTCTCATGCGCCTATCCAGACGTGCGTTTCTCGCCAGCACCGCCGCCGCCGCGACGCTGGGATCCGGGTTGAGCCGTCAGGCGCGCGCCGCCCGGTCGCCGGACACGCTGGTCTTCGGCCTATCCAGCTATCCGCCCAATCTGCAGCCCTGGAGCAATGCCGGTGCCGCCGCCGGCACGGTCAAGATGCTGATCTTTCGCGGCCTGACCTCCTATGACCCGGATGGCACGCTGATCGGCGAGCTCGCCGAGAGCTGGGAACGGGACGGCGAGACGGCCTGGGTGTTCCATCTGCGCCAGGCGGTGTTCCAGAACGGCGCGCCGGTCACCGCCGAGGACGTGAAATGGACCATCGAGCAGGTCTCGGCGGCCACTTCCACCGCCTATCTACGGGCGGAATTCCAGGGTGTGGAGCGGGTCGAGACGCCGGATCCGCGTACCGTGCGGATCGTCACCAAGCAGCCCTTCGTGACCCTGCCGGTGCTGCTGGCCAATTACAACATGCCGATCATCGCGCGCGGGTCGACCGACAATGGCGGCACGCCGGTCGGCGCCGGGCCGTTCGTGCTGAAAGCGCAGGAGCGCGGCGCCTCGCTCGACCTCGTCGCCTTCGACAAATTCTACAAGCCGGGCCTGCCGAAACTGAAATCGCTCAAGATGGTCGCCTATAGCGACGAGAATGCCCGGGTGGCGGCCTTGCAGGCGGGCGATGTCGACCTCATCGAATACGTCCCCTGGCAGTCGATGGCGGCGATCGAGGCGGACCCCAAGCTGCGGCTGGAGACCACCGAAGGACCGTTCATGGACCTCGTGTTCAATGGCAAGTCCGGGCCGTTCGTCGATGCGCGGGTCCGCTCGGCGGTCGCCTTCGCCATCAAGCGCGAGGAGATCGTCAAGGCGGCGTTTTTCGGCCGCGGCAAGCCGCTGCAGAGCCTGCCGTTTCCCGAGGCCAGCCCGTATTTCGACGCCGGCCGCTCGACCTATTGGACCTACGATCCGGACCGCGCCCGCGCCTTGCTGAAGGATGCCGGCAAGCCGGAGGGCTTTTCCTGCACCCTGCTGTCGACCGCGCAATACGGCATGCACAAGGACACGGCGGTGGTGGTCCAGCAGAACCTGGCCGATATCGGCATCCAGGTGCAGTTGAGCCTGCCGGATTGGCCGACCCGCGTCTCGCTGGGCAATCGCGGGCAATACGAATTCGCGGTGATCGGCAATGCCGGGGACAGCAATGACCCCGATGGGTTGAGCGCCTATATCGACGGCGAATTGCCACCCTCCTATTCGCGCAGCTTTGGCCTCGCGGTCCCACGATTGCACGAGCTGCTGGCCCAGGGACGCGCCGAGTTCGATCAGGCGAAACGCCAGGCGATCTATGCCGAGGTCGAGAAGACCACCCAGGAACACGCCCCGTTCGTCGGCCTCGCCTGGCGCTCCCAAGGCTATGCCATGGCCCGAAACCTCCAAGGCTTCCACAATCTGCCCGGCGCGCTGACCTTCTATTCCGGCCTGACCTTGGAGCAGGCGACATTTGCCTAACGCCGTCCCATGATTTGGGCACTGAAGCGGGTCGGTATCTCGTTGGTGCTGGTCTGGATCGTCGCCACCATCGTGTTCCTGGCGATCCATCTGGTGCCCGGCGACCCGGCGGAGCTGTTGCTGTCCCAGGGCGGCGTCGCGGCGGATCCCGGTGCCGTCGCCGAGCTGCGCGGCCAGCTCGGGCTCGACCGACCGATCCTGGTGCAATACGGCCAGAGCATGGCGGGGCTGCTGCGCGGCGATCTCGGCCGGTCGATGCAGGATGACAGCCCGGTCGCCGACGCGATCACCCGGCGCCTGCCACGCACGCTGGAGCTGATCGGCGCCGGCGCCATCCTGGCGCTGCTGGTGGGCATGCCTGCCGGGACGCTGGCGGCGATCCGGCGCGGCGGCGTGTTCGATCGGACCGCGTCGTGGCTGGCGGCCCTGGCCCTGGCGGTCCCGGTCTTCGTCACCGGCACCCTGCTGGTGCTGGTCTTCGCGCAGAGCCTGCGCTGGGTGGCGGCGGGCGGCTATGTGGCCTTGGCCGAGGATCCGGCGCGGCACCTGTCGCTGCTGGCGATGCCGTCGCTCACCATCGGCCTCGGTCTCGCCGCCGTGGTGTTCCGGATGGCGCGCGCGGCGGTGCTGGACGTAGCCGGGCGCGACTATGTCCGCACGGCACGCGCCAAGGGGCTGCGGCCCCGCCATATCCTGACCCGCCATGTGGTGCGCAACGCGCTGATGCCGGTGGTTACGGTGGTCGCCCTGCATCTGGGTAGCCTGCTGGGCGGCACGGTGCTGGTCGAATACGTGTTCAACTGGCCGGGCCTGTCCGGCCTGCTGGTCGACGCGGTCTCGGCACGCGACTACCCGTCGGTGGTCGGCATCATCCTGGTCATCTCGGTGCTGTTCGTCGGCCTCAATCTGCTGGTCGACCTGCTCTACGGCGTGCTGGACCCGCGCGTGCGGCACGGATGACCCGCTTATCCCTGGCCCGCCTCTGGGTGGCGGGGGCCGGCGTCGCTGCGATCGTGCTGGCGGCTGTTCTGGCGCCGTTGCTCGGCCTGCCCGATCCGGTGCGGATGGACGTGGCGCATCGCTTCGCCGGCGCCAGCCTGGCCCATGCGCTGGGCCAGGACGGCTATGGCCGCGACGTGCTGTCCCGCCTGCTCTGGGGCGGCCGGGTCTCGCTGTTCGTCGCCGCCAGTTCGGCGGCCATCGCGTTCGGGATCGGCACCACGCTGGGGGTGCTCGGCGGGTTCCTGCGCGGCGTCACCGAGCTTTTGACCGTGCGAGCGATGGATGTGGTGCTGTGCTTTCCGCCGCTGCTGCTGGCGATGCTGGTGGTGACCTTGCTGGGGCCCGGGGCCGGCACGCTGATCCTGGTGCTGGCGGTGCTCTACGTGCCGGGCTTCGCGCGGGTCGCCTATGCCGGCGTGCTGTCGGTCCGCGCCCAGGATTTCGTCGAGGCGATGCGCGCGCTGGGCGCCCGCCGCCCGCGCATCATGCTGCGCACCATCCTGCCGAACATCGCCGGCCCGCTGCTGGTGCAGTTCAGCCTGGTCGCGGCCTCCGCCGTGGTGCTGGAATCCGGCCTGTCTTTCCTGGGGCTGGGGGTGGTGCCGCCGACGCCGTCCTGGGGACTGATGATCGCCGATGCGCGGGCGAGCATGGCGCAGGCGCCCTTGCTGCTGCTGTGGCCCTGCCTGGCGCTGACCCTGACCATCCTCACCTTGAACGGGCTCTGCGACGCGCTGCGCGATGCGATCGACCCGCACCCCATCCCCCGCCGCCGACGCCGGCTGCATGAGGCGCTGGTGCCGGGGCTGCTGCCCGCCGCCCGGCCGACCGGCGCCGAGCTGGAACTGCGCGGCCTGACCATCGAGATCGACACGCCCGCCGGCCCGATCCGGCCGGTACGCGACGTCTCGCTGCGGCTCGAATCGGGCGAGACCCTGGCGATCGTCGGCGAAAGCGGGTCCGGCAAGTCGCTCACCGGTCTCGCCCTGCTGGGCCTGCTGCCGCCCGCCGCCCGGGTGGCATCGGGGACGGCCTGGCTGCGCGATGCGCCGCTGCTGCATCAGGACGAGGCCACCTTGCGCCGGCTGCGCGGGGCGGCGATCGCGATGATCTTCCAGGACCCGATGAGCAGCCTCAACCCGGTGCAGCGCGTCGGCACGCAGATCACCGAGGCGATCCGCGCGCATCAGAGGCTGTCCGAAAGCGCCGCCACCGCTCTCACCGTGAAATTGTTGCAGCGCGTCGGCATTCCCGACCCGGCAC
>DATMGU010000061.1:0-41439 GCA_035555315.1 Allostellaceae bacterium
TGGAGCCGACCCGCAGGGCGGCGAATCGGTCGGCCAGCCGGCCGACGAAACGATCGTAGATGCTATCCTGCAGGAGCAGGCGCGATCCGGCCGAGCAGGTCTGGCCGGCATTCTGCACGATCGCCGCCACGACCACCGGCAAGGCTGCCTCCTGGTCAGCATCGGCGAACACCAGTTGCGGGGACTTGCCGCCCAGTTCCAGCGTGACCGGCCGGTTGTGCCGCGCCGCCGCCTGTTGGACCAGCGTGCCGACCTCGGGCGAGCCGGTGAACGAGATATGGTCGATATCCGGGTGCCCGGTCAGCGCCGCGCCCGCTTCCTCGCCCAGACCCGTCACCACATTGAGGGCGCCGGGTGGGAAGCCGACCTCCAGCGCCAGCGCGCCGACCCGCAGGGTCGATAGGCTGGCATCCTCCGCCGGCTTCACCACGCAGGCATTGCCCATGGCGAGGGCGCCGCCGATGGTTCGACCCAGGATCTGCGCCGGGTAGTTCCACGGAATGATATGGCCGGTGACGCCATAGGGCTCGCGCAGGGTCAGCACGGTATAGCCGTCCTGATAGGGCAGGGTCTCGCCATGCACCTTGTCGGCGGCGCCGCCATAGAATTCGAAATACCGGGCGAGGGCGACGATATCGGCGCGTGCCTGCTTCAGCGGTTTGCCGGTATCGATCGCCTCCAGCCGGGTCAGCGTGTCCCGGTCCGCGTCGACCGCCGCCGCCAGCCGGCTGAGCAGCCGCCCGCGCTCGGTGGCGCTCATCCGCCCCCAGGCGCCGTCGAGCGCCGTCCGCGCCGCGGATACGGCCGCGTCGATATCGCCGGCACTGCCGCGTGCGATCGCGCCGACCGTCTCGCCGTCGCTGGGGTTGACGATCGGCAGCGTGCGCCCGTCCTGGGCGGCACGCCAGGCACCGCCGATCAGGATCTCGGCACCCGGTAGGCGCAAGGTGGTTTGTTGGGTCTCGGACATCTGGGCTCCTCCCCGTCAGCTTGAATTTGCCGCAGTATAACCCGAGGCCGATCCATTTGTGATGGCACGACGCTGCTCCGGCAGCACTTTTGGATGTCCCTTCCAGGGAGTAGGGTTCCGCCATGCCACCCGTGATGAATCTCGGCCGTCTGCTGACTCATGCCGCCCAGCGCTTCGCCGATCGGCCGGGGCTGGTCCAGGGTGACAGGGTCTGGAGCTGGGCCGAGCTCGACCGCCGGGTCGACGCGGCGGTGGTGGCCCTGCGCGCCCGGGGCTACGGCAAGGGCACCAAGTTGCTGGTCCAGGCGCGCAACGGCAACGCGCTGTTCGAAAGCCAGTTCGTCGCCTTCAAGCTCGGGGCGGTCTGGGTCCCGACCAATTTCCGGCTGACGCCGCCGGAAGTGGCCTATCTGGCGGGCTCCAGCGGGGCCTCCGTCATGCTCTACGACACCGGCTTCGAGGCGCATGTGGAGGCCGCCAAGGCGGCACAGCCGGCCTTGGATCTGGTGCTGTCGATCGGGCCACCCCGCCCCGGCGAGGTCGCCTGGGACGCGCTGATCGCCGAGGCCGGTGCCACGACGCCCGATCTCGAAGCCGAGGTCGCGTATGACGATCCGCTGTGGTTCTTCTACACGTCGGGCACGACCGGGCGGCCCAAGGCGGCGATGCTGACCCATGGCCAGATGGCCTTCGTGGTCAACAACCACCTGACCGATCTGATGCCCGGAACGACCGAGGATGACGCGTCGCTGGTGGTAGCACCCCTGAGCCACGGCGCCGGCATTCATGCGTTGGCCCAGGTGGCGCGCGGTGTCAAAAACGTGCTGATGCCGGGCGAACGCCTCGAGGTCGAGGAGGCGTGGCGGCTGGTCGAGGCGCATCGCGTCACCAACATGTTCACCGTACCGAGCATCGTGAAGCTGCTGGTCGAGCATGACGCGGTCGATCGCGTGGATCACAGCTCGCTGCGCCATGTCATCTATGCCGGCGCGCCGATGTACCGCGCCGACCAGAAACGCGCCTTGCACAAGCTCGGCAAGGTCCTGGTGCAGTATTTCGGCCTGGGCGAGGTGACCGGCAACATCACCGTGTTGCCGCCCCATCTGCACGCGCTGGAGGATGACGAGGATTTGCCGATCGGCAGCTGCGGCTATGCCCGGACCGGCATGGAGATCGCCATCCTGGATGGTGCCGGCATTCGCCTGCGGGCGCGGGAAACCGGCGAAATCTGCGTGCGCGGCCCCGCCGTCTTCGCCGGCTACTACAACAATCCCGAGGCCAATGCCAAGGCCTTCGCCCATGGCTGGTTCCATACCGGCGATCTGGGTTACCTCGACGCCAAGGGCTTCCTCTACATCACCGGTCGTGCCTCGGACATGTACATTTCCGGCGGTTCCAACGTCTATCCGCGCGAGATCGAGGAGTTGCTGCTGACCCATCCCGATGTGGCCGAGGCCGCCGTACTGGGCATGCCGGACCCGAAATGGGGCGAGACCGGCGTCGCCGTGCTGGTGGCTCGGACGGGCGCCACGATCGATCCCGCCGCCGTCCTCGCCGGCCTGGAAGGCCGCCTCGCCCGCTACAAATACCCCAGCCGCATCGTTATCTGGCCCGACCTGCCGAAATCCGGCTATGGCAAGGTGCCGAAGAACCTGGTTCGGCAGAGGTTGCTGGAGACGGGCGAGTAGGGTGGGCGGAAGTGGCGCCGCTGGTTATTTGGCCGCCGCCGCGAGTTGTCGATCAAGGGTCACCAGTTCCGCCCCAAGCTTTCGAGCCAGCCAGTAATAGCTGGCGTCATAGACGGTTAAGCCGGTTCTTATTGCCGCTTCCAGCACGGCTGTATGATCTACCTCGACCATTTCCAACGGAAAGCGATCGCGAAGCGCATAGGTAGCCAGAAGAACGTCCCGTTGCTCGGGATGGCGGCGTAGCTTGATCAGGCACACATTCGCCAACTCGTAGGCGAGGAGGCTTGGCGCAACCAAAGTTGCCTCGACCAATTGGCTGGCCACCACGTCGGCCCCAGGTTCGTCGAACAGGATTGCGGCCAGGGCCGACGTGTCGACGACCTTAACGACCATCCCGATCCGCACGGACGATGTCGGCGGCCTCTGCCGGTGTATGCGCACCCAATCGACGAACCTCCGCGAGCAGATCGGTTATGCTCATCGACCGATCCGATCGCACGGCATCCTCTATGATCGCCAGCAACTCACCTTGAAGCGAGCGGTGGTGACGCTCCGCCCGCAATCGCAGCCGTTGGACGACCTCATCGGGTGCATTCTTGATCGATAGATTAACGGGCATGGTTCCAAATCAGCTCCATTTTGGATGTCTAATACCACGTTGGGCATCAGGTGGCCATTGGGGCATGCGGGCGCAGGCAAGGCGGTTCGCACGCCCCGTTGTCCATCACGCCACCCGCGCCGCCGCGTCCAGCGCCCGCGAGACGTCGCGGAGGAGGTCGACGGCACCTTCCAGCCCGGCGGAGAGGCGGACCAGGCCTTCGGTGATGCCCATCGCTTGGCGGTCTTCCTCCGGCATGGCGCGGTGGGTCGTCGTGGTCGGGTGGGTGACCAGCGATTTGGTGTCGCCCAGATTGTTCGAGATATCGATGATCTTGAGCGCATCCATGAAGGCGAAGGCGGCCGTCTTGCTGCCGAGGTCGAAGCTCAGCACGGTGCCGCCGCTCTGCATCTGGCGGCGGGCCAGGGCATATTGCGGGTGGCTGCGCAGGAACGGGTACCGTACCGAACGCACGGCGCGGTGGCTTTCGGCGAGTTCCGCCAGGGTCTGGGCGGTCGCGGCCTGGCGTTCCAGGCGGATCGCCAGCGTCTCCAGTCCCTTCAGCAGCACCCAGGCGTTGAACGGGCTCATCGCCGGGCCGGTATGGCGGTAATACGGCATGAAGTGATCGGTGCAGAACGCCTTGTCCGAGAGCAGCGCGCCGCCCAGACAGCGGCCCTGGCCGTCGATATGCTTGGTCGCCGAATACATCACCACATCGGCGCCCAGTTCGAGCGGCCGCTGGCCCAGGGGGGTGGCGAAGACATTGTCGACGAAGACCTTGGCGCCGGCCGCATGGGCGAGTTTCGCGACGGCGGCGAGGTCGATGAGGTCGAGCGTCGGGTTGGCCGGCGTCTCCAGGAACACCGCCTTGGTGTTCGGCCGGAAGGCACGCGCCCAGGCATCCAGGTCACCGCCATCCACCATCGTCGTTTCGATGCCGTAACGGGGTAGGATGGTGTTGATGATGAAAAAGCATGAGCCGAACAGCGCGCGGCTGGCGACCAAATGATCGCCGGCGCGCAGATAGCAGAACAAGCCGGTGAAGATCGCCGCCATGCCGCTCGCGGTCGCGTGGCACTGTTCGGCCCCTTCGAGCAGCGCCAGGCGCCGTTCCAGGATATCCAGCGTCGGGTTGGCGTAGCGCGAGTACACGAAGCCCGGATCGTCGCCGGCGAAGCGCGCCTCGGCCGCCCCGGCGCTCTCGTAGACGAAGCCGGAGGTCATGAAGATCGCTTCGGAGGTCTCGCCGAACTCGGTCCGGGTGAGGCCCCCACGCACCAGCGTGGTATCCAGGCCGAAGGGCTCGGCGTCGTCGCCGGGATAGGAAGAGGGGGTACGCGTCATTCTGGTCCTCCGGTCGATGCCGACCGAGGGAAGGGCCTGATTACGGAGGCCCGACCTTTTAGCGATTTTTAACGTGGTCGCAAGCCGGTCGGCCAAATCTCCACGACGGGTGTTATCTGCGGCTCGGACCTGCGCGTCAAGCTCATCCTCGGCATGGCGTTTCCGTGGCTGGTCCGGAGCCATCGAGATCGGGCAAGCTAGCGCGGGTCTGACAGGCGGGGTGAGATGGCACTGAAACTGGCGGTGACGGAGCAAGGCGACGGCCCGCCCGTGGTGATTTTGCACGGGCTTTACGGCTCCGGCCGCAACTGGGCATCGGTCGGCCAGCAACTGGCGGCGACGCATCGCGTGCTGCTGGCGGATTTGCGTAACCATGGCAATTCGCCCTGGGACGACGTGATGGATTATCCCTCGATGGCCGATGACGTGCGCCAACTGCTCGACGATCACGGCATCGACCGGGCGGCGGTGGTCGGTCACAGCATGGGCGGCAAGGTCGCCATATGGCTCGCCTTCGAGCATCCCGACCGGGTCGAGCGGCTGGGTATCGTCGATGTGGCGCCGCTGGTCTATCCGCCGACCCTGCGCGCCTATGCCGAGGCGATGCTGGCGATCGATCTCGACCGGGTTACCCGGCGTGCCGAAGTCGATCAGGCGCTGGCATCCGAGATCCCGGAGGCCTCCCTGCGCGGTTTTCTGCTGCAGAACCTGGTGAGCGAGGGCGGCAAATTCCGCTGGCGGCTCAACCTGCGCGTCCTGGCGCGCGATCTCGACGAGATCGCGGGCTATCCGCCGCTGCCGTCCTCCTTCGGCTATGCCGGCCCGACGCGGTTCATCCGCGGCGCCTTGTCGGAGTATGTGCCGCTCGATGCCTGGCCGGATATCCAACCCCGCTTCCCGGCGGCGGACCTGGTCACCATCGAGGGCGCCGGGCATTGGCTGCATGCGGAAAAACCGGTCGAATTCCTGGCGGCGCTGCGGGAATTTCTGGCAGGCTGAACACCACACACGCGGGAGGGCAGATGGTTACCGCTTTGGTCACGGGCTTTGATGCGTTCGGCGGCGAGACGGTCAACCCGGCGCTGGAGGCCGTGCGCCGCCTGCCGCCCCGGCTGGGCGACGACGTGGACCTGGAGGAGATCCGCATCGTGACCCGGGAACTGCCGACCCTGTTCGGCCGATCCCGGGCGGTGCTGCATGCGGCGATGCGGGAGGTTCGGCCGGATATCGTGCTGTGCGTCGGCCAGGCCGGCGGCCGGGCGGAGCTTAGCCTCGAACGGGTGGCGATCAATGTCGACGACGCGCGGATCCCGGACAATGCGGGGCGGCAGCCGGTCGACGAGCCGATCGAGCCGCGCGGCCCGGCGGCGTATTTCTCGACCCTGCCGGTGAAGGCGGCGGTGCGCGCGCTGCGGGCGGCGGGGCTGCCCGCCGGGGTCTCGCAAACCGCCGGCACCTTCGTCTGCAACCATATCTTCTACGGATTGATGCACCTGATCGCGACCGATTTCCCCGGCGTCCGCGGCGGCTTCCTGCATATTCCCTATCTGCCCGAACAGGCGGCGCACCATCCGGGTCAGCCTTCCATGGCGGCCGATCTGGTGACCCAAGGCTTGGGCATCGTGCTCCGCGCCACGATCGCCACGCGGGTGGATATCGCGGTCAGCGAAGGGGCGGTCTCCTAAGGCTTGGCGCGGATCTGGCAAGTGTCGGCCTACCCTATTTCCCTGTGTTTCGTGAGAGTTCTCCATGGCAACGCCCCCTCGTAATGTCGACCCCTTGGCGGGCAATCGTCTGGCCGTCGATATCGGCGGCACCTTCACCGATGTGGTGCTCGATCAGGCCGGACGGCGCAGCTCGCTCAAGGTACTGACCACGCCGGGTGCCCCGGAACAGGCGGTGCTCGACGGGATCGCGGCGATCCTGGGCGAGGCGGGGCTCGCGCCCGGCGATATCGGCCTGATCCTGCACGGCACCACGCTTGCCACCAATGCGATCATCGAGCGCAAGGGCGCGGTGACCGGGCTGATCGCGACCGAAGGCTTCCGCGACACGCTCGACATCGCCTATGAGAGCCGGTTCGACCAGTACGACATCTTCATCGAGAAGACGAAGCCGCTGGTCCCGCGGGAGCGCCGCTTCACCGTGCCGGAACGGGTCGATGTGGAGGGTGCGGTCGCCCTGCCGCTCGACGAGGCGGCGGTGGCGGCCCTGGTGCCGGTGTTGCGGTCCGCCGGCATCGACAGCGTCGCCATCGCCTTCATGCACAGCTATGCCAACCCCGATCACGAGCGCCGGGTGCGCGACATCCTGGCCGACCTGGCGCCGGACCTGGCGGTCAGCCTGTCGTCCGAGGTCTGTCCCGAGGTGCGCGAATACGAGCGCACCTCGACCGCCGTCGCCAACGCCTATGTGCAACCGCTGATGGCGGGGTACCTGGCTCGGTTGGGCCGAGCCCTAACCGAGCGCGGTTTCGCGGCACCGGTCTATCTGATGACCTCGGGCGGCGGCCTTACCACGCTTGAAACCGCGGCGGCGTTTCCGATCCGGCTGGTCGAATCCGGGCCGGCCGGCGGCGCCATCCTGGCGGCCGGGCTGGCGGCACGGCTGGGCGAGCGCAAGGCGCTGTCCTTCGACATGGGCGGGACCACCGCCAAGATCTGCCTGATCGAGGATTTCCGTCCGGTGACCGCGCGCTTCTTCGAGGTCGATCGGGCGGCGCGGTTCCTGAAGGGCAGCGGGTTGCCGCTGCGCATCCCGGTGATCGAGATGGTCGAGATCGGCGCCGGCGGCGGCTCGATCGCCCGCACCAACGCGCTGGGCATGGTGACGGTCGGGCCGGACAGCGCCGGGTCGGAGCCGGGGCCGGCCTGCTATGGCAGGGGCGGCGTGCTGCCCACGGTGACCGATGCCGATCTGCTGCTCGGCCGGGTCAATCCCGAGGGCTTCGCCGGCGGCAGGATGACGCTCGATATCACCGCCGCCGGCCGCGCGATGCGCGCCGCCCTGGGCGAGGCATTGGATCTGCCGCCGCCGATGCTGGGCTACGCGGTGACCGAGATCGTCGACGAGACCATGGCGAACGCGGCGCGGGTGCACGCGGTCGAACGCGGCGAGGACGCGGCGGGCCATACGCTGATCGCGTTCGGCGGGGCGGCGCCGCTGCACGCGGCACGGCTCGCGGAAAAGCTGGCGATCCACCGGGTGGTGATCCCGGTCGACGCGGGCGTCGGCTCGGCGGTCGGGTTCTTGGAGGCGCCGGTCGCCTATGAGGTGGTGCGCAGCCGCTATATGCGCCTCGGCCGCTTCGACGCGGCGGCGGCGAACCAGGCCCTGGCGGCGATGGCCGAGGAGGCGCTGGCGGTGGTGCTGCCCGGGGCGGGACGCCGGCCGATCGAACAGCTTCGGCGGGCCTTCATGCGCTATGTCGGGCAGGGCCACGAGATCGCCATCGGCCTGCCCGATCGTGCGCTGACGCCGGCCGACGCGGCGGTGCTGCGCCAGGGCTTCGAGGCGGCCTATGCCCGCGAATTCGCCCGGATCATCCCCGGGGCGGAGATCGAGGTGTTGAGCTGGTCGCTGGTCGCCGGCACCGCCACCCCGGAGATGCCGGTGCCGCCCGTGGCGCCCACGCCCCATCCGGCGATCGCCGCCGGACGGCGCGCGGTCACTGATACGGCCTCCGGCGCCCTGCTGGAGGTACCGGTCTATGCGCGGGCGGATCTGGTGCCGGGGGCCAGCTTCGCCGGCCCGGCCTTGGTCGTCGAGGATGCGACCACGACCTATGTCTCGCCCAATTTCACCGCCGCGATCGATCGCTTCGGCAACATCGTCCTCGATGCCGTCGCCAAAGGAGACCAAGCATGACCGATATGCTCGACCCGATCCGCCGCCAAGTCATGTGGAACCGCCTGATCGCGGTCGTCGAGGAACAGGCGCAGACGCTGATCCGTACCGCGTTCAGCTCGATCGTGCGCGAATGCGGCGACCTCTCGGCCGGCATCTTCGACCTGCAAGGCCGCATGCTGGCCCAGGCGGTGACCGGCACGCCCGGCCACGTCAACTCCATGGCGGAATCGGTCAAGCATTTCATCCGCGCCTTCCCGCTCGACACCATGAAGCCGGGTGACATCTACATCACCAACGACCCGTGGATGGGCACCGGCCATCTCAACGACTTCGTGGTGACGACCCCGGCATTCCACGAGGGTCGACTGGTCGGTATGTTCTCCTGCACCAGCCACGTCACCGATATCGGCGGCATCGGGCTCGGCCCGGACGGTACCGACGTGCATATGGAGGGGATCTACATCCCGTTCCTGAAGCTCGCCGAGGGTGGGCGGATGAACGAGACGCTGATGGCGATGATCAAGGCCAATACCCGGCTGCCGATCGAATCCGAGGGCGACGTCTATTCGCTGGCGGCGTGCAACGATATCGGCTGCCGGCGGCTCGACGAGATGATGACCGAGTTCGGTCTCGCCACACTCGACGCGCTGGCCGACTACATCATCACGACGTCGCGCCGCGCGGTCGAAGCGGCGATCGCGACGCTGCCCCAGGGCACCACCCGCAACACCATGCGGGTCGACGGCTATGACCGGCCGATCGATCTCTGCGCGTCGGTGACCATCGGCGACGGCCGCATCCATGTGGATTTCGAGGGCACCTCCGACCGTTCGCGCTTCGGCATCAATGTGCCGCTCGCCTATACGACGGCCTATACGGTGTTCGGCCTATCCTGCGCGTTGCGCGCCGGGGTGCCGAACAATTCGGGCTCGCTGGCACCGCTCACCGTCAGCGCGCCGGTCGGCTCGATCGTCAACGCGCTGCATCCGGCGGCGGTCTCGGCACGCCATCTGGTCGGCCAGATGCTGCCCGACGTGGTGTTCGGCTGCCTGCGCCAAGTAATCCCGGAGCGGGTACCGGCCGAGGGGACGTCCTGTCTCTGGAACATGACATTCCGCGGCTCGCGGGGGGGCAACGACGCTGGCGACGGCTATGCCATCACCATGACCAGCAATGGCGGCACGGGCGCCCGGCCGACGGCCGATGGCTTGTCGGCGACGGCCTATCCCAGTGGCGTCCGTGGCACGCCGGTCGAGATCGTCGAGGCGTCGACGCCGCTGCTGTTCTGGCGCAAGGAGTTGCGCCCCGGCTCGGGTGGTGCGGGGGCCTATCGGGGTGGCGATGGCCAGATCATCGAAGTGGCGAACCGCCAGGATCGCGCCGTCGAGCTGCTGGCGGCCTTCGATCGGATCGATCACCCGCCGCGCGGCCGCGATGGCGGTGCCGATGGGGCGGCCGGCGTGCTGATGCTGAAATCCGGCCGGAAGCTCAAGGGCAAGGGGTTTCAGGAAATCCCGGCCGGGGAGCGGCTGATCGTGATGACGCCCGGCGGCGCCGGCCTCGGCGATCCCGCCCGGCGCGACCCCGCCGCGATCGAAGCCGATCGCCGGGCTGGGTTGGTCGACTGAGAGGCGATCGAGCATGACCGAATTATGCGATCGGAGCGCGGTCGAGCTGCGCCGGTTGATCGGCACCAAGGAGATCTCCCCGGTCGAGCTTCTGGATAGCTGCCTCGCCCGGATCGAGACGGTCGATCCGATGGTGAATGCGATGGTCGCCATCGACCGCGATGGCGCGCGGAAGGCGGCGGGCGATGCCGAGCGGGCGGCGCTGCGCGGCGAGCCGCTGGGCGTGCTGCATGGCCTGCCCATCGGCATCAAGGATTTGAGCGAGACGGCGGGCTTGCGCACCACCTACGGCTCGCTGTTGTTCAAGGACCACGTGCCGGCCCGGGACGATCGGATGGTGGCGGCCATCCGCGCCGCCGGCGGCATCGTGCTGGGCAAGACCAACACGCCGGAATTCGGCGCCGGCGGCAATACCCGCAATCTGGTCTATGGCGCCACCGGTAACCCGTTCGATCCGGTGCTGACCTGTGCCGGTTCCTCGGGCGGGTCGGCGGTGGCGCTGGCGACCGGGATGGTGCCGCTCGCCACCGGGTCGGATTTCGGCGGCAGCCTGCGTACGCCGGCGGCTTTTTGCGGCATCGTCGGCATGCGGCCGACGCCGGGGCTGGTGCCCAACACGCGACGACCGATGGGTTTCTCGCCGCTCTCGGTCGAGGGTCCGATGGGGCGCGACGTCGCCGACACCGCCTTGCTGCTCTCGGCGATCGCCGGCGACGATCCGCGCGATCCCTGGTCGGCGCCGGTCGACGCGGCGGCGCTTCGCGGCCTTCCCGAGATCGACCTGTCGCAACTCTCCGTGGCGGTGTCCGAGGATCTGGGCTTCGCCCCGATCGATGACGACATCCGGGCGGTGTTCCACCGGCGCTGCGGCACGTTCGCCGATCTGTTCAAGCAATCCGTCGAGCGCGATCCGGACATGGGCGATGCCGATCGCACGCTCGCCGTGCTGCGCGGCGAGGGTTTCGTCGCCGCCTATCACAGCACCTACAAGGGCCACGAGGACAAGCTGGGCTTTCCCGTGAAATCCAACATCGAACTGGCGCTGGGCTTCACCTTTCAGGACCACGCCACCGCCCATGCCCAGCAGACGGCACTCTATCGGCGGTTTCAGGATCTGTTCGACGAGATCGATGTCTTGATCTGCCCGGCCGCCTCGGTCAGCCCCTTCCCGCATGCCACCTGGGCGCCCGGAGAGATCAATGGCGTGAAGCTCGATCACTACTTCCATTGGATCGCCATCACCTATGGCATCACCTTGACCGGGCATCCGGTCGTGGTGGTGCCCTGCGGTGTCGACCACAAGGGAATGCCGTTCGGCATCCAGCTGGTCGGCCCGCGCCGCGGCGATCGCTTCATCCTGGGCGTCGCGGCGGCGCTGGAACGGGTCTTCGCGATCCGGCCCGAGCTCAGCCGGCCATTGCCGGATCTCGCTCGGTTGGCGGGCGTGCCGGGCCGATAGCCCCCGCGATGGACGGGTTGACGCTCTTCGGCCTCTTCGCGGTCACGGCGATGCTGGTGTGCTACGCGCTCGAGGATCGCAGCCGCTGGTTCGTCCTCGCCTTCGCGGGCGCCTGCGCCCTGGGCTCGATCTATGGTTTTCTCCAGGGCGCCTGGCCGTTCGGCCTGGTCGAGGCGATCTGGTCCCTCGTGGCACTACGGCGGTGGTGGGGGATCGATCATTATACCAAATCCCCATGAGACGAACCGATGGTTCGCCTCATGGAAAGCCTCAGTCGCCGGGCGGCGGACGTCCGTCCGCCTTGGCTTTCGCACCATACGGTGCGCGCTCGCCGTCGCTCGCGATACGATCTCGATGAGTAGTACTCATCGAGATGGCGTATTAGAAGTAAGTTCAGTAAAATTCTCCGTAATTCTCCAATAAAAGCCGAATTCTATTTTGTTCCATCATGAAAAAAACCGTCTATACGTCGTGGTATGGAACATTGGCGCAGAATATTTGAGCGGGGTTTGACGTGAGCGGCGTTGGCAGTGCTGCGTCCACTGCTCTATCCGGCGTCCTCGCCGCCTCGACCCGGCTCGATGTCGCGGCGAACAACATCGCCAATGCCCAGGACACGGGCAAGCTTTCCGCATCGACGCAAAGTCCAACCAGTTCGGCGCTTACCGGTGTGCAGTCTTCCAATGTCGCCGGGCAGGTGTATCACGCCCTTCAGGCGACCCCGAAAAGCCTTTCCTCGGGGGGCGTCGCGGTCAGCGTCACGCGCTCGTCGAAGAGTGGCGTCGCGTTCAGCCCCGATGATCCGAATGCCAATAGCGACGGTCTGGTGGCGACCCCGGCTATCGACGAGGTCACCCAGATCACGGCGCTGACCAGTGCCACGCAGGATTACAAGGCGTCGGCAATGATGCTCAAAACAGCCAACGATATGGCGAAAACCCTGCTGAACGTTTTCGGCTGAGAAGCTTTATGGGGCTGAGAAGCTTTATGGGGCTGAGACGCTTTATGGGGCTGAGACGCCTCACGGCGTCGGGGCATCGGTGCGCATCAGCCCGGCCGCTTTCAACTCCTGCCACAACCTGGGCGGGATCGGGTGTCGCAGCAGCGCCAAATTGGCCGTCACCTCAGCCGTTGTGCGGGCGCCGGGGATGACCGAGGCGACCGCCGGGTGGTGCAGCGGAAACTGCAACGCGGCGGCGGCCAGCGGCACGCCATGGGCGGTGCAGATCGCCTCGATCCGCCGGACGCGGTCGAGGATGTCGGGTGGTGCCGGCCGGTAGTCGTAGGTCGCCCCGGCGACCGCGCCGCTCGCCAGGATGCCTGAATTGAACGGCCCGCCGAGAATGATCGAGATCCGCCGGCGGCCGCATTCCGGCAGGAATGTCTCCAGCGCCTCCTGTTCCAGCAGGGTGTAGCGCCCGGCCAGCAGAAAACAGTCGAAATCGGCCTCGCGCATCGCCTCCAGGCAGACCTGCCACTCATTGACGCCGAGGCCGATCGCGCCGACCAGCCCCTGGCGCCGCAACTCCTCCAGCGCGCGGGCGCCGCCGGTCATGGCGGCGCGGAACAGCTCGGGATGCGCGGCGGCGCCATGGGTCAGCGCGCCGATATCGTGGATCAGCAGGACATCGATCCGATCCGTCCCGATCCGCTGCAGGCTGTCTTCGACCGACCGGCGAACACCGTCATAGGAATAGTCGTAGACCGGCTCGAACGGCAGGGTATCGACATACCCGTCATCCTGCTTGGGCGATCGCCCGCGCGGCACCAGCCGGCGGCCGACCTTGCTCGACAGCACGTAGCTGTCGCGGGGAAATGGCCGCAGGGCGTCGCCGATGCGCCGTTCGCTGAGGCCATAGCCGTAGAACGGCGCCGTGTCGAAGAAGCGGATGCCGGCGGCATAGGCGGCGCGCACGGCACTCCTCGCCGCGTCTTCCTCGACCTGCTGGAACAAATTGCCCAGGGCGGCGCCGCCGAAGCCCATGGTCGTGACCTCGATCGGTGTGCGACCGAGCGGACGCCGGGCTTCGGCGGCGATGAGGGATGGGGTGGTCATCGCAATCAGATGGGTATCGTCATGGATCGGACAACCACCGGATCGGTCTCGTCGATCAGCGGGGCCACCGACGCCGCGAGTTGCCGCGCGGCGTAGTTCGTGAGCGAGGTCAGCGGCGCGCGGACGCGCTGCCAAGCCGCGTTGCCGCTCCGCGCGGCCATGATCCCCTTGACCGCCGGGGTGAAGGGCAGGGCCGTGACCAGTTCGACCAGCTTTTCGGTCCGGTCGACCAAGCTATCGAGCTCGTCCGGATCGGTCGCGTCATACAGGCGGCGGATCAGCCGCGGCGCGATATTGGCCAAGCCGCAGATGGTGCCCGCCCCGCCGGCCGCGACCGCGCGGGGCAGATGATGTTCGGCGCCGAGCAGGATGGAGATGTCGGGGAACCGCTCGATCAGGATCCTGCTGGCGGGCCAGTCGCCGAAGCTGTCCTTGACGCCGGCGATGATGCCCGGATAGCGCTCGATCAACTTGCCGACCGCATCGGGAGTGACCGCCACCGCGCTGGTCTGCGGGATGTGGTAAAGATAGAGGCGCAGCCGCTCGTCACTGGTCTTCTCGATCACCTCGGCGAAGGCCCGCACCACCCCGTCATCACCCACATTCTTGAAGTAGAACGGCGGCAAGGCCAGGGCGCCGATACAGCCGTGATCGATCGCGTGGCGCGTCAACTCGACCGTGTCCGGCAGCGCCGCGCAGCCGGTGCCGGGGATCAGCCGGTTCGCCGGAATGCCCGCTTCGACCAAGCCGTCGAGCACCAGCCGGCGTTCCCGCACGGTGAAGGACGGGCCTTCGCCGGTCGTGCCGAACGGCGCGATGCCGTCGACGCCGCACGCCATCAAAGTCTCGCAATGCCTGATCAGCGCTGGGATATCGCAAGTGCCATCGGGGGTGAGCGGCGTCAGAACGGCTGTCCAGACACCCCTTACTCTTTGGTCGGCGATCATCTGGGTGGCCCTCGGGTTCAGCAGGATGGGGGGTTAAAGCGCCGATGCGGGGTCGGCCGGGGGAGGAACGACACCCTTGGTCAGGATGATGTTGCCGTAGAACCGCCGCTCGCCGGTCATCACGATCGCGAAGGCCGCCGCCGCGCGTTCGTAGAAGGCATGCCGGTCCAACACCTCGAAGGCCGATACCAGCTCACCGGAGCGTTGCACGACCTGGCGGAACTCCTCGACCACCGGGGGCACCGACCCGGGATCGCCGATCACCGCCATGACCGCGGCGGGGAGCGCCACGAAGCTGTCCAGCGGCAGCACGGAGAGGACCGCCGCGAGGGCCCGCGGCGCATCGGCCCCATCCAGCCGGACCAGGCGGCGGGCGGTGGACGTTCCCGGGAAATTGGCGTCGGCGATCGCCAGGGTATCGCCGTGACCCATGGCCGCGAGGATCTGTAGAAGCTCCGGGCTCAGCAGCGGATCGATGCCCTTCAACATCGGGTCAGCTCCCTGTCAAGGCGACGGCGGGGGCATCCAGGACGGCATCGGCCGCCGTCTCGTGTTCATCCTTCCCGGTGATGCCGAGGGCGCGTAGCCGGGCGCTGTCGATATGCCGGTCGAGCGCCTGGACGGCGCGCACCGGATCCCGTGCCGCGACGGCTTCCAGCACGGTCGTGTGCTCGTGCAGCGCGCGCAACAGCACCGCGGGCGACAGCGACGTCTCCTCGAACCGGATCAGCCGGATCTTCAGGCTATTGACCCGATAGACGCTGCTGACCAGCAGGTTGCCCAGCCGGTCGATCAGGGCGTCGTGGAAGCCCCAATCCAGGCTTTGCGCCTCGTCGAGCAACTCGGGCGTGATGGGGCCGGCTTCGGCACGGGCCAGGATCTCGGCATGACGCCTGACAAAGCGCTCGATCTCGGCATCGCCCGCCGACAGGGTGAACTGCGTGATCGCCTCGCGCTCCAGGATCGCGCGCAATTGAAAGGCGTTGCGGACCAGCTTCAGGTCGACCGACGCGATCTGCATGCCCCGTTGCGGAATCGTAACGATCAACCCATCCGCTTCAAGTCGCGGGATCATCTCGCGGATGGCGCCCAACGGCAGGCCCGTGAGGGCGACCAATTCACGCTGCGAGACGAATTGCCCGGGGCGAATCCGATTGGTCAGCAGGTGCTGCCTGAAACTTTCATAGGCTTGTTCTCTGAGCTTCATCGACTCAATTCACAGTCGTGCCTGAACGGTGACATGTTACGAGCATTATCCTCCCGCGACGGCTTGCGACGCAAACATCTTCTATTCGGCCATCTTCTATTCGGCGAGGGCGGCGGCCTCGGTCTCTCGCCCGCGCAGCGGTATTTCCTTTATGCACAACGCGGCGACGACAGCCGGCAGCGATACCAGCGCCGCGACCAGGAAGATGCGCGAGAACGCCGGCGGCAGCGCGCGGGCCAGGGCGTCGACCAGTTGCGGCGTCAAGTGCCCGGAGGCTTGATCGAGGTGGAACAAGGCCAAGCCCGGCAGCGGTCCCAGCAGCTCATGCCCAGGCACCGCGCTCGCCGCCGTATTGAGGCCGGCGACCAGGACGGTACTCAACAGCGAGACGCCGAACGCGCCGCCGATCAGCCGGAAGAACATCACGCAGGACAGCCCGATCCCGGTATCGCGGGCGGCGAGCGCGTTCTGCACCGGCACGATGATCGGCGCCAGTTGAAAGCCGAACGACGCGCCCAAAATGCCCGTCGCGACGATATCGAAGCCCAGCGAGTGGCCGAGCCCGACATAGGCGATCGCCAGACAGGCGAGTGTCATGACCGAGGTGCCGATGATCGGGAAAATCCGATACCGTCCGGTCCGCGTCAGCAGCTGGCCGGCCAGGAACGAACCGGCGACGGTTCCGCCGGTCATCGGGATCAGCCGCGCGCCGGCCAGATCGGGCGCCAAGCCGCCGACCAGCTCGTAATTCAGCGGCACCAGGATCGTCAGCCCGATCATGACCATCGACATCGACAGGGAGAGGATGCAGGCGCAGGAAAAAATCGAGTTGCCGAACAGGCGCAGCGGCAGCATCGGTTCCGGCGCCACCCGTTCGCGCAGGATCAGGCCGACGACGAAGACCAGGCCGATCACGAGCGGACCGATGACGCCCGCCGAGATGAGATCGCTCACCTGCTCCACATTGCCGACGCCGATCAGCAGGGGCGTCGTTGCCAGCAGGATGAGGAGGGCACCCAGCCAGTCGATCACCGGTTTTTTGTCCGGGAGGCGAAGACGCTTCAGCGTCCGGTTGGACAAGGCGAAGGCGGCCAGGCCGAGCGGCACGTTGATCCAGAAGATCCAGTGCCAGGTGAGATCGTCGGCGAAGAGGCCGCCGAGGATCGGTCCGAGGATGCTCGAAATCGCGAACATGCTAGAGAAATAGCCCTGGTACCGGCCCCGTTCGCGCGGCGCCACCACATCGGCGATGACCGCCTGCGACACCGAGCGCAACCCGCCGCCACCGATGCCCTGCAGCACGCGCGCCGCGATCAGCTCGGGCATGGTCTGAGACAGGGCGCACAGCACCGAGGCGCCGACGAACAGGCCGATGGAGGTCAGCAGGATCGGCCGCCTGCCGTATAGGTCGCTCAGCCGGCCATAGATCGGCGTCACCGTGGTCGACGCGATCAGATATCCCGAGACCACCCAGGACATCAGCTGCCAGCCCTGGAGATCGCGCGCCATGGTGGAGAGCGACGTCGCCACGATGGTCTGATCGAGGCCGGCGAGAAACATCGCCAGCATCAAGCCGGAAATGATCGACAGGATTTCCGGCTGGGTAAACTCGGTCGTGTCGCCGGCAGCCTTGGGCTGAGGTCGTGCGGCCATGGCACCCTTCACAATGCTGCGGACACCTTACCGGTGCGCGGCCCCGCTGTGCAGCGCGATTGGTGCATTCCGTGAATGTCTAAACGCTGGGAATGTTTAAACGCCGGGAATGGCTAAACGCCGGGAATGTCTAAACGCCGGCGACGGCGTCCTCGAATGCCGCGGCGGCATCGCGTGTCCGAGGGTCGGCGAACAGCTCCGCCGCGATCTTGGCGCTGAAGGTGAAGGTATCCAGCCCCGCCGCCGCCAACCGGGCGAGGTCGCCGGCGCCGCGGATGCTGGCGACCAGCAGCCGAGTCGGGCTGCCGAGGCCGGTCAGGATCGCCTGCATCATCGCGACCTCGGCATGGCCGTCGCGGCCACTATCGTCGATCCGGCCGAGATAGGGGGCCGCGTAATCGACCCCGGCGGCGGCGGCGGTCACCGCCTGGTGCGGGGCGTAAAGGGCGGTCAGCGTGGTCGGTATCCCGGCGGCGCGCAGTTCGCGCACGGCGATGATGCCGTTCCGGGTGATCGGCACCTTGACCACGATGCGGGGATCCAGGGCGGCCAATTCCTTGCCGTGGGCGACCAGCCGCTCGGCGGTCACCCCCCAGGTCTGGGCGTGGACTTCGCGCATGCCGGCGGCGACGGCGCGGCTTACCAGCGCGCCGATCTCCGGCAGCCGGCAGGGGATATCCGCCGCCTTCAGCAGGGTCGGGTTGGAGGTCACCCCATAGAACAATCCGGTGCCGAGCCATTCATCCCATTCCGCCTGCTTGGCGGTGTCGAGAAACAGGCGCAGGCGGCTCGGCGATAGCGGTGCCGGAAGGGTCATGCGGTGGGGCCCGGGGCCAGACGTTGGAGCGCCGGCAGTTCATCAGACCAGGGCGGATTGGCGCCGCGTCGGCCGCAGGTGATCCCGGCCGCCTGGATCGCGACGCCGATCAGCGCACGCAGCACCTCGTCCGGCAAAGCCGCGAGCGCCGACGCGTTCAGGCAATCGATCCGCGCCATGGCGGCGAGCAGACCGCCCATGAACGTGTCGCCGGCGCCGACGGTATCGACCACGCTCACCGGCTCGGCCGGGCAACGCAGGCTGCCGCCCGATCTGAAAGCGGCGGCGCCCTCGCCGCCCAGGGTTACCACCACCAGCGCCGTCCCCTGGCGCAGCCAATCGGCGGCGATCGACTCATGCGTCCGGCCGGGCGCCAGCCAATCGAGATCCGCGGCGCTGACCTTGATGACATCGGCGAGCCGCAGCATCGCCTCCAGGCGCTGTCGATAGGGACCCTCGGCCTCGATCATGCCGGGTCGGATATTCGGGTCGAGCGACAGCAGCCGGCGGCCCTTCTGCTGGGCCATCAGGGCGGCGAAGCGATCGGCGCCCGGTTCGCCGAACAGCGAGATCGAGCCGAAATGCAGCGCCCGTACCGCCTCCGGCAGGATAAAGCCCGGCGGCGGATCCCAGAAGCGGTGGGCCGCCTCGCGGTCATAGAAGACGTATTGCGGCTCGCCATCGCCCAGGCTGACGAAGGCGAGCGTGCTCGGCCGGTCGAGTCGCCGCACCAGTGTTGTATCGACCTGGCTGTGCCGCAGCCCGGCGATCAACTGGTCGCCGAAGAAATCGGTCGAGATGCCGCCGAGAAAACCGGCCGGGGCACCGAGGCGCCCCATGGTGATGGCGATGTTATAGGGTGATCCGCCGACCGCCGGCACATAGGCGGCGTCGCCGCCTTCCGTATGGGCCGGTACGAAATCGATCAGGGCTTCGCCGCAGCTGATGATCATAAAAAAACGCTTTCGGAATGCCGCTCTCGCCCGGATGATCGCCGACAGCGGCATCGCCAGCAAGCCCTCGCCGCCTTGTTGTCGGGCTGTTAGGCTGATTGTATTCAGCCGTGACCGCCCCAGATGTTTGGACCCCATCATGCCCGTCAATAATCGAATTGCCGCCTTCGCCCCCGAGATGAGCGAGTGGCGCCACGACATCCATGCCCATCCGGAGTTGGGGCTGCAGGAGCATCGGACCAGCGAGCTGGTCGCCGGCAAGCTCGCCTCCTGGGGCATCGAGGTCACCCGAGGCCTCGCCGGCACCGGGTTGGTCGGCACGCTGCGCGCCGGGCAATCGACGCGGTCGATCGGTCTGCGCGCCGATATGGACGCGCTGCCGATGGAAGAGAAGAACGAGTTCGGTCATCGCTCGCAGACCCCGGGCGTGATGCATGCCTGCGGCCATGACGGTCATACGACGATGCTGCTGGGTGCTGCGAAGTACCTGGCCGAAACCCGGAACTTCGACGGCATCGTGCATTTCATCTTCCAGCCGGCCGAGGAAGGCCCGGGCGGTGGCCGCATCATGGTCGAGGAAGGACTGTTCGACCGGTTCCCTTGCGACCAGGTCTACGCGGCCCATACCGATGCGAATATCCCGGTCGGCCGGATCACCGCGGTCGGCGGCCCGGTCTGCGCCGCGGCGGACGATTTCTGGATCCACATCACCGGCAAGGGCGGTCACGCGGCCCGGCCGCACCGGACGATCGATCCGGTCGTCGTAGGCGCCGCCATCGTCATGGCGCTGCAGACGATCGTGGCGCGGCGGATCGATCCGATCGACAACGCGGTGCTGTCGATCACCCAATTTCATGCCGGGACCACCAATAATGTGATCCCTGAGGAAGCCACGCTGAACGGCACCGTGCGGACCTTCAAGCCGGAGGTGCAGGACGGCATGCAGGCGCTGCTGACCTCCGTCGCTCAAGCGACCGCGCTGGCGCACGGCGCCGAGGCACGGGTGGTCTATAACCGTGGTTATCCGCCGGTGGTGAACGCCGGTGCCGCCGCCGATCGCGCCGCCCTGGCCGCCGCCAAGGTGCTGGGCGAGGCGGGCGTGGTCCGCGACCATCCGCCGGGCATGGGCGGCGAGGATTTCGCCTATATGGCGCAGAAGGTACCCGGCTGCTTCGTGCGCATCGGCCAGGCCGGCGCCGACCAGCGGACCCATACGCTGGTGCATCACCCGCGCTTCGATTTCAACGACGAGATCCTGCCGATCGGCGCCTCGTTCTGGTCCACCCTGGTCGAGCAGGAGCTGAACCGGAGTTGATGGTCGTCAGCGGTCAGGCCCGCACCGGCTTGAAGCGCCCGACCAGGCGATGGCGGTCGCCGGGGTGCCACAGGCGCACATAGGTGACCGGCTCCAGGCCGTTCCAGGTACGGCGCTCGACGACGAGACAGGCGGCATCCGGCGCCACGTCCAGCGGGGCGGATATCGCCTCCGGCGCCCCCTCGGCCGTGATCGCGTGTTCCGCCTCGGTCCAGGCGACGTTGTGCAGCAGCCACAAGCCCGGCGAGACCCGATCGAAATCCTGCTCGGCGGCGTCGGGAGATGCCGCGAGATTGATCAGCCGTTCCTCGAGCTGCAGGACCTGGCCGTCCGAAAAATGCCGGCAGACGAGCCACAGCAGGGGTGTGCCGTCATCGACGCCGATCGGTCCGCCGCGCTCGTCGCCCGGCTCCAGCAGCACCCGTTCCAGCAGCTCGAACCGATAGGCGGCACCACGCCGCTCGACCTCGGCGGCGATGTTCCAAATCTCGAAAACCGGGCGTTCGGGCGGGCGCACGGCCACGATGGTCCCGGATTTGCGGCGCCGTTCCACCAGACCGTCGCTCGCCAGGCTGCGGATCGCGCGGTGTACCGTCATGCGCGCGGCGCCGTAGCGTTCCATCAGGTCGAATTCCGACGGCACCCGGCTGCCCGGCGCCCAATCGCCATTCAGAATAGGCCGCGCGATCGCCCGCCGGATCTGCTGCCAGATCGGCCCGTCACCATCGAGATCGCGGGCAGGCTCGGGAAGGGCGTCAGGCATGAAAGATCCGGTTTCCGTCATCTGCGCTATCACCGGTAGGCTGACGCCGGATCCTCGCCGCAATCATCTTACCACACGATAACTAGCGTTGTTGGGGCTCGACGTCTATACGGAATATCCGTATATTGGGATGGTGAGCGCACCGGTGGACTTCGAATGGGATGACGCGAAGGCTGCTGGAAATCTTGGCAAGCATGGCGTCTCCTTTGGCTATGGTACTCGTGTTTTTCTCGATCCTAACCGGATCGTGATCGAGACCTTCCGACCACAAGATGGGGAGGACCGCCTCAAGGTAGTCGGACGGATCGAAAATCGAGTGTTCACCGTGGTTTGCGTAATGCACGGCACGGTCTGTCGCGTCATTTCGGTGCGCCGTAGCAATAGCGGTGAGGAGAAGGCTTATGGCGACCGTTAAATTCACCCTCGATGCTGCCAACCCGCCAAATTTGACGGAGCGGGAACGGCAGAGTCTCGATACGCTGACACCAGGGGATATCGAGGCGAAGGCCGCAACCGATTTGGACAATCCACCCATCACGGAGGCGGAATTTGACCGTGCCCGATCGGCCAGTTTCGTCAAACACGTAAGGGCGCGGACGGGCTTGTCGCAAGCCGAGTTCGCAAGACGCTTCCGCATCAACTCCGCGCGACTCCGTGACCTTGAGCAGGGCCGCACCGCCTGCGACAGCGCCCTGCTTGCCTATCTGAAGGTCATAGATCACGTTCCAGTTGTCGTGGAGAAGGTGCTGGCAGAGGACTGATTTCGCGCTGACGGCCGCGACCATAAGGGGTATTTGTCGGCCAACGCTTCGGTCGCCGCCGAAACGTTGCCGACTGACCGGAGGCGGCGGTCCGGGCTATGCTGCTTCCCATGGTCACCATGATCTCCGGCAATACCCTCGCCCATGTCGCCGCGCTGATCGGCGATGTCGCCCGGGCCAACATCCTGTCGGCGCTGATGGATGGCCGGGCGCTGACCGCCGGTGAACTGGCCTGGCATGCCGGTGTCAGCGCGCCGACCACCAGCGGCCATCTGGCGAAACTTACCGAGGCTGAGCTCATCGCGGTCGAGAAGCAGGGGCGCCACCGCTACTACCGGCTGGCCTCGGCGGAGGTCGCTCAGGCTTTGGAGGCGTTGATGGCCGTCGCCGCCCAGGGGCCGCGCCGGCATCGTCCGGTCGGCCCGCGCGACGAGGCGTTGCGGGCGGCACGGGTTTGCTACGACCATCTGGCGGGCCGGCTGGGGATCGCGCTCGCCGACGGGCTGTGCCTGCGCGGGCATGTCATCCTCGCCGATGGCGCCGGTGCCATCACCGTCGAGGGTCGGCGGTTCTTGCGGGATTTCGGTATCGACCTCGCGGATGGCCCGCCCAGCGCCCGCCCGCTATGCCGCACCTGCCTCGATTGGAGCGAGCGGCGGCCGCACCTCGCCGGGCGGCTCGGGGCCGCCCTCTATACCCGCTGCGTCGATCTCGGCTGGCTGGAGCGGGTCAAGGACAGCCGGGCGGTCAGGGTGACCGCGAAGGGCCGCGACGGCCTCGCTCAGACCTTCGATATCACCCTATAGTGAGCCCTGCATAGTGAGTCTGCCGGACGGATCCGCGACCCTGTCAGCGGGGAGGATCGGCATTCAGCATGGCCGAGACATGGGTTTTCCAATAGGTCAGCAGCCGCTGGAAATAGGCCGGGTCCGGGCGCAGCACCGATTGAAACCCCATGCCGCGCAGCAGGCAGAGTGTCGCGTTGAACGCGGTCTCCAACTCGCGGGCGGGGATGCCGCTCTTGGCGAAGAAGTGGCGCCAGATCCGATCCAGCTCGGCATGGAAATCATGGACGATGGGGACCAGCCGTTTGTGCAGCAGCGGGTTGTGCCGTGCCTCGGCGACGTGCTCGATGGTCACCAGGAACAACTCCCCGGAAAACCGGACCCACAGCTCGTCGAGAAAATCCGAGACGGTCAGCCGGCCCTCCTTGAGGCGCATCGCCAGGGCCGATATCTCCGCGGTCGCCGCGGTCAGTTGCCACTCGACCGCCTGGACGACCAGATCCTCCTTGCTGTCGAAATGATGGTTGAGGGCGCCACGCGACACGCCGGCGCGGTTGGCGATCTCGGCCGTGGTCGCCCGGCTATAGCCATGCTCGAACAGTGCCTGGATGGTCGCGGCCAGCAGCAGGCGCCTGGTCTCGTGGCTGCGTTCCTCCTGCGTCCGGCGCGGTTTCCTCGATATCGAGGCGACGGTCGACATCGCTATCGGCTGGTGTCGATCACGCGCGCGAAGGGATGGGCGAGCAGCCCGGCCAGCGCCGCGACTTGCGCCAGAGCGGCCTCGTCGTAATGCCCCTCCACGTCGAGCAGGTTCATCGTGCCGAGCACGCGGCCAAACGCCACGATCGGGATGTTGATGACCGAACGTAGGCCCAGGCTCTCGATCAGCGCGTGATCGGGAAACGCCCATTCGATCGCGGCGCGGTCGCGGCCGAGATAGGGCCGGCGCTGGCGCAAGACCAAATCGCCCCAGGGCGTCGGCCCCATGCGCTTGCGCCCGGTCAGCGGATAAGCCACCGGGTTGGAGCTATAGATCCGTTCGACCATGGCATCGTCGTCGCAGACCACCAGCAGGGTGAACAGCCGATGGCCGACCAGGCCGGCGGCGGTCGCGTCGAAGGCGCGAAAGAACGCGGCTTCGTCGGCGGCATCGGCCAGCGCCTTGGTAAGGTCGGTGAGGGCGGCGGAGAGTTTGTCGGTCATGGGATAGCTCATCGGATGGGGGCCTTTTGGCTGCGTTCGGGAAACAGGCCCGCCGGCTTGAAGCGCAGCAGCAGCAGGAGGGCGAGGCCGACGGCGATTTCGCGTAGAGAGGCCGCCTGGACGGCGGAAATGCCGGGGGCGAGTGCCGCGGCGAACCGGGTGCCTTCGACGAACACGATCAACCCATAGGCGCCGACGAGCGCGCCCAACGGCCGCGCATTGCCGCCGGCGGTCACCGCCAGGAAGACATAGATGGTGATCAGCGGCTCGAACATATCGGGGGCGATATAGGAGGTGTAATGGCCGTAAAGCGCGCCGGCCAGGCCGGCGATCGCGGCGGCGATGCCGAACGCCTCCGCCTTGATCCGCGTCACCGGCTTGCCGGCGACGGCCGCCACCGTCTGATCCTCGCGGATCGCCCGCAGCGCACGGCCCCAGGGGGAGGATATCAGCCGGTTGAGCGCCGCCAGGGCCAGCAGCGCCAGCACGGAGACCAACACCAGGTACAGCCCGTTGAAACCGGCGCCGAGGTCGCGTGGAAACGGGCTGGGGATGCCGGAAATACCGTCGCTGCCGCCGGTCAGCCAGACCTCGTTGGCGGCGACCAGGCGAATCGTCTCGGCAAAGCCCAGCGTCACCAAGGCGAGGTAGTCGTCACGCAGGCGCAACGTCGAGATGGTGACGACCAGGCCGGCGACGCCGCCGGCGACGATCGCCGCCAAGAGCCCGACCGGCACCGGTGCGCCGCCCCATTTGGTCAGCATGGCCGAGGCATAGGCGCCGAGAGCGAAGAACCCGGCGAGCCCCAGATTGACCATGCCGGTGACGCCCCAGGACAGCATCAGGCTTTGCGCCAGCAGCGCGTAGATGCCGCCCAACACCAGGATGAAACCCAGATAATTCAGCATCGGTTCAGGCTCGCCGGGCGCCGAGCAACCCGCTCGGTCGGAAGGTCAGCACCAGCAGGATCACCAGAAAACCGCTGGCGGTGCGGTAGGTCGGCGCCAGTTCCAGCACGGTCAGTTCCTCGACCAAGCCGATCAGCATCGCGCCGAGGACGGCGCCGGGGATCGAGCCGAGGCCGCCCAGCACGGCGGCCGCGAAGACCGATAGCACCAGGCGCGGACCGGTCAGCGGCTCGATCGAGGTGTCGAGACCGATCAGGGTCCCGCCCACCCCGCATAACCCGCCGCCGATCAGCACGGCGATCAGCGCCACACGCTCCGGATCGACGCCCTTCAACCGGGCGAGATCCGGGTTGTCGGCGACCGCGCGCATCGATCGGCCGAGCCAGGTTCGCCGCAGGAACAGCCAGAGCAGGATCATGGTGACCAGGGCGATGACGACATTGTCGATCTGCTGCGGGCCGATCCGCAGTTCGCCGATGCGCAGGTCGCGGGCGATCGGCAGGTCGAAATTGCGCAGATCATTGCCGAAACCGAAGCGCAGCAGGTTCTCCAGGATGAGGCCGATGGCGAGCGAGGCGATCGCCATCATCAGGGCGCCGGCCTGCGACAGCGGACGGATCGCCACCCGCTCCGCCAGGGCCGCGACCATGCCGGCGATCAGGAAGGCGGCGGCGAAGGCGGCGGGCAGCGGCCAGCCCCATTGGCTGTTGACCAGCCAGCCGGCATAGGCGCCGACCGAGGCGAGCGCCCCGATCGCGAAGTTCGGATAGGCCAGCACCGAGAACATCGCCGAAAAGCCGATCGCCGGCACCGCCAGCAGGCTGCCGGCGATGAGCCCGTTGACCAGGGTCTGCAACATGGCGGGGTGATCGGCGGTCAGGCGATCTTCACCAAGGTCAGCTTGCCGTCGACGACCTTCTCGTAGCGGAAACTGGCGTTGGTGATGTCGCCTTCGGGGGTGAAGCGGCAGGGGCCGGAAGCGCCTTGGTAATCGATCGGCTTGCCCGCCGCGATCAGGCGCAACCCATCGACGGCGTTGTCGACCTTTTCGCCGCCGGTCTCCGAGACTTGGTGGATGGTCTCGCGGATGGCGGTGCCGGATGCCTGCTTCGCTTTGGCGACGGCGAGCGTGATCAGGTTCACATGATCATAAATCTGGCAGGTATAGGGATCGGGAGCGGTGGTCTTCACCATCTCGGCGACCTTCTGATAGCCGCCGCTGCCGGCGGCCGGCGACGGCGACAGCGCATAGGCGCCGTTCGACACGTCCGGCGGCAGCGCTTCCAGCAGCTTCTGGTTGATCGCATAGCCGAAGCCCAGGACCTTGCCCTTGAAATCGGCCCGGAACAGGTCCTTCAGCAGTACCGAGGTATCCGGCGTATAGCCGCCGGCGACGATAAGGTCGGGCTTGAAGCGGATCGCCTGGTCGACCTCGGTGCGCAAGGTCGGCTTCTTGTCGTCATAAACCAGCAGCTCGATGCTGCCGCCGGCCTTATCGACGACGGCCTTCATGCTCTGGAACTGGGACTGGGTGAATGGCGTCTGCGGCGCCATGACGAAGATCCGCTTGGCGCCCAGTTCGAGCGCGAATTCGCCGAATTTACGGCCCTGTAGCGTCGTGTTCGGCTGGGTGCGGATGAGATAGCCCTGATGCGGTAGCAGGGTGATCGAATCCGCCCCCGAGGTGGTGGTGAGGAAGGTCTTGCTCTCCCAGCAGAGCGGCGCCACGGCCGTGGTGACGGTCGAGGCCCAGGTGCCCATGATGGCGATGACCTTGTCGATATCGATCAGCTTGCGCGCCGCCGCGACGCCGGCCTCCGGATTGGTCTGGTCGTCTTCCGAGGTGAGCAGCAGCTGTTGGCCGAGCACGCCGCCCGCCTTGTTGATCTGTTCGATCGTCGCCTTGGCGCAGGTCACCATGACCGGCCCATAGGGACCGCCGGCACCGGTCAGCGGTGTCAGCGTACCGAGCCGGATCGGCGCTCCTTGCGCGCGCAGGATGGCCGGTGCGCCCAAGCCGGCGGTGGCCAGGGCGGAGGTACCGATCAGGAATTTGCGGCGGGTGGTCGCGAAGGTGCTCATGGGTGGGGTGCTCCGTTGCTCTGATGACGGGCTGTCGGGCGGCGGTCGCCGCCGAGAAATAGTCTGCGGATGTCCGGATCGTCGGCGAGGATTTTGCCGGTGCCCTCGGCGCGGTTCGTGCCGTCGACCAGGACATAGCCGCGATCGGCGCAGTTCAGCGCCTGCAACGCGTTCTGTTCGATCATCAGGATACCGACGCCGCTCTCGGCGATCGCGCGGACCGTGGCGAACAGTTCCGCCGCAGCCTTCGGGCTGAGCCCGGCGCTGGGCTCGTCCAGCAGCAGGATCTTCGGTTCGACCATCAGCGCGATGGCGAGTGCCAGGATTTGGCGCTGACCGCCCGACAGGGTCCGCGCGAAGGCGGATTTGCGTTCGCCCAGCAGCGGAAACCGCGCCATCATCGCCCGGCGCCGCGCCGCCAAGCCGGAGCGGTCGAGAAAGCCGCCCATATCGAGGTTCTCCTGCACCGTCAGGCCGCCGAAGACATTGCGCTCCTGCGGCACCAGTGTCAGGCCGGCGGCGATGATCTGCTGCGGCGTCGCCCCCTGCAAGGCACGGTCGCCGATCCCGACATGTCCGGCCTTCGGCACCAGCAATCCGGCGATCAGTTTCAGCGCGGTCGATTTGCCGGCACCATTCGGTCCGATGATCACGACGAACTCGCCCGGTGCGACCGAGAGCGACACGCCCTTGACGATGTGATCGGCCGATGGATAGCCCCCGACCAACCCTTCGACGATCAACCCGCTCATCCGGCACCGCCCAGATAAGCATCCTGTACATCGCGGTTTTCGCGCACCGCGTCGAAGCGGCCTTCGGTCAGCATGCGGCCGGCGGCCATCACGATGATCCAATCGCTGATCTCCTCGATCAGCGCCATGTCGTGCTCGACGAACAAGAGGGTGATGCCCGATGCCGCCAGGCCGCGCAGATGCTCGCCGATCTCGCGGCCCAAGGTCGGATTGACCCCGGCGGTCGGCTCGTCGAGCAGGATCAACTTGGGTTTCGCCATCAGCGCGCGGCCGATTTCCAGCAGCTTTTTCTGGCCGCCCGACAGCGCCGTGACCGGATTGTCGATGACTCGGGAGAGATTGAGGCGGGCGGCGATCGCCAGCGCATCCTCGGCCAGGGCCGCCTCCCGGTCGCGCGCCGCCCGGTTACCCAACAGGGCGGTCCAGGGCCGCTCCCCCGGCTGGTTCTGGCCGTACAGCATCAGATGTTCGAACACGGTGAGCTTTGGGAAGCCGCGGGCGATCTGGAAGGTGCGGGCCAGCCCGCGCGCGGCGATCGTCTCGGGCGCGTTGCCGGTGATTGGCAATCCGTCGAACAGGATCGCGCCGCGATCGGCGGGGTAGAGGCCGGAGACGACATTGAACAGTGTCGATTTGCCGGCGCCGTTCGGGCCGATCAGCCCGGTGATCCGGCCGGGCGCCACGCGGCAGGTGACGCCATCCAAGGCGCGCATGCCGCCGAATGACAGGGCCAGATCGGTGATCTCAAGAAGGGGAGCGGCATCGGGGGCGGCCGGACGATCGTCCATCGCCGCCGAGAGGGCGGGGCCGGTTTTCGATCGATCGTCGCCAAGGCCGAGCATCTGACATCATCCCCTATGCAAAAAACATGCTATCAGATAAAAACATACCAGCAAGTCTGTTGGTTTATGGCGCGATCCCGCTATCATCCGGCCGGCTTCTTGCACACCAGCGGCCAAGGCCGGCAATGCCCCTATGGGCGATCGCAGGTCGAGCCCGCGCAACATGGATAGCGCTCCTATGACCTCCTTCCTGTTCCATAACGGCCTTCTGCTCGATCCCCGCCTCGATGCGCTGCGCGAGGGTGTCGAGGTGCTGGTCGAGGATAACCACGTCAAGGAAGTATCGGACCGGCCGATCCAGTCGGCGGGGGCGACGCGCATCGATCTCAAGGGCCGCACCCTGATGCCCGGCCTGATCGACGCGCATATCCATATTTTCCTCAGCGAGGTGAATATTCAGGCGCTGGAAAGCGTGCCGCTGACCCTGCTCGCCGCCAAGGCCGGCACCCTGATGCGTGACATGCTGGCGCGCGGCTTCACCTCGGTGCGCGACACCGCCGGCGGCGATCTCGGCATGAAGCTCGCGTCGGAGCAGCGGCTGGTCGATGGCCCCCGGCTGTTCATCTCGGGCATGGCGATCAGCCAGACCGGTGGGCATGGCGATTTCCGCCGGCCGAACCAGACGACGATCGAATGCACCTGCTGCTCGGGCCTCTATTATACGACGCGGATCGTCGACGGCGTGTCGCAGATGATCCATGCCGTGCGCGACGAGCTGCGCAAGGGGGCGGACCAGATCAAGATCATGGCGTCGGGCGGTGTCGCCTCGCAAAGCGATCCACTGGACAGCCTGCAATTCCGGCTCGACGAGATCGAGGCCGCCTGCGAGGAGGCCTCGCGCTGGGGCAGCTATGTCGCGGCCCATGCTTATTCCGCCGAGGCGATCACACGGGCGGTCAGCTCGGGCGTGCGCACCATCGAGCACGGCAATCTGATGGATGCCGCCGCGGCGAAACTGATGGCCGCGCGCGGCGCCTTCCTGGTGCCGACCCTGGTTGCGTATGATGCGATGCGCCGACGCGGCCAGCAGTTCAGCATGTCGGAATACAGCCTCAGCAAGAACGCGGTCGTGCTCGATGCCGGCCTGCGCTCGCTCGAGCTGTGCCGCGCGGCCGGTGTGCAGATCGGCTTCGGCAGCGATCTCCTGGGGCAGCTCCAGGACGATCAGTGCCGTGAATTCCTGATCCGCAGCGAGGCGATGCCGGCGCAGGACATCATCCGCTCCGCCACTCTGGTCAATGCCGCCATTCTGAAGCAGGAGGGCAAGCTCGGCGAACTGGTACCCGGCGCCTTCGCCGATCTCCTGGTCGTCGATGGCAACCCCTATAAGGATCTCGGCCTGTTCCAGGACCAGGGCGCTCATCTGCCGGCGATCATGAAGGACGGTCGGTTCTTCAAGAATCAGCTCGGTTCGCTGTGATCCGAGGCAACTGAGCGGGTCATGGTACGGGGAAACACACCGGCGGAACGCTTGGCGCGGCTCGGCTTCGCCGTCGCCGTCGGTTCGGGCTTCGCGATCATGGTCGGGCCGATCATCCTGGTGCTGTGGCTCAGCTTCTTCTCGAACGCGATCCTATCGCTGCCGCCGGACGGCTATTCGCTGCGCTGGTATCAGTCGATCCTCGGGCAGAAGCAGTTCATCAACGGCTTCATGCTGAGCCTGGAGGTCGCCATCTTCGCCACGTTCGGCGGATTGTTGGTCAGCCTGCCGGCCAGCTTCGCCCTGTCGCGCTTCGCGTTTCCGGGACGGGAGGCGGTCCTGCAATTGCTGATGTCGCCGCTGACCGTTCCCGGAATCGTCATCGGTTCGGCCCTCTATCTCGCCTTCATCCAGTTCGAGATCGCGACCGATATTCCGGCCGCGGGCTCGCTCTGGGGGCTGGGATTCGGGCATATGCTGGTGACCATTCCCTGGTGCGTCCGGCTGCTGACGGCCAATTTGGTCGGCGTCGATCCGGCGATCGAGGAGGCGGCGCAGAGCCTCGGCGCGCGGCCGCTGGCGACGGCCTTCAAGGTCACCTTGCCGATGGTCTGGCCCGGCCTCGTGGCGGCGGCTCTCTTCGCCTTCGTGGTCAGCTTCGGCAATCTGGAGATCTCGCTGTTCCTGATCGCCCCCGGTCAGACGACCTTGCCGATCGCGATCCTGCAATATCTGGAATGGAAGATCGACCCGACCATCGCCGTGGTCTCGACGATCCAGATCGCCGTCATCGGTACGGGGCTGCTGGTGACGGACCGGTTCGTCAGCTTGACCAAGGTCGTCTGATCCATGGCGACGGTCGCCCTCGACGGCATCACCAAACGCTACGGCGACGTCGTCGCGGTCGACAATGTCAGCCTCGACGTGGCCGAGGGTGAATTCGTCGCGTTGCTCGGGCCATCCGGCTGCGGCAAGACGACGACGTTGCGGATGATTTCGGGCTTCGCCGATGTCAGTGCCGGCAGCATCCGGATCGACGGTCGCGATGTCACGGCCGAGCCGCCCTATCGGCGCAACATCGGCGTGGTGTTCCAGAACTACGCCCTGTTTCCCCATTTGACCGTGTTCGAAAACGTCGCCTTCGGCTTGCGCCGCCGCCGCATCCCGGCCGCCGATATCGCGTCGCGCGTGGCACGGGCGCTCGATCTCGTGAAGCTCGGCGAGTTCGCCGCCCGGATGCCGCGCCAGCTCTCCGGCGGACAGCAGCAGCGGGTGGCGATCGCCCGGGCGCTGGTCATCGAGCCGGATCTGCTGCTGCTCGACGAACCGCTATCGAATCTCGACGCGAAGCTGCGTCACGCGGTCCGCCAGGAGATGCGGCGGCTGCAGCAGATGCTCGGCATCACGACGATCATGGTGACCCATGACCAGGACGAGGCGATGGCCATGGGCGATCGGCTGGTGGTGATGAATGGCGGCCGCATCCAGCAGATCGGCACGCCGCAGCAGCTCTACCGCAACCCCGCCAATCTGTTCGTCGCCTCGTTCATCGGCCAGGCCAATGTGCTGACCGGCACGCCCCAGGCGGATGGCGCCGGGTTCGTGCTGCCGTCGGGGCTCGCCATCGCCTGCACCCGCTCCGTCGCCGGCGCGGCGCGGCTGATGATCCGGCCCGAGGCTTTGGAACTGGTGCCATCCGGCACCGCGGGGCGCAATATCTGTTCCGGCACGGTCAGCTTAGTGACTTATCTGGGGCCGTTTTGCGAGGTCACCGTGGATCTGATCGGCGGCGAGACGCTGATGGTGCAGATCGCTTCGGATCATCCGACCGCTTGGGCGGCGGGGCAAAGCGTCGGTGTCAGGATCGATCCCGCGGCCGGCGCCGGCCTGCCGCCGGAATAGGGACGCGGCTGAGTGTGATGAACGTTAACAGGGAGACGAGGGCGATGAGCATCAATCTATCGCGGCGGAACTTCACTCTGGGGTTGGGCGCCGGCGTGGCGCTGGGTGCCTTGGGCGGCATGGCTCCGGCCCGGGCGGCGGCGAGCGGCCAGGTCGTCGTCGGCACCTGGGGCGGCGACTATTTGAACCTGCTGCAGAAATATGTCGCCGACCCGCTGATGACGCCGAAATCCGTCGAGGTCGTGTTCGATACGGCAAGCGATACGGTGCGCAAGACCAAGCTGATGGCCGAGCGGCAATTGCCGCGCGGCTCGATGGATATCGCGTGCCTGTCGGCGTCCGGCAGTTTCGAGATGTTCAAGAACGGGGCCTTGCTCGAACTCGATCCGGCGAAGATCCCCAACCTCAAATATGTCCAGGAAAAGCTGCGGACCAAATGGTCCGTGCCGCATATCTATTCGGGCCGCGTGATCCTCTACAACCCGTCGAAGGTCAAGACCGCGCCGACTTCCTATGCCGATCTCTGGAACCCGGCCTATGCGGGCAAGGTCGGCGTCATCGACATCCAGTATCAGACGACGATCGAATCCGCGGCGCTGATCAATGGCGGCGGCATGTCGAACTATGAGCCGGGCAAGGAAAAGCTGCTCGAGCTGAAGAAGATGGGCGTCAAAGTCTACCCGACCAACGAGGCGATGGCCGACGCGCTGAAGACCGAGGAGGTCTGGATGTGCATCATGTGGAAGGCGCGCGGCATCATGTGGCAGAACGCCGGTATCCCCATCGAGATCGCCAACCCGAAGGAAGGTGTCGCCCTCTACATCTCGGACATGTCGATCGCCAAGAATGCCCGGAACAAGGAGGCGGCCTATGCATGGATGAACGCCATCCTCGATCCGAGCCCGCAACGTGAATTCGCCAAGGCCATGGGCTACAATCCCACGGTGGAAAACGCCGATGTCCCCGCCGAGCTGCAAGGCCGGATCGCTTTCAGCAAAGACATCCAGGACAAATACCTGGTAGCCGACCAGGAGTATCTGGCGAAGACCGATGCCTCCTTGCAGGATTGGTGGACCAAGGTGTTCAAGGCCTGAGGCGCGCACCGGCTGAAGGGGCGAGCGGGTGACGATCCAGCGGCGACGGGTGGCGGGCTTGCTGCTGCTGCCGGCGTCGCTGGTCGTGGTCGCCTTCCTCGCCCTGCCGCTGGTGTTGCTGCTGCGCTACAGCCTGAACCGGTTCGTGCCCGGCCAATTCATGGTCGAGGCGCTGACGCTGGAGAACTACGCGAAGTTCTGGACCGATCCGTTCTATTTCGCGGTGCTGCGCACGACGCTGATGATGTCCGGCGGGGTGACCCTCCTCTGTTTGGCGCTGGCATTCCCGGTGGCGCTGTTCCTGGCGCGGACGACGACCCGCCATAAGAGCCTGCTGCTGATGGCGGTGGTGCTGCCGCTGTTCGTCGGCAACGCGGTGCGGGCGGCCGGGTGGATGGTCGCCTTCGGCCATAAGGGCATCGTCAATTGGCTGCTGGAGGCGGTTCTGGGCGGTGCCCCGATCGACATCATGTACACGCCCACGGCGGTGGTGATCGGCATTCTGTCGGTCAACATGCCCTATGCCGTGCTGACGCTGCAAAGCGTGCTGGAAGGCATCGACCGGGCAGCGGAGGAAGCCGCCATCAGCCTGGGGGCGACGCCCTTCGCGGCCTGGCGCCTGGTGACCCTGCCGCTCGCTACGCCCGGCGTTCTGGCGGCCGGGGTGTTGTGCTTCATCCTGGCGATGAACGCCTATGCGACGCCGATTCTGCTGGGCGGGCCACGCTTTCAGATGATGGCGCCTCTGGTCGCCAATCAGATTTTGCAGCAGGCGAATTGGCCGTTCGGTGCCGCGGTGTCCTTTGTGCTGATCGCGGTTACCCTGGTGCTGACCGCCGCGGCCAATCTCAGCCTCGGCCGCCGCGCCGCCTGATCGTCCTCGCTGCGACGGGTTTAGCCCAAGGAGACGATCCCCGTCCCGTCCAGGGGCGGCGTGATTTCGGCGTCTTCGAGATCCCGGTCGTCGGCGAAGATGATGGCGCCCAGATTGCCGAGTTGCGGCGATACCGGTTTGAGGAACGCGCTGGGCGACCGCAGAACGACCATCCCGAACACCATATCGGCGGCGACCCCATTCGACGAAACCGGCAGCAACAGGCGCAGGAACGGAACCCATTCCCGGCCGGGTTGCGCGATATGTCCCTCATAGACAATCGGCCGCTGCTGGTTCAGCGTTTCCTCGAACAGCACGATGCGGCTTCGCTGCGCCGCCGGCGGTATCAACTCGTCGAGGTGCCGGCCGGTCGGATCTTCGGCGAACATCGAGCACAAGCCGGTACCGGCGAGCCGGCAGAGAAACCGGTTTTCCGCCGTGCGCTCATAGAGAAACAGATGCGGCAGGATCTGCCGTGGCATCTCGACCGGATCGAGTCGGCGTTTCAACGGTACTTGCCGGCCATCGCGGCGCGAACGCCAAAACTTCCAGCACCCGCTCAACGGGCTGTCTTCAACGAGCTTGGCGAAATCAGAGAGCATCCGGCCAAGCTAGACCGAAAATCATGGAGGAAGGTTTAAACACCCTGCGCCCCATGTTCGAGGACCGCGGGCGCCTTGGCGAGGCTCCGGATAAAAGCCGCGTTCCACCGCGCATATCCCCTCCGATCGATGACCCCCAACCTCGTCCGCAGCGCCGCGTGCGCATCGGCCAGCCGATGAAACGGGACCGAGGGGTAAAGGTGGTGTTCGGTGTGGTAAGCCATGTTCCACATCAGCAGCCTGACCAGCCAATTGGTCATCATGGTACGGGTATTGGTCAGGCCATTGTCGTCCTTGGTGCAGCCGGTGTGCTCCGCCAGCAGATAGAGCACCAGGAACGGCCGGCCGAGCAGTTGCGGACCGATCCAATAGACCAGCGGCGCCCACCATCCGACCAGCACGGCGGAGCCCGCGGCGGCGAGCAGCATCACCACGGTCATCGCCCTTACGCTGCGGATGATGCCGGGGGCGGATTGCGCGGTTATGTAGGAATACCGGCCGAGATCGCCACGCCAGCAATCGGCGAGCATCAGCAGCGTGCGGCGCCAATAGGGAATGCCGGCCACCCGCGCGGCATAGCTGGTCAGGCGGGACGGTGGAGCCACCCCCAGCTCCGGATCGGCGCCGGCGATCTGGGTGTGGCGATGATGCGCCAGGTGAAACGCGTTGAAGAACTGGGCGTTCAGCAGGGCCGGGCAGGCGGTCAGCCAGAACACCACGGCATTGGCGCGGCGCGAGGCGAAGGCGGTGCGATGCATCGTTTCATGGGCCGGGGCGAAGAGGGCCGTCTGTACTATGCCGAGCGCCAGCATCGCCGGCAGCAGCGTCCAAGGGCCGGAGATCGCGACCAGCCAGCCCGTGCCGCCGAGCAGGGCCAGATGGGCCGCCAGCCGGATGCCGCCGCGCAGATCGGATCGCCGGGACAGCGCCTGAAGCTCCGCGGGCGGAAGAAGACGGTCGGTTGGCCGGCTCATCGAGGCTCCCCAGACAATTGGTCGACGAGAATGCTACCGCGCGCGCCGCCATCGGCAAACACTTTGTGGCGCCGCCTCGGCTCGCAGGATTGTTGTATGCAATTTTGCCAAAGATAGGCCGGGATTGTCGGAAAGAACCCAGATAAATCACCTATTGCATGCAATGCCTCGGCTGAGGCATGCTTGGGTCAAAGGTGAAACCAAACCGTCGAGGGAGGAAGACCGCCATGCAGCCGACATCCTTGCCAGCCATATCGGAGGGTTTCGCCCGGCCGGACTTCCCCTTGAACGCGTGGTACGCGGTGGCCTGGGATGTCGAGCTGAAACATGCCCTGCTGCCACGAACCATCTGCAACAAGCGGATGGTGTTCTATCGCCGTCTCGACGGCACGCCGGTTGCCTTCGAGGATGCCTGTTGGCACCGCATGCTGCCCTTGTCGATGGGCCGGCTGGATGGCGATACGCTGGTCTGCGGCTATCACGGCCTGCGTTATGAGTCCGGTGGGCGGTGCGTGCACATGCCCTCGCAGGAGACCATCAATCCGGCGGCCTGCGTGCGCAGCTATCCGATCGTCGACAAGCATCGCTATCTCTGGGTCTGGCCGGGCGATCCGGCCCTCGCCGATCCGGCGCTGGTGCCGGACATGCACTGGAACCATGATCCGGCCTGGGCGGGCGACGGGCGCACCATCCATGCGCGCTGCAATTACAAGCTGGTCGTCGACAATCTGATGGACCTCACGCACGAGACCTTCGTGCATGGCAGCAGCATCGGCCAGCAAGCGGTCGCCGAGGCACCGTTCAACGCGCATCACGGGCTGAACTTCGCCGAGATTTCGCGCTGGATGGTGGATATCGACGCGCCGCCGTTCTGGGCGAAGCAATTGGGCAAGTCCGGCCGTGTCGATCGCTGGCAGATCATCCGGTTCGAAGCACCGGGCACCGTCACCATCGATGTGGGGGTTGCGCCGACCGGCACCGGCGCCCCGGAGGGCGATCGCAGCCAGGGCGTCAACGGCTATGTGCTGAATACGATGACGCCGGAGACCGACGGGACCTGCCATTACTTCTGGGCGTTCGCGCGCAATTACCGGCTGCACGAACAGCGCCTGACGACCGAGCTGCGTGAAGGGGTCGTCGGCATCTTTCACGAAGACGAGATCATTCTCGAAGCCCAACAAAAGGCGATCGACGATAATCCGGATCGGACCTTCTACAACCTCAACATCGATGCGGGCGCCGTCTGGGCGCGCCGGCTGATCGACCGGATGATCGAGGCCGAGCGCCGCCCGTTGCATGCCGCCGCCGAATGATCGATCACGCGCCGCCGATCCAACCCCTGCCAAAGGTGCGACAGGGCCAGCAGTTGAAGGCGCTGCTGCGCCTGCGCGAGCTGCTGCTGTCCGGCGAAGTGGCGCCGGGCGAGCGGGTCGCGGAGATCCCGCTGGCCGCCCGCCTCGCCGTGTCGCGCACGCCGTTGCGGCTGGCGCTCGTCACGCTGGAGCATGAAGGCCTGCTGGCGATGCTGCCCGGCGGCGGGTTCGTGGTGCGCGATTTCGATCCGGCCGATATCGCCGACGCGATCGAATTGCGCGGCGTGTTGGAGGGAACCGCCGCCCGCCTGGCGGCGGAGCGGTTGACCAGCCCCAAGGCCCTGGCGCCCTTGCTGGCGTCCGTCGAGGTGATGGAGCCGCTGGTGCGCATCGCCCATCCGGGGTTGGTCGATTTCGAGGCCTATGTGGCGGCGAACGAAACATTCCATGCGCGGCTGCTGGATCTCGCGAAGAGTCCGATGCTGCGCCGGGCGATGGAGCAGGCGATGGCGCTGCCCTTCGCGTCGCCCAGCTCCTTCGTGCTGACCCAGGCGGATCGTCCGGAGAGCCGGGAGATCCTGTTCCTCGCCCAGGCGCAGCATCGGGCCATCCTCCAGGCGATCGAGCGGCGGGAGGGGGCCCGTGCCGAGGCGCTGGCTCGCGAGCACGCCCAGCTCGCCAAGCAAAATTTGCAGCTCGCCTTGGGCGATACCGAGCTGCTGGCGACCGTGCCGGGCGGCGCTCTGATTCGGCGTGACAGCCCGGTGGGAAAGCGGCGGCATGCAAGCTAGTGCGAGACAGGTCAGCGTGCGGCTGCGCGCGACGAGCGATCCCGCCGAGGATGTTCGGCTGTTCGAACTCGAACCGGAGACCGGAGCGGCGACCGCTTTTCCGGCGGGCAGCCACCTCACGGTCAGCTTGGTGATCGGCGACCGGCCGGTCACCCGCAGCTATTCCCTGGTCGGCGAGACGCCGGTCGACGGCGCGTGGCGGATCGCGGTGAAACGGGTCGATCCCAGCCGCGGCGGATCGGCGGCGATGTGGCGGCTGGCACCCGGTGCCCGGCTGCTGGTGACCGAGCCGCAGAGCCATTTCGATCTGAAGCTAGGCCGGCCGGAGTATCTGCTGATCGCCGGCGGCATCGGCATCACGCCGATCCTGGGCATGGTCGAGCGGCTGGTCCGGCTGGGCACCCGGCCGCGCCTGCTCTATGCCGGCCGGCAGCGGCGGCAGATGGCGTTCGTCGAGCATCTGGCGGGGCTGTTGGGCGATCGGCTGGAGCTGTTCGTCGACGAGGCGGGGCAGCGGCTCGATTTCGCCGCGGAGATCGCCCGGCTCGATCCGGCCGGCGAACTCTATCTGTGCGGCCCGGCCGGCATGATGGCGGCGGCGCGCGAGGCCTGGTCGGCCGCCGGTCGGTCGCCGGCGGGTTTACGCTTCGAGACCTTCGGCTCGAGCGGGACCCAGGCGCCGACGCCGTTCCGCGTCCTGGTTCGCGATCACGGCCGCGAGGTGACGGTGCCGCCGGACCGAAGCCTGTTGGATGTCTTGGCCGATGCCGGGATCGACATCGCCTATGACTGCCTGCGCGGCGAGTGCGGCCTATGCGTCGTCGAGGTCGCAGAGGCGGATGGCGCGCTGGATCATCGCGACGTCTTCCTCAGCGCGCATCAAAAACAATGCGCCGACAAGCTATGCGCCTGCGTCTCGCGGGCGACGGGGGCGATCACCATCGACACGGGGTATCGGCCGGCGCTGCGGCGTGGCGGCTGACCATCAGATCCAACCGAAGAACAGAAGGGCCGAGGCGCTCAAGATCTCGGCGCCAACAGGGGGAAGCAGTATGAGAACATTCGTGCGGGGCCGCGGGATCGCGGCCATGGGGGCGTTGCTGGCCGGGGCGTTGCTGGTGGGGTCGGCGCGCGCCGAGATCCCCGACCGGACGATCAAAATCGGTATCCTGAACGATCAGACCGGTCCGTTCGCCGATCAATCGGGTAAGGGATCGGTCGCCGCCGCCCAATTGGCGGTCGAGGATTTCGCCAAGGAGGCAGGGACTCTCAAGGTCGAGATCCTGTATGGCGATCATCAGAACAAGCCGGATATCGGGGCGACCATCGTGCGCGAATGGATCGACCGCAGTGGCGTCGCGGCGGTGGCGGATGCGGTGAATTCCGGTGTCGGCCTCGCGGTCAATCAGATCCTGCACGACAAGAACCGAACCTTCGTCGCGACCAATGTCGGCACTTCCGACCTCACCGGCAAATTCTGTCAGCCGACCACGGTGCAATGGAACATGGATACCTGGGCGATGGGCAACGCCGCCGCCCGCGCCAGCGTCAAGGAAGGCCAGACCAGCTGGTACTTCATCTCGTTCGACTACGCGCTGGGGCAGGCATTGCAGCGCGACGCCACGGCGGCGCTGGAAAAGCTCGGCGGCAAGGTGTTGGGGTCGGTCAAGCATCCGCTGGGAACCACCGATTTCAGCTCCTATCTGCTGCAGGCGCAGGCATCCGGCGCCAAGGTCGTCGCCTTCGCCGATACCGGCGGCGATCTCGTGACCGGCGTCAAGCAATCCGCCGAGTTCGGCGTCACGCCGAAGCAGACGCTGGTCGGGCTGTTCACCCAGATCACCGATGTCGACGCGCTGGGCCTCGAGGCGGCCCAGGGGCTGATCGTCACGGAATCCTTCTATTGGGATTTGAACCCCGCGACCCGAGCCTTCGCGGCCCGCTTTGCCCCGCGTATGGGGGGCCGGATGCCGACCGCGAACCAGGCGGCGGTCTATGCCTCGGTGCTGGCCTATCTGCGCGCGGTGAAGGCAGCCGACACGATCGAGGGCGACAAGGTTGTGGCAAAGCTGCGCGAGGCGCCGATCGACGACGCCTTGTTCGGTCGCACCACGGTGCGTCGCGACGGCCGGGCGGTTCACGCCATGTATGTCTTCCGGGTGAAGAAGCCCGAAGCTTCCAAAGGCCGCTGGGACGACTACGAGCTGCTCGCGACGATCCCCGCCGAGGAGGCGTTCCGGCCGCTTGCGGATGGCGGCTGTCCGCTGGTCCACTGAGGCGCAGAACATGCCGGGTCAGTGCTTTCGATCCGCATGGAATTCTGCAAAATCGGCAAAAATCGGCAGCCTCTGTCGAGGGAAGATCCGATAATGGGTCATGCCGGCGTAACCGCATCCCATGATGGAGAACCCCATGCGACTGACCGATTTCAAGGTTCTGACCTTCGACTGCTACGGCACCCTGATCGATTGGGAGACCGGTATCTTCACGGCGCTGCAACCGCTGCTGACCCAGGCGGGCGTCACCCTGCCGAAGGATAAGGTGCTGGAGATCTTCGCCCAGCATGAAAGCCGGCAACAGACCGAAACCCCCTCGATGGTCTATCCGGAGTTGCTGGCGGCGGTGCATCGCCGCCTGGCGACGCTCTGGGGCGTCACGGCGAGCGATCTCGCCCATCGGAGCTTCGGCCAATCGGTGCCGGAATGGCCGGTCTTCATCGATTCGGCGGCGTCGCTGCAATATCTGAAGAAGTACTACAAGCTGGTCATCCTCTCGAATGTCGACCGGGCCAGCTTCAAGGCCAGCAATGTCCGCCTGCAGGTCGAATTCGATGCGATCTATACGGCGCAGGATATCGGGTCGTATAAGCCGGATCCGCGCAATTTCGATTACCTGCTGTCCCATCTGGCCGAGCAGGGGGTGGCCAAGGGCGATATTCTGCACACCGCGCAGAGCCTGTTCCATGATCATGGCCCGGCCAATCGGGTCGGTCTCGCCTCGGCCTGGATCGATCGGCGCTATGCCGAAGGCGGCTGGGGCGCCACCATGCCGCCGCCGAAGGAGATCAAGCTGGATTTCCACTTCAACAGCATGAACGATCTGGTGCGGGCCCATCAGGAAGAGCTGCGCGCGACCGCCTGACCTTCTCTCGTTCCGGATGACCATGACCAAGCTCGACCCGATCGATCTCGCCATTCTGGTGCAACTCCAGCGGAACGGCCGGATCAGCAATGTCGACCTGGCCCAGGCGGTCGGCCTGTCCGCCAGCCCCTGCCTGCAGCGCGTCAAGCGTCTGGAGACCGCCGGCTATATCGCCGGCTATGGCGTGCGCATCAATCCCGCCAAGCTGGCCGATACGGTGACGGTCTTCACCGAAATGACGCTGTACGGTCACCGGCGCGAGGATTTCGTCAAGTTCGAGGCGGGCATCCGCCAGGTCGACGAGGTGATGGAGTGCCATCTGGTCAGCGGCGGCTATGATTATCTGGTGAAATTCGTCACGCGTGGGATCGGGCATTACCAATCGGTCGTCGAGGGGTTGCTCGATCGACAGATCGGCATCGACAAGTATTTCAGCTACATCGTCATCAAATCGCCGTTGGTCCGGACGGAGCTTCCGCTCAAGACCTTGCTGCGGCCCGGCCCCTGAAACGGGTGTTCCCGAAGGAAGAGCGATGCAGAAGGTTATCGGCCTGATCGGCGGCATGAGCTGGGAAAGCTCGGCCGAATACTATCGGATCATCAACCAGCGGATACGGGATCGGCTGGGCGCCCTGAGTTCGGCGAGATGCCTTATGTGGTCGTTCGACTTCGCCGAGATCGAGGCGCTGCAGCATGCCGGCCGGTGGGATGCGGCGACTGATTTGATGATCGAGGCGGCCTTGCG
>DATMGU010000062.1:0-21001 GCA_035555315.1 Allostellaceae bacterium
AGAACTTGGCGCACTGATGCTCCCTGCCGCATGGGCGCGGTGCCCATCCGGTCAAATGGTAACGACCAGAGAATGTCGGTCTGGTCAGGGGCGGTACGGGCGCGATCCACGGGGAATTGGAGGGCGCCCGCGCGGCCCTACCCCGATCCCGACAAGTTGTGGTCTTCAGGCTCATAACTTGAAGGTCGTAGGTTCAAATCCTGCCCCCCAAACCACGCCACGGTACGATCCGAAACGCCTGCTGACGCCCTTCAGCGATTGCCGATGACCAGCTTCTTCATCCAGCCGCGATTGCCATCAACCGCGGCGTCCAACTTCATACGGGCAGCGAGTCGAGGAAGACGTAAAGGGCGGCGATCTTCCCGTCGCGGACGATGATGACGTCGAGCCCGGTGTAGCGGGGCGGTCCGCCGGCTGGTCCGGATCCCCACGCGAGGCGTCCCCCATCCTGAACCGCTTGCGGGGTGCTGTGCGGTGTGTAGACGAAGCTCGGATGACCGGCCCGCAATTCGCCCGCGATCTGATCCAGCGCCTCGTGGCCGACGTAACGGCCTATGGGGAGAAGAACGGTGCAGTCCTCAGTGTACAATTCTGCGATGGCGGCGCGTCGAAGTGCAGGATCGCCTTCGCCGAAGACCTCCTGCAGGTTGCGCTGCAGCAGCGTTTCGATGGTGTCCGACATGATCCTGTTCCTGTCCGATGGGGTGAGGGACGGACCGTGAGCAACGGTGGGTCGGCTCCCGGTCCGCCGTGATGGCTCAGACCTGGGCCTGGCCGCCGTCGACGAAGAGTTCGGCGCCGGCCATGAAGCTCGAATCATCCGAGGCGAGGAAGGCGACCACCTTGGCGATCTCGTCGGAGCTACCGACGCGGCCGATCGGGACCTGGGTCGCCATGTAGTCCAGCAGCCCCTGCTGCTGGGCGGCGTCAGGACCGGCCAACCCGACAAGGCCCGGGGTCTTCACGGGACCAGGGCTGATGACGTTGACGCGGATGCCGCGCTCCTTGAGGTCGAGCGTCCAACTCCGTGCCAGGTTGCGCACCGCGGCCTTGGAGGCGCCGTAGACGCTGAAGGCGGCCGTGCCGGTCACGCCAGCTGTGGACCCCATCAGGATCACCGAAGCGCCATCGCGCAGCAGCGGCAGAGCCTTTTGCACGGTGAAGATCACACCCTTCACATTGCGGCCGAAGGTGTCCTCGTAGTGCTCTTCGGTAATGGCGCCGAGCGGCAGCATTGAGCCGCCGCCGGCGTTGGTGAAGACGACGTCGATCTGTGAATGCTTCTGCTGGACCGCGTCGTAGAGGCGGTCGATGTCAGCCAGCTTCGACATGTCGGCACACACGCCGCTCACTCGTCCGCCGATCGTCCTAACCGCCGCGTCCAGTTCTTCCTGGCGACGGCCGGTGACGAACACGGATGCGCCCTCGGCCGCGAAGCGCTTGGCGGTGGCAAGGCCGATGCCGCTGGTCCCGCCGGTCACCACGACCACCTTGCTCTCGAATTTGCCGGTCATCTTCTGCCTCCTTAATCCGGGCGGCAAATGGCTCGCCCTGTCAGTAATAAGATGTTCATGGAACGAAGAACGCGGTAGACAGAGGTATTGAGCTTCAGTGTTCCCTAAATGAGACAATGATGGTGTCGAACCTCAACGATTATGCCCTCTTCGCCGAGGTGGTGACCCATGGCGGCTTCGCTGCGGCGGGGCGGGCGCTGCGGGCGCCGAAATCGACCCTGAGCCGGCGAATAGCGGCTTTGGAGACGCGCCTCGGCGTCCGGTTGATCGAGCGTTCCACGCGTCGCTTCCGGGTTACCGAAATCGGACAAGCCTTCTACGAGCGCTGCCGCATCGTCGTGATGGATGTGGAGCAGGCGGATGCGGTCGTGTCCGAGGCTCTGGGCGAGCCGCGCGGCGTTGTTCGCTGCAGTTGCCCGCTGGGCCTGGTCGAGGCGCTATCGTCCACCTTCGTCGGCTTCATGAAGGCTTTTCCGAAGGCGAAACTGCAGATCGTGGCCGTCGATCGCGCGGTCGGCCTTATCGACGAGCGGATAGACGTCGCGGTCCGCGTCCGCGCGGCGCTCGACACCGACGCCGCCCTGACCATACGGACTTTAGGTCGCTCCAGCCGGATCTTGGTCGCCTCGCCGACCCTGGCGGCTTCATGCACCGTCGGCGACGTGACGGCACTCTCGGAGTTGCCGACGCTCGCCACGACCGATCAGATGGGCGAGATCGTGTGGGAATTCTCCGGGTCGGATGGCGAGCTACGCTCGATCCGTCATGAGCCGCGGATGACCTGCGTCGATTTCATGGCGCTTCGTGATGCCGCCGTCACTGGGCTTGGTGTGGCCCTCCTGCCGGATCATTCCTGCCGAGGCGAACTGGCGAGCGGTCGCTTGGTGCATGTCTTCCCGCAGTGGCGCACGGAGGACGGCATTGTCCACTTGGTCTTCACAACGCGCCGTGGCCTGCCGCCGGTTGTGCGCGCTTTTATCGACCATTTGGCGGGAGCCTTCCGAAACGGCAACGTCGCAAGCTGAAGTAACCACCAAAGAAGGCGGCCCGCAATCAGGGTGTTTGCTCGGCAGCGAGCCTGGGAATCGCCCGTTCAACCTATCGCAAGAATCGGGTGTTGTGGCCCCCGCAACCAACGATTCTTGCGTAACCGCGATCCCCGGAACAGACGTTCCATTTCGCCGGGATCGGGTGTCGCGTGTCCGGGATTTAAACCTAACGCGGTGCTGGTGCGACGGGTATGTATCGCGCAGTCACCGGCATCCAGCGAAATCCGCCACCGTATATTAGACAGATACACCGTATATTAGACAGATATTGGACGCTCCGGCGCCTGCATCTTGCCAACCCGTTGAAAGAATTGGCGTCCCCAAGGGGATTCGAACCCCTGTTACCGCCGTGAGAGGGCGATGTCCTAGGCCTCTAGACGATGGGGACTGGAGGCGAGGGGCGAGTTCTAGCTGAGCGCATCGGCGGGATCAAGCGATTACCGCAAGGCGGTTCATGGCGCCGTATTCGTATGGTGGCCAGTGGTCAGCTGGTGCAGAATCTCCGCCAAGGCCGAGAATTGATAGGGTTTCGCCAGAAAGGTCATGTCATCGGCGATGCCTTCGCGGTGTATTCCCTCGCGCGTGTAACCCGAGGCCAGCAGGATTTGAACGTCCGGCCGGAGGCGCCGCGCTTCGCGGGCGAGGTCGACGCCGTCCATCCCCTTCGGCATCACGATATCGGTGAAGAGAACGTCTATCGGTATGTCGCGCCGGAGGATCGTCAGGGCCACCCGCGCATTGGCCGCCGAAAGAACCTCGTACCCCAGGCTGCGCAGCGTCTCGACGGTGATGTCGAGCACCTCGTTGTCGTCTTCGACAACGAGTACCGAGGGCGGTCGGGTCTCCTGCTTCGCGCCGCCGGCCTGCGACGCCGCGTCGTCGACATCGCCGACGCCGCACGGCAGATAGAGGCGAATAGTGGTGCCTTTTCCCGGTTTGCTTTGAATTTCGAGCTGCCCATTCGACTGGCGCGCGAAGCCGTACACCTGACTGAGACCAAGCCCAGTGCCCTTGCCCACGTCCTTGGTCGTGAAGAACGGTTCGATCGCCCGCGCCTTGACCTCGGCGCTCATGCCGTCGCCGGTATCGTGGATGCTTACGACGACATAAGGCCCAGGCCCGATATCGGTCAGGGCGGCGGCGTGTTGTTCATCGAGGACGATGTTCCTGGTCTCGATGAGCAGCGTGCCGCCGACGGGCATCGCATCGCGTGCATTGACGGCGAGATTCATCAGCGAGGATTGGAATTGCGCCTGATCGACGCTCATGCCCCAGAGGTCCGGGGCGAGTTTCGTCTCGATCGAGACGGTTTCTCCGACAGCCCGGCGCAGCAGGGTATCGAATGCGGTGATCAACTCGTTCAGGTCGGATGGTTGCGGCTGGAGCGTCTGGCGCCGCGAGAAAGCGAGCAACTGCGCCACGAGTTGGGCGCCTCGATCGGCCGCCCGATGGGCCGTCTCGGCGATCCGTTTCACCCGCGCATCGGGCGTGATCTTGGTGATGAGCGAGAGGCTTCCGATCACGGCGGTGAGCAGGTTGTTGAAGTCGTGCGCGATGCCGCCGGTCAATTGTCCGACCGTCTCCAGCTTCTGCGCCTGATAGAGCTGTTCCCTCGCTCGTTCGAGCTGTCGCCGTTCGCTGATGTCCCGGGTGATTTTGGCGAACCCGACGAGGTTGCCCCGTTCGTCGAGAATGCGGTCTATGACGACGCTCGCCCAAAACCGGGCGCCGCCCTTGCGGAGGCGCCAGCCCTCAGCCTCGTACCTCCCGGTTTCGGCGGCGGTACGCAGCGCCATCGCCGGAAGCTCGGCGGCCCGATCCTCGTCGGTGTAGAAGATCGAGAAGTTTCGCCCGACGACCTCCTCGGCCGTGTAACCCTTGGTCCGTACGGCTCCGGGGTTCCAATTCTGGATGATCCCAGTCCTGTCGATCATGAAGAGCGAGTAATCGACGACGCCCTCCACCAGGAGACGAAAGCGCTGCTCGCTTTGGCGAAGCGCCTCCATGGTGGCGCGCCGCTCCGTCACGTCGCGGGTTATCTTGGCAAAGCCGATGACGCGGTCGGCTTCGTAGATCGCTTCGATCACGGCGAGCGCCCAGAACTGTGTTCCGTCGCGCCGCATCCGCCACCCTTCTTCTTCAAACCGCCCGGCCCGGCGCGCCTGGTCGAGTGCCCGTTCGGGCTTCCCGGCGGCGCGATCCTCGGGCGTGAAGAGTATCGAGAAATGCTGGCCGATGATTTCCGCGGCGGTGAACCCGCCCAGACGTTCCGCCCCGGTGTTCCAACTCGCCACCACGCCATGCTCGTCAAGCATGAAGAGGGCGTAGTCGGTGACCGCCTGAATGAGCAGGTTCAAGCGATGGCCGTCATTCTCGGCCGGGCGCATCTGAATATCGTCCGCCACCCGTTTCTCCCAGCGCGGCAAGTTCGCTTCAGATGCGGCGGAAACTCATGTACCAGCCGACCACGCGACGCAGCGAAAACAGCTTACCCGTGCAGCTCTCGTGCCGGTAGCAACTTTCGAGGCCCCCAGTGGGTCAGTCGCGGAAGTTCTGGTACTGCAGCGGATACTCGATCTTCAGACCGCGGACGAAGGCGATGGCTTCCTGCAGATCGTCGCGCTTTTTGCCGGTGACGCGCAGCTCGTCGCCCTGGATCGCCACCTGGACCTTGAGCTTGCTGTCCTTGAGCTCGCGCACCAGGCGCTTGGCCAGGTCCTTGTCGACGCCTTGCTTGATGGTGATGGTCTGGCGCAGCGTGTCGCCGGATGCCTTTTCCGGATCCTTGAACTCCAGCGCACCGGCATCGACCTTGCGACGGGTGAGGTGGGTGCGGATCAACTCGTGCAGCTGTTTCAGCTTGAGTTGGTCGTCCGCCAGCACGGTCAAGACATCGCCGGCGCGCTCGATCGAGCATTTGCTGCCCTTGAAGTCGAACCGTGTGTCGATCTCACGCTGAATGCCGCCCAGGGCGTTGTCGACCTCGGCGAGGTCCGTCTTGGACAGGATGTCGAAACTCGGCATTGGGTGTCGTCCCGGTTTAGCCCGTGCAGCCGGCATCGATCCGGCGGCGCATGGCCAAGTATATAGCCGATGCGCCGCCGGACGGTAGCCGTCGATCGTCTAAAGGGCCGAGATCAGCCGACGCGGCGCAGCGAGCGCCGGGCGGCGTCGCCAGTGTGGCCGCCGGTCGAGCGGGCGCCGTAAGGCTGCGCGCTGGCCGGGCGGGGCCCGCCGGACTTGTTCCAGGAGCCGCCCTCGCCGGGCCGGCCGAACCGGCGCTTCGGACGGGAATGGAAGCCGCTTTGCGGCTCCAGTCCGGTGACGACATGCGGCACCAGCGGTGCGCCGGTATAGCGTTCGATGCGATCGACCAGCCCCTTATCCGCCGGCGAGGCGAACGAGATGGCGATGCCGGTCGCCCCGGCGCGGCCGGTGCGGCCGATGCGGTGGACGTAATCCTCCGCCTGGCGCGGCAGATCGAAGTTGATGACGTGGGTGATGTCCTTGACGTCGATGCCGCGCGCCGCGACGTCGGTCGCGACCAGCAGGCGGATATGCCCGTTGCGCAGCCGCATCACGGTGTGGTTGCGGGCACCTTGCGTCATGTCGCCATGCAGGGGGGCCGCGTTGTGGCCGGCGGCGGTCAGTTCGGCCGCCAATTGGTCGGCGTCGCGGTTGGTCGCGGCGAAGATGATCGCCTTGCCGACCTCTTCGCTGGCCGCCCAATGGGCCAGCAAACGGCGCTTATGGCCGAGATCGTCGGCGATCTGCAGGCGCTGTTCGATCCGGTCGACCGTCACGTTGCCGACATCGACGGCGATCCGCTCCGGCTCGGTCAGCAGCCGGTTGGCCAATTCGGTCATGCGCCGGTCGAAGGTCGCGGTGAACAGCAGGGTCTGGCGGGTCGACGGGCTGGCCGCGGCGATGCGCTCCACATCGTCGATGAAGCCCATATCGAGCATGCGATCGGCCTCGTCGAGGACCAGCAGCTGGAGCTGCGACAAATCGATGGTGCGGCGGGTCAGGTGATCGATCAGCCGGCCCGGCGTCGCGACGATGATGTCGACCGGACGCGACAGCTGCTGCATCTGCAGGCGATAGGGCATACCGCCCAGGATCGAGACGGTGTTGAGCCGCATGAATTTGCCGAGCACGCGCACCGCGTCGACGATCTGGCCGGCCAACTCGCGGGTCGGTGCCAGGACCAGGATATGCGGACCGCGCTGGCGCGGCCGTCCGGACTTATCGTCCAGCGTGGCGGCGATGCGCTGCAAGGCCGGCAGAACGAAGGCGGCGGTCTTGCCGGTGCCCGTTTGGGCGGTGCCGATCAGGTCGCGGCCGGCGATCGCCAGCGGCAGGGCGGCGGCTTGGATCGGCGTCGGCTCGGTATAGCCGGCGGTCTCGAGGGCTTGGAGAAGCAGCGGATGCAGGTTGAAATCGGCGAATGACAAAAGCGGAATCCTCAACAAAGCGTCAGATTCGCGCGGTGTCCAAACGGCCGGAAAGCCCAGCTGGGAAGACGAGGACGCGCGACGGACAGAAAACGGGACTGCGCGCCCCCTCAGGAAAAGGAGACGCGGTTAGGGCCGGTTCCGGTCGGTCGCGGAAGCGGCGGGGTTGGGGGCGGAAGGACGTGGTATCACCGGGTCGGCACTGCCCCCCGTCACAGGAACGGTCTGTCACGGGAACGGCGCTGCCACCAGCTGAAGAACCTGCGACCAACGCGCCTGCGCCTCAACCACTTAACTGCGGCGCACAATACTGGTTTCGCCAAAAAACGCTACCCCGATCCATTCAGGTCAGAGCCGCGTCAGGCGAGGGGTGCGAGAAGCGTTGGATGCCGGGGGGTGCGACAGGAAGCCCGGGGACAGGAGACCCCGAGGATTGCTACGGGAATGTGCCGAAAACCATCGCCATGATACACAAGGTAAACTCGGCCATCTCAACCTGCCGGCGATTGAGGAAGGCCGGCGATTGACGAAGGCTGGTAGCGGCAAAGGACCATGATGCAGCGACTATGGTTGGCGGCGGCGGGATTTGGTGGGTTCGGAGCCGTGCTGATCGGTGCCGTGACCGATCACATCGTCGCGGGTAACACGCAAGGCGCGCGGCTGATGGGTATAGCGTCGCAATTCGCCATGTATCACAGCCTGGCCTTGCTGGCCCTGGTCGCCCTCGTCAACCGGTTGGACGGCTTGGCGGCGCGGCTCGTCGCCCTTGCCGCCTGGCTGTTCATCGCCGGGATCGTTTTGTTTTCGGGCAGCCTGGTGGCCTTGGCCATGACATCGTTCGTGGCGGTGGCCTACGGCGCCCCCTTCGGCGGTACCGCGTTGATGCTCGGCTGGCTATGCTTGATCGTCGCCGCCCTCAAGGCACGCGCCTAGGATCGTTTCCGACCAGGTCAGGCCGGCATCGGATTGCCGATGGACGCCTGAAGCGGTCTGGCGAAAGCCTCGCAAAGCGTGCGCATAACCGATACGGCATGGTTGCTCGCCAACGAATAATAGATCGTCTGTCGATCGCGCCGGGTCGCCACAAGCTTGTCACGGCGTAGTTTTGCCAAGTGTTGAGACAAGGCCGACTGACTAAGGCCAATCATGACTTCCAACTGGCCGACAGATCTTTCGCCATCCGACAGATAACACAGCACCATCAGGCGGTGCTCATTTCCCATGACCTTTAAGAGGGCGCTGGCTTCGCCGACGAAAGGCTTCAACTCTATTGGTTTCATGCGAAATAAATCGGCGTATTGTTTTATCCAACTTAAAGATAAACTTAAATGACCCGCCGTCAAGCCTGTGTAACCAAAATTACCATGAAGGGTGCGATCTCGCCGGGGGGCGGGGCCCGGTACGGATGGGCAAAAAAACAGCGGCGCGCAGGACGCGGCCGCCGTCTGAGTCGATGGAAAGTCCGGGGGGATGGCCGCTTAGAGGACGCTTTCGACCCACTCGATCAGTTTCGATTTCGGCTGCGCGCCGATCTTGGTCTCGGCGACCTGGCCGCCCTTGAACAGGATCAGCGTCGGAATGCCGCGGACATTGTATTTCGACGGCGTCTTCGGATTCTCGTCGATATTGATTTTCGCGACGGTCACGCGTTCGCCCATGGTCGCTGAAATCTCATCCAGGATCGGTGCGATCATTTTGCAGGGGCCGCACCATTCGGCCCAGAAATCCACCAGAACCGGCTTCGATGAAGCGAGCACGTCGGCTTCGAACGATGCGTCGCTGACCTTTTTGGTCATGTCCAATCTCCTTTGGCGCGGCGCGCGGTCCATCTCAGTCCGTGCTGCCGACACACTCACTGCGTGACACTAGGCGACGCCGGAAAGCAGCGTCAAGTGACCCCCCATCGTCGATCGGGGCATGGGTGCAATGTCCTGTGGACTATTCTCTCCCGGCTTCGGATGGCGCTCAGGAGTCCAGGTCGACCGGCATCAGGCGCGGGCCGTCGGTCCAGAGCAGGGCCGCCCGCACCGGGCGGCCGGGATAGATCGCCGCCAGGGCCGCGCGATAAGCGCGCAATTGTTCGCGATACAGCGGGGCGATGTCGGCCTGGTGGCGGGGCGGCGGCCGGTTGGTCTTGTAGTCGACGATCAGCACGGCCGCGTCGGTGACCACCAGCCGATCGATCCGGCCACTGATCACCCGGCCCTCGATCAGGCCGACCACCGGCACTTCGGCCCGGCTGCCCGGCCCGAAGATCGGCGCGAAATCCGGATCGGCCAGAACAGCGAGCGTTTCCCGCGCGATCGCCGCCTGCTCCACGGGATCGAGGTCGTGGGCGGGGCTGGCGAGATACCGGCGCGTCGCCGCTTCGACCGACTCGCGCGGCAGGTCGGGCAGGGTCTGCAACAGGCGGTGCACGATCAGGCCGCGGCGAAACCGCCTGCCATCATCGGCCGCCAGCGGCGACAAAACAGCCGGGTCGGGCAGGCTGGGCCGGCTCGCGACCAGCGGGCGCGGCGGCGCCGGCTCCGGCGGCGGCGGCGCATCGATCCAGGCGGGCAGCGCCGGGGGGGATGCGTCGAGGGACGCGCGCGGCGGCTCCGTCACCGGTGCCGCCTGCTGCCGGCAGGCATAGCGTCGGACCAAGCCGGGTTGCGGTCCGGGCGGCTGGGCTATCGTGTCGAAGGCGGCGATCTCCTCCACCGGGGTGAGATCCGCCATGCCGGCGGCGATCATGTCGTACCAGCACGGGCTGCCGCCGGCCGGCGCGCGCTTGGTGCGCCAGCCGCCGATATAGAGCCGATCGGCCGCGCGGGTCAGCGCCACGTAAAGCAGCCTGCGGTATTCGTCGTCGCGCCGGCGGCACGCGGCCTCCCGCGCCGCGGCCGCGACCGGTTCGCCCTGGCCGCGCGCCGGCACCCAGAGCAGCGGGCCGGTGGCCGGGGCCAGCTTTTCAGACCCGAGCTTTTCGGGCCCCAGCTTTGGCCAGAGCAGACTCGGTACCTGGGTCGGTACGGCGACCGTATCCGGCAGGAAGACGATCGGCGCCTGCAGCCCTTTGGCGCCGTGCACCGTCATGATCCTGACCTCGTTCCGTCCGGCCGGGTCCGGGTCGCGCTTGGCCTCGAGCTCGCCGCGATCGAGCCAGGCGAGAAAACCCTGCAGCGACGGCACATGGGCCGCTTCATAGGCGAGGGTCTGCGCCAGGAATTCGTCGATCGCGTCATTGGCCTGCAGGCCCAGCCGGCCGATCAGCCGCTTCCGACCCTGACGCGGGCCCAGCACCTCGGCGAACAACTCGTAGGGCGGCCGGTAATCGGCCTCGGCCAGGAGGTCGGCCAGAAACCGATGCGCGGCCTCGAATCGCGGGGTCTCGGCGCCGCGCCGGCGCAACTCGCGCCACAGATCCACCTCGCCCCGGTGATGGGCCAGCGCGAAAAGCTCGTCCTCTTCGAGCCCAATCAACGGTCCTTTCAAGACGGTGGCGAGCGTCAGATCGTCTTCCGGCATCAGCAGGAACCGGCCGAGCGCCAGCAGGTCCATCACCGCCAATTGTTCGGTCAGCACCATGCGGTCGGCGCCGGCGACCGGGATCCGGCGCTGTTTCAACGCACGGACGACATCCTCGACGAAGCCGCCGCGCCGGCGCACCAGGATCATGATGTCGCCGGGCTGGATCGGCCGGTCGCGCGACTCCAGCCGCTCCCCCCGATCCAGCCAGTCGCGAATCGTCGCCGCGATCTGCCCGGCCAGGCGGGCGCTCGGCGCTTCGGCGAGATGCTGCTCGACCGGCGGCTCCCAGGGCGGTGGTTCATCGGCCTCGTCGGGCTCGATCACCGGCCAGAGTTCGACCAGCCCCGCCTGGCCGACGCGCGAGGCGGCGTGGCGGATCGGCAGGTCGTCGATCGCCACCCCGGCACGGGCCTCCGGCCGGGCGAACACCGCGTCGACCAGCGCCAGCACCGCCTCCGTCGAGCGGAACGACACGTCGAGCGGCACCAGGTTCCAGCGCCCTTCGGCGGCGTGCACGCGCTCCTTGAAATGATCGCGCATGGCGATGAAGGCCGCCGGATCGGCCCGCTGAAAGCTGTAGATCGACTGTTTCGCGTCGCCGACCGCGAAGATCGTCCGCGCCGGTTCCCGCGCGCCAAGCCCGCTGAAGAATTCCTCGGCCAGTGCCCTGACGATCTGCCATTGATCCGGGTTGGTGTCCTGCGCCTCGTCGATCAGGATGTGATCGATGCCGCCATCCAGCTTGAACAGCACCCAAGGGGCTACCCCCGGTGTCGATAGCAGCCGGCAGGCGGCCAGGATCAGGTCGTCGTAATCCAACAGACCGCGTCGGCGCTTCAGCGTGTCGTATCGATCGAGCACGCTGCCCGCCACCCGGATGAGGGCGGTGGTGGCGCCGGCCACCACCAGGGCGGCCCGGCGCGCGCAGAACGCGATCAGCCGTTCCTGCTCGGCGCGCAGACTCTCCTCCGCCCAGGGGTTGGCCTTCAGCACCTCTTTGGTGGCGAGCGTTTTGCGCGGCTCACCCTTGCCGGTCACGAAGACGTCCAGATAGGCCTCGATCTCCGCGACGCGTCGCTCGGCATGCGCCAGCCACGGGGCTATCGCGGCGGCGTGCTTGAGATCGGTCGATTTCGTCGACTCCGCCAGCACCCCGACGACCCGGCGCAACCCGGCCGCGTCGAAAGCGGCATCTTCGCAGGCTTTCGCCAGGAACGCGGCCTCGGTCTCGCCGGGCGGCAGCCCCAGGCATGCGCGGACCAAGCCCGCGAACCGCTCATGCCCGTCCGGGCCGGCGATCAACTCGCGGACCCGGCCGCGTTCCAACAGCGTTTCCGACAGCAGCCGGGTGAAGCCGCTCTCCTGGACATGACCGGTCACCTCGGCCAGCGCCCGGGCGAGCGGGCTGTCCGGTTCGGCGCGCGCCGCCGTGACCATCTCCGCCTGGGCCTGGGCGACCAGCTCCGCCTGGGTCCGGTCGTCCATCAGCTCGAAATGCGGGGCGACATCGGCTTCCAGGGGAAAGCGCCGCAGCAGCGATTGGCAGAAGGCGTGGATCGTCTCAATGCGCATGCCACCAGGGCTGTCGAGCACCCGGGCGAAGAGGCGACGGGCGGCGGCGGCGGTTTCCGGTTCCGGCGGCTTGCCGGTCAAGGTCATCAATTCGTCGCGCAGCGCGCTGTCGGAATGGGTCGCCCAGGCGCTCAGCCTATCGTTCACCCGATTCGCCATTTCCGCCGCGGCCGCCTTGGTGAAGGTCAGGCACAACAGCCGCGACGGCGGCGTGCCGGTCAGCAACAAGGTCAAGACGCGGTCGGTCAGCACCTTGGTCTTGCCGGTCCCGGCCGAGGCCGCGACCCAGATCGAGCGGGCCGGGTCCGCCGCGACGCGCTGGCGGGCGCCGGGGTCCAGATCGGCTAAATCCAGATCGATATCCAGCGGATCGGTCATGAGGCATCACCCGTCGCCCATTCCGCGACCCGGGCCAGATGGCCGTAATCGCTGTAACGCGGCTCCCAGCCGGGCCTCGGCCGGGCGCGATAGGGCGTCGCCGGATCGTCGAAGCGGGCGGCCAGCGCCTGCAACCCCTCCATCGCCTGCCTGGCCAAATCGGCCAGACCGGCGGCATCCATCTTGATGGGCTTTTCCTCGCCCGCCGGATCGCCGCCGGACAGCCGCCAGAAGGCCAGTTCGGCGATGGCGCCGGCCGGCACGCCATCGAAGCCGCCCGCCGCCAGGATCGCCGCCTCCAGCGGCAGCTGCGGCGCGAAGCCCAGCTCGATATCCTTCGGCTTCGGCGGCTGACCGGTCTTGTAATCGATGATCGCGGCACCGCCGGCACGCAGCCGGTCGATCCGATCGGCCTTGGCGGTCAGCACGAAGCCACCGGCCGGCGCCGCCCATTCCAGCCTGCCCCGGATTTCGGTCAGGCTTTGCGCCAGCGCCGGCCGGCGGGCGCGTTCGGTGACGGCGAACCACTCGGCGACGGCGAGAAATCTAGGCCACCAGAAGGCCCAGACGCCCGGCCGGTCGAGCGCCGCGCCGAACACCTGCCGGCCGATCGCCGCGAGGGCCGCCGCCGGATCCTCCGGCAGGCCGCTGCCCGGCGCGGGAGCATCGGGGGCGAGCGGATAGGCGCGCATGAACTGATCGAGGGCGTCATGAATGAAGCTGCCCCGCTCCGCGGCACCGGGATCGGCATCGATCGGATCGAGCGCCTTGAGACGCAGCACGCGCTTGGCATAAAGCGCGTAGGGATCGCGCATCCAGGTCTCGACCTCGGTGACCGAAACCCGGCGCGGCCGGGCCGCGACCGGCGGGCGGGGGGCGGGGGCCGCGCGCGGGCTGATCGCCGGGGGGTGATCGAGCAGCGCCTGCAGGCTACGAAAGCTCGCATAGGGGCCGGCATCGACCACGGTGCCGGTGGCGCGCAGCACCGCGTCGAGGCGCAGCAGCCAGCGCGACGGCACGGTCGGCGCCCCTTCGACGCGGGTGGCGCGGGTCAGCACGACATGGCGGGCGCCGAGGCCGTTGACGAAATCATGGGCGGCGATGCCGACCTGCATCTCGGGCGAGGGCAGGCCAAAATCCTGGCGCATCGGCCGCGACAGCCAGGGGTCCGCACCGGGATCGGCCGGCCAGACGCCGTCGTTGAGGCCGCCCAGGATGACGAGGTCGGCCTGCTGCAGCCGTGCCTCGACGGTGCCCAGGATGGCCAGCCTGGGGTGCCGGCCAAAACTGGGGCGCACCACCGAGCCGCTCATCAGCGCCTCCAGCAGCACCGGGTAGTCGGCGCCGCGGATCGGCTCGAACTCGCCGGCCGCCCCGGCAAGCTCGGCGACGAAGCCGGCCAGCGCCTCGCCCGCGTCGCCCCGCCACAGCCGCTCCGGACCGCTCGCTTGATCGGTCGCGGCGAGGGCCTCGGCGACCGCCACATGCTCGGCGAGCACCGCCGCCAGCAGGGTCTCGCCAGCGGCGATCTGAGCGCAGAGCGGTCCCAGAACGACCGCCAACCGATCGACCAAGGCGATGAGATCGGCCCGGTCGTTCGCCGGTGCTTCCGCCAGCGCCAGACGCAGGCCGGCGATGCCCGGCGCGGGGCGGGGTCCGCGCAGGATGGCGCGTTCCAGGGCGCGAATTTTGGCGCGGAAGGCTCCGGGTGCCAGGCCGGCGGCGGCCAAGGGGTGTTTCAAGGCGGCGAGCAACGGCACCGGCGCCAGCTCCTGCAGCACCGCCTCGGCCAGGAGGCGCAGATAGGTGCCGGGCGCGGTCTGGTTCAACGGCAGGCCGGCGCTGTCATCGATCTCGATGCCCCAGCGGCCCAATTCGGCGGCGACCCGGCGGGCGAGGCTCCGGTCCGGCGTCACCAGCATGGCGGTCTCGCCCGGCTGTTCCAGCCGCTCGCGCAGGATCAGGGCGATGACGCCGGCTTCCTCCTGGGGGCCGAGGCAATCCAGGCGGCTCACCCCGTCGATGGCATCGGCGGGCAGCCGGCGCAGCGCCCGCCATTGGTCGGTCACCGCCGCCGGACGCATCAGCTCGGTGGCCAGCATGGCGCGGCCGGGCAGGCCGGAGGCGATGGCGCCGCCCCCGTGATCCCACGCCGCCACATCGTCATGGGCGACGCCCATGCGGCTCAGCAGCTCCGCCATGCCCCATTGCGGGTGGCTCGGATCCTCCGCGATCGCGGCCCAGCTCGCCGGATCGGCGGCGACGTCCAGACCGGGCAGGACCACGGCGCCACCCGGCAGCAGGGCGATCTGGGTCAACAAATCGGCGGCGGCGGGGACGGCGCTGGCGAAACCGGCGGCGATCACCGGCCGATCGGGGGGGCTCGCCCGCCATTGCGCGGCCTGCGCCGCCATCAGCCGGTTGCGCCGCTCGGCCGGGTCGAGCGCGCCGATACCCTCCAGAACCGCCGGCCAGGCGGTCGTGAGAATGTCCAGGAATTTGAGCGTCAGCTCCCAATGCCGGGCGTATTCCTTGGGCACCAGGCCGGGCAGCACGGTGAGGCTGCAGCCCTGCGCCTGGACCTGATCCATCAGGCGGGCGAGGTCGGTCGCCAGCGTCGCTGCCTGGCCGGGCAGGATCTCGCTGCGCCGGGCCCGGCCCCAATGACGGATCAGCCGCGCCAGCAGCAGGCGGCGGCGCAAGCCGCCGATCTCCGGCGGCAGGTCCAGATCGGCACGCAGCGTTTCGCTGGCGCTCAGCGACACCTCATCGGCATCGATATCGCCCAGCGCCGAGAGGCGCGGCAACAGCATCGCCGCGCCATTGCCGGTGCGCAAAAACGCCTCGCGCAACGCCCGGCAGGACCGGCGGGTCGGCAGCAAGACGGTGACGTCGGCGAGATCGAGCGGGTCGGCGCCGACCCGCCGGCGAATGCCGAGCGCCAACGCGTCGAGGAACGGCAGATGGGCCGGGATGGTGAAGACGGCGGCCCGGCGCGGCCCGGAGGTATCTTCCGTCATCAGGAATCCGGCGGGCTGGTCTCCAGCCGCTCGGCGGTATCCGCCAGCCCGCTCGGGGTGCCGACATGATACCATTCGCCGTCATGCACCAGCCCCATCAGCCGGCCCGCCTCGGCCGCCCGGTCATAGATGAGGTTGAGCGAGAACGGGCCGGAGGGAACGTCGTCGAACAGCCTGGGCGACAGCAATTGGATGCCGGAGAACAGGTAGGGCGCGATTTCGGTCTCGCGCCGCCGATGCGCGCGGCCCAGCTGATCCAGAAAGAAATCGCCCCGGTTGCCGTCATAGCCGATGGCCGTGGCCGTCCGCTGCAGCACGATCAGCGCATCCATGTGCTCGCCATCCCAGGCGCGGGCGAGGCGGGTCAGCGCCGGGACCTTGCCGTCGAGCCAGAGGCTGTCGCCATTCACCACGAAGAACGGATCGGTGCCCAGCAGCGCGCGGGCATGCGCCACCGCGCCGCCGGTTTCGAGCGGCGTGGTTTCCTCGGAGATGAGGATCCGGGGCCGGGTACGCGCCGCCAGATGGGCGGTGATCATCTCGCCCAGGTAATGCACATTGACCACCACGCGCTCGACACCCACCGCTTCCAACCGGTCGATCGCATGGTCCAGCAAGGTCCGTCCGCCGACCGGCACCAGCGGCTTCGGCAGCTTGTCGGTGATCGGCCGCAGGCGCAGCCCGCGCCCGGCGGCCAACACCATGCCGGTCGTTACCAGCCCTGCCGTTAAAACAGGGGGGGGCGGCCCGGCGGGTGGCGGCGCGCCGGGTTTGGGGGTGGTCATACGCGGAAGCCCTCGATCGGCGGAATGCCACGGGACGCGGCGGGAATGTGTCGGTCGAACCACTGGGCGAGCGGCGCCAGGGCGGGATGGTCCAGGCTGTTCTGCAATAGCCGCCAGACGCGTGGCAGATGCTTCAGATAGTCCGGCTTGCCGTCGCGGCGGGCCAGCCGGCAGAAAATCCCGACGATCTTGGCGTGGCGCTGGGCGCCGATCACCGCGGCCGACGAGCGCAACGCCGCCGGATCGATCCGCGGCCGCGCCGCCAGATAGCGCTGCCACAGCGCCTCGGCGAGCGGCGGCGAGACATCGCGCCGGGCATCCTCGATCAACGAGATGAGATCATAGCTGATCGGCCCGATCACCGCGTCCTGAAAATCCAGGAGGCCGCATGCCGCGAGCCCGGTGCGGTCGGGCAGGTGCATCAGATTGTCGATGTGATAATCGCGCAGGACCAGGCCCGCCGGCACCGAACGGGCGACCGGCAGGGCGGCGGCCCAGAGGCCGAGATAATCGGCACGCAGCGCGTCCGGCACGGCACTCCCGCTCGCCGCCGGCATGAACCAATCGACCAGCAAGGCCGCCTCGTCGAGCAGCTTGCGGTCGTCATACTCGGCGAGGCCATGGGAGGCCGCCGGATCGAAACGGGCGTGCAGATCGGCCAGGAGATCGATCGCCAACCCGTAGAGCGCCCGCTCGTCGGCGCCGCGATCGAGCAGCCGCGTGTAGGTGCCGTCGCCCAGATCCTCCAGCAGCAGAAAGCCGCCCTCGATATCGGCAGCCAGGATGTTGGGCGCCGAATAATCCAGCCGGTGCAGCAGGCTTGCCACCCGGCAGAACGGCCGGACATCCTCCTGTGGTGGTGGCGCATCCATCAGCATGGCGCGGCGCCCGGCATCCTCCAGCCGATGATACGAGCGAAACGACGCGTCGCTCGGCAGGGGATGGCGCTGGGCGGTCGCCCAGCCGGCCCCGGCCAGAAACTCCGCCCGGCGGCGCTCGCGCTCGGTCACGGCGCCCCACCCTTCTCGTTGTGGTCGCGATCGGCGTTTTCCCCCTCCAGGGCGGTGCCGTCCCCCAGGGGCGGAGAGGGGCAGGTCGTGTCAAAGCCTCCGTGCAGCGGTGCCAGGCGGGTCGTCCAATCCGTCGCTCCCGCCGACGTCAGCCGGGCCAGCCGGGCGGTCGGGCTCGCCCCGGGCAACAGCGCCACATCCAACCGGTCGGCCGGCAGCGCCGCGCCCAGCCGCTCCGGCCATTCTATCAGCATCACACCCTCGCTCAACGCTTCCTCCAACCCCAGCTCGACCGCCTCCTCCGGATCTTCCAGGCGATAGGCATCGACATGCCAGACGGTACCGCGCCCGCCCGCATAGGTCTGTACCAGGGTGAAGGTCGGGCTCGGCACTTCCTCGTCGGGGGCGTCGATGAACGCGCGGATGAAGGCGCGGGCGAAGCTGGTCTTGCCGAGCCCCAGATCGCCGCGCAGCGCCACCACGTCACCCGGCCGCGCCACGGCGGCGAGCATCCGGGCGAGCGCGTGGGTCGCCGCCTCGTCGACGAGACCCTGTTCGATGGCGGCGGGGGCGGCGGATGAGGACACAGCAAAGGTTTAATGCGGGGGGAGGAGCCTCGCAACAGCGCCGATCGGGTTTTAGGCCAACCCGCTCGGCATGCCCGCTTGCGTATAAAGGTTGGCGTTTTGTTCTATGTGTGGGATGCTTCAAGCTGGTTGTTTCGACCGGCCGGAAAACGGTGTGCCCAATGCGGGAAGTTCAATCCTCGGAAGCCAAGGCCCATCTCTCTCAACTCCTCGACGATGTAGAGCAGGGCGAAACCGTCATCATTACCCGTCATGGACGTCCCATTGCCCGGATCGTACCGGAGGCACACCGTCGGCAGGGGGAGATCGACAGGGCCATTGAGACCATCAGGACGCTGCGGAAGAATGTCGGTCCCATTTCCCTGGACGACCTGCTCTCGGCGCGCCACGAAGGCCATAAGTATTGATGCCGTTTGTTATCGACGCGTCCATTGCCGCCTGCTGGGCCTTCAAGGACGAAGACCACCCAATCGCGACCCTGGCGCTTGAGCGTATTCGCTCCGACGAGGCGCGTGCCCCGAGCTTATGGTGGTTCGAGGTGCGCAACACTCTCATCGTCAACGAACGACGCGCCCGACTCACCGAAGCCGACACCGCCGCCTTCCTGCGCGGGCTTTCCCGTCTCGGCGTAACAGTCGATCGCGCGCCCAACGAAGCCACGGTATTGACCCTCGCCCGTCGACACCGCCTGACCGTCTACGATGCGGCCTATCTGGAACTGGCGCAGCGGGACGGCGTCCCGCTTGCGACACTCGATGCCGCGCTCGCCAACGCGGCCCGCGCCGATCGGGTCCCCCTGCTTTAAAAACCGATCGTCGTCAGGTCCTGGAACCAATGCTGGGCCTGGACGAATTGGGTGATCTTCGGCGACAGGGCGTGCGGGTTCACGTCGTGGACGACCCAGATGTATTGCGCTTCGTCGACGAAGATCTCGTCGATCCGGGCCATCAGCTCGTCCTGCTTGGCGACGTCGAAGGTGGTGCGCGCCTCGGTCAGCAGGGCGTCGATCTTGTCGTTCTTGTACCAGCCCCAGTTCACGCCGCTGGGCGCCGTGTACTTGCTGTCGAGGAAACGGGCGAAGGCGTAGAACGGGTCGGAGGTGAGATAGGCGAGGTTGATGCCGCTGATCCCCTTGTTGAGGTCGGCCTTGGCGCCGGCGCGCCAATGGGTATAGAGCGTCTCCAGATCGACGACCTTGAAATCGAGATCGATATAGATCTCCGCCAGGTTCTGCTGGACGAACTCGTTCATCGGCAGGGACAGCATCTGGCCGGTGCCGCCCTGGGCGATGATGAAGGTGGCCTTTAGCCGCTTGGCCGCGGAATACCCGGCCTCTTCCATCAGCTTTTTCGCGGCGGCCCCATCGTATTTGATGTCGAAGCCGGGCTTGCCGAACCAGGGGCTGGTCGCGTCGACCTGGCCCTTGGCGGGTTTGCCGAGGCCGTTCAGCAGCACGACGAGGCCGTCCCGATCGATCGCCAGGTTCGCCGCGCGCCGTACCCGCTGGTCCAGCCAGGGGCTGTCCGGCAGCATGCTGAGGTGATACGGCCAGACATGCGGATAGACGTTGGTGACGATGCGCATTCCCGATTGCTTCAGGCGCGCCACCGCGTCGGGTGACGGCGTCTCGATGAGATCGACCTCGCCCGCCAGCAGCGCGTTGGTCCGCGTCGCGGCTTCCGGGATGCAGATCAGGATCATCCGGTCCGCCTTGGGCAGGCGGGTCTTGTCCCAGTAATCCGGGTTGCGCACCATCTCCAGCCGCTCGCGCGGGACCAGCTTGTCCTGTCGGAACGGCCCGGTGCCCGAGGGGGCATTGGCGAATTTATCCCAGTCCCGGCCCAGCTTTTCGAACTGCGCCGGGCTGGAAATCAGGAACCAGGGCAGTTGGTAGAGGAAGAACGCGTCGATTTCCTTGGTGACGATCTCGACCGTGCCGGCATCGATCTTGGCGTAGGATTTGATCGAGGGAATGCGTGGCCGCACCTGGGCCGCCTGCTTGGGGTCGTATTGCGGCGACTTGTCGTTCAACACCTTTTCCAGGTTCCAGATCACCGCATCCGCGTCGAAACTCGATCCGTCGTGGAACTTGACGCCTTGGCGCAGGGTGAAGCGCCACAGGGTCTTGTCCTGGGGATCGACCGCCCAGGCGGTGGCCAGGCCGGGGATGAGCTTGCCCGGCCGGTCGGCGACGTTCATCTCCCACGCGATCAGCGGGTCGTACAGCGTATGGCCGGTGAATTGATAGGCGCCGGCGCCGCTGTTCGGCTGTCCCGTGGTCAGCGGCACATCGGCCAGCGAGATGCCGTAGCGCACCACGCTCTCGGCCCGCGCGGCCGGGGAGAGCACGCCGAGTGCCAGCGCCGCGAGCAGCAAACCCGTCTTCTTCATGAAATCGCGCACCCCGTGGTCCCCCAAGGTTCTCCGGCTTGGTTCCGAAGCCGCAAGCGGCATGCCACGCCCATCTAATGCCTGGCCCGTCTAATGACTCGGCTTTCAATACGTGATGGTGTGCGCCACGGCGCCGGCTGGGGTTGATCCGGCGAAGGGCTGCGGGCATGGTCCCGCGCGGAAGCGTTCCGCAGTCGCGCGGGCGGGCGAATGAGGGCGGGTTGATGTCCACGATCCATGAGACCGATGTCGCGATCATCGGCGCCGGCCCGGTCGGCCTGTTCGCGATCTTCGAATGCGGCATGCTGCGGATGAGCTGCCACATCATCGATGCGCTCGACGTGCCGGGCGGCCAATGCGCCGCCTTCTATCCGGAAAAGCCGATCTACGACATCCCGGCCCATCCGGCGATCGACGGGCAGGCGCTGATCGACCGCCTGATGGAACAGACCGCGCCCTTCGACCCGGTCTTCCATCTGGGCCAGCAGGTGACGGCGCTGGAGCGGCAGGCCGATGGCCGGATCAGGCTCGGCACCTCGACCGGCATCGCGATCGTCGCCCGGGCGGTGATCATCGCCGCCGGGGTCGGCGTCACGCTACCGCCATGGGCGGCGGCTAGGATCAAGATGTGAGCGGCCCTTTCGCGGCCGCGTCGGGAGATCACCATGCAGAACAAAACCGCCATCGTCACCGGGTCGACCAGCGGCATCGGTCTCGGCATCGCCACG
>DATMGU010000063.1:0-2182 GCA_035555315.1 Allostellaceae bacterium
TTTACCTCCCGGCCAAGGGGTTATTCGCGATTACCCCGTGAGGCGGCAGCCCAAAGATCGCGTCCATGTTCCCTAAGAGGAATGGACGCCCATGCCGTCGAATAGTGAAATCACCACTTCCCAGCTCTCCCGCCTGCTCGGCTTGCCTTCGGCACCGACGATTATCGATGTTCGCACGACAGAGGATTTCGACGCGGACCCGCGCCTGCTACCCGCGGCGCAGCGCCGCGACTACCGAACCGCCCCAGATTGGGTAGCCGAGTTCTCCGGCCATGACGTGGTCGTTGTCTGTCAGAAGGGGTTGAAGCTGAGCCAGGGCGTCACCGCTTGGCTCCGCCACGAGGGCATCAGCGCCGAAAACCTCGATGGCGGCTTCGAAGCGTGGCGCAGCGCCGGCGAGTCTCTAGTCAAGACTGGAAAGCTTCCGCCGCGCGACCGGGCGGGCAGGACCGTCTGGGTGACGCGGGCACGGCCGAAGGTCGACCGCATCGCCTGTCCTTGGCTGATCCGTCGTTTCGTCGATCCAAACGCCGTGTTCCTGTTCGTTGGGGCCGGCGAGGTGAAGGCGGTCGCGGAGCGCTTCGGCGCGACGCCCTTCGACATCGACGACGTGTTCTGGAGCCATCGCGGCGAGCGGTGCACCTTCGACACGATGATCGAAGAATTCGGCCTGACCTCCGAACCACTTGATCGCCTCGCGGCGATCATCCGCGGGGCCGACACCAATCGACTCGACCTCGTGCCGCAAGCGGCGGGCTTCCTCGCCGCCTCGCTCGGTCTCTCCCGCATGTATCGCGACGATCTCGAGCAACTCGATGCCGGCATGCTGCTCTATGATGCGTTCTATCGATGGTGCCGCGACGCGATCGAGGAAACGCATGATTGGCCGTCCAGCCAGAAGCCGGCGCGAGGGAGGTGACCATGTCGATCACCACAACCCGGGATACCGATCTAACTACGCCGACGGCCCCGAGTTTCACCGATGCGACCAAGGTCTGGGCCAAGATCGGCCTGCTCAGCTTCGGCGGCCCGGCGGGTCAGATCGCTCTGATGCACAAGGAGCTTGTGGAGGAGCGCCGCTGGATCGGCGAGCAGCGGTTCCTGCACGCCCTCAACTACTGCATGCTCCTACCCGGCCCCGAGGCGCAGCAGCTCGCCACCTATATCGGCTGGCTCATGCATCGCACCGCCGGCGGGCTCGTCGCCGGCAGCCTGTTCGTGCTGCCTGGCGCCTTCGTCATGCTGGGCCTCAGTGTCCTCTACACGCTCTATCGCGACGTTCCGCTGATCGACGCCGTCTTTTTCGGCGTCAAGGCGGCGGTCTTCGCAGTGGTTGTCGAAGCGGTGCTGCGGATCGGCCGACGGGCGTTGAAGAACCGTGCGATGGCCGGGATAGCGGCGGCAGCCTTCATCGGCATCTATATCCTCCGCGTCCCGTTCCCGATCATCATCCTCGCGGCTGGCCTCGTCGGCTGGTTCGGCAGCCGCCGCTCCCCTCAACTCTTCACCGCCGGCGGACATGGCGCGAAAGGCGCCGCGTCGGATTTCAAGGGCGTGGTCGACGTCATGTTCGAACGCGGCGAACTCGAGCACGCCGATCCGTCATGGCGCCGGTCCATCGGCGTCCTGGCGACCTGGCTGCCGATCTGGCTCGGGCCGGTCGTCCTGCTCGCCGCCGTGACCGGTTCAGCGAGCGTTTGGACCGAGCTCGGTACGTTCTTCAGCACCATGGCGGTCGTCACGTTCGGCGGCGCCTACGCGGTCCTCGCCTATGTCGCACAGGCCGCCGTCGACACCTTCGGCTGGCTCACCCCGCGGGAAATGCTGGACGGCCTCGGGCTTGCCGAGACGACACCCGGACCGCTCATCATGGTCTTGCAGTTCGTCGGCTTCCTCGCCGCCTACCGTGTACCCGGCAGTCTCGACCCGTTGCTCGCCGGCTGTCTTGGCGCTCTGCTGACCACTTGGGTCACCTTCGCCCCATGCTTCCTCTGGATCTTTCTGGGCGCGCCCTATATCGAGGCCCTGCGCGGCAACAAGACCCTATCGGCGGCGTTGTCGGCGATCACCGCCGCCGTGGTCGGTGTCATCCTCAACCTGGCGCTCTGGTTCGGTATCCATGTCGTGTTTCGCGAGGTGCGGCCCTTCGACATCTTCGGGATCGGTCCCGACCTACCGGTGC
>DATMGU010000064.1:0-34220 GCA_035555315.1 Allostellaceae bacterium
AGCGAGGTCCGCCAGCCGGCATCGCCCACATCGTCGTCATGGAAATGGATGGCGCCGTATTGCGACGGGTCCTCGGTCCAGCGATGCACGTCGCCGCGCCAGTTCGAGCCGGTCATCGCCCGGGTCGGCAGGTTCACGCAGGTGCCGTGCAGCCCGGCGGGGCCGGTATCCTCCGCCGTATCGGTCCCCATCGCGCGGGAGAAGTCCCAGGCTGCGACCGTCTGCGCCCCGGCGAGTGGGTCGCCTCCGCGCTGGGCGGCAAGCAGGGCGGCCAGCTCCAACGCGCCCGCGAAGATGCGGGGCCGTCCGATCTTGCCGTTGTAGTGTTCCTCCGGCCCGCCGGCGCCGCGCGCCGCGGCGATCGCGACCGCGCCCGCCCCGGTGAGGCCACCCCGGCTGAGCCCATCGCCGATAAGCGGCGCGGAGCGCTCTGCCTGCTCCTGCCGGTCCAGGCGCGGCTTGTGCGGCAGCTGGCCCAGATGCAGCCGGCCCGCCGGATCGATCACGCAGGCGATGCTGTGCCAGGCCCGCTCGGTCAGTGTCACGCCGGTCCGCAACGTCTGCGTGCCGGCCGGGGTGGTCAGGCGGCAGAACGCGCCAAGCGGCCCGACCCCGAGAGTCAACGATCCGGCGGCGCCGGTCCAGCAGAGCACCGCCTGCTCCCCCGCGACGAGCCGCGTCGGCCAGATCGTCGCGGCGAAGGCGAGGCCGCCCGCCAGCAGGCCGCCCGCCAGCAGATCGACCTGGGGCACATCGATCCACGAACCGAGACGCAGCGGCTGCGCTTCGCCCTCATGCTCGCCTTCGAGCGCCCAGGGCACCGGCACCTCGCGATAGCCGGGGCCGGCCGGGTTCGGGTCGCCACAGATCACGCGGGCTATCCGCGCGCGATAGCGGCCGCCGTCGCGCACGCTGACCTTGACCTCGATCGTCTCGCCCGGACGCGCGCTCCAGCGATCGACATAGCCGGTGATGGGGAGCATCGGACCTCCTCGGCAGGCCGCCCGGCCTCAGGCCCGGCGGACGTTCCAGAACAGCGGCAGGCCCTTCAGTACACCGGTCAGGCTCTTGTTATAGGCGGTCGGCTGATAGAACAGGCCGAGGGGGACATAGGGCGTATCGATGAAGGCCTGGCGCTGCATCCGCACGCCGATCTCCTTCTGGGCGGCCTCGTCCGGCGCGTCGAACCAGGCATCGCGCAGCCGCTCCAATTCGGGGCTGGTGGACCAGCCGAAGGTCGCCTTGTCGCCGCTGCCGCGCAAGAAGTTGTGCGCGGACGGGTTCAGGTGGGTGACCCCCGCCGAATAGGTGCAGTACACATTGTATCCACCCTTGTCCGGCGTATTGCGGTTGCCCATCCGGGTCAGCATGGAGCCCCAGTCCATCATCACGTAGTCCAGGTTCATGCCCAGCTTGCGGAACATGTCCGCCGCCACTTCGCTCATCGCGTTGATGGCGGGGAAGTCGGACGGCGCCATCATCAGCACCGGCTCTCCCTTGTATCCGGCCTCCTGCAGCGCTTTGCGGGACTCCTCGATGCCGCGGGACCCGGCCAGCGCCGCGATGCCGTCGGTATTCGCCATCACGCCGCCGGGAGCGAAGAAGCCGATGGCGTCGCGCCACATGCTCGGATCGTCGCCGGCGATGGCGGTCATGTAGTCGCGCTGGCGCACCGCCCCCAGCACGGCGCGGCGGATCGCCGGATTGTCGAAGGGCGGCTGCGTATGGTTGAAGCGCAGCACGCCGACATTGCCGAAGGGATCGAGCACCTCCACCTTCAGGTTTTGGTTGCGCCGGAGCGTCGGCAGCAGGTCGAAGATGGGCTGGTCCCACCAATCTATCTCATTCCGCTGCAGGGCGGCCGCGGCGGTGGCGGGATCGGGGATCACCTGCCACTCGACCCGGTCGAAATACGCCACCTTCGGTCCGGCGAGCAGGCTGGGCACGCCCTCCGCGCGCGGGGCGTAGCCGGCGAATTTCTCGTAGACGAGGCGGGAGCCGGGCGCATACTGATCGGCCCGGAAGCGGAAGGGACCGCTGCCGATGATCTCCTTTACCGGGTGCGTGCTGTCGGTCATGGCCAGCCGCTCGGGCATGATGAAGGCGACGATCGCGCCGACCTTGCCCAGCGCATCCGGCAGCATCGGGAAAGGCCGCTTCAGCCGCCAGAGCAAGGTGCGGTCGTCCGGCGCCGACAGCTCGTCGACCACCAGCATCAGCGAATTGCCGAACGCATCGCGCGAGGCCCAGCGGCGCAGGCTCGCCACCACGTCGCGGGCGCGCACCGGTTCGTTGTCGTGGAACTTCAGCCCCTCGCGCAGGGTCATGGTCCACAGCTTGCCGTCGTTCTCCACCGTGTGCCCGGCCAGCATCTGCGGCTGCATCTTCCCCGCCTCGTCCACACCGTAGAGCGTGTCGAAGACCAGGAAGCCATGATTGCGGTTGACCAGGCCCGTCGTGATGATCGGGTCGAGGATGGCCGCGTCGGCCTGCGGCACGAAGCGCAGCGTGCGTTCGGCGGTGCTCTGCGCGCGTGAGATCATCGGGGCGGCCAGGGACGACCCCAGGACGGCACCGACTCCGGCGCCCAGCGTGGAACGAAGCAGGTCACGGCGATGCATGGAGGGTCTCCTCGGGCGCGAACGGCGATGCGGACACGGATGCTGGGGCGGGAGCCGCGGCGGTGCGATCGTGCCCCAGGCCATCCTCGACGGCGCGGAGCGTGCGGGCGAACAGATCCAGCGCCTCGTCGATCCCGGCCTCGTCGATGATCAGCGGCGGGCAGAAACCGATCGTGTCGCCCATCGCGCGGATGATCAAGCCGTTCGCCAGGGCCTGCGCGTCGATGCGGGCGCCCAGCTTCAGCGCGGGGTCGAAGGCGGTGCGCGTCGCCGGATCGGCGACCAGTTCCACGCCATACATCAGCCCTTCGCCGCGCACCTGGCCGACGATGTTCGACCGCGCCGCGATCGCGTCCAGCCCGGAGCGCAGCCGCGCGCCCATCCGGCGCACATGGGCGACCACGTCCATCTCCGCATAGATCCGCAGCGTTTCGAGCGCGACGGCGACCCCGACCGGGTGCCCGGAATTGGTGAAACCGTGGCCGAACAGCTCGCCCCCGGCGTTCATCCGGGTCAACGCGTCGCGCACCGGCCGGCCGAGCAGCACGGCGGAGATCGGGAAGTAGGAGGAAGACAGCCCCTTGGCCATCGCCATCATGTCGGGCCGCATGCCCACGGTCTGGCAGCCGAACCAGTTGCCGGTGCGCCCGAAGCCGCATACCACCTCGTCCGCCAGCACCAGGATGTCATGGCGGCGCAGCACCGCTTCGATCTTGGCGAAATAGCCGGGTGGCGGCACCACGACGCCGCCGCCGGCATTGATCGGTTCGGCGATGAAGGCGGCGATCGTGTCGGCGCCCTCGGTCCGGATCATCGTTTCCAGTTCCGTGGCCAGCCGGGTGGTGAAATCGTCCTCCGTCTCGCCCGGCCGCAGGCCGTGATAGGCGTCCGGGCAGAGCGTGTGCAGGAAGCCGGGCAGCGGCAGCCCGAATTCGCGGTGCATGCGGGGGAGGCCGCACATCGAGGCGGCGACGATGGTGGAGCCGTGGAAACCCCGGTCGCGGGCGATGATCTTGCGCTTGCCCGGCTTGCCGCGGGCGGCGTGATAGACCCAGGCGAGCTTCACCATCGTCTCCGTGGCCTCGGAGCCGGAGGTGGCGAAATAGGCCTGCGCGTCCGGGATCGGCGATAGGGCGACCAGCTGTTCCGCCAGGTCGATCGTCGTGTCCGGGGTCTTGTGGTTGAAGGTGTGGTAGAAGCCGAACTTGTCGTAGGCCGCCGCCGCGGCGGCCTTCAGCCGCGCTTCGGAAAAGCCGAGCGAGGTGCACCACAGGCCGGCCATCGCCTCCAGATAGCGCTTGCCCTGCGTGTCATAGACATGAATGCCCTCGCCCCGCGTCATGATGAGCGGTCCGGTTTCTGCATGCGCCGTTGGGTTGGTCTGCGAGTGCAGATGGAACAGCACGTCGCGCGCTTCGGCGGAGTTGGGTCCAGGATGCGGCATGTGACGGCGGCTCCCCTGCGCGTGGTCTGCCGCGTGGCGGCCGGCCTCGATATTGGTCATGCCAATTTGGTCTGACCAATATCGAGGCCGCATTGCCGGCTTGTCAAACCTAAAAGAGTGGTGGTTCAAGGTGGGCTATGTTGCCTGCCCCGCCCAATCCCCCATCCCGCAGCTTCGAGATCGTCGCTCGGCAGATCGCCGCGATGGTTCAGGCCCAATACGGCATCGGCGAGCGTCTGCCCGCGGAGCGGGACATGGCGCGGATGTTCGGCGTCTCCCGCCCGACCATCCGCGAGGCTCTGCTATCGCTGCAGATGGCCGGCATGCTGCAGGTGCGCAACAACAGCGGCGCCTATGTCGTCAGCCGCCATGAGCTGCCGGAAATGCAGGCGCTGGAGGGGTTCGGCCCCTTCGAAAACCTGCAGGCCAGGCTCATGATCGAGCCGCAGATCGCCGCGCTGGCCGCCCAGCACGCTTCGGCGGTAAAGCTCGCGGACCTCGCCGACTCCCTGGCGGCGATGCGGCGGGAGCATGCGTTGGGCAACGAGGCCGACATCGCCGACCATCGATTCCATATCCTGCTTGCCGAAGCGACGGGCAATGGCGTGCTGGTCTCGATCTGCGACTCGCTGTGGCGCGGGCAGATCGAATCCCGGATCTGGCAGGAGATCCATACCTATATGCCGATGGAAAGCTATCGCCCGACCTGGCTGCGCGACCACGAGACGATCTTCCGAGCGGTGGAGGAGCGAAACGCGAAGAAGGCGAGCGCGGCGATGCTTCGCCATCTGCACAACATTCGTGATGCGCTGATGGTGACCACGAACGCCCGGACGGTCGGTGCCCATCACGGGTCGTAGGGGCGCCAGTTCCGTCGGATCGATCTCAAGCCTCCACCACGACCCCGTCCATCACGGCTTTGCGATGCAGAATGCGCAGATAAAGCCGGTCGCGGTCGGCGAGGCGGTTCGTTCGCAGGCTGACGCGCATCGCCTTGAGGCGGATCTTCAGGATGTCGGACACCTTGGTCGAGGCGAGCAGGGCGTCGATCATCTCGGCTTCGGTACCAGTATCGGTGGATGAAGCCGCCGGACCGGCGTCGTCGAGGTCCGGGATGATCGCCTCCCAGGTCGTGTTCGCCGCGCCCAGCAGGGCGACGACGCGGCGGGCGGCGGACAGCACCTCGCCGTCGTGATCCGAGCCTAGCATGCCGAGCAGCTTGCGCAGCCGGCTCCGGTCGATGGGCTTGGGTGGCTTGGTGGAGTGCGCGGTCATCGACCCTAGCCTAACCGCGACAAATTACCGGCGTAAGACGTGAAAAAGCTTTTCGCCTCAAATCGCGGGCGCCTCAAATCGCGGGCTCGTCGCGGCTGCGCAGCAGGGTCGCGATGAGCCGGCGCATGGTCGGCAGGTCGTGATCGTCGAACGGCACGACGCGGCAGAGCTGCATGGTCAACAGACCGAGCCGCACCGTGCGGCTGGCCGCGACCACGCCGCCGCCCAGCTTGCCGGCGAGTTTCTCGGCGACGGCGCCGCCCATCTGCTGCACCGCGATCTGGGTGGCGACATCGGTCGCCGCCACGATCGCGGCGCCGGTCACCAGGCTGCGCACCAGATGCAGCGATCCGGCGACCCCGGTGCGATAGCCGTAAAGCGAGGCGATCTCGCGGAGCAGCGCCACGCTGCGCCACAGCATGAGTGCCGTATCGATCAGCGCGGTCGGCGCGATGGTCGTGATCACGCCGACGGAGCCGGCGGCGCGGCCGATCGCCCGATAGGCCTCGGTGTCGATCGGCTCCAGCACCAACCGGGCGAACAAGGCGACCTGCTGGTGCGGCTGGTGGGTGTCGGAGATCTCGGCGCGGAAGCGGGCCAGGGTCGCCGCGGTTTCCGGCCGGCGCGCGAGCGTGCGGGCGAGGGTGGCCAGCGCCTCGGTCATATCCACCGCGTCGCCCTGGTCGAGGCCGATCGCGATCCGCTCGCGGGCGCGGTCGACGCTTTCCATGCGGGACAGGGTCAGGATCTCGCGGATGATCCACCAGGCGGCGCTGCCGACCACCAGGGCGATCAGCAGGGAGAAACCACCGCCGATCCAGACATCCTCGGCGAAGGCGGTGCGCAGCAGGCCGGTGGTGTTCCAGGCCAGCAAGGCCACGACCAGCAGAGCCAGGCTGCCGAAGAACCAGCGGGCGGGGCCGCGATGCCGGGGCTTGGGCGGCGGTCCGGCCAAGGCGCCGAGCGGCTCGCCGGAGGTCGGTTGCTCGGTACCGGGCTCGAAGTGGTCGACACTCGCCCAGATGTTTCTGGTCATAGGAACTTGTCTCCCAGCAACGATTGCAGCACCTCGTCCAAGCCGATATGCGGCATGCCGGTCGGCTTCGCCGGATCATGCGGCGGCGGCCGGAATTCCGGCGAGAGGTCGGGTTCCGCCTGCCAGGCCGCCGCGCTGGGCGGTGCCGCCGGCACCTCGCCGGGATAGAGCGTGCGTGGCGTGGTTTCGCCGACCAGCGTACCACGCAGCAGATCGACGCGCTGGCCATTGGCCGTTCTGGGGCCATTGGCCGACCCGGGGCTATTGGCCGAGCCGGCGGCCAGGCCATTTTTACCGAGCTCGCCGCGCCCCAGCTCGGTGCAGCGCAGGGCGGCGGCGACGCGCGTCTCCACCTGGCCGCCGGCGAAGGTGATGTCGGTGGCGCTGGGCGACAGCATGCGGCTCAGCAGCATGCGCAGATTGCCATACTGATTGGGCGTCACATGATCGGCCTTGGTGGCGACGAACAGCACCTTGTCGATCCGGCTGCCGAGCAGCGGCGCCAATAGCGTGCTGAGCAGCCCGGCGCGGCCGAACCGGAAGCTGTGCAGGATCGCCGCCAGCGCCCGGCCGGCATCCTCGAAGGCGGCTTGGCCGGAATCCAGCGCGCGCAACACGTCGACCAGCACCACCTGGCGATCGAAGCGGCGGAAATGCCGACGGTAGAAGCCTTGGACGATCTCCCGCTTATAGGCCTCGAACCGGTCGCGCATCAGCGCGTGCAGCGTGTCCGGCTGGGCCTTGGCCTCGGCGGTCAGGTCGAGCGGGCAGAACCACAGCGCCGGGGTGTCGTGGTATTCGCCGGGCAGCAGGAAACGGCCGGGCTGCACCAGGCTGAGGCCATGGCGCCGCTCCCGGCAGCGGCGCAGATAGGCGGTATAGGTCGAAGCCGCGTGCCGTGCCGTCGCCTCATCGGCCGGGCCGGTCGGCGGCAAGGTGGCGAGGAGGGCGCGCCACTCCGCCGAAAGCTCCGGCCGGGGTGGCAGGCCGGCCAGGGCCAGCGTCGCCCGCGACCAGCTTTCGAAGCTGTGGTCGAGCAGCGGCAGGTCGAGCAGCCATTCGCCGGGATAGTCGATCAGCTCGATATTGAGGGTCGCGGCATCCGCCAATTGCCGGCCGATCAGGCCGGTCGGGCGATAGCGCAGCGCCACGAGCGCCTCCGACACGTCGTCCGTGCCGGCGGGCCAAAGCCGTTCCGGCCCGGTCAGCACCGCCAGATGCTCCGCATAGGGGAATTGCTTGCGGGCGAGATGCGCGCTCGGGCGCAGCTTCGCCGCCTTGAGATCGCCATGTGCCGAGGCCGTGAAGAACGGCAGCGCCGCCCGACCCTCGCCGGCGCGCAGCAACTGGTCGATCAAGGCGGTCATGAACACCGTCTTGCCGGCGCCGCTGAGGCCCGTGACGGCAAGGCGGATCGAACGGTCCGGGATGAGATCCATCTGTCTGCGAACGAACCTGAGCCGATGGGGATGCGGGGAGGGGGATGGCGTCTATCTCACCGTCATGTGGGGAATGCCGGGCGGAATGCCACCCGCAGGCCATGGTCAGATCACGGGGCGTCTTCGTTCAGCCAAGCTTTTCTCGTCATACCCGCGCGCAAACGGGAGGCCGTGTCGTGGCCGGCCCGTATTCCATCCGGCACGAACACGGTAAGCCTCGGCATGGACACCCTGAGTTCACGGATATGGCGAAGGACTAGTGGATAAAATCTGACACTTGGTACCCGGCGTCACAAGCCCGGTTCCGATCCCAAGCGGTCCTTCGTCGTCAGGGAGCGACCGGCCGATTTTTTCGAGGGTCAATGCCGTTGGCTCGAGGACGACACGACGGTGGCGGTCTGGGGCAGCCACTCAGCGGGCCTTGGTCCACCTGGCTTTATCGACCTTGTGTTGCCCGGTCGAGGACCGCGGGGTTCGCGTAATGGGAGATACAGTGCCTTGAAAAAATCGTCGGCAAGTAATCTGGCCGTTTCCGGCAGAAGCTTTTCGACCGAGCCTGCAAAGGCACTTCCCTGAAAGATTGGTTTACCGGGCGCCCCTTTTGCTCGCATTTGAAACATGGCGAATAGTCGCTCGACGAGCTCTCCGCCGGCGCCAGCGAATAGAAAATCCTCAAAGTCTGTGTGTATCGTTATGCAGTCCCACCATAATTTTACGTACTTGCGTGCTGGATGAATATACATCATCGGCCGGTTAAGTCCCCGGCAGCAATAGAAATGATGGTTATTGGCACCTCGGTCCGCTGCCGCAAAAACCGCAAATGGTAGATCCGGGATTGAAGGACTGCGCGTCAGAGCCTCAAGATCAAAATTCGGCGCAGCCGAGCCGATAAGGACCGATAGTCGATCGGCAAATCGGGACAGATCGCAATTGGCAAGACCAGGCGGAAGGTGCGGCTCGGCCCGTATTGCGGCCAAGAGTGCCGCGTGAGTGCCAAATCCCATAGAAGCAGCAAGCGCCTCAGCAATATGCGCGCTTTTTACGTGAGGCGCTTCGGTTTTGACCAACCGCCTCAGCACCAGACAATTTTGTTCTGTAAGGATGAATACAGACATCAGCACGGTCCCTCTTGAGGGCTGTCCATCGCCGATTACCGACAGCCTTTTGGGCCGACGCGGATATCTTCAGGAGGTAGATTTCGCTTTGACCCGGCGACAGGTCTGGCCGAACACCGGGCGTAATAGTAGCACACGCTTTAGAGTTTTTACTATGGCCAATCACGGGAGAGCAGCTATAGCGCTAGCGAGTCTGGGAAGAGGGATGCGGAGCGCATGAACGCAGATCCGGAGTCGAATACTCTTGGTGAGCTGGAGGACATTCTAGTCGCGCACCGGGCGCTGGCGGTGCTGACCTTGTTGCGTAGCTGTCTAGGCGTGGCCAACGACATGGTCATCCGTTCCTATCTCGCGAAAGTTGGTCTTGAGGGCTCGTATGAGGATCGGCGCCAATGCCTCGAGCATCTGGGGCGCCATGGCTTGGTGGAGACGCGGCCGTTTTCACATCTGATCGTGGTGACGCTAACAGAGCGCGGTGAAGATGCCGCGCGGGGCGCCCTGGCGATCGGCGGTGTAGAACGGCCAGGCCCGGGGCACCGGTACCCTGGTATCGAGTAACATCTGGCCTATTTCTTTCAATACCCGATCGCCAGGTCGATCACGCTAAGCACGGGGGGCATGATCCGCGAGACACCATAGGGCGATAGGCGCGCGACATCTTGGGGTGTGTCCGCTATCGAGCGCCTAGCAAAACCCGTCCAGCGACTACAGTGGGCGCAAATCAGCCGTAGTCGGGCCGAGCTTCTAACGTCAGCTCCGCACCCTGAACCGACCTTGAGCACGGGGACCAAGCGTTAGATTTTATCCACGAGAACGCTCAGGGCTCGCGGATGCTTTCGTCCATGCCGCGCAGCAGCGGATAGAGGAAATACGACGCGACGGTGCGTTGGCCGACCTTGATCTCGGCGGTGATCGGGCTGCCGGGCATCAACCGTGTGCCGACGGGCAGGTTCTTCAGCGTCGACCGGTCCAGATCGATGAAGGTCTTGTAATAGACGCCTCCGGCGCTGACCGAGGATCGGCCGATGCCGCTCGTCTGGTTGTTCTGATCGCGCGAGAACGCATCCTCGCTGATCGTGCGCACGACGCCCGTGGCGGTGCCGTAACGCTGGAACGGATAGGCTTCGAGCTTGATGCGCGCCGCGTCGCCGTTTTTGACATGGCCGAGGTCGCCTGCGTCGATCTGCGCCTCGACCTGCAGCGGCGCGTTCAACGGCACCAGGGTCATCAACGGCTCGGCTTCCTTGACGACGGAGCCGATCGAGCGGGACGCCACTTCCAGGACGACGGCGTCGCTCTCGGCCTTGAGGGTGACCAGATCATGCCGGCGAATCGCCTTGTTGAGCTGATCGTCGGCGGTTTCCCGGTCGCGCCGGACGGTCACCAACTCCTCGGCGATCTTGCGGTGCCATTCCTCCAGGAAGCCGTCCCGCTCGCTTTTCGCGCCGGCCAATTCGTGGTCGGTCTGGTCTATCGTGTGGGTCACGTCGCTGATTTCGCGGCTGACCGACAGGCGGGCGTCGCGCGCCTGCAGGGTGTTGAGCCGCGAGCCGACCTGACGCTGTTCAAGCTCGCCGCGCATGTCCTCGATGGATTGCAGGCCTTGCAGGCGCCGGTTCAACTGCCCCAGATCGGCGTGCTTGTTCTCCAGGGTGGCCTGCAGCCGCGCGATCTTCTCGGTATAGGTCGTCACCTGCGCCTGGTATTGCGCCTGGCGGCTTTCATAGAGCGAGCGTTCCAGCGCGGCATCGGTGCCCGGCAAAGGCGTGAAGGGTTGCCGGGACAGTTCGGCGTTGAGCCGGGCGATTTCGCCGTCGAAACTCGCAACGCGGCCCTGCAGCTGGTCGACATCCGCCTGGATGAAGGTCGGATCGAGCACCGCCAGGGTTTCGCCCTGATGGACGACCGTGCCGGCGGTGACCGGCAACGACCGGATGATCGAGGTCTCCAGCGGTTGCACGACCAGGTTCTGCGCGGTGCTGACCAGCTTGCCGCGCGCCGTGATCACCTCGTCGACCCGCGCGAAACTGGCCCATACCACGGCGGCGGCGACCAAAGCGGTGACGGCGTAGAGCATCAGGCGGGCGGTCAGCGGCTCCGGCCCGTGTTCGATTTCCAGCGCGTCGGATTGGAATTCCGCCACGACCCGTGCCGGCACCCGTATTTTCAGGCGGGGGTGCCGTTTTGGCAGGGGGGAGGGTCGAGGCGTGACGGCCGGCCGGCGGCGGCCGACCAGAGCCGAGCCGGGCTCACGTCCGATCATCGTGATGTCCTCATCGCCGGGTGCCTCATCGCCACATGCCTCATCCCAGATGCCGGTTCTGCTGTTGCCACAAGCCGCGATAGATCGTGCAGCGTCCCAGCAGCTCCTTATGCCCGCCGCTATCGACGACGCGGCCGCGATCGAGCACCAGGATGCGATCGGCGTCGACCAGCGACGACAGCCGGTGGGAGACGATGATCAGGGTGCGGCCCTCGGCGATGTGGCGCAGATTGGTCTGCACGATCGCCTCGCTTTCGGCATCCAACGCGCTGGTCGCCTCGTCGAGGATCAGGATCCGTGGCTTGGTCAGCAGGGCGCGGGCGATCGCCAGGCGTTGCCGCTGGCCGCCGGACAGGTTCGCCGCCCCCTCGTCGATCCGCGTCTCGAAGCCTTGCGGCAGGCGCTCGATGAATTCCTCCGCACCGGCGAGGCGCGCCGCCTCGGCGACTTCCTGCAAGGTGGCGGAGGGGCGGGCGGCGGCGATGTTCTCGCGCACCGTGCCGCGGAACAGGAAATCATCCTGCAGCACCACGCCGATATGGGTCCGCAGATGCACCAGATCGATCTCGCGCAGATCGTAGCCATCGAGGCGGACGATGCCCGCCTCGGCACTGTGCAGGCCTTGCAGCAGCCGGGTGATCGTGGTCTTGCCCGAGCCGCTGCGGCCCATGATGCCGAAGATGCTGCCCTCGGGGATCTGAAACGAGACGTCGTCCAGCGCCGGCGGGGTCGTGCCGCCCTGGGTGGAACCATAGCGGAAGGTCACCCCGTCGAAGTCGACGGCGCCCTTGATCGGCATGCGCAACCCGCGACCGGTCGCGCCTTGCTCCGGCTTGGCGTTCATGATGGTGCCGAGCATGCCGATCGACAGGGCGGTTTCCTGATACTCGTGGATCAGGCTGACCAATTGGACCAGCGGCCCGGATACCCGGCCGGCCAGCATCTGGAACGCGATCAGCGCGCCGACCGTCAACGTTCCGTCGAACACGCTCTGCGCGCCGAAGCCGATGATCGCCACCAGCATCAGCTTTTCCAGAAGGCCGGTGACGGATTGGGCGGTGGCCGAGATCTTGCCGACCTCGAAATGCATGGTGACCGCCTGGGCCGACCGGTTCTCCCACTCGCGCCGCTGCCGGGCCTCCAGCGCCAGGGATTTCACCGTCCGCATGCCGTGGATGGTCTCGACCAGGAAAGCCTGCCGCTCGCCCTCGGCGAGGTAGAGCCGACGCAGCCGGCGGCGGAACGGCCCGATCAACGCGGTGATGACGCCGCCGATCAGCAGCGTGAACAGCAGCACGGTGAAGCTCAGCCCCGGGCTGTACAACACCAGGATCGGCGCGAACACCAGGAGGGCCGTCGCATCGAGCCCGGTCAGGAACAGCCGGCCGGTCAGGAATTCGCGGACCTTGCTGGCCTGCTGCATGTGCTGCACCAGCACGCCGGCCGGCGCCCGGTCGAAGAAATCGATCGGCAGCGAAGCCAGATGGGTGAAGGTGCGCGTGGCGACGCGGATGTCGATCCGGTTGGTCGCGAACAGCAGCAGATAGCGCCGCAGGAAGGTGAACACGGCGTCGAACACCAGGGCGATGGCGATGCCGCCGCTCAACACGTATAGCGTGCTGTAGCTTTGATGGACCAACACCTTGTCGATGACGATCTGCAGATAGATCGGCGTCGCCAGCATCAACAGGTTGAGCAGCAGGGCGGCGATGCCGATGTCGCGAAAGAAGCGCTTCTGGCGCAGGAATTCCGGGATGAACCAGCCGATGCCGAACGGCCGATCCGGATCGGCCACGCCGAAATCCCGCTTCAGCAGGAGCACGCGACCCTGCCATTCCGCCTCGAACGTCGCTTGATCGAGGAACAGGAAGCCTTGCGTCTCGGCGAGCGGGTCGCTCAGCACGACCTCCGGCTTGCCGCGATCGGTCCGGAAGCCGGAGAGGATGATCGATGCGCCGTTCCTGAGGCGGGCGATCGCCGGCAACGCGGTGCCCAGGGTTGCGAGATCGTCCCAGGCGAGCGTGGCGACCTTGGCGCGCAGGCCGGCCGTCCGCGCCATGCGGATCAATTGGGCGTCGGTCGGCTCGTCACCGGCCGATGCCCAGTCATGCGTCAGCCGCTCGGCCGAGAGATCCAGGGCATGAAAACGCCCGATCCTGGCGAGGCAGGCGATGCCGCTGGGTGGCGGAGTCATGCCCCACCCTGTACTAAGGGGGCCCGTGGTGAGCGGCGCGCGCGCGCTTGCCAAATTTCTCGCAGGACCATCGTCTTCCAGACCACCTCTCGGGCCGTGCTTCTCGTGGGCCGTGATTGTTGCTACCGCTCAGGTTTGCTAGGGTGGTTTCTCGTTGGCCCAGCCCCGCGGCCAAACCTGCCCTTACCGGGCCCGCCCTCCGTCGGCCTGCCCTCATTCGGACTGTATCTCATAATTGGCTACCGAACCGCCGTCCTCTACTCCTTTTGATATCGTCCCGGTCACCATCGAAGAGGAGATGAAACGCTCCTACCTCGATTATGCGATGAGCGTGATCGTGTCGCGCGCCTTGCCCGATGTGCGCGATGGTCTGAAACCGGTGCATCGCCGCATTCTCTACGCCATGAAGGATGGCGGCTATGACTGGAACCGCCCGTTCCGCAAATCGGCGAACATCGTCGGCGACGTCATGGGCAAGTACCATCCGCATGGCGACAGTGCCATCTACGACGCCATGGTCCGCATGGCGCAGAACTTCTCGATGCGCCTGCCGCTGATCGCCGGCCAGGGCAATTTCGGCTCGATGGACGGCGATCCGGCGGCGGCGATGCGGTACACCGAGTCGCGCCTGGCGCGGATCTCGGAGAGCCTGCTCGAGGATATCGACAAGAACACGGTCGATTTCCAGCCGAACTACGACGAGCGGCGGGTCGAGCCCACGGTGCTGCCGGCGCGCTTCCCGAACCTGCTGGTCAATGGTGCCGGCGGCATCGCGGTCGGCATGGCGACCAACATCCCGACCCATAATCTGGGCGAGGTGATCGACGCCTGCTTCGCCTATATCGAGAACCCCGACGTCACCATCGAGGAATTGATGGAGTGCATTCCCGGTCCGGATTTTCCGACCGGCGGCATCGTCATGGGCAAGGCGGGGATCCACGCCGCCTATAAGACGGGGCGCGGCTCGATCATCATGCGCGGCAAGACGCATATCGAGGAGCTGCGCAAGGATCGCGAGGCGATCATCATCACCGAGATCCCGTACCAGGTGAACAAGGCGCGGCTGGTCGAGCGCATCGCCGAGGTGGTGCGCGAGAAGATGGTCGAGGGCATTTCGGAGCTGCGCGACGAATCCGATCGCGACGGCGTGCGCGTGGTGGTCGAGCTGAAGCGCGACGCGGTCGCCGATGTCGTGCTGAACCAGCTCTTCCGGCACACGCCGCTGCAAACCAGCTTCGGCGTCAACGCGCTGGCGCTCAATGGCGGCCGGCCCGAGCTGATGAACCTGAAGGAGATCCTCGCCGCCTTCATCGACTTCCGCGAGGAGGTCATCACCCGGCGCACGGTGTTCGAACTGGGCAAGGCGCGCGACCGCGCCCATGTGCTGACCGGCCTCGCCGTCGCGGTCGCCAATATCGACGAGATCATCAAGGTGATCCGCTTCGCCGCGGATCCGGAAGCGGCGATGATCGGCCTGCTCGGCCGCGGCTGGCCGGCCGAGGACGTGGCGCCGCTCATCGCCCTCATCGACGAACCCGGCCGCTCGGTCCAGGCGGACGGGACCTATTTCCTGTCCGAGCCGCAGGCCAAGGCGATCCTGGAACTGCGCCTGCAGCGCCTGACCGGCCTGGAGCGGGAGAAGATCGCCGCCGAATTGACCGAGATCGTCGCCGAGATCGCCGATCTGCTCGACATCCTGCGGTCCCGCCCGCGCAAGCTGGACATCATGCGTGCCGAGTTGAAGGCGGTGCGCGACCAGTTCTCCACGCCGCGCCGGACCGAGCTCGAAGACCTGGAATTCGAGTCGGATATCGAGGCGCTGATCCAGCGCGAGGACATGGTGGTCACCGTCAGCCATGGCGGCTACATCAAGCGCGTGCCGCTCTCGACATACCGGGCGCAGCGGCGCGGCGGCAAGGGCCGCTCCGGCATGGCGATGCGCGAGGAAGACATCGTCAGCGAGGTATTCGTCGCCTCGACCCATGCGCCGGTGTTGTTCTTCACCTCGACCGGCCGGGTCTACAAGCTGAAGGTCTATCGCCTGCCGATCGGCACGCCGCAATCGCGCGGCAAGGCGATGGTCAACCTGCTGCGCAACCTGGTGCCCGGCGAACAGATCTCCGCGGTCATGCCGCTGCCCGAGGACGAGGCGACCTGGCGCGACTTCACGGTCATGTTCGCCACCGCCAAGGGCAATGTGCGGCGCAACTCGTTGGCGGATTTCGCCAATGTGATGACCAACGGCAAGATCGCCATGAAGTTCGAGGGCGAGGATGCCGATGACAGCCTGATCGCGGTCGCCACCTGCAGCAACAGCGACGACGTCATGCTGGCGACGCGCAAGGGACGCTGCATCCGCTTTTCGGTGGAGGATGTGCGCGTGTTCACCGGCCGTTCGTCGGTCGGCGTGCGGGGCATCCGGCTGCAGGCGGACGACGCGATCATCTCCATGTCGATCCTGCGGCACGAGACCATCAACCCGGAAGAACGCGACGCCTATCTCAGCCTCGCCAAGGAACGCCGCCGCGCCATGGGCGAGGAAAGCGACGTGGCCGCCGGCACACCCGAGGTCCCGGTCGCGGAAACCGCTCCCGACGAGACGGAAGAGGCCGGCGAGGCCGGTACCGGTTCGGTCGATCTGACCGAGGAGCGGTTCGCCGAACTGGCGGAGCGCGAGCAGTTCCTGCTGAGCGTCAGCGGTAAGGGCTTCGGTGTCAGGACGTCGGCCTATGACTACCGGATCACCAATCGCGGCGGTCAGGGGATCGACAATATGGATCTGTCGCGACGCGGCGATGCGCTGGTCGCGGTCTTTCCGGTAGCACCGACCGACGAAGTCATGCTGGTCGCCGATAGCGGCCAGGTGATCCGCTGCCCGATCCACGACATCCGCATCGCCCGGCGGCGCACCGGCGGCGTCGTCCTGTTCAAGGTGGGCGACGGCGAGCGGGTGGTGTCGGTCGCGCGGTTCGCCCGCACGGGCGATGCCGAGGACGAGGAAACGGAGCCCGGCCCCTCGATCGACGGCACGGATGATACGGTCGCAGCAGCGCCGGACAGCGATGCACCAAACGGGCAGGGTGGTGATGAGCAAACCTAGAGTCGGCGTCTATCCCGGCACGTTCGACCCGATCACGAACGGCCATACCGACGTGATCCTGCGGGCGGCCAAGCTGGTCGACCGCCTGATCATCGGTGTCGCCCGCAATGCCGGCAAAGGTCCGCTGTTTTCAGATGGCGAGCGGGTCGACATGGTGCGCGACGAGATCGCGCATCTGGGAGATCCGGACTTGGCGAGCCGCGTCGAGGTGCAGTCCTTCGAAATTCTGCTGATGAATTTCGCCATGTCGGTGGGCGCGTCGGTCATCGTGCGCGGATTGCGCGCCGTCTCGGATTTCGAATACGAATTCCAGATGGCGGGCATGAACGCCCGGCTGAATCCGGCGATCGAGACGGTGTTTCTGATGGCCTCGGACCGCTATCAGTTCATCTCCTCCCGCTTCGTGAAGGAGATCGGCCTGCTGGGCGGCGATGTGTCGCACTTCGTTTCGCCCCGGATCGTCGATCGGCTGAACCGGCGTTTCGTCCAATCGGGCAGGAAGACCGGCGGGGGTGACGCCTCGGATGCCTGAGCCCGTCTGGCGCGGGCTCGCGCGGCGGCATGCGTTGGTGGTTCTTTTTCGAGGATGATCGCGTCGGCGATTATCGACAACCCTCGGCATTGACCGCCGGCCATCGATCCGCCTATGTTCCGCGCCCATCAAATGCGTCTGCCTCCATGACGATCCGGTAGCTCAGTTGGTAGAGCATGTGACTTTTAATCACAGGGTCCTGGGTTCGAATCCCAGCCGGGTCACCATATCTTTGGCTTGCGTGGTACACTTTCTGATAATATTTCGGTGACCTAATGTTCGACCGCTTCACTTTGTCGGATGATCCCCAGCGTGGTAAAATTGGCTAGACCAACTGAAATCGACCCGCAGGTCAGTCGTGCGGCGCGTTACCTCATCGATACTTTCGGGCGCGACGCGCTCGATCATGTCGAACGGCGAATCGCCTCTCTGCAAGGCGGCGACGGGGTCGCCGGCATCGCCCATTGGCAGGAAGTCGCCCGGGCGGTCCGCAAATATACCGGGGTGTCCGAAACCTCCAACGGGTAAGCCGGCAACGGGTAAGCCGGCAACGGCAAGCCGGCCGCCGCGCGCCAGCCGGCAGGCGATGGACCTGCCGGCTTTTCGCGTTGGGCCGATGTCGCTATCGGATCGGCGGGGCGTAGAGCAGGCCGCCCTTGGTCCAGAGGGCGTTCAGCCCCCGGTCCATGGCCAGCGGGGTTTTCGGTCCGAGGTTGCGCTCGAAGATCTCCCCGTAATTGCCGACCGACTTGATCGCCGTATAGGCCCAGGTTTCCGGCAGGCCGAGGGCGGCACCCATGCCGGGCACGACGCCCAGCAGCCGCTGAACGCCGGGATCGGTGCTGGTCTTGAAGCTGTCGATCGTGGCGGCGGTGATGCCGCGTTCCTCCGCCTCGATCAGCGCGTACATCGTCCAGCGCACGATGTCGGAGAATTGCGGATCATCCTTGCGCGTGGCCAGGCTGATCGGCTCCTTCGAGATCGTTTCAGGCAGGATGACGTAGTCCCCGGGCTGTCCGGCCCGGCTGGCACGGACGGCCGCCAAGCCCGATTTGTCGGTCGTATACGCATCGCAGCGGCCCGAGAAGAAGCTTTCCACCGCCGGGTCGACGCCCTCGATGACGATCGGCTTGAAGCTGATGCCATTGGCGCGGGCGTAATCCGCGATGTTCAGTTCCGAGGTCGATCCGCTGAGGATGCAGACGGACGCGCCGTTCAACTCCTTCAGGCTTTTGATGCCGAGCTTGGCCGGCACCATGACGCCCTGGCCGTCGTAGAAGGTGACGGCGGCGAAATCCAGGCCGAGCTGCGCGTCGCGGGTCAGCGTCCAGGTGGCGGAGCGCGACAGCACGTCGATCTCGCCGGATTGCAGAGCCGTGAAGCGCTGCTGGGAGCTTAGCGGCGAGAACTTGATCTTGTCGGGATCACCGAGGATCGCCGCGGCGACGGCCCGGCATAGATCGATCTCGAAACCTTGGAAATGGCCTTGGCTGTCCGCCAGGGCGAAACCCGGATTGCCGGTATTGATGCCGCAGGCCAAGGCGCCGCGAGTCTTGATCGTATCGACCAGCCCCGCGGCATGCGCGACACCGGTGAAAGCCAGCAGGAACGGTATTCCGAGCCAGGCGAGCCGGGACAGATTGAACGTGGCGATGATGTGCTACTCCTCTGGAGTTGGGGGGCGTCGACCGAAGATGCACGTTAAGAGCATATGGTGTCAGGCGAATTACAGCGACGAGCGAAAAATCATCGATGGAGCGACGGCTCCTCCCGTTGGTTCCGGTGAACACAATGGCTAGCGATTTTCGGTCTGTTTCGGCGGGAGAAGCGGTTCACCAGCTTCAATTCTGAGAACGCCGCGACGCACGCACAGCCAGCGCGTCTCATCTCCGAGGCGGTCGAACAAAGTCCAATCTGGGCTTCCCTCGGCGGTCATGAACGACAGAACGCGGATGCCGTTCGAGAGGGAGAGTTCGATCTCGGGCAGGCGTCCGAACAAGACCGCATCGGCAATCATGGCGTTACGAACAAGTTTGAAGGCTCTGGGCCACTTTTGTTCGTCGCTCCAACTGCCGCACAAAATCGACCGACGCCCTTCGATACGCCAACTCCAATCAATCATGAGCGACATCTCGCCCGTGGGATTGCCGATAGACCCGTCACGCCTGATCCTGGTGCTGGGTCGAAGTTCCCCGAATTCAAGAAATAGCGCTGATCCATGGCCCCGCCACAGGTGGGACACGGGCAGCCCGATCAGGGGAGCACTGAAGGCATCGAACTCAGTGGAGGTCATACGCGAGGGCGTCCCAGGCCAATTCCACCGAACGCTACACCCTCTGCTCCACGAAATCCCGCACCGAATTCTACGCCCTGACTACCATCGGTGGGGCCACCGGAACCAACGGGAGGAGCCTCATGGAGCGGGGCTCGAGGCCGTGAGATTCCGGGGTTGATTGCCTGGGATCGATAGCCGTGGACCTCGATCGATCATTCGCTATAGTCGGCGGCGCGATCTGTAAGTCTCGCGTCGTGCTGGCTTCAATCGGGTGGGCTGCGAAGTCTTGAAGCTCTCTGTCCTGGTGGTCGAAGATACGGCATCGCTCGCCGAGGTTTATGCACAATACCTCATGCGAGCCGGCTATCGGGTAACTGTCGTCGGTAGCTTGGCGGCCGCGCGCCGTTGTCTGGCCGATGCGTTGGTGGACGCGGTGCTGCTCGATGTCCGGCTACCGGATGGCAGCGGCATCGATCTCATCCCCGAGACCCGTGACCGAACCCCCAACGCCGCGATTCTGGTCAGCACCGCGCATGGCTCCTTGACCGCGGCGGTCGATGCCATGAAGGCGGGGGCGGATGATTACCTGGTGAAGCCGTTCAACGCCGACCGGCTGTTGACCACTTTGCGCAACGCGCTGGAAAAGCGGCGGCTGAGCCGGATCATCTCGGTGCTGGGGGCCGACCTGCCGGGCGACCGCTTCGAGGGGTTCATCGGCTCGTCGCTCGGCATGCGGGCGGTCTATCGGCTTATCGAGCAAGCGGCACCCAGCCGGGCCACGGTGTTCATCACCGGGGAAAGCGGTACCGGCAAGGAGGTTTGCGCCGAAGCCATCCACAGCAGGGGGCCGCGCCGTGCCAATCCGTTCGTCGCGGTGAATTGCAGTGCGATCCCGCGCGATTTGATGGAAAGCGAGATCTTCGGTCATGTCCGGGGCGCGTTCACCGGGGCGTCGACGGATCGCGAGGGCGCCGCCCTGTCGGCCGATCGGGGCATCCTGTTCCTGGACGAGCTGTGCGAGATGGAGCTGGCTTTGCAGGCGAAGCTGCTGCGCTTTGTGCAGACCGGCACGGTGCAGAAGGTTGGCTCCGACGCCGTGCGCAAGGTGGATGTGCGCATCGTCTGTGCCACCAACCGCGATCCCCGCCGCGAGGTCGAGGCCGGACGCCTGCGCGAGGATCTGTTCTATCGCCTCCACGTCATCCCGATCCATCTGCCGCCGCTGCGGCTGCGCGACGATGACGCGGTCGAGATCGCCCGGGACGCGGTCAAAACGATCAGCGCCGAGGAAGGCCGTCGGTTCCAGGGCCTGACGCCGGAGGCCGAGGCGCTGATTCGCGGTTATGAATGGCCCGGCAATATCCGTCAGCTGCACAACGTGCTGCGCCAGTCGATCGTCCTCAATGACGGGGATCGGCTGACGCGGGCCATGCTGGTGGCGGTTATCGGTGAACCCGGTGCGACGGCCACCTTGGGGCAAGGGGCGCTGGATGGGGGGGGACAGGGCCGGCTGGAGCCGGGCTGGGGCTCACCCGGGCAACCGGCCTCCAGGACGCCGCCCGGCGAGATCAAGCCGCTCTGGATGGTCGAGCGCGATGCCATCGAGGCAGCGATCGTCAGTTGCGGCGGCAATGTACCGGTGGCCGCCGCGCGTCTCGGCGTCAATCCGTCGACGATTTACCGCAAGCGCCTGAGCTGGGCGGCGGCGAAAGTCTGACCAGTTGGTGTGACCAGTCGGCGTGACCAGGCTGGGGAATCAGGGTTTATGCCAGGCATCCTGGCCGTTGCCGTCCCGGGCCGTGGCCAGGGCGCGACGCCCCGCCGCGAAGGCGGCCTGCAGATCATCGATCTGCCGGTTCAGCTCGGCCGGTGGTGTCGGCTGCCTGGCGCTCGCCTCCAGCAGTGCCGCGACCGATGCGAGTTCGCCGAAACCGAAGGTCGACGCCGTGCTTTTCAAGGTATGCGCCGCATCCGCGATGTCGGACGGCGTGTCGCCGCCGCGCATCGTTGCGATGCGTTCGAGAGCGAGTTCGGTCTCGGCCAGGAATACCGATAGAATGCGCAACGCCGCGTCCGCTCCGATCTCTTCGATGAGGCCGGAAAGGACCGTTTCGTCGAAAGGCAGCGGTGTCGTCAAGTCGTCACCGTCAACTCGCCGGGCGCGCGGCCATCGCGCGACAAATAGCGTCGCAGCATCTCTTCGAGCTCCGGCCAGGTCAGGGGTTTGCTGAGGAAATCGTCGATTCCCGCCTCGCGACACGCGAACAGGTTCTCCCGGCTGTCATCGCCGGTCACGGCGACGATCGGTATCCGGCACGCCGGCGGCGGCAGGTCGCGGATCATCCGGGCGGCCGCCAGACCGTCGAGCTCAGGCATCTGAATATCCATGAGCAACAGGTCGTATGCGCCGTCACGCATGGCGGCGAGTGCCTCGCTGCCGGTTTTCACCAGAGTCACCTTGTGGCCAAGCGCCTCGATCATCAGAAGGATCAGGCGCTGGGTCGTCATGTTGTCTTCGGCGACCAGAATATGTGCCACGGAACTGGTGTCGCGGTTGGCTGGCCGGCTGGGCGATTGGATGGGTTTACGGCTCATGACACGGTGCCCTCGGTACGCCGCTTCGGACGACGCGGTACCGCCTAATATCATCCCGCCGCCCAATCGTCGGGATCTTTGACGCAGCCCCCACGTGAAGCCGGCTTCGCGGTACGAATGGTATCGGACGCCAACGGGAAATTCGTGAGGACGTCGAGATCCGCAGGGGGCGCGGCACCGGGAATTGGACTAGCCAATTCCCGGCAGAAGAAGTGCGCGATGCATCGATCTCGAAAATGCGTGCTACCGTAACCGACCGTCTGCTCGATGCCCCTGATACGCGGTCGGCAAATGTACCCGGGTACTGCCCTCTCCTTATCTCAAGTTCCGTGCCACGGAAAAAAGCCAGGAAAACCAAGGGTAGGGATGGGCCGGCGACGCTGGATTCGAATTTTGCGTCGCAATTTGCAATTGATTCTGCAAGCGGTGGCCAAGTGCATTCCGCTATTTGGCGTCGCAACCCAAAACGTGTAAAAAGTTGATCTGGTGATCTAACGGATGACCCGTAAGTTGGGTCGCCCAGGAGGAACGACGTTCTGACGGACTTGCCGCCCGCGCTCATTCAGCCGATGCCGGACCAGTATTATGCGATCGTGCGGTCGCAGCGACCGGAGGACCGGGGCGACACGGTCATGTTGCTGGCGCATGTTCTGGCCGAGAGCAATTTTCAGGGTCGCGCGGAAAACCTGCGGACCGGCGCGGCCGGACCTTACCAATTTCTGGAATCGACCTGGCTGGATCTGGTCATGCGGCATGGCCGATCCCTCGGCGTCAAGGAGGCGCTGGTCGCGCATATCAGGCTGGATGACGCAGGGCGTGCCACGATCGACGATCCGGAGATCCGGCGCATCGTGCTGGGGCTGCGCCACGACATCGTCCTGGCGACGCGGATGACCAATCTCTATGCCGGTCAAAATCGAGCGTCGATGGCGACGCAGCTGGGCCGTTCACCCGGTGCCGCGGAGGTCGAGCTTTCGCTGTTGCTGGGACCGACCGGCGCCTCGCGGTTGATCGAGGCGGCCCACCACGAGCCGACCCGCCCGTCGGACGATGTCCTGCCGCAGGCCGCGACGACCAATCAACCGTTGTTCCGCGATCAACAGGGGTCGATCAGGAGCGCCTCGGCAACCGTGGCATTCCTGGTCGATAAGCTGGTGCGCTATCGCAAGCTGGTCCTGACCCATCTGGCGGACCGGCCGATCGACCTGCAAGCTCCCGCCCAAAGGCGGGAATCGCGTTAGTGTCTCCGCCCTACGTATGAGAGCGATTTCGTGCGCTACTCGGTCGCGGTGTCTTTCGCGAAGGCGGTTTTCGCCGGTGGCTGCTCGATGGTCGCGACGTCGCCGGGCGGCATGTCGAAGGTGAGGCGGGGGACGACCCGTCGCTGGCGGGCCTGATGCCAGGCGCCGAAACTATCGGGCAAGGCCACCGCTGGGGCGTCCAGGATTTGGTCGTCGATGGTCGTTGCCGGTTGCTCGACGGGTGCCACTTTGGTCAGCATGCCACCGGCGGCGAGGTAGTGTTTCAGCTCCAACTGGTCAGCTGGCATCCCCAGTCTCCCAAAGCCACCGCATCGCGCACTCTATTTAGGGGGCCGATGCTCTTGGGGCCACAATATCCAGGGCATAGGGGGTGCCGTCAAGCCGTTTGCCGATAATCGTGGCTAGGCAAGGACCTGACCCAGCGCCTGATCGAGGTCGTCGATCAGGTCGGCGGCATCTTCGATTCCGGCGGAAAGACGCAGCAGGTCGGTGCTGGTCGGGCTATCCGGGCCTTCGATCGAGGCACGGTGCTCGATCAGGCTTTCCACGCCGCCCAAGGAGGTCGCGCGCTGCCACAATCGGGTTCTGGCCGCCACTTCGATGGCGGCCTCCGCCCCGCCGGCGACGCAGATCGACAGCATGCCGCCAAACCCGCCTCGCATCTGTCGCGCCGCGACCGCGTGGCCCGGATGGTGGGCGAGCCCGGGATAGAGCACCGCGCGCACCGCCTGGTGCCGGCTGAAATGCTGCGCGATCGCCGCGGCGTTTCGACTGGCGCGCTCGACCCTGATCGCCAGGGTGCGCAAGCCGCGCTGCAGCAGCCATGCCTCGACCGGCCCCAGGATGGCACCATGATCGCGCCGGATCGCGACGATCCGCTGCCAGAACGGGTCGAGCCGCGCGGTGGTCAGCGTGCCGGCCACGACATCGCTATGGCCGTTCAGATATTTGGTCGCCGAATGCATGACGATATCCGCGCCGTGTTCGATCGGCCGGGTCAAGAGCGGCGTCGCCACCGTCGAATCCACCGCCAGCCGAGCACCGGCCGCATGGGCGATGCGCGCCGCGGCGGCGATATCGGTCACGTTCCAACACGGGTTGGCCGGGGTTTCGACCCAAACGAGCTTGGTCCGGTCGGGCCGCATCGCCTGGGCCAGCGCCGCCAAGTCGGTTTGATCGACGAATTCGACGATCAGCCCCCACTCGGCGGCGAAGCCTCTCAGCCATTCGCGTAAGCCGTAATACATGGCGCTCGGGGCGACCACGTGATCGCCGGGGACAAGCGCCAGGAAGACCGCCGTCGCGGCGGCCATGCCGGAGGGAAAGAGCAGCGACGCGGCGCCGCCCTCCAGCGCCGTCAGCACCCGCTCGGCGGGCTCGAAGCTCGGGTTGTCGGCGCGGGCATAGACCCGGCCGGAGCGGTACTGGTTGTCGGCATCCCGCTGATAGGTCGTCGCCATATGGATCGGCGGAACGATCGCTCGGGTCGCGGCGTCGATCGGCGTCGACCCTTGCGCGAGCAGCGTCGCCGGGCGCAGGCCGTTGGGCTGGTCCGTCATCAATCCTCGTCCTCTACGATGTGCGTCTAGCGGCTGGCTTGACCCGGGGGTCGCGCCACGGCGCGCATTTCCAGATATCGCCGCAGATGCGGGGCGATTCGGCTTGCCAGTGCCGCGTCCAGATCGAAAAACCGTGCCCAAAGGATCTCCCGGTTATCGACTCGTATCGTCGGCCGTTCAGCCAGCGTGGTCTCGTAGATCCGGACCAGGTCGCGGCGTTTCTCGTAGGTGTCGACCATCTCGAAACGGAGGCTGAGCGCGCTGGGCGGCAAGTCGAGGGCGCATTCCTCCCGCAGTTCGCGCAGCGCCGCCGCCATGGGGTCCTCGCCCCGGTGCACCCCGCCGCCGGGCAGGCCCAAGGAGGGCCTATACGACGTTTGCACCAACAGGATTTCGCCGCCGCACCAGATCGCGACCGCCGAGCCCTGATAGGCGGGACGGCGTATCCACCACCAGACACGCAGCAGGCGATAGGCGATCCGAAGGGCGATCTGAAACAGCTTGTCCATGACGATCCCGTATGGCTCGTTGCCGGTATGGCTCGTTTGACTGCCCGGCGCCGGAAGCCTAGTTCATGGCACATACCATGATGCGTCGTCCCCTGTTGATCGGCAGCGAGATCTACCGTGCCTCGACCTACGGCCGGAACCATCCGCTCGCCATTCCCCGCGTCTCGACGGCGCTCGACCTCGCACGGGCGCTGGGTGCCGTGCCCGACGGCGCCTATCGCGACAGTCCGCGCGCGACCATCGATCAACTCGCCCGGTTTCATACCCGTGCGTATCTCGCCGCCCTGGAAGAGGTGGAGCGGACGCAGCGCGTCTCCGACGAGGTGCGTCGGCGCCATCAGATCGGCGCCGCCGGCAACCCGGTGTTCCGCGAGATCCTGTCGCGCCCGGCAACCGCCTGCGGCGGCACTCTCCTGGCGCTCGACCTGCTGGCCGAACCGGGGATCGTCTACAATATGGGGGGCGGGACCCATCATGGGCGCGCCGATCGAGCCTCCGGCTTCTGCTATCTCAACGATCCGGTGCTCGGTATCCTGACGCTGCTCGATCGGGGATTTCGGCGGGTGCTCTATGTCGACCTCGATGCTCATCACTGCGATGGGGTTCAGGACGCCCTGTCGCATGACGAACGTGTGCGGCTGATATCGATCCATGAGGCCGGGCGATGGCCTCATACGGGTGCGATCGAGGATAGCGGCGGCGGCTTCGCGCGCAATATCCCGGTGCCTGCCGGGTTCAACGATACCGAACAAGATTTCGTGATGGCGCATGCGGTTTTGCCGCTGGCCCGCGACTTCGAGCCCGAGATCCTGATCGTCCAAGCCGGCGCCGATGCGCTGGAGGAGGACCCGCTAAGCCGTCTCGCCCTGTCCAACGGCGCCTTGTGGCGCTCGGTCGTGGCGCTGCTGGAGGTGGCGCCGCGCGTGCTGGTACTCGGCGGGGGCGGCTATAACCCGTGGTCGGTCGCCCGCTGCTGGGCCGGGCTGTGGCTCAGCCTCAACGGTATCGAACCACCGGCGCGCTTGCCGCCGGCCGCCGAGGCGGTGCTGCGCGCGGTGACCTGGTCGCGCAGCGCCGGGCGCAACCCGCCCGATCCTTGGTTCACGACGCTGGCCGACCCGCCGCGCGACGGCCCGATCAGCGACGCGGTCCGGCAGGCGGTGGACACGGTGACGCGGCGGCATATTGTGTAAGTAGCCGGTGCTGCTTGATCCGGTTCACCAGATCGTGCGGACATGCGGATAGGCGCGGATTTTCTCATCCGCGGTCACCACCGGAATGGCAAGCTTGCGAGCGGTGGCGACGATGAGTCGATCCGCCGGATCCTTATGGAAGTCGCCAGGGAGTTCGACGGCCTTTACACCGATCTCGGTGTCAATCGGCACGAATTTTACCGCATCGATTTCTTCTATGACGGCCAGCCAGGCTGCCACATCCATCGACAGCGCCAACCGTTGTCGCTGCACCAGCATGGCGATTTCCCAGGCGCTGATCGACGATATGACGATCTCCCCTCCCTGGAGTTCGGCCGAAATCGCGTCTATCGCATCGGTCGACAACTGGCTGTGATCGCCATTGGCCCACCAGATCAGGATATGCGTATCGAGCACGATCACCGCGCGGCATCCCAGTCCTCATCGCCAACCGGTTCCAGCGGATCGTCGTAGCGCATCACCGAACCGCGCAGTACATCGAGCGGATTTCGGATCGGCGGCCGATACCGCCGTATCTCCAATTTCGGCTGGCCGTGATCGGTGATCACGACAGCTTCGCCGCTGGCTTCAATCTGCCGGAAAAACTCCAGCGCCTTGGCTTTGAACCGAGATTTCGATACCGGAGGAAGCATGATTATGACCATAGTCAGGTGGCATGGTCACAATCTGATACGAATCGTATCTTGGTGCAATGACGCTGTCACGTTGGCGCGATTTACAGGAACCGGGCGCTCGATTATGGAAGAGCCATGAAAATGGCATCGGCACTTCGGTTCGTCGCGGTATCGCTGGTTCTCCTGATGGCTGGCCCGGTCTCGGGTTTGGTCGTCCAGCCGGCGGCTGCTCAGTTGGCGACGTTCAAGACGTCCGAACTCACCATCCAGACCGCCGGCGGCGCCCGTCATTTCGCCATCGAGCTCGCGATAACCGAAGAGCAGAAGGAACAGGGTTTGATGTTCCGGCCCAGCATGGCCGCGGATGCCGGCATGCTGTTCGACTATCCGCAGCCGCGTCAGGTCGCCATGTGGATGAAGAACACGTTGCTCCCGCTGGACATGCTGTTCGTCGGCGCCGACGGCAAAATCGTCAATATCCGGGAACGCGCGGTGCCGGGATCGCTGGAGAATATCGAATCCGCCGGACCGGTCAGGGCCGTGATCGAGCTCAATGGGGGCACGGTGGCGCGGCTCGGCATCAAGCCGGGCGACACGGTGAGCGGCCCCGGCTTTCAGCCGTTAAAGTCTTAATCGAGCCCGAACAGGGATTCGGCGACAGCCCCGCCTTGGACCGATGGGAATTGGTTCAACCTGACCGTGCCTGTGCCGATCGCCTGATGCGGCAAAACAGCAAGAGCGATCAAAACCTGTGAGCCAGGTCACCGCTATAGGGCGATGAAACGCCATAGAGTTTGGCGGCGGATGGGGTTGGCCCAACGGTCAGAGAGATACGTCAGACACCCCATACCGCCCGCCTCGGCGTGCCTTTACGGTTCCGCTCGCGAACTTTGCAGATCCTAAATCGCTGAATTACGAGCGATCGCCCGACGGATGCGGCTTGTTTCAAGCCCTGAGCATGGTCGGCAGCTGCGACAGCACCTTTCGATTACCGCCGGCGCGTCGACGCCGGGTTGTGGCGCCCTTTGATCTCGGAGATCGTCGATGACGACACTGATGGCTGTCGCCAACGCCCAGGCATCCGGGCGGCTCAAGCAGTCGATGCCCTTCATCACGATCGTCGTCGCCAGCGTCGTCATCTGTGGATATATCCTGGCCTACGCCAAGGTCGACAGCATCGGCGTCGTCGCGATGCTGGCCATCCTGATTTCGGCATTGATCTCGAGCATCGCCGGCTTTGCCTTTTCGGCGCTGGCCGGTGCCATCCTGTTCCATCTCATGGAGCCGGTCCACGCCGTCGCGATCATGATCGGATGCTCGATCGCGATCCAATCCTATAGCATCGCCGCGCTACGCGGCTCGATCGAATGGCGCAAGCTCATGCCGTTCCTGGTCGGCGGCGTGGCCGGCGTGCCGGTTGGCGTGTTCGTCCTGCATGCCGCCAGCCCGAAGCTCTATGGCGTGGCGATCGGCGTGCTCCTGATCGCGTATGGCGGGTACATGCTGCTCCGCAAGCCGATGGCACCGATGCTTCGTGGCGGCAAGGCGGCCGATGCGGTGGTCGGATTCCTCGGTGGCATCACCGGTGGTCTGGCGGCGTTTCCCGGCGCGTTCGTCACGATCTGGTGCGGATTGCGGGGCTGGGACAAGGTCCAGCAACGCGGCGTCTTCCAGCCCTACATCCTCGCCATGCAGGTCTATGCGCTGATCTATCTGGTCGTGGCCGGGGGCCGCGCGGGCACGATCGATTTCGCCTTCGTGACCTATCTGCCGGCCGCTCTGATCGGTGCGTTCATCGGCCTGAAGCTGTTCCGGCGGATGACCGACGAACAGTTCAATCGAGCGGTTTTCCTGCTGCTCATCGTCTCGGGCTTCGGCCTGGCGCTGTGACCAACCTTCTCCATCGAGGTTTTTGAGCAATGACGAAGATGATCAACGATATCAAGATCTGGATGTTGTGCCTTGGCGTGCTCGGCATCCCGTTGCTGGCCGCCCTCTGGACGACATCCATGGATGTGCCGGTCGCGGCGGAGGAGGCGGCACCGATCCCGGCCACCTCGGATGCTCCGCGACTCACCGCCCAGACCTTCGCGAGCTGGGTCTATCGTTGCCAGGAGCCGGCGCCGGGCGGCAAGCCCGATCTCGCACAATGCGAGCTCACCCAGGACGGGGACGTCCAGCAGGCGCAGCCTGTCATGACCGTCGCCTTCACGCCCGGCCAGGGGGTGAAGGGCCACGTCGTGACCGTCCGGCTGCCGAAGACGGTCGCGTTCGACCCTGGTGGCCAGCCGTTGATCATCGAGTTCCCGTTGGCCGGCTCCGCCGCCCTTGACGGCCAGAGCACCACAGCCAAGGGATCCGCCGAGATGGCGGAGGCGATCGCCGACATGAAGGACCATGACTAAGCTTGGAGCCGGGAGTCCAGGTCCTACGCCGCGGCGGGTTCGACCAGCCGTCTCGGCTCGCCCTCGTTGCCTTCCAGTCGAATCACCCGCTGATGATAGGCCTTGAGTGCCTCCCGATGGCCGATGCTGACCACCGTGGTCGCCGGCAGCCATTCGGCGATCAGCGCGTAGAGGCGCCGTTCCTGGGCCTCGTCCATGGCGGAGGTCGCCTCGTCGAGGAACAGCCAATCGGGTTTCAGCAGCAGGGCGCGGGCGATCGCCACGCGCTGCTGTTCGCCGGGGGACAGGATCTGTTCCCAGTGACCCTGCTCGTCGAGTCGGTCGGCCAGGGCGTCGAGATCGACCGCGGTGAGGGCGGCGCGGGCCTCGATATCGCCGTCGCGATCGGCGGGGGCCGTCCCCGGGAACCACAGCGCATCGCGCAAGGAGCCGATCGGCATATAGGTCCGCTGCGGGAGGAACAGGGTATGGGCGGAGGCCGGCATCTCGACCCGCCCCGTGGCGAAGGGCCAGATCCCGGCCAGCACCCGGAACAGCGTGCTCTTGCCGCTGCCTGAAATACCGGTCAGCAGGGTCGATTGGCCGGGCCGCAGCACCAGCGTACTGGGCGTCAGCAGGGTCTGGCCGTCGGGCAGGGTGATGCCGACTTCGTCGAGTTCGACGGTCGTGCGGGCTTCCGGCAGCAGCTGCAGCGTTTCGGGGGTGGCCCCGATGCGCGTCAGATCGGCGTTGAACTGGGTCAAGCGGTCGACCGTGGCACGCCATTCCGCGAAGGTCGTATAGGCGTCCATGAACCAGGACAGCGCGCCGTTGACCCGGCCGAAGGCGCCGGAGGTCCGCTGCAGGGTGCCGAGTTCGATCGCTCCCGAAAAGTAGCGCGGCGCCTGGAACAAGTAGGGAAAGAACGCCGAGAACTGCGAGAAGGTAACGTTGAAGACGACGAGCTGGCTGCGCTTCCAGATGACGCGCTTGGTGTTGCCGTAAAGGGCCATGAAATCGCCGATCAGCGAGCGCTGCTCCTGTGCCTCGCCATTATAGAGGGCGACGCTTTCGGCGGTCTCCCGCAGCCGGATCATGCCGAACCGGAAATTCGCCTCAAGCCGCTGCTGCCGGTTGGTGAGGCCGATCAGCGGCCAGCCGATCAGGTGGGTGATGACCGACCCGATGCCGCAATAGACCAGCGCCAGCCAGAACATATAGCCGGGGATGGTGATCGTGGCGAAGCCGAGCGGCAGGTCCACGCTGCCCGACAAGGTCCAGAGGATCGTCGAGAACGAGACCAGGGTGACGACCGAGCTCAACAGCCCCAGGGCCAGCGCCAGGGTGTCGGAGATGAACAGGCGGATGTCCTCCTGGATACGCTGGTCCGGGTTGTCGACCGCGCCGCTGAACTTCATGCGGTAATAGGAGCGGCGTTCCAGCCAGCGGGAGATATAGCTGTCGGTCAGCCATCGCCGCCAGCGCAGCTGCAGCACGGCGTTCATCGCGTAGTTCAGGATGGCGACGAACAATTCGGCCATGATCAGCAGGGCGATCGTCCCGAAAGCCGCGTAGAACGCCGCCCGATCGCGTTTCTGGATGGCGTTGAACATCTCGCCGTTGGCTGAGTTGAACAACACGCTGAGATAAACCGAGCCGAGATTGCAGGCGACGATCGTGCCGAGCAACCCATAGGCGCTCCATCGTTCCTCGCTCTGCCAATAGGCTTTCGACAGCCGCCAGGCCTGATGAATAAGGTTCGCCGCGCGCCTCATGCCGTGTCCTTTTGCTTGGTGTTCGTGTCGAGCGCCATCCGCCATTCCTGCCGCACATCCGGGTCGGTTTCGCTCGTCGCCACCGACACGTGGCGGCGCAGCCGGTCGCGGTCCAGCCGCCCCAGGGCCCACACCACCATGGCACGAACCAGCGGGGAACCATCGGTCAGCAACGTCTCGGCAACAAGGGCGAGCGCCGGCACGCCGCTGTTGCCGATGGCGATCAGGACGTTGCGCACGAACCGGTCGCGGCCGATACGCTTGATCGGCGAGCCCGAGAAGAACCGCCGGAACCCCGCATCGTCGAGCAGCGCCAGCTCCGCCAGCAGCGGCGCGGCGAGGTCGGCGCGCGGCTGGAACGCCAGTTCGGCGGTGCGTCGCGCGAATTTGTTCCAGGGGCAGACCGCCAGGCAATCGTCGCAGCCATAGATGCGGTTGCCGATCGGCACCCGGAACTCGGCCGGGATATGCCCTTTATGCTCGATCGTCAGATACGAGATGCAGCGCCTGGCGTCGAGCCGATAGGGGGCGGGAAACGCCTGGGTCGGACAGATGTCGAGACACGCATGGCAGCTGCCGCAATGGTCGGCCTCGGCGGGATCGGGTGTCAGGGCCAGCGTCGTGAAGATCTCGCCGAGGAACAGCCAGGAGCCGAACTCGCGGGAGACCAGATTGGTGTGGCGGCCCTGCCAGCCGGCGCCGGCCGCCTGGGCGAGCGGCTTTTCCATAACAGGGGCGGTGTCGACGAACACCTTGAGATCGCCGCCGAATCGGGTCGCCAGCCAGCGGCCGAGCTGTTTCAGCCGGGGTTTCACCACGTCGTGATAGTCGCGTCCCTGGGCATAGACCGAGATGCCGCCATGCGCGGGCCGGCCCAGGATGGCGAGCGGATCGCCCGCCGGACCGTAATTCATGCCGAGCACGATGACGCCGCCGGTCTCGGCCCAGAGCTGGCGGGGATCGGATCGACGGTCGGGGTCGCGGGCGAGCCAAGCCATGTCGCCCTCGGCGCCATCCGCCAGGAACCGGGCGAGGCCGGGTGCCGCCGTCGCGGGCAGGGCAGGGGCGGCGAAGCGGATGACGTCGAAGCCCAGCCGCGCCGCCTCCGCCCGGATCGCCGGCCGCGGGTCAGCCGCGGCCACGATAGGGCGGCACGCCCTGATCCGGCAGCCACAAGCCGTCCGGCGCCGGACCGGTCTGATAGAACACGTCGATCGGCATGCCGCCGCGCGGATACCAGTAGCCGCCGATGCGCAGCCAGACCGGCGCCAGTTCCGCCACCAGCCGCCGCGCGATCCCCACGGTGCAGGCCTCGTGGAAGGCTCCATGGTTGCGGAACGCGCCGAGGAAGAGCTTCAGCGACTTGCTTTCGACCAGATACGCGTCGGGCACGTAGTCGATCACCAGATGGGCGAAATCCGGCTGACCGGTCAGCGGGCAAAGCGAGGTGAATTCCGGCACGGCGAAGCGCACCAGATAGATCTGCCCGGGTTCCGGGTTCGACACCTTCTCCAGCAGGGCCGAGGCCGGGTTCTCCGGCAGGACCGTGGGCTGGCCGAGTTGGGTCAGCGTCTCATAGCCGGTCGTCATGCGGTCTCAACTCCTTCGACCACTTCAGCACTCCGTCGATCTAAGGGTGCGAAGGACTGCCTAAAATGAATCCGGGAACAAATCCGGCAGATGTCGCGCGCCGTGTGCCACCCGGACAACCTCGATACCGCTACTTACCTCACGGTAGAGAATGAGATAGCGGCCGACAGCGAAATATCGAAGTTCTGGTGCAAGATCGACGCGCGCAGACCCGGTTCCGGGATACTCCGCAAGGAGTTCACAAGCAGCATCTATCTTGTCGAGAAGCATATCGGCGGAATTTGGGTTGTGCTGAGCGATGTAGAGCCAAATCTTGATCAGGTCGTCTTCGGCGCGCGCGGTGCGGCTGACATGAGCCAAACAGGCTCACCCGACGGCCGGAGTGGCGCCAAGCTGGCGGCGCGCCTCACGCTTGATGGATTCGATGCTTTCAAACCGGCCAGGGCCGCTGGCCAACCCTTCGGCCCACAATCGCCGGAGTTCATCCTGTTCAGGCAATTTCAGCGTCCGCCGAAGTTTCCACTCCCGCAGCGCCTCACGGATAACCTCGCTCCCAGAGGCGTATTCGCCGCTGGCAACTGCCTGCTGCACCAAAGCAGCCATTTCAGTCGTGAGGGCCACACTGACCTTGGAAACCTTCGAGACGTTCGACATGAGGGCAATCCTTTTAGGCAGCTTTGGTAGCATATCTTGCCACCATTCCAAAATTTCCAGTGCCGTCCTGTGAAGTCGGCGGAGGATCAGCTCGGGTTTGGTTCGATATCGCCCAGCGCTTGGCCCCGCCGGAATTCCTCGACGAACGCCGCCAAGCCGCCGGCCTCGATCGCGGTGCGCAGGCCGGCCATCAAATCCTGGTAATAGGTGAGGTTATGCCAGGTCAGCAGCACCGCCCCCAGGATTTCCTGGGCGCGCTGCAGATGGTGCAGATAGGCGCGCGAATAGTTCGTGCAGGCGGGGCAGCGGCAGTCGGCGTCGAGCGGTCGCGTATCGTCCATGTGGCGGGCGTTGCGCAGATTGACCTTGCCGCGCCGGGTGAAGGCCTGGCCGGTGCGGCCGGAACGGGTCGGCATCACGCAATCGAACATGTCGATGCCGCGTGCCACGGCGCCGACCAGATCGTCGGGCGTGCCGACGCCCATGAGATAGCGCGGCCGGTCGGCGGGCAGGGCCGGCACCGTCCCGTCCAGCACGGCGAACATGGTCTCCTGCCCCTCGCCGACGGCGAGGCCGCCGACCGCGTAGCCGTCGAAGCCGATCGCGGTGAGGTTCTCGACCGATCTCAACCGCAGATCCAGATGCACGCCGCCCTGGACGATGCCGAACAGGCCATAGCCGGGGCGCGGCACGAAGGCCGCCCTCGAGCGTTCCGCCCAGCGCATCGACAGGCCGAGCGAGGTCTCGGTCGTCTCGTAGCTGGAGGGGTG
>DATMGU010000065.1:0-1795 GCA_035555315.1 Allostellaceae bacterium
ATGGACACCAGAGATGCTGCGTTGGTTTCGCGCCTTTCTCCCCAAGGAGGAGCGGTTTTTCGATCTGTTTGCCCGCCACTCCCAGACGGTCGTGCAGGGCGCGCTGGCGTTGCAGGGCATGCTGCGCGGCGGCGAGGAGACGCCGGTATTCTGTCAGCGCGTCAATCAGTTTGAAAATGACGCCGACAATATCACCCGCGAGGTGCTCACCGCGGTACGCCGGACCTTCATCACACCGTTCGACCGCGGCGATATCAAGAACCTGATCACCTCGATGGACGATGCCATCGATCAGATGCAGCAGACCGCCAAAGCCGTCATCTTGTTCGAGGTGCGGACGTTTGAGCCGCCGATGCGCGAAATGGGAACGCTGCTGGTCGAATGCGCCAATCTCGTCGGCCGCGCGCTGCCCTTGATGCAATCGATCGGTAACAACGTCGCCATGCTGACGGCCATTACCGAGGAAGTGACCAAGCTGGAGGGCCGGGTCGACGATCTCCACGACATCGGCCTGAAGGAGCTTTTTCTCAAGCATCGCAACGCCAACACGATGGATTTCATCGTCGGCGCCGAGATCTACGACCATCTTGAGAAAGTCGCCGATCGTTTCGACGACGTCGCCAATGAGATCAACAGCATCGTAATCGAACAGGTATAGGGCAGGGCCGCGCAGTGGATGCCACGCTTGGTCTTCCGATCCTGGTCGGATTAATCGCAGTCGCGCTGCTGTTCGACTTCCTCAACGGGTTGCACGACGCCGCCAACTCGATTGCGACGATTGTCTCGACTCGGGTGCTGCGGCCGCAATACGCGGTGCTGTGGGCGGCGTTCTTCAATTTCGTCGCCTTCCTGGTGTTCGGGCTCAACGTCGCCAATACGATCGGCACCGGCATCATCGAGCCCAGCGTCATCGACGCGCAGGTGATATTCGCCGCGTTGATCGGCGCCATCGTCTGGAACCTGATCACGTGGGGATTGGGGATACCGTCCTCCAGTTCGCACGCTTTGATCGGAGGACTGGTCGGGGCTGGGATGGCCAAGGCCGGAATTTCGGCCGCGGTCTGGGGCGGGCTGTCGAAAACATTGGCCGCGATCGTGCTGTCGCCGCTGGTTGGATTTTTGCTGGCGCTGGTGCTGGTCGCGATCGTGTCCTGGGCGTCGGTCCGGTCGACGCCGTTCGCGGTCGATCGCGCTTTCCGTATCCTGCAATTCGTCTCGGCGTCGATGTATTCGCTCGGTCATGGCGGCAACGATGCCCAAAAAACCATGGGCATCATCGCCGTGCTGCTCTACTCGGAGGGACATCTGGGTACGGAATTCTCGGTGCCGTTCTGGGTGGTGCTGGCGTGCCAGGCAGCAATGGCGATGGGTACCTTGATGGGCGGCTGGCGGATCGTCCGCACCATGGGACTGCGGATCACCAAGCTGACGCCGATGCAGGGATTTTGCGCGGAAACCGGCGGCGCCGCGACGCTGTTCATGGCCACCTGGCTCGGCGTTCCCGTCTCCACCACCCACACCATCACTGGGGCCATCGTCGGCGTCGGCGCGGCGCGGCGGGTTTCGGCGGTGCGCTGGAACGTGGCCAGTTCGATCGTCTATGCCTGGGTGATTACCATTCCTGCCTCGGCTGGCGTCGCGGCACTGGCGTATTGGGCGGTGGCGCTGCTGCGAATAGTCCACTGACTTGGGTTTAGCCGTGCAATTCCTATATGGGGGGCGGTTCCTGCTTGATCCGACCCGGTTTCCCTGCCAAACGCTCGCGCAATGACCGACCTTGCCCTCACAGCCGAAT
>DATMGU010000066.1:0-14619 GCA_035555315.1 Allostellaceae bacterium
CCGGAGAGCGCCGAGGGCGGGCCGCTGGCGCGGGTCGAGGACGGCGATCTCGTTCGCCTCGATGTCGATGCCGGCACGCTCGACCTGCTCGTCGACCCGGCGGTGCTGGCCGCCCGCGTGCCGGCGACCCTCGACATGCGGCGCAACGCCAAAGGCACCGGCCGCGAGCTGTTCGGCGTACTCCGCCGCGCGGTGAGCGGCGCGGAAGAGGGCGCTACGGTATTCGCGCCGGATTTCGCATCGGTCTGATGCCAACCGCCATAAGTTTTGAGATAGGCACCGTCCGGGTTTGGTGGAAAGCGGCTGTGGCCAACAGGGGAAAACGCGTTATGCTCCGCTATGCCATCTCCCGCTCCTACAATTCTCCTGGACCTTGACGGCACCATAATCGACTCACAGCCTGGTATTTTGTCGAGCTGCCGGGCTGCGCTTCGCGCCCTCGGCCATGTGCCGGAGCCGTCGCTGGACATATCGGCTATCATTGGGCCACCGATAGACGACGTTATGCGGTTGCTGCTGGAGCCCTATGGTGACGACCGGGTTGCTGAAGCAGTAAGTGCCTATCGGGCGGACTATGGTCAAAGTGGCCTTTTCAACTGCACGCTATATCCAGGTATTGCTCAGGCGCTGGCTGAGATGCGGCGAGCAGGCGCGCAACTACTTCTGGCTACATCAAAACGCAGGAACTTCGCTCAACTTATCCTTGATCATCTTGATCTCACAACATTTTTCGAAGGTATCTATGGCTCTGAGGCCGGCGGCGCCCTGGACCACAAGCCTGAACTTATCTCTCATATCATCGAGAGGCACACGCTAAGACAAAGCCATTGCGTCATGGTCGGCGACCGTCGCTACGATGTTGCCGGAGCGCACGCAAACAAGATCCGTGCCCTCGGCGTTCTTTGGGGATACGGCAGCCGCGATGAACTGGAAGCCGCCGGAGCGGACGGTCTTGTCGCCGAACCGGATGGGCTCCCGAGGGCTGCTCTTGCCATGCCCAGTATGAGTTGACCGCTTTGTGTCGAAAACGGCACTCGGGCTGATGCGAAATTCTTGATTTGTGGTGGTTGGACGGCCGCGCCGCGTTATGCGGCGATGAGCGGTCGGTATGAGTGTCTAGGGCTATTCCCGCTCCGCATGCAGCGCCGCAACCTCGTCCGGCTCGAACCGGTAGGGCGTGCCGCAGAATTCGCAGGTCACCACGACCTTGCCGTCGACTTCGAGCTCGCTGGTATCCTCGACCGGCAGCGTGCCGAGGATGAATTCGATGCGGTCGCGGGAGCAGCGGCACTGCGCCATCAAGGGCTGGGGCGGATAGACCCGCACGCCGGATTCGTGGAACAGCCGGAACAGCAGCGCTTCCGAGGTGAGGTCGGGGTCGGTCAACTCGGTGGCGCCGGCGGTGCCGAGCAGCACCATGGCGTCGCGCCAGCCCTCGTCCTGCGCCTCGACCGCGAATTCCCCGCCGAAGCTCATCCGCGTTTCAACGAGATCGGTGCCCTCCGAATCCTTGCCCCCGATGGCTGGGAGGCGCTGGATCATCAACCCGCCGGCACGCCAGGCTCCGGTCGCGGGCTCGCGCTCGACGGCGATGCGGATACCGGCCTCGATCTGCTCGGATTGGCGAAAATAATGGTGGATGCATTCGGTCAGGGTGCGGCCGACCAGCTCGACGATGCCCTGGTAGCGCTCGGTATATTCGCCCTGGTCGACGGTGAAGGCGAGATAGCCCGCCCCCAGCAGCCGGGGCACCGAATTGCCGATCGGCGCCCCGCCGGGGCCGGGGGTGGCGATCGCCCTGGCCAGCCGCTCGGCATCGTATTGCGCATAGCCGCGCACGGCACCGGCGGTGGTGACATCCGCGACGATCAGGCTGATCGGTCCGTCGCCCTTGGTCTGCAGGGTGAACACGCCGTCATATTTCAAGGCGCCGGCCAGGATGGCGGCCAGGGCCACCGCCTCGCCCAGCATCACGGCGACGGCGTCCGGATAGCCGTGCTGGCCGATGATCCGATCCAGCGTGCCGCCGATCCGAACCATCCGGCCGCGCAGCGCGAAGGGGTCGATCTGGAACGGACGGATCAGATCGTCCCGCGGATCGGTGGCAGCTTCCATGATCGATTAAAGGGCGTGATGCGACGGGATCGGGAGGAGCCGGCCGATCACGCCAGGCACCAGGCGAGGATGCCCTTCTGCGCGTGCAGGCGGTTCTCCGCCTCGTCCCAGACGGCCGATTGCGGCCCGTCGATGACCCCGGCGGTGACCTCCTGGCCGCGCTTGGCCGGCAGGCAGTGCAGGAACATCGCATCGGGCTTCGCGGCGGCCATCAGCCGCTCGTCGACCCGATAGGGCGCCAGCAGGTTATGCCGGTTGACGCTGGTCTCCGCCCCCATCGACACCCAGGTATCGGTCACCACGCAGTCGGCGCCGGCGACCGCTTCGGCCGCGTCGTGCAACACGCTGACACGGGCGCCCTCCCGGAGCGCCCAGTCGAGCAGGGGCTGCGGCGGGCGCAGGCTTTCCGGACAGGCGAGGCGCAGCTCGAAATCGAAGCGCGCCGCCGCGTGGATCCAGCTTGCCGCCACGTTGTTGCCGTCGCCGGTCCAGGCGACCACCTGGTCGGCTAACGCTCCCTTGCGCTCCTCGATGGTCATGAGATCGGCCATCAGCTGGCAAGGGTGGCTCTGATCGGTCAGCCCGTTGATCACCGGCACCGTCGCGTAGCGGGCGAATTCTTCCAGTTTCGCCTGCTGGTTGGTGCGGATCATCACCGCGTCGACATAGCGCGACAGCACGCGGGCGGTGTCGGCCATGCTTTCGCCCCGGCCGACCTGGCTGTCGGAGGCGGAGATCACCACCACATCGCCGCCCAGCTGTTTCATGGCAACCTCGAAGCTCACCCGGGTCCGGGTCGACGGCTTCTCGAAGATCATCGCCAGGGTCTTGCCGACGAACGGCCGATCCGGTGGCACGAGATCGCCGGGGGGCCGAGCGGAGGGTCGCTTATAGGCGAGCCCGCGATCCAGGATCCGTCGCAGCTCGCCCCGGTCGAGCCGGTCGATATCGAGGAAGTGCTTGGGGTGATCGGTTGTCATCGGGGTTATCGCATCGGGAGCCATCGCGTCACGCGGCCCAGGTCCGACAGACGGTGTCGATGATGCGCACGGCCTCGTCGATCTCCGTCTGACCGATGATCAGCGGCGGCAGGATGCGGACGACGTTCTCGGCCGCCGACACGGTCAGCAGCCCGTTCTGCCGCAGCCGGTCGACCATCTCGGTATTCGGCACCACGCATTTCAGGCCGAGGATCATGCCGGCGCCGCGCACCTCCTCGATCACCGAGGGGTATTTGGCGACGGTGCCGACCAGCTTGTTCCACAGCATCCGGGCATGCCGGTCGACGCATTCCAGGAAGCCGTCCTCCAGCATGACGTCGAGCACCGCGTTGCCGATCGCCATGGCCAGCGGATTGCCGCCGAAGGTCGAGCCATGGCTGCCGGGCGTCATGCCGGAGGCGGCCTTTTCGGTCGCGAGGCACGCCCCAACCGGAAAGCCGCCGCCCAGCCCCTTGGCGATCATCATCACGTCGGGCGTCACGCCGGCCCATTCATGGGCGAACAGCTTGCCGGTCCGGCCCATGCCGCATTGCACCTCGTCGAACACCAGCAACAGCCCGAACTCGTCGGCGACCTCGCGCAGCGCCCGCAGGTAGTCCAGCGTCGCCGGCCGCACGCCGCCCTCGCCCTGCACCGGCTCGACCATGATGGCGGCGGTCTGCGGCCCGATCGCCGCGCGCAGTTCGTTGAGGTTGCCGAACGCGACATTGTCGAAGCCGTCGACATCGGGCGCGAAGCCCTTCAGGTATTTCGGGTTGCCCGCCGCGGCCAGGGTCGTCAGCGTCCGGCCATGGAACGCGCCGGAACAGGTGATGATCCGGTACTTGTCCGGGTTGCCGGCATCGTCATGGTATTTGCGCACGATCTTGATCGCCAATTCGCCGGCTTCGGCCCCGGAATTGCCGAAGAACACCGTGTCGGCGAAGGTGCTGGCGACCAGCCGCTCGGCGAGCTTGGTCTGCTCCGGGATCTGGTACAGGTTCGAGGTGTGCCACAGCTTGGTGCCCTGGCGCACCAGCGCCTCCACCAGATGCGGATGGCTGTGGCCCAGCGCGTTGACGGCGATGCCGCTGGCGAAATCGAGGTGCTTGCCGCCCTCGATGTCATAGAGATAGGCACCCTCGCCCCGCTCGAAGGCGAGGTTGTACCGGGCATAGGTCGGCATAACGGCGGAAATCATAGAAAAGGCTCCCTTTGAGGGGCGATGGTAGGACGAGCGGAGGTTAAGGCGGAAATATGACGCCTATCGTCGTCGCTGCCCGAGCGTCGGCCGCACAGCGCGCTGTTCCTTTCGGCCGATGAAGTTCCTGTGGCAGCTCATCTTTCGCTCCGCTCCCCGGCACGATCCATGCCGGAGCCGTTTTCCGAAGCCGTGGACTATGGATAGGGCAGGACAGGGTGTCAATCGCCGGATCGCGCGGGTAAGCTCTGTTTCCATGTCATTTCGCCTTTTCCGATCATTATGAACGACCCGGACCCTTCCTCCACCCCCCGCGAGCCGACCCGACCCCGGTCCGCCCGCGCGCCACGGGTGGTGACGGAGGCGTATCTGCATAAGGCGGCATTGGCCTATCTCGAACGCTTCCAAAGCTCGGTCGCAGGCGTGCGCCGGGTGTTAATGCGCCGGGTTCGCCGCTCGGTCGAGGCGCATGGCACGGACCTCGCCGAGGCGACCGGCTGGGTCGAGGCGCTGCTGCTGCGCTATTGCCGCGCCGGCTTGCTGGATGACCGGGTCTACGCGGCCGCCCAGATCGCCAGTCAGCACCGGCGCGGTGCTTCCTCCCGCGCGATCGGCGCGCGGCTCGCCGGCAAGGGCATCGATCGGGCGACCGCCGCCGAGGTGCTCGACCAGGCGGCGGAACTGCGCCCCGGCGGCGACCTCGCGGCGGCGGCGGCCCTGGCGCGGCGCCGCCGTCTCGGCCCCTATCGCGATCGCACGCGCCGCGACGACCTCTATCCCAAGGATCTGGCGACCCTGGCGCGCGCCGGCTTCGACCGGGCGACCGCCGACCGGGTGCTGCGCGCCGCCGACACCGAGGCGCTGGATGCCTTGGTCGCCGAGGCGGCCGAGGTTTAGGCGTCCCAGGCTAGGCGGGCTTGGATTTACGGGGCGGCTTAATTTGTCCGGCGGCGGCCGGTTGACCCGCCTTCGCCAGATCCGCCCCGTGCAGTTTTTCCAGGATCGTAGCGAATTCCTGGGCGAGGGAGGGGGCGGCCACGGTATTGGGGAACGGTATCCCGGCCGCCGGCAAGGCGGTTTTGAGGCGGCGGTTGAACTCACGGCCGATCGTCCATTGCCGGCCGGGCAGGGTCTTGATGCGGCCCTTCAGCGTCACCGTGGTCGGCCCCAGCGCATCGACGCCCAGCGTCTCGAACTCGTCCAGCATCATCCAGCCGAAGCCGGAATCGGCCTTCATCTCCTCGGCGACCCGCCGCTGGACCGAGAGCGCGCGATCGACGTCGCTGTCGTAGGTCAGGGCCGTCTCGACCACGAAATACGAGAAATCCTTGGTCAGGTTGATGACCTTGGTCACTTCGCTGAACGACATGGTATGGACCGCGCCGGCCACATCGCGCAGCTTGATGGTGCGGATCGAGATCGCCTCGATCACCCCGGTATGACCGCCGCCCAGATCGACCACGTCGCCGACCGCGACCGTGTCTTCGAGCAGCATGAACAACCCGTTGATCAGATCCTTGACCAGTGCCTGCGAGCCAAAGCCGATCGCCAGGCCGACGACGCCGGCACCGGCCAGCAGCGGCGCGATGTTGACGCCCAGTTCCGACAGCACCAGCAAGCCGACCAGGACCCACAGTATGACGGCGAAGACGTTGCGCAGCAGCGGCAGCAGCGTCCGGATGCGGGCGGTGCGCTTGGTCCGCTCGCCGGTGATCGCCACGGTCAGATACCGCTCGATCGCGGCGTTGATCACCTCCCAGACCAGGAATGCGATCAGCAGAACCACGCCGATGGTGACCAGCGATCCGGTGAGCTGCCGGCCGATGCCGGTGCCGAGCCAGGAGAACGAGCCGACACCCCAGACCTCCAGCAAGCACAGCGCGCCGAACACATAGATCACCGTCGTCACCGTGGTGGTGAGGATCGGCAGATAGCGATTGGCGCGCGTCTCCAGCGACGGAAACCGCGCCTTCAACTCGTCGCCGATGGCAAAGCCGCGCCGGGCGATCTGGTTGATGGCGGCGACCAGCAGGCGCGACACGGTGACGATGGCCATGGTGAACAAGGTCGCCCGGCCGACGAATATGAAGCCGCCCTCGATCCGCAGCGCGTAGACCGCGAACAAGGCCACGATGTAGAGCACGGCCAGCACATGCCAGACATCGGCGAAGCGGTCGCGCAGGATGCGGACGGCCGATCGCTGCCGCGTGGGCTCGGTACCGGCCGCGTCGCGCCGTCCCCGCAGCCAGGTGGCGACGGCCTGCCGGTTCTGCAGCACGAAGGCGATGGCGAGCGCGCTCACCACCAGGGCGACCGCTTTCAGCAGCAGCGAATTGACGCCGCCCGGCACACCGAGCCACCACGCCACCTGTCCGGCGGCATAGCCATAGGCGAGCCAGAGGGTGAAGCGGCGGGTCCAAACGTAAAGATACCCCGCCGACTCCTCGCCGATCGGCAGCAACGGGGCGATCGATCCGTCGCGCAGCAACAGGACGCGCGCGAGGGTCAGGATCGCGCGGCTGTTCAGCGTGGCGATGAACAGGCTGATCACCACGGCGCTGGTCGAGACCTGCGGCCGGGTCAAGGGCAGCGCCGCGAAGGCGGCGACCCCGAAGGCGATGAGCGGCAGCAACTCGACGATCAGGCGCATCACGGCGAAGGCCAGGCGGACCGGCCATCGATCGTCCCGCCGCTCGCCCGGCTTCCGGCGCACCCGGCGCAGCACGGCGCGCGTGATGGTTTCGGCGATCAGCGCGGCGGCCAGGGCGATGGCGAGGCTGAGGCTGGCATCGATCCAGCGGGCCCGCGCGGCGGCGTCATTCGCCACGGCCTCGATCCAGTGCCAGAGGCGCGACACGTCGATCACGATCACGGCGGCCTGGACGAACTCCTGACTCATGTTCTGGAGATGGTCCGACACGCTTTCCAGGATGCCGACCGGTGTCGGCGCCGGCGGCTTCAGGCCGCGCTGGGCCGCGATCAGCGCGTTCAACTGGTCGATCAGTTTCTTGCGCGCCGCATCGTCCTGCAGCGTGCCGACCAGCTGTTGCAGCTCGGTCAGCGTCTGCTGCTGCGCCGAAGGCACGGCGGCCGAGGGTGCCGGCGCCGGGGTAGCCGCGACGGCTTGAGATACCGTCGACAGGCCGAGCGCCAGTGCGAGCGACACGGCGCGCCAGAATCGGCGGCAAGCGGGGAGGATGGAAACGGGAAGCGCGCTCTTCATGCCGGCGCAATCTATAGGCCCGCGCCGTCTCGGCGCAATCCGCCCCAGGGCCTAAAGGACAGAAGCGGCCATAAGATCGGCCAGCGCCTGAGCGCCCGGATCGTTCTCCGCCCGCAGACCTTGAACCACCCCGGCCCGATCCGCCTGGCCGCGGTTCTGGCTCAGCTTCGCCTTGCCCTCCAGCCGATCGATCGGGATCTCGAAGGCGACGATGCCGCGCAGCATGCCGGCGAGGAAGGCGGGCGGCTGATCGGCGAAGCGCCAGGGCGGATCACGGCCGGCCTCGTAAACCGCCGCCAGCTCCGCCACCACGGCGGCCGCGGCGGCATCGTCGAGCGCCCTGGCGTGTCCCGAGGCGTGGACGGCCACGTAGTTCCAGGTCGGCACGGCCGGCGCCGTCTGATACCAGCCGGGCGAAACATAGGCATGCGGCCCGCTGAAGATCGCGAGCATCGACGCGCCGGCCCGGATGGCCTCGACCTGCGGGTTCGGCCCAGCCAAATGTCCGACCAAGGTGCCGTGGCGGCCCTGGTCCGGGCGGTACAGCAGCGGCACATGGCTGGCGATCAGCCCGTCGGCCCCTGTTGAGATTACCGTGGCGAAAGCGTTTTGGCGGATCAGCCGGGCAAGCTCGGCCGGATCGTCGGCGGCGAAGGCGGCGGGCACATACATGGCGGTGGACCGGCGGGCAAGTTTCAGGCGCGTCATCCTGCCGCACGGGCCGGGCGCACCTCAACCATAGAGATGTACCCGCACAATCTTGCGCGGTCGGGTGGATATCCGGCTTAATCATAGACTTCAGCGGGTGCTTCGTGCCCGCGACTGTGATTGGGAAGCCGCTCCATGACCTCTGCGATGCGTTACCTGCCGGTGCTTGGCCGTGTGTTGATGTGCGTGATCTTCGTGCTTGGCGGCTTTGGCAAGCTGACCCATCCGTCGGGCACCATCGGCTATATCGCCAAGGGCGGGTTGCCGCTGCCGATGGTCGCTTATGTCATCTCGGTGATCATCGAGCTGGGCGGCGGTCTCGCCTTGCTCGTGGGCTTCAAGACCCGCTGGGTCGCCGCGGTTCTGGCGGTGTTCTGCGTGGTGACGGCGTTGGCTTTCCACAACAACTTCGCCGACCAGGGCCAGATGGTGAACTTTCTCAAGAACCTGACCATGGCCGGCGGATTTCTGTTCGTCGTGGCCCATGGCGCCGGTCCGCTTAGCCTGGACAATCGGCGCGGCTGATCACGCATGGCGCCCGGTCACGGCGTATCGCAGCCGGGCCGGTCGAACAGGGCGGCCAGCCCGCAGGCGGAGAGCAGCATCCCGCGGCCATCATGGCCGATACCGGGAACCGGCCATAGCCGGTGGGCGAGACCGGTGGGATGGCGTGCGCGCAGATAGCGCCAATAGGCCAGGCCACGGGCATAATGCGACGGACCCTGTGCCTCTCCGGCGCAGGATTTGTCGAGGGCCGGCTGTCGCGGGTCGGTGTCGGCGGCACCCAGCAGATAGACCACGTCGCGCGCCGCGTACCCGGCCTCCAATCCGCCGGCCCCCGCTGTTGACTGGGCCGCCGCATAAGGCGGCATGTCGACAAGGCCGTATTTCCAGCGATTGAAACCGGGACAGACGGCCGAGCCATCCCGAGCGGGGCGATCGGTGCTGAAATAGACATAGGATGACGGGTTGGCGACGACATAGCGGACGGCGATGCCCAACTGCCGCGACGCGGCGGTCCCGCGCCCCACCACCGCGTAGCGCTGCACCATCTGTCCGCCCGCCGAATGGCCGGCCAGGACCACCTGCGTCAAATTCGGAAAGCGACCCCGGTCGGCGAGACGATCGAGGATGCCGTCGATCACGTCGAACGAGCTGATCGCCGCCGGACCCCGTGTCGTTCCGCCGTCATGGGCCGGCCCATGCGCGGGTTTGCCATCGATCCAGCCGGTGATGCCCCAATGTAGCGGGGCTGGCGGCGGCGACGGGGCCGCGACATCGCGATCGGCCAGGAATTGCGGCACGATCAGCAAGGTGCCCCGACCGTAGGTCCCGGCCGCCGCGACCGCCGCCTCGGCGGTACGCAGGTAGACATCGGCATTGCGCGCTCTGCCGTGGATCACGATCACCACGCGGGTGATATCCGGCTGCGGTGCCGCGAGGTCGCGCGATTGCCCGTCATGCCTCGCATAGAGCGGGATGACGCCCGCGCCGGCGATGTCCAGCCGATCGCTCGCGATCACCGACACCGCGGGCAGCCACGCCGCATCGGCCACTCCGATCGGCGCGATACCGGCGGCTATCAGGAGAAGCAGGGCCGTCCGGATCGCGGCGTCCGATTTCATGGGAACCAGTCGTGAACCAGGATCGTCTTATATGAGGCCAGCTTGAACAGGGGTGGGCCGCATGCGAGATTGACCAGCTGTCGCTCCACCGTCGCTCCCCTTGTCCGGCGGCATCTCGCCGAATCCTGAGTGCGTTCCGCCGAAACCGCAAGATCCCTTGCAATCCCCAAATCCCGACCGGAGCCTTGAGAGACATGATGCCGCGTCGTCTCGCCGCCCTCGCCACGCTGTTCGCCCCCCTCGCGCTTACCGTCTTCTTGGTCGCCGCGTGTTCATCGGCGCCGCCCCCGCCGCCGCAATTCGCCGACATCCGCTTCACCAACAAGCCGCCGATCGTGCTGCGGGCCTCGATCGTCGATATCCGCGACGAATACGAGCCACCGTTCAAGCCGCCCTTTGTCGAACAGACATTTCCGATCCCGCCGGCGCGCGCGGTCGCGAACTGGGCGCGCGACCGGCTGAAGGCCACGGACCCGTCGAGCCCGCAGCGTGTGCGCGTCACGATCACCGATGCGAGTGTGAAGGAGATCGACCTCCGGCTGACGCCCGGGCTGCGCGGCGCTTTCACCAAGGATCAGTCCCAGCGGTATGACGCGTCGGTCGCCTTGCGGGTCGATCTGCTCGACGATCACGGGTCGCCGGTGCGCAGCGTGACCGCCAGCGCCACAAGATCGCGCACCGTGGCGGAGGATATCACGCTCAATGATCGGGACCGGGTCTTCTACACCATGACCGAACAGTTGATGCAGGACCTCGACCAGGATCTCGACAGCAAGATCCGGGGCTCGTTCGACCCTTATGTGGTGTCGTAAATGCCGCCCTTCTTGTCTCGCGTCGTCCTCTTCGCCTTCGCGGCGATAGGGCTGGCCGGCTGCGCCGAGATCGGCTTCGGTACCGGTGTGGCGCCCGTCGATCCGAACGCGGCGCCGGGGTTTAACCAGGTGGTGGCCCGGTTTGTCTCCGGCCAGGATGTCGACGTCATCGAGGTCCGTTCGCTGGATCCGGCTCCGATGCGGGCGGCCGATCTGGTGGCGGCCGACGGCACCCGCATGCCGGCCGAATCGATCGATGTCGAGGCGTCGCCGACGCGCACGACGCCATTCGATCCAACCGGCATCGGCGGCATCCCCACGTTCAACAGCGCCATCGGCATGCAGCCGATAGCGCCCGGTCAGCCGCAACGGGTGACCACCCTCGTCGGTCAGAACGCCTCGGCGGCGCTGATCCGACCGGACGATCCGGCGTCGTATCGGCGCAGCTGGCGGACCGCGCATCTGGAGATCCGCCTCGGCGATGGCGCCAGCGCCCGGATCGTGACCCTGCCGGCGCCGGCCCCGCTCGACTAGCCCCGCTCGACTGGTAATTCCGCACAGGGGATTTGACGGGATGGATCCGGCCAGCGACATCACGGACCTACTCCTCTCCCTATGTATGGACTGGAGAGATAGGTGACACTCGTTCGCGGACATGGGTGGGCGCGCTGGATTACGAATCCGAACAGGCGATCCAGCGCAACATGCGGCGGATCTGCGCCGGCCGGACGGTCTTGATCATCGCCCACCGGCTGTCGACGGTGCGCGGCTGCGACCGGCTGCTCACCATCGAGCGCGGCCGGCTGGTCGAGGACGGCAGCCATGACGAGCTGATCGAGCGCGGCGGCCGCTATGCCAGCCTGCACCGCGCCCAGGCGGGGTTTTCGCTGCAGGAGGTCATCTGATGGCTGCCGCGCAAACGACTTCCGCCCAAACGACCTCCGCGCAAGTGATCCCGCTGAAGCCGCCAACCAAGCCGCGCCTTACCGGCGGGCGGCACGAGACCGAGTTCATGCCGGCGGCGCTGGAGATCATCGAGACGCCGGCCTCGCCGATCGGCCGGGCGATCGCCGGCACACATCGCCGTGTCAGAAACCAAATCCGATATCATCGTCCGCGCGCTGTCGGCGACGGCACCAAAGATTGCCGCACACATCAAGGAACAGTTCCTAGATCTTGGTCAGGGCGTTCGGCTCAAGGTCGGCGAGATCATCTATCTTTTCCTATCCGAGGATGCGAAGCGTCGCCGTCAGCCCGATGCGACAGCGGAGGTTCGGGCCGATGGCCTTTACATGAAGGACGCACGAGTGCCCCCGTTCAAAGGAAGCTTCATTCACCCAGCAATGCTTGCGGTGCAGCAGAAGCGCAATCACCGGAACGAGAAGGACAAAATCATTTCGCTAAGTGCATGGCGCCAGTGGCACGCTGAGCGAGGTGGTAAGCTCATGCGCCTGTTCGACCTAAAAGACCCGGCCCTTGCCCATAAGCGTGGCATCCCTTTGATAGACCAGATCTAGGCCATTTAAGGGGGAGGTTCGCAAAGTCCGGCACCGCCCCTGCATAGGCGTTCTGCCTATCGGCGCCCCGTGATCAGGCGCGCCCCTGATTCGGCGCATCCACGGGAACTTTAGGCGCTAAATGCTCCTGCCTGTAGCGCTGATGGTATAGTCATGCCAACGCCCTCCCAATATCTAGGTCATAATCCATCCTCCATTTCCCTCTTGCGATAACGCGCCGCTTGTGAGATCACTCTCTGAGATAAGAGGTGTGCCGTGAGCTTTCCTGGATTGTTTGAGGCCAAGCTGCCGACAGAAGAGGACGTCAAGCTATGGCGTACCGAGCGCGAGCGGCTTGCGCTGATCGTGGAGGAAATCCGGCAGCGGACCGCTATGCTAGATCGGCTCATTGAAACAACGTCCGAGGCACTGGCCCTCGGCAAGCCTCAAGTCTCCGCCCCGGCTCCCTCTAAAGAGACTCAGAAGTCTGAGAATCCCGTCGAGGCCGCGCCTCCAGAGGTCGCGAAGAAGGTAGCGAAGCCGACAAAGCCAAAGCGTAAAGCGCCACACCGCATGCGTGACAGCGATAGCTCGTGGCCTGCAATAATCCTTCGGATCGTCGAGTCATCCCCTCAACCACCCTCGTACGAAGAGATCAGGAAGGAAATCTACCTGACCTCTCTGGGCAAAACGCTGGAAAGGACGAGTTCGGCCTTCTATGGCACGATCAAGAAACTTGAGGATCGGGGGATTTTGAAGCGCCACATGGGCAGGGTGTTCACTCGATCGGGCTACGATGCGCATATGGCGGCTGTCCGAGAAGGCATCGTCTCGGGCCGCGCGCCCATCGTCATCAAGACGCATGGTTCCCCTCAGAAGGCGGCGATCGTTGAGTTTCTGTCGTCTGTAGGAAGTGCCGGCGCCACGACAAGCTCCATCATGGAGGAGCTGCAGACAAACCCCATTCTGCCCAGCATGTCGGAAAAGAACGGCAAGACGGTGATCTACAACCTACTTGCTCGCATGGCGAAGCGTGGAGAGTTGATTAAGGAGGGGGAGGTCTATCGCCTTCCTCCCAAAGAGAATGAGCCGCCGACCTCCAAAGGAGACGGCGGCTCAGAGTCGGATGAAGCGCCAACTTCATCCAAAGATAGCCAACAAGCCTTTCGGCGCGTCGGCTGAACCATTCTGCCCAGAGCGGCAGACCGAGGCTGAAGACCTCGGAGACTGAGAGGACCACTTGACCACCGAACTAAGCCTCGCGGGCGGCTTCAAAAGGCCGCTGATCTTAATAGCGGTGGGGGCGTAGCCCCTTTACCCGGCCCCTTCCATAAGGGCACGGAACAAAGGCGTTTTGCGGAGTCCAAATCCGCAAGCGCCTTTGCGCATTTCTGGCCTAGCACAACCAAATCAAAGGGTCAAGCATTGAAATCAGAATCATCCAAGAGTCTCAATGACTTAACCTTATCTGAGGCTGTAAAAAGCGGGCGAATTCAAGAGTTTATCGCCCAGGAGGGGGCCGCACGCCGCGATGCCACAGAGGCTCGCGGGCCCCACAATACGTGTGAATTAGGGGACAGTGCGCCGGGAGGCCGGCGAGGAATAGATGGTGGAAGTCCACTACGATGAAGAATTAGGGAGAAGAATTAGGGGACACAATACATAAGAATTAGGGGACACAATACATATTTATATGCTCCCTGGGCGCGTTCCAGCGCCGAGGGCCACGGGCTCGTAATAAACGGGTCCGCTAGGCCCTCATCCCCATGTTTCTGAATGAAACGTCGGGCAGGTGAGTTCTCCGCCGGCCTTCGACGGCCCTTGACATTCGCGGGCGTCATGTTCATGTTTCGTTCATGGACATGACGCAAGCCATAGCCTCGGTCGAGATCGCCTCCTGCGACGCGGCCCCGAACGGTCCCTCCTCGGAGCGGATGGAGGGCTGTGCCCGCGGTTCGGAAAGGAGCGAGCGGACCGAGCGGCATCTGCGGATGCTGCGGCGGCTCGCCGAGATCGGCATGGAACTGGCGGAGGCGGTGGGACGGCAGGCGCTGGAGCAGGCGAAGGTAGCGCCGGACCAGGCGGCTTCCGAGCCGACCGGGACACCGCAAAAGGCCGGACCGGATCTGGGGTTGGTGTTCACGCGGATTTCGCGGGCGGTGCGGCAGACGGTGGCGCTGGAAGCCCGGATCGCCGAGGGGCCGTTGACCCCCCGCGCGGTCTCGGCGGCGGTGCTGGACAAGCAGGCGGAGCGCGCGGCGCTGGCCGAGACGGATCGCCGGCACCGACGCAAGGCCCAGGTCGGACGCATCGTGAAACAGGCGATCAATGCCGAGCTCACCGGGATCAAGGCCTACCAGCGGGAAAGAGAGCTGCGGGAGCGGCTGGAAGACGAGGATGTCGAGACCGATATCGGCAGCCATCCGATCGGCGAGATCATCGCCCGCATCTGCTGGGAT
>DATMGU010000067.1:0-25552 GCA_035555315.1 Allostellaceae bacterium
GATCGCCGATATCGGTCTCGACATCCTCGTCTTCCAGCCGCTCCCGCAGCTCTCTTTCCCGCTGGTAGGCCTTGATCCCGGTGAGCTCGGCATTGATCGCCTGCTTCACGATGCGTCCGACCTGGGCCTTGCGCCGGTGCCGGCGATCCGTCTCGGCCAGGGTTGCACGCTCCGCCTGCTTGTCCAGCATCGCCGCCGAGACCGCGCGGGGGGTCAACGGCCCCTCGGCGATCCGCGCCTCCAGCGCCACCGTCTGCCGCACCGAGCGCGAAAGCCGCGTGAACACCAACCCCAGATCCGGTCCAGGCTGCCGTGGTGTCCCGGCCGGCTCGGAAGCCGCCTTCGCCTGCTCCAGCGCCTGCCGCCCGACCGCCTCCGCCAGTTCCATGCCGATCTCGGCGAGCCGCTGCAGCATCCGCAGATGCCGCTCGGTCCGCTCCGCCGCCGCCGAACCACAAGCACACCCCTCCATCCGATCCTCGGAAGGATCAGCTTGGGTCATGTCCGCCGACGCGGCGATGGCTTGCGCTACACTCATGAACATAACGAGAACATAAGGCATATCGAGAGTCAAGCGCCATACGGACTACTCAAACCGGTTGCGGTTTCGGCTTGACCAGGTTCCATCAGAAATTATATCGTACGATATGTTTAGACATGGCTTTTCCAATCAACACCCGCTCCATCGCCTCATCCACGCCATTGGACACCATCGCCGACGTCACGGATTTGGACATGGTTTCTTTGGGGGTGGTGGCTTCATGGGGGGCGACGGCTTCCCTGGCGGGCGCAAACTTGGCTCGGCTGAATTGCAGCTTGTCCTGCTGGCACTCTTGGCCGAACGGCCGGCACACGGATACGAACTGATCCGCCTGCTGGAGGAGCGTTCGAGCGGCTTTTATGCCCCAAGCCCGGGCATGATCTATCCGGCTCTGACCTATCTCGACGAGATCGGTCACGCCGCCGTCACCCCTGACGGGAACCGCAAGCTCTATTCCCTCACCGAGGCCGGCCGGAGTCATCTCACCGAGCACAAGGCGCAGGCGGAGAGCATCCTCGATGCGTTGGCCCGCATCGGCGGCCGCATGGAGCAGGTGCGCGAAGCCTTCGCCGGGCTGGGTGATGCCGATCCGCAGGTGGCCGACGACCTTCACAGCGCCAAACATAGTCTGAAGCGCGCGCTCATGCGCATGCGCGGCTGCACGCCCGACGAGGCGCGGCGGATCGCCAAGATCCTGAAAGACGCCGCTGCGGAAATACTGAGTGGGAAAAGCTGACATGCCGCGGATGCCCAAGCCCGACGACATCGACCCGGACTGCAAATTCGAGCCGGGCACCATGGTGCCGGTCATCGATCCCATGCGGTGCGAGGCCAAAGGACCTTGCGTTCCCATTTGCCCCTATGACGTCCTTGCCCTGCGTGTCGTCCCGCGGCACGAGAAGGCGGCACTGCCGCTGATCGGACGTTTCAAGCTCTTCGTTCATGGTGGAAAACAGGCATTCGCCATCGACCCGGACGCCTGTCGCGGCTGTGGTTTATGCGTGCAAGCCTGCCCGGAGAGAGCCATCAAGCTGCGGAAACGGTAGATGTAAATCCGGTGACACTTTGATAAATCCGGTGGTAAATTGGGTGACACTTTACATATTCCCCAACCGCCCAGGGGAAATTCCAATCGAGCCTCTCAAGATCACGTCAAACGCCCATCCAAACCAGACCGGAGCTTTGAATAGTGAAATTTGTCCCAAGCGTGAACAGCCGGTATTGGTCGGCATTGGCCGTAGCCAGTATTTTTGGCGCGAACCTGGGAGATTTTCTCAGCGACGTTCTACGGCTTGGCCACCTGTACGGTCTGCCGATTCTTATAGTATTGTTGGCGATCGTCTTTCTGGCCGCGAATTGGATAAAAGACAACTCAATATATCTTTTTTGGGCGGCTATTATAATCATTAGGGCGGCGGCGACAAATGTGGCCGACAGCTTCCACGATTTTAAAATAGGTTTGGCCTATTCTATTCCCGCCGTCGCTCTGGTCTTGCTTGCGGTAAACGTGGTTTGGCGGTTCGCCGGCCGGGACGCAAGCAGCGGAAACCAAATTCCGATCAATGGATTTTACTGGACGTCGATGGTGCTGGCCGGGGTCCTTGGAACCTTTGGGGGCGATTACCTGTCCTACCCGGCAGGGCTTGGAAATCTCTGGGCGATGCTCATATCGGCCACGGCGGCGCTGGTTGTCCTCGCGGTGCGGTGGCGCGCCGTCCGGCATGACGTTTTCAGCTACTGGATCATTATCGCTCTAATCCGGACCGCCGGCACGGCGGGCGGCGACCTTCTTGCTCACGGGGCGGTCGGCCTCGGCCCGAGCACAGCCATAACGGCGCTTACCTTCGCGGTTGCTATTTTTGTTATCTACGGGCGATCTAAGCGGAACCTCCTGGAGGCAAAATAAGGGCGCGCGATACCCCTATTTTGGCGGCACAAATTCCCCGCGCCGGCCTGTCCGACGACGCCCTGATCACCCCACCCAAAGCGACACCTTGGACAGATCCCCCCGAGATCCTACATACTGGTGTCACGATGAGTCGAGTAACCGAAGCGGAGGCATGGATGCCCGAAGGTGGGAACGTGATTGAGGGGCGCAGCGTCGGCATTTCGGAAAGCGCGTCGCGGCGTGTCGCGTATCTGATTGCCCAGGAGCCGGTGCCGGGCACCTTCCTGCGCATCGCCGTCTCCGGCGGCGGTTGCTCGGGCTTCCAATACGGCTTCACCTTCGAGACCGAGCGGCAGAACGATGATCACGTCTTCGAGCGCGACGGCGCGGTGCTGGTGGTCGACGAGACCTCGCTCGACCTGATGAACGGCGCCGAACTGGATTTCATCGAGGAAATGGCCGGCTCGTCGTTCCAGATCCGCAACCCGAACGCGACCTCCTCCTGCGGCTGCGGCAGTTCCTTCGCGGTTTAAGCCCCGCTCGTTCCCCAGGCGGGTCTTGTTCGCCAGGCCCTAAATTCCGATTGGTATTTCAGCGCCAGTGCGGCACTAACTCCCCATGAAGATCGCCACCTGGAACGTCAATTCGCTGCGGGCGCGCCTGCCGAACGTGCTCGCCTGGCTCGCCGAGGCGCGGCCGGATGTCGTCTGCCTGCAGGAGATCAAGACCGAGGCGGCGGGCTTCCCCGAACTCGAATTGAAGGCGTTGGGCTATCAGATCGAGGTGCTGGGCCAGAAAAGCTATAACGGCGTCGCCCTGCTCTCCCGCCTACCGATGACCGATGTCCTGCGTGGCCTGCCCGGTGATGCATCGGACGAACAGGCCCGGTATCTGGAGGCGACCATCGCGGGGGTGCGCATCGCATCGATCTACCTCCCCAACGGCAACCCGGTCGGCACCGATAAATACCCCTACAAGCTCGCCTGGATGGAGCGGCTGATCGTCCATGCCCGCTCCCTGCTCGCCACGGAGATCCCCTTCGTGCTGGCCGGCGACTACAACATCTGCCCGACCGATGACGACGTCTACGACCCGGTCGGCTGGCGCGACGATGCGCTCTGCCGGCCGGAAAGCCGCGCGCGGTTCCGCCACCTGCTCAATCTGGGCCTGACCGATGCGTTCCGCGCGCTGCATCCGGAACCGCATCGCTATACCTTCTGGGATTACCAGGCCGGCCGCTGGTTTCGCGACGAAGGGCTGCGGATCGATCACTTCCTGCTCTCGCCGCGAACCACCGACCGGCTGATCGCCTGCGAGATCGACCGGGAGCCGCGCGGCAAGGAAAAGGCTTCGGATCACACCGTCATCTGGTGCGAGATCCAGGACTGAGGATTAAGTTTCCGCCTTAGGCGGATAGGCATGCGTCCCGCCCCGGTAGTCCTCGACCATACCGGCTTCCGCCAGATAGTCCGGCCCGATCGGCACCTTGCCGTGGCCGCCGGGGATGTCGAGCACATAGGTCGGCTGGCATAGCCCCGACACCCGGCCGCGCAGCGCCCGCATCAGCGCCTGACCGGCTTCGATGCTCGTCCGGAAATGCCCGGTACCGCGCGCCAGATCCGCGTGATGCAGGTAATACGGCTTGATCCGGTGGGCGACCAGCATGCGGAACAGCTCGGTCAGCACGGCCGCGTCATCGTTGACGCCCTTCAGCAACACGGTCTGGCCCAGCATCGGGATGCCCGCCCGGACGATCGAGCGGCAGGCCGCCGCCGCCGCGGGTGTCATCTCGCGGGCGTGATTGCTGTGCAGCACGACGTAGAGCGCCTTCTCGGTGTCCAGCGCCGCCAGCAACTCGGCGGTGATCCGCGCCGGATCGACGACGGGCACGCGGCTGTGCAGCCGGATCACCGCGACATGCTCGATCGCGGACAGCGCCTCGACGATCGCGGCGAGCCGGCGCGGCGCCAGCATCAGCGGATCGCCGCCGGTCAGGATCACCTCCCAGATTTCGGCATGGTCGCGGATATAGCCGATCGCCGCGTCGAGCTCGGCCGCGTCCAGCGCATCGCCGCCGGGTCCCACCACCTCGCGGCGAAAGCAAAAGCGGCAATAGACCGGGCAGACATGCGCCGGTTTCAGCAGAACCCGATCGGGATACCGGTGCACGATGCCCTTCAACGGCGAAAAGGCCTCGTCGCCGATCGGATCGGCCTGTTCCTCGGCGCTGATCTCCAGCTCCCGCTCGTCCGGCACGAATTGCCGGGCGATCGGGTCCGCCGGATCCGCCGGGTCGATCAGCTCGGCGAGGCCCGGCGTCACCGCCACGGCGAACTCGGCGGCGACCCGTTCCAGCGCCGGCAGCCGGTCCGCCTCGATCACCCCGGCATCGAGCAGCGCGCTGGGCGAACGCAGGGTGGCGCGCGCGCCTTCAAGCCCTCGCCCCCTGCGGGGGATAGCCGCTCGCTCTAAAGCCATGCCACTCGAAACCGCCGCGCTAGATATCGGCGTAGCAATGGCTTTCGGCCCCGCCGCCCGGATGGGTCACGGCCCCCTTTTCCGCGTCGCCGACGGTCTGCGCGTATTTCCACAGCGCCCCCGACTGGTAATCATGCTTGCGCGGCTTCCATGCCGCGCGGCGTTGCGCCAGCGTCGCGTCGTCCAGATCGACCGACATGGTTCCGGCCTCGGCGTCAATGGTGATGACGTCGCCGTCGCGCAGCAGGCCGATCGGACCGCCGACCGCCGCCTCCGGACCGACATGGCCGATGCAGAAGCCACGGGTGGCGCCGGAGAACCGGCCATCGGTGATCAGCGCCACCTTGTCGCCCATGCCCTGGCCATAGATCGCCGCCGTGGTTGCCAGCATTTCGCGCATGCCCGGCCCGCCGCGCGGCCCTTCGTAGCGGATGACGAGGACCTCGCCCGCCTGATAGTCGCGCCGTTCGACCGCCGCGAAGGCATCTTCCTCGCAATCGAAGCAGCGCGCCTTGCCGGTGAATTTCAGCACGCTCATGCCGGCGACCTTCACGATGGCGCCTTGCGGGGCGAGATTGCCGCGCAAGCCCACGACGCCGCCGGTCGGCGAGAGCGGCGCGCTGGTCGGCCGGATGACATCCTGGTCCGTCGGCAGCACAATCCCTTCGAGGTTCTCGGCGATCGTGCGGCCGGTGACCGTCAGGCAATCGCCATGCAGATAGCCGCCATCGAGCAAGGCGCGCATCAGCACCGGCACGCCGCCGATCTCGAACAGGTCCTTCATGACATAGCGCCCGCCGGGCTTGAGGTCGGCGATATAGGGCGTGCGCCGGAAGATCTCCGCGACGTCGTGCAGGTCGAATTCGATGCCCGCCTCATGGGCGATCGCCGGCAGGTGCAGCGCGGCATTGGTCGACCCGCCGGACGCCGCCACCACCATGGCCGCGTTTTCCAGCGCGCGGCGGGTGACGATGTCGCGCGGCCGGATGTTCCGGCGCACCAGGTCCATCACCGTGTGGCCGGAGGCCTCGGCATAGCCGTCGCGACTGTCATAGGGTGCCGGAGCGCCGGCCGAGCCGGGGATCGCGAGGCCGATCGCCTCCGACACGCAGGCCATGGTATTGGCGGTGAACTGCCCGGCGCAGGAGCCCGCCGACGGACAGGCGACGCATTCCAGCTCGTGCAGCGTCTCGTCATCCATGGTGCCGGCGCTATGGGCGCCGACCGCCTCGAACAGATCCTGCACCGTCACGTCCTTGCCGCGGAAACGACCGGGCAGGATTGAGCCGCCATACATGAACACCGCCGGCACGTTCAGCCGGACCATGGCCATCATCAGGCCGGGCAGCGATTTGTCGCAACCGGCCAGGCCGACGATCGCGTCGTAGCAATGGCCCCGCATGGTGAGCTCGACCGAATCCGCGATCACTTCGCGGCTGACCAGCGAGGACTTCATCCCCTGATGGCCCATGGCGATGCCGTCGGTCACGGTGATCGTGGTGAACTCGCGCGGCGTGCCCCCGGCGGCGGCGACGCCCTTCTTGGCGGCCTGCGCCTGGCGGGCGAGCGAGATGTTGCAGGGCGCCGCCTCGTTCCAGGTCGTCGCGACACCGATGATGGGCTGCGCGATCTGTTCCTCGGTCAGGCCCATGGCATAGAGATAGGACCGGTGCGGCGCGCGCTCCGGCCCGACGGTCGTATGGCGGCTGGGCAGCCGGGACTTGTCGATCTTCGGCAGCTTCACGTCATCCGGCATCGCGGTTTTCCCCTGATCCATGGCCTGTTCGGTGCTCGGCCCGTCGAGCGCTCCCGCGCATCATTAGGCTTTCGCGGGCACGATAGCGACCTCGGTCGCCCACCGACCATTGCGTTTTGCGCAGCCCTACCCCGGTTCGCGCCACGCCGCCCAGCCCGAGCGTCGTGTCCCATCGCCCGACCGACGGCGGTGCATCAGATATTTTGCTGCGTCGCAAAAAACCCACAACCTCCATTCGGAAAAAAACTTACAAAGGGAAAAGATGATTGGTTTCAATTGTGTCCAGTTTTTGAAATGACATTGTCACAAAAGAGACAGTTGCCATTGCACCGCCACGGAACTAAGACTCCCCCGTTGTGTTTGCAGTGCAACCTCACTGTGGAGATCACTTATGATCGTCGGATCTGTCCATATGGGAAATGACACCATCATGGGCGTTATGCTGGTCTTACTCTTCCTTTGCGGCTACGGCCTGCGATCCTGGACCGGTGCACGCCGCAGACGGCGTCAGCGCCGGATGTCGTATTACGGCTGAGCAGCATCGACGCGGCTGGGGATCCCTCGGCCGCGTTTTTTAGAACGACTTAAGTATCCAGAGCGGCTTTGACCGCCCGGCCGATCGCGGCGATCGCCGCGTTGCGATCATCGAAGCTAGCCTTCGTCTCCGTCATATAGACGCTCACGATCACCGGCTTGCGGCGCGGCGGCCAGATCACCGCCACATCGTTCATCGTTCCATAGTCACCGCCACCCGTCTTGTCGCCGATCCGCCAGTCCCGCGGCAGACCGGCGCGCAGCTTCGCGTCGCCGGTCTTGTTGGAGACGAGCCATGTCGCGAGCTGGTCGCGCGATCGTGGGGACAGACCGCCTTCCACGACGAGTGACCGCAGGTTGGCAACCATCGCCGCCGGCGTAGTGGTGTCGCGCGGATCGCCGGGCGTCGCCTCGTTCAGCTCGGTCTCCCAGCGGTCCAGCCGGGTCATCCTATCGCCGAGGGCTCGCGCGAAGTCGGTGACGCCTGATGGTCCACCAAGGCTTTTCAGGATCATATTGCCAGCCGTGTTGTCGCTCTGGGTCAGAGCCGCCTCGCAGACCTCCGCGAGCGTCATCCCGTCACCACCAACCCGCCCCTTCGTGACCGGAGAATAGGTCACGACCTCGCCGGCCTCGAACCGGATGCGCCGGGTGAGATCTTCCCGACCCGCATCGACCCGCGCCAGCACCGCCCCGCACGCAATCACCTTGAAGGTGCTGCACAGGGGAAAACGCTCGGTCGACCGATGGCTCCAGCGTCGTCCCGTCTCCGTATCGAGAACCGCGACACCCAGCCGAGCGCCGACCGCCTTTTCGATCTCGGCCAATTTGCCGATCAAGGCATCGCCGCCCTTCGCCGCATGGACGACGCCCGCGCGCGCGACCATCCCTCCGGTGATCATCGAACCCGCCAGCCCTGACAAGCGGCGCCGCGTCAGCATTCGCTTAAGTCCATGTTCAAGATCATCTTTACATAGCTATGGGCTGAGCTTCTTGCTCATGTAGAGGGTCGTTCCACCCATGAATGGCTCTCGCCTATCAATGATGTATCCACCCCTCTCATAGAGCGCCACGTTGGCCTCGAAGGCGGCGCTCGTCAGCAGGCGAAGCTCGGCGCATCCGGCCTCGGCCGCCTTGCGCTCGGCATGCGCCAGCAGGTGCCGGCCCAAGCCCTTGCCTTGGCTATCCGGCCTGACCGCGATATTTTCGATCCAAAGATGATCGGCATGTTGCATCGTCTCGATCAGCCCAAGCATTCTGCCGTCGATGTATAGAATGTCGATCTGGTGCTCTCGGACGGCTCGCTCGTAATCGGCTTTCATAGGCAGCGGTTCGCGACCGATAACAGGAACCCATTTCGCGTATGCCGCGCGCACAATGTCTCGGATCGTTCCCGCGTCTTGCAAGGTGGCGCGCCGAAGTTCAGTGACCGGTTCAGAAGACATGACGAATTCCTTGTAAACGGACATGAAAAACCCCGCCGACCGGATGGTGGGCAGGGTTGCTAAGCTTTCGAGAAGAAGGGGGGGAGAGCTAGTCTTCTGTGAGCCTTCGTCTTCTCGGAATCGCCGCGCCACTCCGCACCCTTGTGCGGAGTCGACGTCGGATTGCGGTTGCCGAGAAGCGCTTGCTCATGAACTCATTCCGAAGAAAATCCCCAAGACTGTCAATTGGGCATCGTTGGGTAATGGCCACGAGTGCATCCGTTCAGAACATCCCGTTCGGGTTGGCGGCTGTGTCGGGAACCTCCTGGATGACGTCCCAGTGCTCGACGATCTTGCCGCCGTCGAGCTTGAAGATATCGACGATCGCCCTGCCCTTCCCGGTCGGCTCTCTCACGGCCAGGACGTGGAGCACGACATAATCTCCGTCGACGAAGACTTGCCTGATGTCGTTATGCGACATCGGAAATTTGCTTTTGAGAAAGCCGATGAATTTGCGCAAACCTTCCGGCCCGTCTTCAGCCGTCGGATTGTGCTGGGTATAGCGCGCGCCCAGATACTGCTGCGCCTTGTCGAAATCCTTGTCATTGAGCGCCGCCTGATAGAAGGCGACCACCGCGGCCTTGTTCGCCGCCATCTGCGCCTCGTCGGCGGCACGGGCCGGCCGGCCGAGCGCCATGAGGATACCCAGCACCGCCATACCCAGCATCTTGACCATCGTCGACCGCCTCCCCATCATCAAACGAGCCGCGCCACGGCCGCCAGCAGCTTTGCCTTGCGCTGGGCGAAATCGGCCCGCCGCTCGTGCTGTTCCTCGACGACCTCGGGCTTCGCCTTCGCGACGAACTGCTCGTTGCCCAGCTTGCGGTCGATCTTGCCGATCTCGCCGTCGATCTCGGCAAGTTCCTTGGTCAGCCGCGCCCGCTCCTTGGCGAAATCGATGAAATCGCCGAGCGGCACCAGGATTGTCGCCTCGTCCAGCACGATCTGCGCGGACCCCGCCGGATCCGGTGCACCGGCCGGCAGCAGCTCGGCACCGGCCAACCGGGCCAGCCGGCACAGGCTGTCGCGATGGGCCGCCAGCCGCTGCTGCGTCAGCGGCCCCGCCTCCCTGATCGACAGCGGCAGCAACGCTCCCGGCGGCACGTTCATCTCCGCCCGCATCGCGCGGATCTCGCTGACCAGGCGCAGCAGCCAGTCGATCTCCGCCGCCGCGACCGAGTCTTCCAGACCCGTCAGAACCGGCCAGGCCGCGGTGATCAGCTTCTCGGAGCCGGCCGGGCTCAGCTGGCCCCACAGCTCCTCGGTCACAAAGGGCATGATCGGGTGCAACAGGTGCAGGATCTGGCCCAGCACCCAAGCCATCGTGGCGCGCGTTTCCGCCACGGCCGCCGCGTCGTCGCCCAGCAGCATCGGCTTGGTGAGCTCGATATACCAGTCGCAGAAGCTGCCCCAGACGAACTGGTAGAGCACCATCGCCGCTTCGTTGAATTTATAGGCTTCGATCGCGGCACCGGCACGCTCCGCCGCGCGGGCGGTTTCGCCGACGATCCAGCGATTGACGGTCAGGCCGCAGGCGCCGGGCTGAAATCCCCCCACCGCGACGGCGCCGTTCATCTCGGCATAGCGGGCGGCGTTCCACAGCTTGGTCGCGAAGTTGCGATAGCCCTCGACCCGCGACGCCGCCAGCTTGATATCCCGCCCCTGCGCCGCCAGGGCGGCCAGGGTGAAGCGCAGGGCATCGCAGCCATAGGTGTCGATCAGCTCCAGCGGATCGATCACGTTGCCCTTGGATTTCGACATCTTCTGGCCGCGCTCGTCGCGCACCAGGGCATGGATATAGACCGTGTCGAACGGCACCGTGCCGGTGAAATGCAGGCCCATCATCATCATCCGGGCGACCCAGAAAAAGATGATGTCGAAGCCGGTGACCAGCACGTTGGTCGGATAATACTTGGCCAGTTCCGGCGTCCGTTCCGGCCAGCCCAGCGTCGAAAACGGCCACAGCGCCGAGGAAAACCAGGTGTCGAGCACATCCTGGTCCCGCTGAAGCTCGACCGCGCGGCCGTAATGCTTCTCGGCGGCGGCGGCGGCCTCCCTTTCGGTCTCCTCGACGAAGATGGTGCCGTCCGAACCGAACCAGGCGGGGATCTGATGGCCCCACCAGATCTGGCGCGAGATGCACCAGGGCTGGATGTTGCGCATCCAGTCGTAATAGGTCGCGGTCCATTGCTCGGGGACGAAGCGGGTGCGCCCCTGCTCCACCGCTTCGAGCGCCGGTTTCGCCAGGGTCGCGGCGTCGCAGTACCACTGATCGGTGAGCCACGGCTCGATCGGCACGCCCGAGCGGTCGCCATGCGGCACGGTCAGCCGGTGCTCGTCGACCTTCTCCAGCAGGCCCAGCGCCTCCATCTCGGCGACGACCCTGCGACGCGCCTCGAAGCGCTCCAGGCCGCGATACGCCTCCGGCACGGCGTCGTTCAGATGGGCGTCGGCATCGAACACGTTGATCCGCTCCAGCCCATGCCGCTCGCCGACCTTGAAGTCGTTGAAATCATGGGCCGGCGTGATCTTCACGGCACCGCTGCCGGTCTCCGGATCGGCGTAGTCGTCGGCGACGATCGGGATGCGCCGGCCGACCAGCGGCAGGATGACATGCCGGCCGATCAGATCCCGATAGCGCGGATCCTCCGGATGCACGGCGACGCCGCTATCGCCGAACATGGTTTCCGGCCGCGTCGTGGCGACGGTGATGAACTGCCCGTCATCGCCCTCCAACGGATAGCGGAAATGCCAGAGATGACCCTTCATCTCGATGTTTTCGACTTCGAGATCGGAGATCGCGGTGTGCAGTTTCGGGTCCCAATTGACCAGCCGTTTGTCGCGGTAGATCAGCCCCTCGCGGTGCAGCGCCACGAACACCTTGACCACCGCCGCGGACAGGCCGGGATCCATGGTGAAGCGCTCGCGCCGCCAATCGGGCGAGGCACCCAGCCGGCGCAGCTGCTGGGTGATGGCGCCGCCGGATTGCGCCTTCCACTGCCAGACCCGCTCGATGAACGCCTGCCGGCCGAGCTTGTGCCGGTTGGACTGTTCTTGCTCCAGCTGTCGCTCGACGACCATCTGAGTAGCGATGCCGGCATGATCGGTGCCCGGCTGCCACAGTGTATCGAAGCCCTTCATGCGGTGGTACCGCACCAGGATGTCCTGCAAGGTGAAGGTCAGCGCATGGCCCATGTGCAAGACGCCGGTCACATTGGGCGGCGGCATCATCACCGTGTAGGGCGTGTCCGTCGAGGCGGGATCGGCCGCGAAGGCGCCGGAGGCCTCCCAGGCCGCGTATTGCTCGGCCTCGACCTCGGCTGGCCGATAGGTCTTATCGAGCATGGCCGAACTTCCTTTGAATTTCGTATGGAGCGAACCCGCCGGGTTCAGGCAGGCTTGACGAACCGACCACCCTACAACAGGGCAGGTCGGCGGCTCGGCGCTCGCGTCATCGGCTAGGGGGACCGGCTGTTGGCGTCCCGCGCCGCCGGCTACCGACTCAGCGGACCGAGCCGCTGGCTACTCGCTTGATTTCCTCGCGTACCAGCCGCTCGACCATCGAGGGAAGATGGTCGTCGAGCCATTCCGCCAGCATCGGCTTCAGCATCTGGCGCACGATCTCCTCGATCGTCGCGGCACCATTGCCCAGCTCCAGATCTCCGCTGCGCCGTTCCCGCATCCTGTTCGCGATCTCCGCGAACGACGCCGTCGAGGCCGCGGCGGTTTCATCCGAAATGAGCCGCTCGGACTCGGTGAAGTCAGACATGTCAGGCACTGATCTCGCTGTTTCGACAGGGAGCACGGCCGGCTCGTCGAATTCCGGCAGCGGAGCTGGCGGTTCGACGGCCACGGGCCTCGGCTCGGGCGGCGGCACAGGTTCAGGTGCTACGTAGATTTCGGCGGCGGGCTCCGGTGCCGCCGGTTCCATGACGGGCGTGTCATGATCGTCGACGACATCGGTCAATTCCAGGACATCATCCTTGACCTCGGTCGCGGCGGCGCCCTCGGAAGCCGGACGCGCGTCATTGTCCTCGGAGATGATCCTGCGGATCGATGCGAGGATTTCCTCCATCGACGGTTCTTGTTGGCCTTTGGCCTCGGACATCGACCCTATACTCATTGCTAAAGGCGGCGAAAACGATGACGGATCCTAACCTTTTGAATACCGTCGTCGTCCCGTGCTGGCAAGGCGCAATCCAAGAACGGCCCTGCTTCCCCTCAATCCGCGCGCCGAACGGCTCATTGCGGGGTGTCGAAGCCGATCCACTTGTCGCGAACGCCGTTGAAGTTCTTATCCGGATTGTAGATCTCGACCGGCAGGTTGAGATCTTGGGCGGTTAGCCGGCCGACCGCCGAAATGAGCTGAAACGTCGCGATGACCTCGTCATGTTGCGAGTTCACCAGATTGACGCGCGATTGGAACAGGGTCTGTTCCTGATTGAGGATGTCGAGCACGGTGCGCGAGCCCACAGCCGCCTCCTGCTGCACCCCTTCCAAGGCGATCTCGTTCGATCGGATGCTCGCCTCCTGCGATTTGATCGTCGCGCGATCGGATAGCAGGGTCTCCCAGGCGGCGGCGGCGTTCTCGACGGCGGTACGGCGCTGGACATCGACCTGGTTGCGCCGCTGGGCGACCGTCTGCTGCGCCTGGCGGGATTGCGAATAGACCGAACCGGCCTCGTAAAGCGGGACGGTCACCTGCCCCAGCAATTCGAATGAATCGGTCGTCCGCCCGACGATCTGGGATTCCTTGGACCGCTGGACGCTGCCCTGCACCGATATCTGCGGCAGCAGCTGGCCGCGCACCACGCGGATATTGTCCTGCGCCGCCTGCTGCGCGAATTGCGCGGATATGACGGAGGGGTTGGCCGCGCCGGCCATCGCCACCGCCTCTTCCCGGCTGGTCGGCAACGGCGGAATATCGGTCGGTTGCACCAGCTTGCCGGGTGGCAAGCCAACCTGTTGCTCGTAGATCGCCCGGTTCGACTGCAGGGTGCCCTGCGCCTGAATGCGGCTGGCGATCGCCTGGGCGTAGGATGCCTCCGCCTGGGCGACGTCGGTCCGGGTGACCTCGCCGACCCTAAACCGGTCCTGCGTCGCATCAAGCTGCCGGCGCAGCACCTGCTCATTGTTGAGGTTGAGGTCGACCGTGGCCTGCGATTGCACGACGTTCACATAGGCGGTGATCACGTTCAGCATCACGGTCTGCTCGGTCGCGGCCAATGTCGCGCGCTCCGCCTGCACCAGGTTCAGTGCCTGGGACGTCTGTGCCACGGTCCGGCCGCCGCGGTAGACCGGCTGAGTGACCGTCAGCCCATAGCTGTTTGGCGACAATACCGAGGAACTGCTGTTGTTGGTGCCCGCGGCGGTGCCTGCTACCGAGTTCTGCTTGACCTGGTTGCGCTGGACGCCGCCGGTGCCGGTAACCTGCACGGTGGGCCGCCAGCCAGACAGGGCCTGCGGCACATTTTCGTCCGTTGCCCGCAGATTGGCACGTTCGCTTAGCAGCGTCGGGTTGTTGTTATACGCGCTTGCCAAAGCCTCGCTCAGGCTTTGCGCACTTGCCGTGGAGGGGTGCGTCACGACACCGAAGGCGCCCAGGGCGGCCACCAAAGCCAGACGCGAGACGAGTGTCCGAACAGGCATCAATATACTCCCATCGTGGGTTCGACCTGGCGGGCCCAGGCATCTATGCCGCCATCGAGATTGCTGGCGGCAGGCCAGCCGTTCGCCCGCAGCCACCGCACCGCCTGCAAACTCCGTGCGCCATGATGGCAGAGCACGACCAACCGCCCATCGCCCTGCATGCCGTCACCTAATTCGCCGACGCGTCCCGGCAACTGGCCGAGCGGGATATTCACGCTATCGCTCAACCGGCAGATCTCGACCTCCCACGGCTCGCGCACGTCGAGGATCGTGACGCCATGGCCGTCGCGGCGCCATGTATCGAGGTCGGTCGGCTGAAGCTGCAAGGGGGCGTCAGTCGGACTGGTCATCTGCAATACCTGGAAATAGCGGCGATCAGAATACGAAAGCCCGTTCCTGGGCGAAGCCCGGCAGGGGCTGAATCGCCGCGTCGAACAGCACGCGACGGGAAATTCCGGCATCGAGGCGCTCGACCAGGGTTGCCTGGGCGACCATCCCCGGGGCGCCGATCACGGCGACCAGACGCCCGCCGATCGCCAGCTGATCGGTCAGCGTCGCCGGCAGCACGGCCACGGCACCCCCCAGGACGATAACGTCATAGGGTCCCCGCGACGAATAGCCCGCCTCATGTGGAGTGTTGACGACTTTGACTTTGGTGCCCACCAGCGCCGTCAATGTCGCGACGGCCCGGTCGGCGAGACCGGCATCGGCCTCGACCGCGACGACCGTCGATGCCAGCCGGGCTAGCACCGCCGCGCAATAGCCGGTGCCGCACCCGACATCGAGGACGCTGTCGGAGGCGCTGATGGTCGCCGCCTGCAGCAGGCGCGCCAGCACCATCGGCTGCATCATGAAGCGGCCATTGCCGACCGGGATATCCTGGTCGACATAGGCGATACCCTGGAGGTTTTCGGGCAGAAACCGTTCCCGCGGCACCTGCATGAAGGCGTCGAGCAGGTCGGGATCCGTCACCTTGTTGGTGCGGAGTTGGCTTTCCACCATGTTCGAGCGAACGGCCGCATAATCGGTCATCAGGCGAGACTCACTTCGCAGCAACAGCGGCTATTTCGGCGAGATCTGAAAGGGGATCAGCTGCCGCGCTTCATATATCGTCAGCTTCTCTCAAACACAATCGCCCGCGATATTCCGCCTCCCCGCCCATCCCCAACCGATGGCTGGCGACTTGACCGGGCCACGGCCGGCTGCGTATATCACAGCCGCCTTCCGGCCGGATGGCAGAGTGGCTATGCAGAGGACTGCAAATCCTCGCACCCCGGTTCGATTCCGGGTCCGGCCTCCAAAGGCTAACCTCGTTCGACGGCTGGAGCCTCCGATCCGCATGTTTCCGGCTCTCCCAGACATGTGGTTCGGTCGCGCGCTGATCGTGGGATTGGCTCTTTTCCAGGGCGCGGCCTTAGGTGCCGCGCGCCCGGCCGATGCCGCGCAATACGCCTATGTCCAGCTCGGCCCCGAGGGTACGCCGCTCGCGCGCGTCGTCACCGATGCGGCAGCCTGCCCGAACATCACCTTGAACGGCGTCGAGGCCGGCATGACCGTGCGCGCCGCGGCGGCGCCGCCGGCCTTCCCCGTCACCACCTGCGAGGCTTATGTGCCGGCCGGCGTGACATCGGCGCGAGTCGGCGACGACGTCCTGCCGATCCCGGTCGCGGAGCCGAAGCGCATCATCGTCATCGGCGATACCGGTTGCCGCCTGAAGGACGACCAGATCCAGGCCTGCAACGTGGCGGCCGAATGGCCGTTCTTCGACATCGCTTCGACGGCGGCGCAAATGAAGCCGGACCTCGTCATCCATGTCGGGGATTATCATTATCGCGAAACGCCCTGCCCGGCCGGCGATGCGCGCTGTCAGCCATCGCCCTATGGCGATAGCTGGGCAGCCTGGCAGGCCGATTTCTTCGAGCCGGCCGTGCCGCTACTCGCCGCCGCCCCCTGGATCACCGTCCGAGGCAATCACGAGGATTGCGACCGCGCCGGTGCCGGCTGGTTCCGGCTGATGGAACCGAGGCGCATGCCGACCGAAGCCCGCGCGCCGGCTTGTACCGACATGACGGCGCCCTATTGGGTGCCGATCGGCCGCGAGACCGCCTGGGTGTTCGACAGCGCCGCCGCCCAGGATTACAAGACCCGCCCGGCCCAGATCGAGGCCTATCGCCGGCAATGGGCGACCATGACCGAGGGGATCACCGGCCCCAGCTGGCTGCTGACCCACAAACCGATCTGGGGCATCGCCGCCGCCGGCATGCTCGACGGCAAAACGGTCATCACCGAACTGAACCCGACACTGCAGCAGGCGGCTGACGGCAACATCTCGCCGAACCTGTTCACGGTGATCTCGGGCCATGTCCACACCTTCCAAGCCGTGGATTTCCAGGGGTCGCGGCCGTCTCAGCTCATCGTCGGCAATTCCGGCGACGCCCTGTCCAAGCCGGTCGCGCAAGATCTCGCCGGCATCGCGATCGACGACATGCCGACCACCAACTTGGCGACCTATGGCGGCTTCGGCTTCGTTCTGCTCGAGCGCACCGACGAGGGCTGGAACGCCACGCTCTACGATCGGCTCGGCGTCAAGCTGCGCCGGTGCCAGATGCATTTCCGCAACCTCGCCTGCGCCGCCGGCTGAGCCCGCCGAGGCAAGAAAAGCCGATCATCGGAAAAAAACCTTTGTGCCAATTCGGCCAGCCGCTATAACCGCGTCCTCGCGTGACGGCGCATACCGATATTCCGGGGTAGCTCAGCGGTAGAGCAATCGGCTGTTAACCGATCGGTCGTCGGTTCGAATCCGACCCCCGGAGCCACGCCTTGGCCAGGACGCGAAATCGTCCGTCCTAGTGCCACGCGCGCAGGCCCTCACCCGGCCAGCTTGAGCATGGCGCCTGATGCCCGCAGCAGCTCATCCCGCTCGCCGTCGGTCAAAATCGCCGCCATGGCATCGGCGAGCCACGCGCGCCGCGCCCGCATGTCATCGGCGAATACCTCGCGGCCTCGCGGCGTCAAGGCGATCAGGATTTCGCGTCGGTCGGCCTCGTTTCGCGTTCGGTCGATCCACCCCCTGTCCTCCAGATCGGCGATGATCCGCGTGAGCGATTGAGGTTGCAGCCGCTCCTCGACGGCCAGGCGCGTCGCCGGCATCGGGCCGAGCCGGTGCAAGCTACCCAGAATGCTGATGCCCGAGAGGCTCGCCGATCCTTCCGGGCGTTCGGCGCGGAGGCGCCGGCTGAGCGTGAGCACGCCCCGGAGGACTTGTGCCGCCTGCTCGCTTTTCATATCGACCATATAATACGCATAGCGTATTAATTGCGCCGTTTCCAGAGAATTGAGCAGGGGGATGGCCGGTGGCTGGAAAGGGACATTTCGCCGAAGCGCTCCAGTGGTCCACGGAGACCGAAGTGGAACCGGTCGAGCTTCTCAGCAGCGCGATCGGCATGGCGGCACCTGTCCTGGTCGGCGCGGTAACGGGCCATATCGCACTCGGCTTGGCCGCGTCCGTCGGGGGATTGGCGGTCGGGGGTGTCGGCATCGGATCGAGCATGAGGGCACAGGCGCATGCCCTCACCGCCGCCCTCGTACCGACCGCCGTCGCGGTGCTCGCGGCAGTTCTGGTCTCGGGCCATGGGTGGCTGACGGATGCGGCGGTGGTCCTGCTGTCCTGCGCCGCCGCGACCATCGGCGGCTACAGCCGCCCCCTGGTGACGGCGACCATCCGGTTCATGCTGTTCCTGATCATCGCCGTCACCCTGGCCGATGCCGCACCGGATCGGGTGGGGATCGTCGTCCTCATCGCGGCGGGAGCGTTCTGGACCACGTTCGTGAGCCTCTTCCTCGGCGCGTTGGATCGAGCCTATCGGCACCGGGCGTCGGGCGACAACGAGGCCGCCCCGGCCAAGACCGCACCCAAAGCGACGGCGGCGCAAAAACTCGCCAGATGGAAAAACACCCTCACCCACCTGTCCGGCTGGCAATACACGCTGAGGCTGGCATTCTGTCTCGCCGTCGCGGGCGTCCTACGGTCGTTCTGGCAGACCCATCATCTTCATTGGATCGCGCTGACCGTGGCATTGCTGTCTCAGCGGCAGGTCGAAGCCTTTCCGATCAAGACGACGCAACGAGCGCTCGGTACCGCCGCCGGCGTCGTCCTCACCGGCCTGGTCGTTGCCCACCGGCCACCTGGCTGGAGCCTGATCCTAGGCATCGGGCTGCTCGCGGGTGCGCGGCCGCTCCTGAAGGCGCGGAATTATCTCGCCTATTCCACGATCATGACGCCGCTGATCATCCTCATCATGGATGCGGGCCAAATGAGTGGGAGCCAACCACTTTATTTCGGCGTGCTGCTCGATCGTGTGACCGCGACCTTCATCGGTGCCGGCCTCGTGATCGCGACGAACGTCGTTGCGGGGCGGACAATAGGTAGCGTTAGGCCCAACGCAACCTAGCATACACAGGCCGGGGGCTCAACTCCGGACACCGAGCAATTCCTGGACGGTTCTCTGCAGATCGCCCAGGCGCCAGGGTTTCTGGACGAAGGCGGTGTCCACGATGGGCGGTCCTTTGACATAGCCGGAGGTCATCACGACCAGCAGATCGGGTCTCCGGCGGGTCGCTTCATCCGCTAATTGCTGGCCGGACATGCCCGGCATCACGACATCCGTGAACAATACGGAAATCTCGGGATAGGCGGCGAGCGCCTCGAGCGCCGCCTTCCCATTCGATGCTTGGATGACTCGGTGACCGAGACCGTCGAATACTTCGGCAGCTAGGCTACGCACCCCGTCATCGTCATCGACGATCAAAACCGTTCGCGTGTCTGCCACTTAGGATCCCAAAGCCCTCGCTCATCCAATCGTCTCTTTTAATGTTTACGACACCGATGCGATTTAGTTCCGCCCCTTGTCAAATTTGGTTCCTCACGCCTCTCCGAAAGCTCGCGAAAGTGGCAAACGGCGCGGTATCAGCGGTATCGGGCTTCGGCGCTTGACCGTTCGGGTATTTCCGACGACGGTTCCGTTGTCGTAAAAGCCTTAGGGCAATCTCAAAAGCCTCAGGGCTATTGCAAAGGTCTCTGGGCAACCGCCAATTTCCGAGCTGCCGCATCGATGTCGCCGATCATCCGCATCACGCCTTGCCGGCTACCCATTTCCCGAGTGGTTGTGGGGACCGTATTGCTGTGTCTCGCGGGATGCGCCGCCGACGAGTTGCCGGCGCCCGAGGTGCCCCCGACCGTGGCCCTGAAACCCGAACCGCCGCCGCCCGCCCCGCCCCGACGGCCGCTGCACCCACCGCCCCGGCCGAAGCCGCCGGCGCCCGAGGTCACGGCGGATGACGCGTCGCCGGCGGAGCGTCCGGAAGAGCATATCGACCTGGTCGGCCTGGATGCGTCGCGGCTTGTCGAAAAGCTGGGCGAGCCCGAGACACAAACGGATTCCCCGCCGGCAACAATTTGGCATTACAGCGCAGTCGATTGTGCTGTAGATCTCTATCTATACCGCGATCTGCAAACTGGCGCCTTGAAGGCCTTGTTCGTGGAAATGAAGGGCGATGATCAATCTGACCAGCGACGACAATCCTGCTATCGCCAACTCGGCAGCAATGCAGAGCGGCGCCGTTCCGACGCATCTGTTGCTCGTTGACGATGATGATTTCTTTCGAGAATCTCTCGGTCTCAACCTGATCGACGAGGGGTTCGCCGTCACCAGCCTCAGTGGCGGTGGCGAAACCTTGGAATTCTTCGAAAAGGGCGGCGCGGCCGATGTGCTGCTGCTCGATTGGCGGATGCCGCAGATGGACGGGCTGGAGGTGCTGCGGCAGCTTCGGCGGCGCGACATCGGCATCCCCGTGATCTTCCTGACCGCGCTGAGCGACGATATCTATGAGGAAGCGGCGCTCGAAGGCGGTGCCGTCGATTTCATCGACAAATCGCGTCGGTTGTCGATCCTGCTGAAGCGGTTGAGCCTGATCATCGACGGCATCCGAACGAACACCGACCCCGCGGCGCCCTCGGTGGCCCCGGATGCCCGGCCATCGACCGGCTCGGCCGAGATCGGTAGCCTGGTATTGCGTTTCGAAACCAGCCGTGCGCTGTGGCATGGCGAGGCCATTGACCTGACGCTGACCGAGTTCAACATCGTCGTGTTATTGGCCACCCGCGCCGGGCAGGACATTCCGTATCGCGATATCTACGATTTGGTGCACGGCAAGGATTTCATCGCGGGATACGGTGTCGAAGGATATCGAGCCAATGTCCGTACCTTCATCAAGCGCATCCGGAAAAAATTCCGCGACGTCGATCCCAAGTTTGGGTGCATCGACAACTATGCCGGGTTCGGCTATCGCTGGCACGAGCTGGGCGCCGGCTGACGCGATAGCGCCCGCGGCGGCCCGCCCGGCATTAGGCCAGATCGAAGAACCAGGTCAGCCTGAAACAGGCCAACCAGGCGCGCGGCAGCGGAGCCAGCGGCGTCTGTCGCTGGTGGCGAAGTCGGCCTTGCTGGCGGCCATCTTCATCATCGTACCGATCATCCTTTACGGCCAGTTCAGCGGAGCGGACGACCAAAAGCGTCAGCTGGTCATGGCGGGGGTGCGGGATCAGGGACGCATCATCGGCGCCGCCCTCGCACCGCTGTTGATCTCCTCGGGCGGCAACCTGCCGGCACTGGGTCCGGCGCTCGGTCGGGAATTGGCGCGTTTCGGCGACGAGGTGACGCGGATCAAACTGCTGTATCGGCCGGCCTCCGGCGCGTCCGGCTTTTTCTACATCGCCTCGTCCCTGCCGCTCACCAACAGCGATCTCGATCTCGAACGCGACAATCTGCGCACCCAGGGCGTGCTCGATCGGCTGAACGAGAGCTGTACGGGCGATCTGCCGATCGCGGTCCGCTATCGCGCCGAGGACGGCCATGACGAGGTGGTGACCTCGGTGACGCCTGTTCAGACGCCCGCCGGCTGCTGGGCGGTGGTGACCTCCTTGGCGGCCACCTCGGTCCCAGGATTGTCACTGGGTGTCCCCTATTACGCCACACCCGAGGTGCGGCTCGCCGGGATCATCTATCTGGTCATGGCTCTGCTGACCTTCACCACTTTTTGGAGCATCTGGCGCGGCTTGTCGCAATTCGGCCAGCATGCCCGGGCGATCCGCAGCCAGGATATGGCCTCGCTCAGCTTCGGCGCGCGCAACGAAGTGCCTGAATTGGCCGAGGTCGCGGAGGAGTTCGATCGGCTGGTCGATACCTTGCGCAACTCGGCCCAGGATCTGCGGCAAACCGCCGAGGACAACGCGCATGCCTTCAAGACGCCGATCGCCATCATCCGGCAATCCTTGGAACCGGTGGTGCGCGCGATCCCGCCGGGGCATTTGCGGGCGCAACGGGCGATCGGCTTGATCGAAAGTTCGCTCGACAAGCTGGACGGGCTCGTCGCCTCGTCCCGCCAATTGGATGAAGCCACCGCCGACCTGCTCGGCACCCGGCGCATCGATCTCGATCTCTCCGCTCTGCTCCACCGCATCATCGGCACCCATACCGAATTGTTTCGGACGCGCGGCATCTCGACACAGATCGTCGTCGATCGCGCCGTCGTGGTTCGCGCCAACGAGGATATGATCGAAACGGTGATCGAGAACGTGCTGGAGAATGCGATCTCGTTCTCCCAAGCCGGCGACCAGATCGGCATCGCCTTGGGCACGCGCGGTGACTTCGCCGAATTGCTGATCAACGACAATGGTCCGGGCGTGCCGCCGGCGAATCTGCCGCGCATCTTCGACCGGTATTTTTCGTCGCGCCCGTCGATCGAGACCGACGAGGTCTCGATCCATTTCGGCGTCGGCCTATGGATCGTCCGCCGCAATGTCGAGGCCATGGGCGGCCATGTAACGGCCGAGAACTGCCCACCCCGTGGCCTGATGATCCGCATCGGCCTGCCACTGAAACGCGCGGCCCGGGGGGAGCCCGCGATCGACGGCAACCGGCGCCCCTAATATAAGCTTCGTGGGAATCGGTGATGCCGCGCGAAAATAGCGGCAAGGGTCATATCATCCAATCCCCCGCCGTTCACATCCCCCGCCGTTCACACCGCTTGCGCGGCGGAGACCTTATGCTCGATGCCGGCGATAGCGGCCGTAGGCACAGTCGGGATGTCGTAATTCTCCCGGTCGGCGAGCACCGCCCTGGCACGGGCCAGATCGAACTCGCCTTCCCATGTTGCCACCACGATCGTCGCGATGACGCAGCCGATGACGTTCACCAAGGCGCGCGCCTCGCTCATGAAGCGGTCGACGCCCAGCACCAGGCTCAGCCCGGCGATCGGCAGGACATTGGTCGAGGCAAGCGAGGCGGCGAGCGCCACGAAGGCGCCACCGCTGACACCGGCGCTGCCCTTGGACACGATCACCATGACGATGCACAGCGTGACGATCTGCTCGGCGCCGAGATGGATGTTCAACGCCTGGGCTATGAACAGCGCGCCCAGCGAAAGATAGATCTGCCCGCCGTCGAGGTTGAAGGAATAGCCCGTCGGCAGCACCAGCCCGACCACGGTCCGCGAGCAACCCAACCTTTCGAGCTTCTCGGTGAGCTGCGGGAACACGGTTTCCGAAGTCGAGGTGCCGAGAACGATCAGCAATTCAGCCTTTATGTAGCTGAGGATGTCGAAGATGCTGAGCTTGCACCAGACGGTCGAAATGAAGCCCAGGACCACGACGACGAAGAGCACCGAGGCGACATACATCGCGCCGACCAACCATCCGAGCGAGATCAGCGTGTGGACGCCGTATTTGCCGATGGTGAAGGCGATCGCGCCGAAGGCGCCGATGGGGGCCAGATACATGACCAGGCGCACCAGACGGAACAGCACCTGCATGAAGCTGTCGATGAAGGCCGTCACCGGCTTGGCGCGCTCGCCCAGGCCGGAAAGCACCGCGCCGGTCGCGACCGCCAGCACGACGATCTGGATGACATCGCCTTTCAGGAACGGCTCGAAGAAATTGGTCGGCACGCAGCGCATCAGCATGTCGACGAAGCTGCTGGCCGTGCTTCCGGTCGGCTGGTATTTCTCCAGCCCATTCATGCTGAGGGTCGCGGGATCGATGTGCATGCCGGCGCCCGGCTGCACGATAGTCCCGACCAGAAAGCCGAAGACGAGAGCGAAGGTCGAGACAACGAGGAAATAGATCAGCGCCGTCACGGCGATGCGCCCGGCCCGCCCGAGGTTGCTGACCCGGGCAATGCCCATGGTCACGGTGCAAAACACCAACGGCCCGATCAGGAGATGGATCAGCCCGATAAAGGTATCGCCCAATGGCTTCATCTCTGTCGCCAACTGCGGCGACAGGAAGCCCAGCACCGATCCGATGACGACACCGATCAGCACCTGGACATAGAGCGCTCCGAATATCCTCATTATCCCTTATCCCCCTGATTTTTTTGTTTTGGCCGCAAGCTGGCGTTAGCCGTCTGGCGCCTCGGTGACGCGGTCCATGAAATCCGGCACCGTCATGGCCGCCAGACGCTCCGGATCGGCGAAAAGCGCGAGGATCTCGTCCTGCCGGCCGGCATCCCACACGGATGCCGCGAGGTCCCGGAACTTGGCATTGAGCAGCGGCACCGCCTCGTCGCGGCGCAGCGGATCACCAATCGGATACTCAACCTCGACGAGATCGGAGATGGCGCCGTCCATGGCGGTGATGCGCACGGCATTGGTGCAGGAGCCGATGGCCGGGTCGTGATGCGCGCGCGAATAGGCCGGCGATTCCGTGACCTCCATGCAGGCGCGCAAGACATCGATGCGCGGATCGGCGGCCGCCGCGTCGCTGTAGGCGGATGCGGTGAGCTTGCCGTTCAGGAGCGCCACCGCGACCATATATTGCAGGCAGTGGTCGCGCGCCGCCGAATTGGGCAATGGCCCTGTGGTTACGATGCGCCGCATCGCCTCGTCCTGCGTCACGATCTCGATGCCGCGGGCGGCGAAGTCGTGGGCGCGGAACCAGTTATGCAGGCGGATCGCGGCCTCGACCGCCGTCGAGCCGTTGCGCTGACACGGCACCAGCTTGAAGATGACCCGGTCGAGGAAGAAGCCCTGGAGTCGACGGCCGAGCCGCAGCTTCCGCCCGCCCACATACACGGCTTCGAAGCCCCAGGTCTCGGCGCCCAATGGATCAGGATATCCCGCCTCCCCCTTCATCGCCATGGCGGCCAGGATCATGCCGCGGCTCGACGCATCCGCACCGGCCCAGCCCTTGCGCGCGCCGATATTGGGCGCGTGGCGATAGGCGTTGAGGCTATGGCCGTCGAGCACGGCGTTGGACAGGGCGCTGCGGATCTGCCTGGCGCCGCCGCCCATCAGCAGGGCCGCCACCGCCGCCGAGGCGAGCTTGACATAGATCACGTGGTCGAGGCCGACATCCCGGCTGTCGAGCCGGTTGGAGGCGAGGCAGCCCTGGATCTCATAGGCTGTGCGCATGGCGCGGAACACATCGTCCATGACCAGGGGCGCCCGGCCGGCACGCATCTCCTGGCGTGAGCGATACTCGGCCGTCGCCAGAATCGCGCCGATATTGTCGGAAGGATGGCCGCCCAGAATGCTGGTGTCGCTGAAATCCAACCAGCGGATCAGCAGGCTGATGTCGAAGGCGGCCTTGGCCGGATCAGCCTCCAGCGCGGTGCCGGGCACGCGTGCGCCCTCACCGCGTGCCCCCTTGAATAAGGGACCAAGCAACGGAGGCGGTTCGGCGAGGCTCCCGGTGAGGCAGGCGAGCGCGTCCATGAGCGTCAGGGCCGCCGTACGCGTGTTGGCCGCGTCGAGCGGCTCGTTCCGCACGACGTAGGCCGTGACGGCGTTCAGGAGATCGGGGTCGGCAGCGATGCCGGCTGGGGCGAACCCTGTTGGAGATGACGTGTCCATGGCCGATATCGTGGGATCTAGGGGCCGGCAGGAAAAGCGAATATCCTTCCTCAACCTTTTCCTTTATGGAAAAGGTCGTGCGAAGATTGCCGCCCCTTGCCGCCCTGCGCGTGTTCGAGATGGTTGCCCGTGAGGGCAGCGTGTCGGGCGCCGCCATCGAGCTCGGCATGACAGCGGGCGCGGTCAGCAAACAGGTATTGAAGCTGGAAGCATGGTTCGGCCGCGAGCTGTTCCATCGCGCGGGACGCGGATTGCAGCTGGCCCTGGCGGGTGCCGACCTTCTGCGCGACCTCACGCCGGCTTTGGATCGGATC
>DATMGU010000068.1:0-46002 GCA_035555315.1 Allostellaceae bacterium
CGAAGGGCCGGTTCCGGAAGATCCGTTCTCGACCCCCGACTACGCGGCGCACCGGGCCGATGCCGTGGCGTATCTGCGCTCCGTCTTCTCCGGCGACCGGTTCGCCGGGCTGAGACCGCGCGGCGCCGCCACGGGCAGCGATCCGCCGTGAGGGACGGCATCATCGCTGATTGGAGGATCATTGTGATTCGTCAGACTGTTCGATCGCGACCCACTCTGCTCCTTTCCGCCCCACCGGCGGAGAGGGGCAGATCGGTGATTGCACGGCGGGATGACGGCACTTGATGAGGATTCGCGGTGTGCTGCCACAGGAAGCGACCCGCCGTGAGGGCGGGTTCATCGCCCCTTAGATCGTCGCTGGACTGAAACAGTCATCCAAGGATTTCGGACGATAGAGTCCAATCCCCATCTTTCCCAGACGATACCGTTAGTTGGTTTTCGGGTTGACCGCTCGATAGGCCGCCATCAGCTCCGCTACGGCGATGCTGGTCCGCATCCTGGAGAGGATCGTCAGCCCCTCATGGTAAGTGGCGCGATCTTGCGCTTCTTCGACCTTACCCGCCCTTGAACGCCACAGCCTCGATCTCGACCAGCATCTCGGCCTCGGCCAACCTCGCACAGACCGTCGTGCGCGCCGGCGGGTCGTGCGGGAAGAACTCGGCGAACACCGCGTTCATCAGATCGAAATGTCGGATATCGGCGAGATAGACCGTGCATTTCAACACGTCATCGAGCGTGGCGCCGGCCTCTTCGATGATCGATTTCACATTGGCAAGGGTCTGCCGTGTTTGGGTCGAGACATCGCCGATGCCGACCAGCTTACCTTCGGCGTTCCAGGCGACTTGCCCGGCGGTGAAGATCCAACCCGCGGCGGCGGCACCGGGCGAATAGGGGTAGCTAGGACGCGGTTGAAAGGTGAGATTGGTCGGACGAAGCGTTTTCCGGGGCATTCGATACTCTTAGGCGGTTGCATAACCTGCCGATCCGTGCAGGTTTCAGACCAACGGTCACGGCTACGCGAAGACGGCGATGGGGGAGCATGCTTAATGACGCAAGCCGCGGAGATAGACCAACTCGACAAACTGTTGGCCGCATTGGACCGCGCCATCGGGGAAGTGTCGACACAGGCCGAGATGACGCATACCGCCATCACCAATCATTCCTTTGGCGCCTATTACGACTATCGCGACAGCATCTCGCAATACGACGCTCTGGTCGTCACGATCAATCATCGCAAATCGAGTGTGCCGCTCTCGGCGCAGGAGCGAATCACACGCTATCTCCTGGTGCGGGAGCGACGCGTGCTCGCCGTCATCATCCGGGCGACCTTCGATTTCTTCTACGCACTCTCGGCGATTCCTGTCCTGCCGATCGGCATCCGAGAGCTGTTCGCGCGCGAGATCAACTCGCTGGAGGTCACCAAAACCCGTTTGCGATCGCCGGAGCATGAGGGGCATCTGGCTCCGGAACTGCAGGAGGATCTCGAACTCGCCCAGGAGATCCTCACCGAGATCATGCAGAAGGCGCCGTCGCTGCTGAATTTCGACGACGCCGTCGGTAAAAAGCGGCACCCGCGGACCATTAAATAGGCGCAGGTAAATAGACGCAGGAAAACAGCCGGCATTCAGGCAGCTTCACGCCCCGATCAGCCCCAATCGCGGGCTGGAGGCTTCGGCGAAATCGCGCTTTGGGATACGGCCGGCGGTGCTGGCCAGGCGGCCGGCCTCGACCGCATGGCGCAGCGACGCGGCCATGGCGATCGGGTCGTTGGCCTTGGCGATGGCAGTATTGACCAGCACCGCGGCGCAACCGAGCTCCAAGGCCAGACAGGCGTCGGACGCGGTGCCGATGCCCGCGTCGAGGATGACCGGCACCGGCGAGTGCCGGCAGAGCCGTTCGATGGCATGCGGGTTTTCGATGCCGTTGCCCGACCCGATCAGGCTGCCGAGGGGCATGACCGCGACACAGCCGACATCGGCCAGCTTGCGGGCGGTGACCGGGTCGTCATTGGTATAGGGAAACACCGCGAAGCCCTTATCGACCAGATCGGCCGCCGTGCGCACGAGTTGCTCGACATCGGGATAGAGCGTCTCAGGATCCCCGATGAGTTCGAGCTTCAGCCAATTCGTGCCGAGCGCCTCGCGCGCCAGCTCGGCGGTCAGAATCGCATCGCGCATCGTGGCGCAGCCCGCCGTGTTCGGCAGCAGCCGGAAGCGGTCGCCCAGACTCTCCATCAGGCTGCCTTCATAGCCATCGAGGCTGATGCGCCGGACCGAGACGGTGACGATCTCGGCACCGCCGGCCTCGAGCGCCGCCAGCAGGCTCGCCCGGTTCGGATAGCCGGCCGTGCCCATCAACAGCCGCGAGCCGACAAGGGTCCCGGCGATCTCGAATGAAGCGGTCATGGTGTCAGCTCCCGTAGAAAATAGGCCAAAGAATGAGGGGAGGGCGCCGTTACCCGCCTTGCATGGCGCGGATTACCTCGACCTGGTCGCCCGGGGCGAGGGGGGTGTCAGCCCAACCGGCACGCGGCACGACCGCGCCATTGCATGCCACCGCGACGCCCCGCGCCTGAGCCGGAATGCCCAGTTCGGCGACCAGGGCCGCCACGGTGCGCGCTGTCAGCGGCCGGTCCATGCCATTCACGTTGATTTGCTCGATCATGGGTGCTCGTCCCTCTTTTCTGGCTGGAAACGTCTGATCGAGAAGGGGCTGATCCGGGGATTCGTCCGGCCGGTCAGTATCAGCTCGGTCAGGGCGGCGGCGGTCGCCGGGGTCAGCAGGACGCCGTTGCGATGATGGCCGGTCGCGAGCACGAGGCCGTCGATGCCGGAGGAACCAAGGATCGGCTGATCGTCCGGCGAGCCGGGGCGAAAGCCGACCCAGGTCTCATGGATCGGCAGGTCCTCGATGCCCGGCAGGGTGCGCCAGGCATCGTCGAGCAGGCTGTAGATCCCGCCGGCGGTGATCGTCTCGTCGAAGCCGCGCTCCTCGACCGTGGCACCGACCAGCAGCCGGCCATCGCCGCGCGGCACCAGATAGCATTGGCCGCCCCAGACCACATGGCGGATGAGCGGCGCGCCCGTCGGCATGCGCAACGCCAGCATCTGCCCCTTGATCGGCCGGACCGGCGGCCGGAAGGCGGCGGGCAGGCCCGGAACTCCTCGGCTCCACGCGCCGGCTGCGAGCACGGTGACATCGGCCGGATGAGCCCGATCACCCGCGACAACGCCGATCGCACGGCCATCGCTGATGTCGATTCGCGCCTCGATGCCGGTCAGCAGCGTTCCGCCGACGCGTCGGAACGCCTCGGCCAGTGCCGTGGTGACCAGGCGATTATCGACCTGGTGATCGTTCGGGCTGAAGGCGGCGGTGACCAGGTTGGGCGCCAGGCCCGGCTCACGCTCACGCGCCGCGGCGGCGTTCAGCCACTCGAACGTGCCGCCGATGGCGCGTTGGAAGGCGATGCCGTGGCGCAACTTCTCAGCCTGGTCGCGGGTGAAGGCGCAGACCAGCGTGCCGGTCGCCTCATAGCCGACCGGCAGGCCCGAGGCCGCTTCAAGTTCAGCCGCGAAGTCCGGCCAAAGCGACTGGCTCCAGCGGCCGAGCGCGAAGAGCGGCTCTTCGGTCGGCTCAGCCTCGATCCCGGCCGCGAGCATGCCGGCGGCGGCCCAGGATGCGCCGCGTCCAATCAACGGCCCCCGCTCGAAGATCGTGACCGGACAACCGGCCTGACGCAGGCGCCATCCCAGGGACAGGCCGATGATGCCACCGCCGATGATCGCGACAGTGGGCAGCCCAGTGCCGGTGGATACCGGAGGCGAGGAACGGGCGGTGGGTGACTTTACCGGATAAGCGCTTTGCATCTCGTGCATCCCTTCGCTGGCATGACCCAGATCAGGTGGTTGTGGGTATGATCTCAGCCGCCGGAGGATTCCGGGGCACCCCATGACACGTAGGGAGGACCCTACACCCCCATCCAGACGGCTTCAATCCTCACCAACCGGGCCCGCTCACCCGGCCACCCACATGGACACCCCCACCCAAGCATGTCATTTTTCAAGCCTTCCCGCCGCTCGCGCGGGATGACACCGACCGGAGGGGCATATGCTGAAGCGGCTGTTTACCGAGCATCCCGCATCGGTAGGTGAAACCTATCTGGAGCATATGCGGTTCGCGTCGGCGACCGGGGCGACCATGATCGCCGGAGGTGCCGCCTGCCTTGTGCATGGTGTGCTGCCGTTCCTGTGCGTCACCACGGGCAGCCGGACCATCCGAAAGCTGGCGACACGGATCGCCAATACGGCGTTGCGCGGCCACCCGAAAACGGTGCGGGTCAAGCCCGAGGAACTGAAGCTGCTGGCGCGCTTCGAGAGCCTGACCAGCGCCTCGCTGTAGACCTCCCCATCGGGTGGGCGGGGTTTGGCGAGTTCTTTTCGGATTTAGAATGATGATCCGCCCTGGAAACAGAAAACCCGATTTCCGAGCATCGGATGGGTCGGCATACGTGTCTGGTTGGAATGATCTTCCGGGGGCGGAATTGAGCGCTTGATTTCTCCCGGCCCAAATGGTCCGCTCCTGACCGCGACAATGTGATGGAGGCGCGCGTCAGACGCGCCCCGGACGGGGACGGAAACGATCATGATCCAACGCCGAACACTGCTTGCCGCCTCTGCGGCCTCCGCCGCGCTGCTGCTGGCCGATCGATTCTCGGCCGCGCAGGAGGCGGGTAGTTACATCATCGGTACGCTGTTCCCCATGGCGGGGCCGAATGCGGAGTATGGCACCATCTTCACGGCGGGCGCCCAGATGGCCCTGGCGCATATCGCCGAGGACAAGATGCTCCGTAAGCCGGTGGAGCTGCGTGCCGAGGACAGCCAGGGCACGCCGCAGGGCGGTGCTACCGGCATGACCAAGCTGGCGAACGTGGATCACGCGATCTACACGCTGATCGGCTTTACCGGCGTCTCCAAAGCGGCCGCCCCCATCGGGCAGCGTAACAAGGTCGTGATGGTCAATGGCGGCGGGGTCGGACCCGACCTGTCGGGGTTGGCGCCCTTGTTCTGGAACGTGATCCCGCTGATCGACAAGGAGATCGCAGCCATCCTGCCCTGGCTGAAGGCCCAAGGCAGCAAGCGCGTCGCCGTGCTCTATGTCGACGACCCGCTGGGCAACGCGGCGCTACAGCAGATGACCGCGGCACTGCCCGCGAACGGCGCCACCCTGGCCGGCAGCTTCAGCATCGCGCCCACCGCCCAGCAATTCGGGGCCATCGCCGCCAAGATCCGCGACAGCAGCCCGGATGCCGTCTACTTCGCCAGCTACGGCGCGCAGCAGGCGCAGATCATCAAGCAACTGCGCGACAACGGCGTCACCCAGACGCTGATCACCTATTCCGCCGCCACGATTCCCTCGGTACGCGATCTGGCGGAGGCGGATGGGCTGGTGTTCACCGCCCAGATCAGCGACTGGACCCTGACCGACCCGGTGACCCAGCGCTTCGTCAAGGATTGGCGGGCGAAGTACAACGCCGATCCCACCACCTACCACCAGAACTACTACAACGCGGTGCGCCTGTTCGGCATGCTGGCCCAAAGCCTGGAGAAGGCGGACAAGCCGGTGGATGGCGAGGCGATGCGCGCCGAATTGCTGCGTGTCCGGCGCTTCGCCCTGGTCGGCGGCGAAGGCAGTTTCGACGACAACGGCAACATTGCCATCCCGATCCAGATCAACCGGATGAAAGGCGGCAGGGCCGAGAAGATCGGCTGAACCGGTGCTGCTGCTCCAACTCCTGGCTTCAGGCATCCAGACCGGTCTGATCTACGCCCTTACCGCCGCCGGCTTCGCGCTGATCTTCGGCGCCACCCGCATCTTCCACGTAGCGCATGGCGCCACCTTCGCCCTGGCGGGATACGCCTTCCTGGAGACGGCGGTCGCTGGCGTGCCCTGGCCGCTGGCCTGCCTGGTGTCGCTGGTCGTCGCCGTCGGCTTCGGCCTGTTCATGGATGCCTTCGTCTATCGACCGATCCTGCGCCACGAGGGATCGTTCTTCACCGTTTTCGTCGCCGCCTTCGGCATGGTCGTGGTCGTGCAGAGCGTGCTGGAACTGGCCTTCGGACGCAGCTTCGTCTCCTATAGTTCGACGCTGACCCGGGCGACGGCCGTTTTGCCCGGCCTCTATCTCGCCCCGATATTCTGGGTGATCATCGCCGTCACCGCCGCCATTCTATTGCTGACTGGGGTGTTTCTCGGTCGTTCCCGGGCAGGCATCGGGTTGCGTGCACTGTCGGAGAATCCGGAGTTGCTTCGGGCCTTCGGTCTTTCCGCTCGGCGACTATCGGCACTCGCCATCGCTCTGGGCTCGGCGCTGGCAGTGCCCGGTGCGGTGCTCATGGCCGCGACCAGCGGGCTGCAACCATCGATCGGCCCGCATGTCATGCTTATCAGCCTCGCGGCCTCGATCGTCGGCGGCATCGGCAGCCTGCGCGGCGCCGTGGCGGCCGGGGTGCTGCTGGGTGTGACCGAGAGCTTGGTCGTCTCGATCCTCGATACGCAATGGAGCGAGTCCGCCGGATTTGTGCTGCTGTTCGGCTTCATCCTGTTCCGACCCCGCGGCCTTTTAGGCCAGCCGGTGCCGCGATGACCGCCTATCTCCTGAACCTGGCCACGCTGTCGGCGATCTTCGGCATCCTGGCGGTCAGCCTCAACATGCTGGTGGGATATGCCGGTATCTTCAGCATGGCTCATGCCGTGTTCTTCGGCTTGGGCGCCTATGCAGGCGCGCAGATCGCCCTGCAAGTGATACCGGACGTGCTGCTGGCGGCCATCGTCGCGGCGCTGTTCGCCGCCGCCTGCTCCCTGTGCCTCGCCTTGCCGGCGCTGCGCGTGCGGGGCGAGTATTTCGTCGCCGCCAGCCTGGGGCTGCAGATGCTGGCCAGCACCGCCTTCAGCCAGGCGCAGGCGTTGACCGGCGGTATCGGCGGACTGGTCGGCATTCCCCCGCCCATGCTGCTCGGGTTGGACGTATCCTCGGCACCGGCCTTCCTCGTCGTGTGCCTCGCCTTTCTGGCGCTGTGCCTGATCGGCATCCGGCTGCTGATGCGCGGCAGCTTCGGCCGCTCGCTGATGGCGCTGCGCGACAGCGAGAGTGCCGCGCGTGCCTTCGGCAAGGACGTGGCACAGCTCAAGACCCAGGCCGTCGCCGTCGGCTGTGCCATGGCGGGTCTGGCGGGCGCGCTGTTCGCCTTCCAGGAGGCGTTCGTCAACGTCGAGAGCTTCACCCTGGAGCAATCGATCCTGGTCCTCGCCATGGTCATCATCGGCGGTGTGGGTACGTTAGCCGGACCGCTGATCGGCGCCGTGCTGTTGTTGCTACTACCGGCCGGGCTGTCGTTCCTGCCGTTCATTCCTCCGACCGATATCGGGTCGGTGCAACAGCTCATCTATGGCTTGGCCATGACGCTGCTGATGATCTTCCGCCCGGCCGGCCTGGCCGGCCGATCCGTCGGGCAGCGCTGATGACGGCGTTGTTGACTCTGAACGGCCTGTCGAAACGGTTCGGCGGCCTGACCGCCGTCCAGGGACTGGACATGGAGTTGCACGAGGGCGTCATCACCGCCCTGGTCGGCCCGAACGGTGCTGGCAAGACCACGCTGTTCAACCTGGTGACGGGCAATTTGACTCCGGATGCCGGCGAGGTGACGCTGGCGGGCCGGACGATCACCGGCATGGCGCCGCATCGCGTGGCCCGCCTGGGCATCGCCCGCAGCTTCCAGGATCTGCGGCTGTTCACCCATATGTCGGTGCGCGACAACGTCCTCGCCAGCATCGAGCGCCGGGCCTGGCTGTGGCAGGCCCGCGGCGGATCCGCGCGGCGCGATGCCACCGAGGCGGCGCTGGAGCGTACCGGCCTGCTTTCCTTGGGCCGAGCCCGAGCGGTCGACCTGTCCTATGCCGAGGCGAAATTCCTCTCGCTGGCCCGCATCATGGCGACCGGCGCCCGCATCTGGCTGTTGGACGAGCCCGCCTCTGGGCTGGATCCGGCCTCCCGCCGCCGCTTTACCGCCCTGCTGCGCGCCGCCGTCGCAAAAGGCGTCACGATCTGCCTGATCGAGCACAATCTGGACATCGTCACGGAGATTGCCGACCGCATCGCCTTCCTCGACCAGGGCCGCAAGCTGGCAGAGGGTGATCCGGCAAGCATCATGCGAAACCCCGAGCTGCGTGCGATCTATTTCGGGGAGCGTCGGGAATGACCGAGGCGCTATCGGCGCGCGACCTGGTCGCGGGCTATTCCGGCCGGCGCGTGTTGGACGGGGTGAACCTGGTGTTGCACAAGGGTACGGTACTCTGCCTGATCGGTCATAACGGCGCCGGCAAATCCACCTTCTTGAAGCTTCTGTTCGGGCTGCATGCGCCGCTGTCCGGCCTGATCACCCTGAACGGGGACGCCATACGACCCAACCCGGCCGCGATGGCAAGGGCGGGTATGGCCTACGTGCCCGAAGGCAGGGGCGTGTTCCCCGGGCTGAGCGTCGCGGAAACCTTCGCCCTTGCCGCCTGGTCGGCCGGGTTGCGGGGTGGGGAGCAGGCGGCCCGCACCGACGAGGTACTGGACCTGCTGCCGATCCTGCGGGACGCTTGGCGGCGTCGAGCCGGGCACCTTTCGGGTGGGCAGCAGCAGATGGTCTCGATCGGCCGGGCGCTGCTGTCGCGACCCGCCATCCTACTGCTGGACGAACCCTCGATCGGCCTGGCACCGAAGTTGTTCCAGGACCTGCTCGCCCCGGTCCGCGCCCTGCAACAACAGCGGGGCATGTCGATCCTGCTGGTCGAGCAGAACGTACACGAGGCCTTCGCCGTGTCCGATCAGGTGGCCGTGATGAAGTCCGGCCGCGTAATCTTCGAAGGCGTACCGGCGGATCTCGCTGATCATGCCAAGCTGATGGAGCTGTTCTGATGCTCACCCTTTCCGCCCTTCTCGCCGCCGCCCGCCATCCAACTGCCCCGGCCGTCACTGATGGCACCGGCACCTTGGACTGGGCGGAATTCATCGCCCGGGTCGCCGGAGCGGCGGCGCAGCTGCGCGAGGCCGGGGTGCGGGGAGGGGACTGCGTGGCCTTGTGGCTGCCGAACAGTGCCGATTATCTGGCGATGATCTTCGCCTGCGCCCGGCTGGGTGTCTTGGCGATCCACGTCAACACGCGGTTCCGCGCGGCCGAAGTCGGCAGCCTGCTCAGCCGATCCCAGGCCGGCGTGCTGGTGACGCAATGGGGTTTTGGCCCGGTGGATTTCCCGGCGATCCTGGCCAGCATCCCCCAGCAGGACCGATTGACCCTCCGCTTGGTGATCGGCCGCCACCTGCCCTCGGGCATCGCGGGCGTCGCGGGCCTGGCCGTGCGGGGCCTCGCCCCCGGCGGGGAGGCCACCCCCGACGCCGCCACCCCGGACGCCCCATGCCTGACCTTCACCACCTCCGGCACGACCAGCGGGCCGAAGCTGGTGCTGCATGCGCAGCGCAGCATCGCGGGCCACGCGGCGGAGGTGATGCGGGCGATGGGCACCGATCGACCGGGCAGTGCCCTGCTCTCGGCCGTGCCGCTCTGCGGGACGTTCGGCAACGCCGCCGCCATGGCCGCGGTCGCAGGCGGCGCGCATATCGTGTGCATGGACCGCTTCGACGGCTCCGATGCCGTTCGGTTGATCCGACAGCACGGCATCACCCATGCTGTCGGCGGCGACGACATGCTCGCCCGCATCGTCGAGGCGGCGGACGGCCAGCGCTTCACCACCCTACGTGTATTCGGCTTCGCCGCGTTTGGCGCCGCGGCACCTGCCACCGCCGCGACCGCCGCTGCCATCGGTCTGGAACCGTGTGGGGTCTATGGCAGCTCCGAAATGCAGGCGCTGTTCGCCGTCTCGCATGGTGCCAACCGCCTGCGCAGCGGCGGGCGCCCGGTTTGCCCCGGCGCGGAGATTTCGATCCGTGATCCGGAGACGGGCGAGACCGTCCCGTCGGGCCAATCGGGCGAGCTGTGTTTCCGCGCGCCTTCCCGTTTCCTGGGCTATTTGGGAGATGACGCCGCCACCGCCCGAGCCACGACAGCGGATGGCTTCTTCCGCAGTGGCGACCTGGGCCATGTGGACGGCGATGGCTTCGTCTACGAAGCGCGGCTGGGCGATACGCTGCGGCTGGGTGGCTTCATGGTCAATCCGGAAGAGATCGAAGGCTTCATCGTCACTCTTCCCGGGGTCGCCGGTGCCCAGGTGGTCGCCGCCCATGGTGGCGCCGATGCGGTGCCCGTCGCCTTCGTGACCGCCCGGCCCGATGCCCGCCTCGATGAGGCCGAGTTGCTGGCGCGCTGCCGGCAGCAGATCGCGCGCTTCAAGGTCCCCGCCAGGATCGTGATCGTCGAAGCCTTCCCGACCACCGATAGCCCCAACGGCACCAAGATTCAGCGCGCGCGACTGCGTGAAATGGCGAATGCCTTGCTGCGGGAGACCACGGTATGACCAGCCACGCGCTCTATTTCGAGGATTTCGAACCGGGCCAGGAGTTTATCAGCTCTGCCCGCACGATCACCGAAGCCGACCTCACGATCTTCGCGATGCTGTCGGGCGACTGGAACCCGGTCCATGTGGACGAGGAATTCGCCAAGGCTTCCGCCTATGGCAAGCGGGTGGTGCATGGGCTGTACGGCCCCGCCATCATGACCGGTTTCCTGCAGCAGCTCGGCATCTTCGATGGCAGCGCCATCGCCATGCTGAACATCTCGCAGCTTAATTTCTTGAAGCCGCTGCTGGTCGGCGACACCGTGCACATGCGGCTCACCATCCTGGATGCGCGGCCGACCAAGGACGGCACGCGCGGCGTGGTGGGGCGCAAGTTCCGACTGGTCAAGCATGGCGGCGAAGTCGCGCAGGAGATGCTGTCGGATGTGCTGGTCCGTCGGCGGCCCGACACGAGTACGCCGGAAACGTTCTGACCGGGGCGGCTCAGAACGCCTCGATATCGAATGCCATCACGGTGCGTCCGCCGGCGATGGCGGGTAGCAGCGCCGCGGCGCCGGGCAGGTATTGTTCGGCGAAATACCGGGCGGTCATCAGCTTTGCTTCGTTGAACCGTGCATCGCTGCCCGGCTGGCGCAGGGCCGCTTGGGCGGCCAGCGCCGCTTTCGCCATCAGCCAGCCGCCCGCCACGGTACCGAACAGCTTCAGATAGGCGACCGATCCGGCCGCCGCGGCTGCCGGGTCGTCGCCCCAGGTCTCGATCAGCCGACCGGTCGCCGTGGCCAAGGCGTCGATGCCTTCGGTCAGCAGCCCACGGATCGTGGCGAGGTCGTCGCCCTGCTGCGCCGCGAGTTCAGGGTCCAGAGCCCGCATGGTCGCGACGAAGCGAGAGGCTGCTTCACCCTTGTCGCGCAGGAGCTTGCGGCCGAGGAGGTCCATCGCCTGGATGCCGTTGGTGCCCTCATAGATCGGCGTGATCCGTGCGTCGCGGTAGTGCTGCGCGGCACCGGTCTCCTCGATGAAACCCATGCCGCCATGGATCTGTACGCCGGTCGAGGCGATCTCGCAGCCGAGATCGGTCGACCATGCCTTGACCACCGGGATGAGCAGGTCGACCAACGCCTGCTGTTCGGCGCGGGCCACCGGGTCGGGGTCGTGCCGCGACCGGTCGAGGGCGGCCGCCACGTAATAAGCGAGCGCCCGCGATGCCTCGGTCTGCGCTTTCATGCCCAGCAGCATGCGGCGCACATCCGGATGATGGATGATCGGCAGCGCGCCGGCAGCGCGCGATGCGCCGAGCGGCTTGCCCTGGATGCGCGTGCGGGCGAAATCGCGGGCCTGCTGGTAGGCGCGCTCGCCGATCGCGACACCCTGCAATCCCACATTCAGCCGGGCGTTGTTCATCATCGTGAACATGTATTCCATGCCCCGGTTTTCCTCGCCGATCAGATAGCCGATGGCGCCGTCCGCATCGCCGAAGGCCAGCACCGCCGTCGGGCTCGCATGGATGCCCAGCTTGTGCTCCAGGCTGACCGTGCGGATGTCGTTGCGCTCGCCCAGGCTGCCATCCGGATTGACCAGGAACTTCGGGACGACGAACAACGAGATGCCCTTGGTGCCCGGAGGCGCATCCGGCAGCCGAGCCAGCACCAGATGCACGATGTTCGGCGTCATGTCGTGATCGCCATAGGTGATGAAGATCTTCTGGCCGGTGAGCCGGTAATGGCCGTCGGCACGGGTGGCGCGGGTGCGCAGGGCGCCGACATCCGACCCGGCCTGCGGTTCGGTCAGGTTCATCGTGCCGGTCCACTCGCCGGTGACCAGCTTGTCGAGATAGAGCGTCTTCTGTTCTTCGCTGCCATGGGCCTGCAGCAATTCGACCGCGCCCACGGTCAAGATCGGGCAGAGCGCGAAGGCGAGGTTGGCCGAGTTCCACATCTCCAGCACGGCGGTCGCGACCACGAAGGGCAGGCCCTGACCACCATGTGCCTCGTCGAACGGCAGGGCATTCCAGCCGCCATCGACATAGGTGCGATACGCCTCCTTGAAGCCGGCGGGGGTGCGCACCACGCCGTTCTCCAGCCGGCTGCCCTCACGATCACCGCTCGCATTGAGCGGCGCCAGCACATCGCGGGCGAGCTTCGCTGCCTCATCCAGGATCGCCGCCACGGTATCGGGGGAGGCCGCTTCGCAGCCGGGCAGGGCCGCGAGGCCGGCGAGATCGGCGATCTCGTTCAGTATAAAGCGCATATCGGCGATCGGCGGCGCATAGGGGGTCATGGCGGTCAGCCTCTCGCCAGCGCCGGGGGCTGGCCGGGACGCGGCACCACCTTGCCGGGGTTCATGGTGTCGTGGGGATCGAGCGCCTGCTTGATGCGCGCCATGAGATCGAGTTCGACCGGCGATTTGTAGCGGATGAGTTCGTCGCGCTTCAGCCGGCCGACGCCATGCTCGGCGCTGATGCTGCCCCCCAGGCTGGCGACGATATCATGCACCAGGTGGTTGAACTCCATCCAGCGGTCCAAATACGCCTCGGTGTCCGCGCCCAACGGTTGGGTGAGGTTGAAATGGATGTTGCCGTCGCCGGCATGGCCGAACGCCACGGGCCGGATCCCGGGCAGCAGGCCGGTGACCGCCTCGGTCGCCCGCTCGATGAACTCGGCGACCGAACTGACCGGCACCGACACGTCATGCTTGATGCTGCCACCCTCGTATCGCTGCCCCTCGACCAGCCCCTCGCGCATCCGCCAGAACTCCTGCACCTGGGCGGCACTGGCGGCGATCACGCCATCGACCACCAGGCCGGCCTCCATCGCATCGGCCAGGAAGGCTTCGAACATGGTCTTCAGCCCAGCATCGGCGCGGCTGGTCGACATCTCGATCAGCGCATAATGCGGATAGGCCTGGTCGATCGGATCGATCAGTCCTGGCGTGTGCTTCAGCGCGAACTCGACGCCGATGCGCGGCATCAGCTCGAACGCGGTCAGTTGATCGCCGCTGGCGATCCGCGCGCGGGTGAACAACTCCATGGCGTCGCGCACGCTGTTCAGCGCCAGCAGAGCGGTCTCGACCTCGCGCGGCTTGGGGAACAGGCGCAACGTCGCCGCGGTGATGATGCCCAGCGTGCCCTCCGCCCCGACGAACAGGTTCTTGAGGTCGTAGCCGGTGTTGTCCTTGCGCAGGGTGCGCAACCCGTTCCAGATCCGGCCATCCGCCAGCACGACCTCGATGCCCAGCACCAGGTCGCGGGTATTGCCATAGCGCAGCACCTGGATGCCGCCGGCATTGGTCGAGAGGTTGCCGCCGATCTGGCAGGTGCCCTCGGCGCCCAGGCTCAGCGGGAACAGCCGATCCTGCTCCGCGGCGGCGCTCTGCAGATTGGCAAGAATGCAGCCGGCCTCGACCGTCATCGTGTAATTGCCCGGATCGATCGCGCGGATGCGGTTCATCCGGCCGGTGGCGATGATGATGCTGCGTCCGCCCTCCCAGGGCACGCCGCCGCCGACCAAACCGGTATTGCCACCCTGGGGAACCACGGGGACGCCGGCAGCCGCCGCCAGCCGGACCACCTCGGCGACCTCCTCGGTCGAACCGGGCCGCACGACCAGGGCCGTGGCACCATGATAGAGACCACGCGCCTCGACCAGATAGGGCTCGATGGCATTCGGATCATCGACCAATCCGCGCGGGCCGACCACGGCCCGGATCTTGTCGAGCACCTCCGGCGGCACGGCTGCGGAGGGAAGCGTGGGGGCGGCGGAACGCATCGTCTGGCCTCGTCGGGAAAGCTTCTTGTTAAGTGTGATTGGTAGCCCGATCGGTTGCGGCGGACAAGCGGGCGGCGTTGGAGGGGGTAGCCTGATCTCTTTCAAGTTCAACCGCGAAGAGGCGAATGCCCGGTAGCTTTTTCGACAGCAACGTCCTGATCTATGTGGCCTCCAGCGATCTTGCCAAGGCCGAGGCGGCTGAAAAGGTTATCGGCCATGGTGGATCGATCAGCGTTCAGGTGTTGAACGAAGTCGCCAATGTCGCTCGTCGGAAAATGCGACTGTCCTGGGCAGAAACCCACGAATTTTTGTCCGTGCTTCGTAGTCTTCTGCCGGTCCACTCGATCACCATAGAAATCCATGAAACGGGGCTGGAACTAGCCGAGCGGTACGGACTGTCGACGCATGATGCCATGATCGCGGCCTCCGCGCTGCATGCGGATTGCGACATTCTCTGGTCGGAGGATATGCAGGACGCAATGGTGCTGGATGGACGCCTTCGCGTCCGAAATCCGTTTCTCTAGAACATATTTCAATGTTATTTTGAGTGAAATTCCACAATATTCATATTTAATTTCTGGTATAAATAGTATTTATTCTAATTTTTTAGACAATCTATCTTACGTTCAATAATACCCATTATCTTTTCAAAGAATTCATCATGCGATCCCTGCTTGTCGCTGCCGTTATCATCGTAGCTTTCTTGTCTTTTCGTGGATATGCGGCAACGCTGAACTTTGATTGCATGCGTGCAACCGTGCCGCGGGATCGCCTAATTAGCGCGGCGCCGCCGCCCGTTTCAGGCGGTCGTTGATGGCGGCCCCCAGCCCGTTCATCGGGATCGGCATGACCGCGATGCCGCTGAAGACGGGCCGGTCCAGGTCGCGCAGCATGGAGAACAGATGTGCTGCCGCCTCCGCCAGGTCGCCGGAGGGGCTGAGATTGGCCTCCGACCTGATGCCTGGTGGGACCGCACCGAAGGCCAGAAATGCTTCGCCCTGTTCCGGCCGCACTGCCGCAAGCCGCACGGGCAAGGTGGGAGCGTAGTGGCTGGACATCATGCCCGGTGCCGGCAAGGCCTCCCCCTCGGCGGCCGGTGCCGGTGGTGGGGCGAGCGGCCCCAGCATCGCCTCCAGCGCTTCGGCCGGCAGGCCGCCCGGCCGCAGCAGGCGAGGTCGCTCCTCGGTGAGGTCGAGCACGGTGGATTCGAGGCCGATGGCGCAGGCGCCGCCATCGAGTACCAGATCGACCCGATCGCCGAGTTCGTCCCTCACATGCTGCGCCAGGGTCGGGCTGATGCGGCCGGATCGGTTGGCGCTGGGCGCCACGATCGGCCTCCCGGCCGCGCGCAGCAAGGCTTGGGCGACCGGATGCGCCGGCACGCGTATCGCCAGACTGTCCAGGCCGGCGCTTGCCAGCAGGCTGATCGGGCAGGCGGCCCGGCGCATCAGCACCAGCGTCAACGGACCGGGCCAGAACCGCGCCGCGACCCGCGAGGCCCGCTGATCGAGCGTCACCAGATCCTCGACCATGCCGGCGTCCGGCAGATGCACGATCAGTGGGTTGAAGACAGGCCGCTGCTTTGCCCGGAAGATCGCCGCGACGGCGGCGCCGTTGGTCGCATCGCCACCGAGGCCGTAGACGGTCTCGGTCGGAAAGGCGACGAGGCGGCCGGCTCTCAACAGCTCGGCGGCATGTTCGATCTCGTTGGCGTCCGGGCTCATGCTACAGCGGACTATAATCGAACTTGCCGTCGCGCCATTCGTAGAGGCGATAGCCTGGGGCCGTGAGATCGCCCTTGGCATCGAACGAGGCACTGCCCAGCACGGTGGAGACGGGGGCGGCGCGCAACGCCTTCGCCACCGAGAGCGGCGTCGTGTCGTCCGCCCGGTCGAGTGCCGCGGCGAAAGCCTGAACGGCGGCATAGGCATAGAGGGTGAAACCCTCCGGGTCGATGTTCTGCGAGCGGAACGCGGCGACCGCCGAGGCCGCCTCGGGATTGCGCCGCGGATCCGGGTTGAAGGTGAACAGCGCGCCGTTGCCGGCCGGTCCGGTGATCGCCCAGAACTGGCTGGAGGTGATGCCCGAGGTGCCAAAGAACTGTGCCTTCAGCCCCTGCTCGTCGGCTTGCCGCACCAGATTGCCGGCCTCCACCTGATAGCCACCATAATAGATAAGGCCGATACGCGCTTGTTTCAGCTTGGAAATCAGCGCGGAGAAATCCGATTCGCCGGCATTTACCGAATCATAGATCACCTCGGTGATGCCGAGTTGATTGAGGCTCGTCTTGGTCGCATCCGCCAAGCCTTTGCCGAAGGCGCCCTTGTCATGGATGATCGCGATCCGACGACCGGGAAACTTGTCGGCGATGATCCGTGCCGCGACCGCGCCCTGCTGGTCGTCGCGGCCGCAGACCCGGAAGATATTGTCCAGGCCGCGATCGGTCAGCTTGCCGCTGTTGGAGGCGGGGGTCATCATCAGGATGCCGGTCTCGTGATAGACGTCGGAGGCGGCGATCGAAGCGCCCGAGCAAACATGGCCGACGACGAAGTCGATATGCGCCTGGGTCATCCGGTTAGCGACGGCGACCGCCTGGCGCGGATCGCAGGCGTCATCCTCGAACTGTAGCACCAGTTTTTGACCCCGAATGCCGCCATGCTCGTTGACCGCGTCGGCTGCCATGGTCGTGCCATGGCGGATCTGCTCGCCGATCGCGGCCAGCTGACCGGAGAGCGGCAGGGCGACGCCGAATAGGATGTCGGCATGGGCTAGGTTGGGCAGAGCCACGCCGGGCAGAGCCACCGGCGTCAAGGCCGCGAGTAACATCCATCTCTTTCGCATCGCATCCCCCTCGGTGAGTGCGATCGCTCACCCCGCCATCTTGTGTAGCGCCGGCCAGAGCGGGTCAAGAATACTGATCCGGACCAATGGATCGCCGGCCGCGTTTACCAATCGACACAGGCGCGGCACCGAGTGCAGTGTTTCGGGTGGCGGACAGGCAATCGGGGCGGGGGATCGATGTCGGGTAAGGTGATCACGGTGGCGCAGCAGAAGGGCGGCGCCGGCAAGACCACGCTTGCCGCCCATCTGGCTTTGGCGTGGAGCGCGGCGGGCTATAGGGTCGCCGCTATCGATATCGATCCGCAAGGCAGCCTCTCCCTATGGCACGGCATACGCGAGACGGCCAAGGGAAGCGGCGCCACCGGTCTCACCCTCAGCACCGTGACCGGCTGGCGCACCACCGGCGAGGTCGACCGGCTGAAGCGTGATCACGACATCGTACTGATCGACAGCCCGCCCCATGCCGCGACTGACGCCAAGATCGCCATCCGCGCCGCCGGATTGGTCGTGATACCGGTGCAGCCCAGTCCGCTCGACGTGTGGGCTTCCAAGCCGACCCTGGAACTGGCGGCGAGCGAGAAGGTCGCCGTGCTGCTGGTGCTGAACCGGGTGCCACCGCGCGCGCGGCTCGCCGATGATATGGCGGCGGCCCTGGCGGAATATGGCGCCACCATCGCCAAGACCCGGATCGGCAACCGCACCGCGCTGGCCGCCAGCATGGCCGCCGGATTGTCGATCGACGAGATGGCGGCCAACACCCCGGCGGCGCGGGAAGTCGCCAGCCTGGCGACGGAGATCCTGAGGTATGCCCGTTAAGTTGGATCGACCATCAATGAAAATCTTCATGGCCACACTGGCGACCGAGACCAATACCTTCTCGCCGATCCCGACGGGCTGGGCCGGCTTCAAGAGCCGGGAATGGTTCCGCAATGATGCGAGCCGCCACCCGCCCGTGCTCGGCAGTATCCCGCTGATCACCTGGCGGCAGCGTGGCGAGGCGGATGGTCACGAGGTGGTGGAGAGCATCTGTACCTTCGCCCAGCCTGCCGGCATCACCCTGCGCCCGGTCTATGAAGGATTGCGCGACATGATCCTGGAGGATCTGCGCGCGGCCATGCCGGTGGATGTGGTGCTGCTGTTCATGCACGGCGCCATGGTCGCCTACGGCTATGACGATTGCGAAGGCGACATGCTGGCCAAGGTGCGGGAACTGGTCGGGCCGGACGTCACCATCGGCATCGAGCTCGATCTGCATTGCCATCTCACGGAGCTGATGCGCCGCGCCGCCGATGTGATCATCAGCTTCAAGGAATACCCGCATATCGATCTGGCGGAGCGTGCTCACGAGCTTTACGACATCTGCCTCGCCACCGCCGAGGGGCGGGTCGACCCGGTGATCGCCTATTACGACTGCCGCATGGTCAATATGTGGCGCACGCCCTTCGAGCCGGTGAAATCCTTTGTGGCGCGTATGCAGGCGCTGGAGGGCAAGGAGGGCATCCTGTCCGTATCCTTCGGCCATGGCTTTCCCTGGGGCGATGTGGAGGAGGTCGGCGCCAAGATCGTCGTCGTCGCGGATGGCGACATGGCCAAGGCCGAGGCGCTGGCCCGCAAACTGGGCAACGAGGTCTGGGCGATGCGGGCCGAGACGGTCTCGCCGCATGACAGCATCGATGAGGGGATCGACGCGGCCCTTGCGGAGAGCGAGGGTACCGGCCCCATGGTGCTGGCCGATGTCGCGGATAACGCTGGCGGCGGGGCGCCGTCCGACAACACGGCGATCCTGCGGCGGTTGGTGGATCGCGGGATTACCGATGCGGCGATCGGCTGTTTCTGGGATCCGATCGCGGTGCAATTCTGTCTGGAAGCTGGCATCGGCGCCAGCTTCATGCTGCGTATCGGCGGCAAATGCGGCGTTGCCTCAGGCGATCCGGTCGACCTGATGGTAACGGTGTGCGGCCTGAACGAGGATTATAGCGCGCCGGGTCTCAGCGGTGGCACGGCGATGCTGGGGGCCAGCGCGTGGGTCCATGCCGACGGCATCGATATCGTACTGATCAGCAAACGCAACCAGGTCTTCGCCCCGGAGGCCTTCACCGGCCTGGGCATGACCCTATCGGACAAGCGCGTGGTGGTGGTGAAGTCGACGCAGCATTTCTACGCCGCCTTCGTGCCGATCGCCCGTGCCGTGCGCTATGTCTCCGCGCCCGGCGCCATCCCGCCGACCTTCGACACGATCCCCTTCACCAAACGCACCAAGCCGTTCTGGCCGCGCGTCGCGGATCCCTTCGCCGGCGTCAATCAAATCTCATAACGGACGGGAGGATTGGGAAGCGGGCACGAGATAGCCCGCACCCGTTAAGAGTTGAGAATGTTTATAAATACGGTACTGAGGGTCTGCCGCCCATCGCCACGAAGCCTGGATTCAGAAATCCCGGCTTGCCATAGCGGAACGGAGCACCGTCCAGCATGGTGAGGGAGCCGCCGGCGGCTTCCAGGATGGCCTGGCCGGCGGCGGTGTCCCATTCCATCGTGGGGCTGAAGCGCGGATAGAGGTCGGCCGCACCCTCGGCGACCCGGCAGAATTTGAGGGCGCTACCCGCCATCAGCCGGCCGGCAACTGGCCGATCGCCGAGGAAGGTGTCGAGCCGGGCATCGGTCTGATGGCTGCGGCTATGGGCGACGATAATGCCATCGGTGGGGTAGGAACGGACGGCGAGCGGCCGTCTGGTGCCGTCCGGCAGCTGCTCATGGGCGGTGCCCGGCCCGGCGGCGGCGTAAAGCTGACCCAAGGCGGGCACGGCGATGACGCCGAGGATCGGCCGGCCTCGTTCGATCAGGCCGATATTCACCGTGAACTCGCCGTTGCGCTTGATGAACTCCTTGGTGCCGTCCAGCGGGTCGACCAGCCAATACCGCTCGGGCACCACCGATGGCAACCCGTTCGCCTCGGCTGCTTCCTCCGAGATCGCTGGGATATCAGGAGCTTGCGCCGCGAGGCTGTCAAGAATCAACGTCTCCGCGAGCTCGTCGGCGATGGTTACCGGCGAGGCATCTAGTTTATGCCGGCTGTCGAAGTCGCCGGCATAGACCCCCATGATGACCTCGCCGGCCTTGACGGCCGCCGCCTTGGCCACGGCCAGCAGAAAATCGAGATCGGAACTCGCCCCGCCGGACGCGGCCGCGGCGCTCACTCTGCCGCGAGGCTGGGGCGGACCGTCTGGAGCAGCGCCCAGAGCCGCGCCGGCGTCGCCGGCATCTCGACATGCTCGACACCGTATTGCGCCAGCGCATCGACCAAGGCGTTGATCACCGCCGGCGGGGAGCCGATCGCACCGGCCTCGCCAGCCCCCTTGATGCCGAGCGGGTTGGTGGTGCAGGGCACGACATTGTACGAAAACTCGATGGTTGGCATGTCGTCGGCGCGCGGCATGCAGTAGTCCATGAACGAGCCGGTGACGAGCTGGCCCGATGCCTCGTCATAGACGCAGTTTTCCAGCAGCGCCTGACCGAGACCCTGGACGACCCCGCCATGAACCTGCCCGGCCAGCATCGCCGGGTTCACCACCGTGCCGAAATCATCGACCACCACATAGCGCTCGATCGTCGTGGCTCCGGTGTCCGGATCGATTTCGACCTCACAGGCATGGCAGCCGTTCGGGAAGGTGCCGGCGGGCGGCGCCCAGCGGGCCGTCTCGTCCATGCCGGCCTCGACGCCGGGCGGCAGATTGTCGCCGCCGACCGCCGCCTTCGCGACCTTGACGAGATCGATATGCCGGTCGGTGCCGGCGATGGTGAAGCGGCCATCGGCGAATTCCAGATCGCCCTCGGCGGCTTCCAGCATATGGGCAGCGATCTTGCGCGCCTTGGCGATGACCTTCTTGGCGGCGAGATCGAGGGCCACGCCGCCGACCGGCAGGGAACGCGAGCCGCCGGTACCGCGGCCGAAGCCGATCATGTCGGTATCGCCCTGGACCACCTTCACCCGATCGAAGGGCAGGCCCAGTTGATCGGCGACCAATTGTGCGTAGGCCGTTTGGTGCCCCTGGCCGGATGACTGGCTGCCGATCAGCACAGTGACGTCGCCCGAGGGATCGAAGCGGATCTCCGCCGCCTCGTCCTGTCCACCGCCGCATTGCTCGATATAGGTCGCGAGGCCGAAGCCGCGCAGCTTGCCGCGTGCCGCCGAGGCCGCCCGCCGCGCCTCGAAACCGACGCGGTCGGTATTGGTCAAGGCGTCTTCCATGTTCTTCTGGAAATCGCCGCTGTCATAGACCAGTCCGAGGGACGTTTGGAACGGCATCTGCGCCGGGGTGATGAAGTTGCGACGGCGGATCTCCGCCGGGTCGATCCCCAGCTTGCGGGCCGCCGTGTCGACCAGCCGCTCGACCACATAGGCCGCCTCGGGACGCCCGGCCCCGCGATAGGCGTCGACCGGCACGGTGTGCGTGTAGACACCTTTGACCAAGACATGGATGGCCGGTGTCGAATAGACCCCGGCCAGCATGCCGGTACCGGCGAAGGTCGGGATGAACGGGCCGTAATTCGACAGGTAGGCACCCAGATTGGCGACCGTCTCGAACTTCATGCCGAGGAAGCGGCCGTTGTCGTCCATCGCGACCTCGGCATGGGTAACGTTGTCGCGCCCATGGGTATCGGACAGGAACGCGTCCGACCGTTCGCCGATCCATTTCACCGGCCGCCCCAGGCGCTTCGCCGCCCAGACGACCAGCAGATGTTCGGCATAGAGGAACAGCTTCATGCCGAAACCGCCGCCGACATCCGGCGTGATGACGCGCATCCGCTGCTCCGGCACCTTCAGCACGGCGGAGCACAGCAGCTTGCGCAGGGTGTGCGAGCCTTGGCTCGACGTATACAGCACGTAGCGGTCGTCGCTCCGGTCGTAGGCGCCGACGGCGCCGCGGGTCTCCATCGAATTGACGACGATACGGTTGTTCACCACATCGACCGAGGCGACATGCTTGGCCCGGGCAAAGGCGGCGTCGGTCGCGGCCGCGTCGCCGGTCTCCCAGTCGAAGCACAGATTGTTCGGATGGGTGTCCCAGACCTGCGCCTTGCCGGGCAGCAAGGCCGAGGCGGTATCGGTCGTCGCCGGCAACTGTTCGTAATCGATCTCGACCAATTCGGCGGCGTCGCGCGCGGCGGCCAGCGTCTCGGCGACGATGAACGCGACATTATCGCCGACATGGCGCACCTGGTCGGTTACCAGGCAGGGATGCGGCGGGTATTTGGCCAGCGTGCCGTCCCGGTTGTTGAGGGGGACCATGCAGGGAATGTCGCCGATACCGTCGGCAGCCAGATCGGCGCCGGTGAACACCCCCAGCACACCCGGTGCCGAGGCGGCGGCCGTGATATCGATTCCCTTGATCAACGCATGGGCGTGCGGCGAGCGCAGCACATAGCCGTAGGCTTGGCGGGGCAGGGTGATGTCGTCGGTATACCGGCCATGACCGGTGATGAAACGCTGGTCCTCGCTCCGTGGAACGGCTTGTCCGATGCCGAACTGTCCCATTGCAACCCCATCATGCTAACCGCGCCGAACGGCGCCTGCGACCCGTCACGATTAAGATAGGGGCATGGAGGACGGTCGACCAGCCGGTTGATCGCCCGAAGTTGCCCGAAGTTGATTGTGCAATCGCCGCCTGCGACAAAGCACGTCTCGGCGGAATTAACGGAGCGGGACTATGAGAGCGACGATCATCGAGCCCGGCGATTACAGATCGATGCGTTGGCGCAATGGTTTGGGTCAGTCGATGGAGATCGCCGCGGCCCCGGGCGGCGACGCCGCGCCATGGCGTTTCGGCATTGCCACGATCGATCGCTCATGCCCGTTCTCGATCTATCCGGCGCATGACCGAACGATCCTGCCGCTCGATATCGACGGCTTCGTCTTGACCTTTTCGGGCGATGAAAGCGGTCCGCTCACCGTCGACGATCCCATGAGGCCCGTCGCTTTCGGCGGCGAGTGGCCGGCCGAGTGCCGTTTGCTGGGCGGCCCGGTCCGCGCCGTCAACGTCATGACCGATCGCACTGTCTTTACGCATCGGGTCTCGGTCGTGTCCTTGACGGGGGAGCCGGTCGATTGCCCACTCGCCGGTAATCCGTGCCTCGTCCTGGCGCTGCGCGGCGATGTGATCGCGACGATCGGCGGTCGGGCGATGACCCTCACCGAACATGCGACCCTACGTCTGGACGGCTCGATCGTCCCGTCGCTGCGGCTCGCGGCGCTCGGCCCGGTTGCGAGCGCCTATGTCGTCGGTATTACCGAGGTGCGATCCTGAGGATGGTTAAAAGGTAGGTACAATAAGGTACTCCTTAACGAATCCGGCCGAAGATGCCTCCTCGCCCGAGAAAATCGTGTGGGGAGCATGAAATCAACGATGAGCGACTCAGCTCTGGCCGGTAACCACGATGCCACCAACGGGTTGATCGGCGATGTTGCGAGAGCGGCCGGCACCCTGGGTGTCGAAGTCGCCGATATCGCGGGGTCGGTCGATGAGATCGGCGAGCGGGTCAAGCATCAGGCAGCGGCCTTCGCGACGCTGCGCGGCGCCACCGCTGGAATGGCCGATAGCAGCAAGCGGATCAGCCGCGTCGCGGCACACGCGCGGGAGACCGCCGCCAAATCGGCCGAGCAGGTCGCCCAGTCGCGCGCCGCCGTGACGAACACCTTGACGGCGACGCGCGGCCTGCTCGACGCCGTCAGCCAAATCGAAACGCAGGCGGGCGATCTCGACATCGCGCTGAAAAGTGTCGGGCGGGTCGCCGCCGGCATCGATGCGATCGCTAAGCAGACCAATCTGCTGGCCTTGAACGCGACCATCGAAGCGGCTCGGGCCGGCGAGGCGGGCCGCGGCTTCGCGGTCGTCGCGAACGAGGTGAAACTGCTGGCGAAACGCACCAGCGAGGCGACCAACGAGATCGCGACGACCCTAGCGGCCTTGGCGGAAAGGGCCGGCTTGCTGATTTCGAACGCGGCAAGCGGTGCCCGGCGCGCCGAAGCGATGCGGCAAGACATGACAGTGATCGGCGATGTGATCGGCGTCGTCGACAAGGCATTGGGCGATGTCGGTACGGCCGGGGCCGAAATCAGCGAGGCGGTCGGCGATATCGGCGGACATTGCGATCAGTTCGGCGAGATCCTGGCGGGCTTGGCCGATGGGATCGACCGATCGAACCTCAACCTGCAATCGGCGCGCGAGCGGCTCGGGGCATTGGTCGGGATCTCCCAAGACATGGTGGGAATGACCGCGCTGGCCGGGTCTGAGACGATCGACACGCCGTTCATCCATGGTGTGATGAAGGCCGCCGAGGAGATTTCCGGCTTATTCGAACGGGCCATCGCGGCCCGCGACATCACCATGGCCGATCTGTTCGACGAGACCTACAAGGCGATCGCGGGCAGCAATCCGTCGCAGGTCCTGACCCGCTTCACGGTGTTTACCGACCGTGTATTGCCGGGCGTGCAGGAGCGTCTGCTGACCCTGGATGCCCGGATCGTGTTTTGCGCGGCGATCGACCGGAACGGCTACATACCGACGCATAATTTGAAGTTCTCCAAGCCGCAGGGCGACGATCCGGTCTGGAATGCCGCCAATTGCCGCAATCGCCGGATGTTCGCCGATCGCGTCGGGCTGGGCGCCGGTCGCAACACCAAGGACTTCTTGGTGCAGGTCTATCGGCGCGATATGGGCGGCGGGCGGTTCGTGCCGATGAAAGATGTTTCGGCGCCGATCCGGGTACAGGGCCGATTCTGGGGCGGGCTGCGTCTAGCCTACACCATTTAAGATGACCGGAATTAAGCAGGTTCGCTTGGCGAACGCGATCGGCTAGGCTCCGCGGCCCCTCCAGGACTCGCAGGAACCCGCCATGGAACAACGCCGCAATCATCTCGACCAGCCGATCGGTGAGCCGGTGCCGGATTGGGTGCCGCGGCCACGGCCGCCGAGATCGGCGATGACCGGCCGGTACTGCCGGATCGAGCCCGCGGAGGTCGATCGTCACATCACTGAGCTTCACGCTGCCAATAGCGACGATACCGAGGGTCGGCTATGGACCTATCTGGCTTATGGTCCGTTCGCGACGTTGGATGCCTATCGCGCGGCGATGGCGCCGCTGTTCAATTCGGATGATCCGCTGTTCCACGCCATTATCGACAGCCGGTCCGGCCAGGCGGTCGGTGTGGCGAGCTATCTGCGGATCGAGCCGGCGGTTGGGGTGATCGAGGTCGGTCACATCAATTACAGCCCGCGCGTGCAACGCACGCCGATCGCCACCGAAGCCATGTATCTGATGATGCGCCGGGCCTTCGATGAGTTGGGCTATCGTCGTTACGAATGGAAATGCGACGCTCTGAACGGGCCGTCGCGAAGCGCCGCTGCGCGGCTCGGCTTCCGCTACGAAGGGCTGTTCCGCCAAGTGACCCTGTACAAGGGACGCAACCGCGACACGGCCTGGTTTTCTATTGTCGATCGCGAGTGGCCGGCACTGCGCGAGGCTTTCGAGCGCTGGCTCGATCCCAATAATTTCGATGAGCAGGGTCGTCAGAAGGTGTCGCTGTCGAGCCTGACCAGGGTCTGACACCCACCGTCCCTTCGGCCTTTATGGAATTGCGGAACCGGTCGCCGCTTTGAGCTGGATAAACCGGCCGCGCTGCTATAATGAGAATGCATCGCAATTGCATGGTGGAACGATGCTTATTCTGAATCGCCGAAACTTTTTGCGCGCCGGAAGTGCGTTTGGAGGTGCGGCATTGCTCGGTGGAACGGCGTCTCGGCTGCACGCGGCCTCTGAGACGTTGACGCTCTATAATGGACAACATCGCGCGACGACCGAGGCGCTGGTGGCCGCGTTCAGCAAGGCGACCGGGATCGAGGTGACGGTCCGCAACGCCGAAAGTCCTGAGCTGTCGGCCCAAATTGCCGAGGAGGGGGCCAATTCGCCGGCGGATCTGTTCTTCTCCGAACAAAGTCCCCCGATCGCCGCCCTGCAGGAAAAAGGCCTACTGGGCAAGGTCGACGAGGCGACGTTGAAGACGATTCCCGCCAAGTTCTCCGCCAAGGATGGCAGCTGGATCGGTGCCACGGTGCGCACCCGGGTGATCACCTACAACACCAAGATGATCAGCCCGGCCGACCTGCCGAAATCGATCATGGATTTCGCGACGCCGGCTCTCAAAGGCAAGTTCGCCTATGTGAAGCAGGATGGCTTTCAGGAACAGATCATGGCGATCGCGCACATCAAGGGGCGCGACGCGGCACTCGCCTGGCTGAAGGGGCTGAAGGAGTACGGCCGGTCCTATAACGGCAACCGCATCGCGAGCACGGCCGTGCTGAATGGCGAGATCGCGATGGCGCTGTCGAACAATTACTACTGGTATTCGCTCGCCCGGGAGAAGGGCGAGGCCAATCTCGACGCGGCGCTCTACTCGTTTCCCGGCGACGACGCGGGCAACATCTTCAACGTCTCGGCCGCCGGTGTGCTGAAATCCAGCAAGAAGCAGGCGGCGGCGCAGCGCTTCCTGGCGTTCATGGTCAGCAAGCCCGGCCAAGACGCCATGGTGGACACAACCGCCGAGTACCCGGTACTGGATGGCGTCATGTCGCCGTTCAAACTGCCCTCGCTCGAGACCTTCAAGGCTCCGGTAACGCCCGCCGATATGGGCAGCGCCGCCGAAGCCTATGCGCTGGAACGCGAAGCGGGCCTTATTTGACCGGTTTGTCTTGAGTTCTCCGAGGATGCCTGGGGAGGGGCGGCACGGCATGCCGCCCCTCTGGCTTGTTCTGGTCAGCCTGATTCCGTTCGGCCTGGTCGCAACACCCATCGGCTATGTGGCCTTGCGCACCGTGACGGCCGGATCGTCCGGTATCCTGCGCGATCTCATCCGGCCCTATACGCTGAACCTGCTCGTCAACACGCTGACCCTGTCGGCGTCCGTGACGCTGTGTGCCGGCGTCATCGCGACCGCCGCTGCTTGGTGCACGGAACGCTGCGACCTGCCGGGGCGACGCTGGTGGCGCCTGGCTACCGCGCTGCCGCTCGCCATGCCGGCCTATGTGTCGAGCTACGCCTGGTCGTCGCTCGGTCCGGCATTTCAGGAGATGCGCGGCGCCATCCTGATCCTGACCTTCTACTGCGTGCCGCTGATCTATCTGCCGGTGTCCGCCGCATTGCGTAGCCTAGATACCAATTTCGAGGACGTGGCGCGGTCGCTCGGCCATGGTCGGTGGCGCAGTTTCGTGCGGGTAGTCTTGCCGCAGATCGCCCCGGCGTTGAGCGGCAGCGCCCTGCTGGTCGCGGCCCATATGCTGGCGGAATTCGGTGCCTTGTCCTTCCTGCGTGTCGAGACCTTCACCACTGCCATCTTCGATCAATACACCGCCGAGTTTAACAACAACGCCGCGGCCTTGCTGTCCGGCGTGCTGATGCTGATCTGCCTGCCGGTGGCGTTCGGCGAGGCCGCTTTGCGCAGCCGGCGCCGTTTCGCCCGCATCAGCCGGGGCAGCGCCCGGCTGATCACGCCGGTCGCTTTGGGCAAGCTGATGCCTTTGGTGGTGCTGGGCTTTGTCGCCCTGACCGTGCTGGGCTTCGGCGTGCCGATGGTCACCCTCAGCTTCTGGGTCTGGCAGGGCACCTCGGCCGGGCAGGGGATTGGCCGGGTGCTGCCGGCCCTGTTCGCCTCGCTCGGCTATGCGCTGCCCGGCGCGGTGCTAACAACCCTGCTGGCCGTGCCGCTGGTGATGGCGACCACCCATTTCCGCGGCCGCTTGGCAACGCTGTCGGACCGCTTGCCCTATCTGGTGCATGGCCTACCCGGCATCGTGGTCGCCCTCGCCGCCGTCTCCGTGTCGATCCAGTATCTGCCGGCGATCTATCAAAGTACGACCTTGGTGATGCTGGTTTATGCCGTGCTGTATCTGCCCCTGGCGCAATCGGCGGTACGCGCCTCGGCCGAGCTGGTCCCGCGCGAGTTGGGTGATGTCGCGCGCAGCCTGGGCAAGTCGCCCTTCAAGGCCTTCCTGCTGGCGACCCTGCCGAACCTCGCCCCAGGCATCGGCGCCGCCCTGGCGCTGGTCGCCCTGCAATTGATGCGCGAGTTGACGGCGACCCTGTTGCTGGCGCCCGCCGGCGTGGTGACACTCGCCACCGAATTCTGGTCCTATACCAGCGACCGCGCCTATGGGGCGGCTGCACCTTTCGCCGCGGCCTTGGTCCTGATCTCCGGCGTGCCCGTCTATATCTTCACGATCCGGACCTTGCGGGTGGCCGACGAGTTATGAGTCTGCTGCGTGTCGAAGGCATCCGGAAGAGCCATGCCGGCCAAGCCGTCCTGCATGGCGTGGATCTCATTGTGCCGGCCGGCATGGTGATGGCTCTGCTGGGGACGTCCGGCTGCGGCAAGACCACCTTGCTGCGGCTCATCGCCGGCTTCGAGGCGGTGGATGCGGGGCGCGTCGTCATGGGGGATCGCGTCTTGGCGGCGCCGGGCATCCATGTGCCGGTCGAACGGCGCCACATCGGCTATGTCCCTCAGGAAGGCACGCTGTTCCCGCATCTCACGGTCGAGGGCAATGTCGGTTTCGGCCTGCGCCGCGCCGAACGGCGCGGCGATCGGGTGACCGAGGCGTTGCAGCTGACCGGTCTCAGCGGGTTGGAGCGGCGCTATCCACACCAGTTGTCCGGCGGCCAGCAGCAGCGCACGGCACTGGCCCGCGCGCTGGCGCCGGGGCCCGGCTTGATCCTGCTCGACGAGCCGTTCAACGCGCTCGACATGACGCTTCGCCAATCGGTCTGCGCCGATGTGGTGGCGCTGCTGCGCGCCAGCGGTTCGACCGCGATCCTGGTGACCCATGACCCGCAGGAGGCATTCACCAGCGCCGACCTGATCGCGGTGATGCGTCAGGGCATGGTCGCCCAATGCGCCGACCCGGCGACACTTTACCGACAGCCGATCGACGCCGAGGTGGCGCAGCTGACGGGCGCAACGATCTTCCTGGATGCGACGATGCACCCGGATGGCGCGGAGACGGCGTTGGGTCGGCTTCCAGTCCAACCCGATGCCGCGCGATCGGGTGCCGCCCGAATCCTGCTGCGGCCCGAACAGATTCGATTGTCGGCGGCGGGCGAGGGGGTCGTGGTGCGCGTCCTATCCAGCGCGTTTCGCGGGGATCACACGCTGGTCACCGTGCTCGCGGGGGATGTCCAGCTGCCGGTCCGCCTGCCCGGATTGGAAGAGCCGGGGCAGAGGCTGCATTTGCGCGTGCACGGCAGCGGCGTTGCGTTCCCTAACGGATAACGCCGTCCAAGGCCGCTGCCAGGCCGCGCTGCAGCAGCAACCAATCGAAGCCCACGGCGATGAACCGATAGCCGCGTGCGATCATGTCGTTGGCCAGCGCCGGGCTGGGGGCGGCACCGCCCAGAACGACCGGGCTGTCGCGGATCGCTGCTTCCAATTGTGCCACGACGGCGAGGAAATCCGGATGGTCGACGCGGCCCTTCAACCCCATGCTGGTGGCCAAATCGCCGGGACCGATGACGGCGACATCGAGGCCGGGGGTCGCCAGCACCTCATGGATCGTCCGCAGCGCGTCGACATGCTCGATCGTGGCAATCGTCAGCACCTCATCATCGGCGACGTCGAGATACTCCCGCATCGAGACACCCCAGCGGAACGGGGCGAGAAACGGTCCCCAGAACCGCTCGCCCTCCGGCGGGTAGCGCATCGCCCGCACCGCGGCCACCGCGTCCTCGCGCCGGGTGATCATCGGAAAATTGATGCCCATGGCGCCGAGATCGAGCGGCAACTTCGCGGCGAGCGTGGAAGTGGCGGCGACCCGCACCATCGGCACCAGCGGCGTGCCTGTCGTGGCGGCGATCATCGCATGCGCCGTGCCGGCATCGATGGCACCATGCTCCATGTCGATCAGCATCCAGTCGAGCCCGGAACGCGCCATGATCTGCACGGTCTGCACCGAGGGGATGGTGGCGATCACGCCGAACGCCGGCCGGCCTTCCCGCAGCAGGGCCTTGACCCGGTTGAAGCGCCCGCCGGTAGTCATGCCGCTACTCACAATGTCTGCGCTCATGCTTTGCTGCATCCTATGATCGAGACGGTATCCCTTATGTCGAGACGCGGCACCGTCGGAACAGGCTGCCAGAAAAACTCGGCTTCTTGCATCAGCTAGATTACCGTTCTGCCGCTCGTTTCCCAGTGCTGACCGATGTGTTCCCCGATGTCCACGGTCTATATCCCCCCAAACGCCGATAGACCGCTGGTCTGTCTGCTATACGATCGGTGATCGGGATCATCGATCGCGCCAGATGATCAATGCGACGGACGGCAACGTCCGCGGTGTCCAAGGGGAGTAAATCGGCATGTCGACGACCATTCTTGCCATCGATCAGGGCACAACCTCGACTCGCGCCATTCTATTCAGTTCGGATCTCGTGATCGCCGCGTCGGCGCAGCAGGAGTTCCCGCAATATTTCCCAGCCTCTGGCTGGGTCGAACATGATCCGGAGGATCTCTGGCGTACCACCGTCGAGACCTGCCGCGCGGCGATCGCCAAGGCGGGTGTCGAGGCCAAGGACGTCGCGGCGATCGGCATCACGAATCAACGGGAAACCACCGTTGTGTGGGAGCGTTCGACCGGTCGCGCCATCCACAACGCGATCGTCTGGCAGGACCGGCGAACCGCCGATATATGCCGCGCGCTGAAGGAGGCGGGGCATGAGCCGGATGTGCGTGCCAAGACCGGCTTGCTGCTCGATCCGTACTTCTCCGCCACCAAGATCGCCTGGATCCTCGACCACGTCCCGGGTGCCCGGGCGCGGGCCGAGCGCGGTGAATTGGCATTTGGCACGGTCGACAGCTTTCTGCTGTATCGGATGACAGGAGGCAGGGTGCATGCGACCGACGCCACCAATGCCGCGCGCACGCTGCTCTATGACATTCATCAGGGCCGCTGGCGCGACACGCTCTGCGCGTTGATGCGGGTACCGATCGCGATGCTGCCGCGGGTGCTGGATTCCAGCGGCGAATTCGGCACTACCGATGCGGAATTCCTGGGCGGCCCGATCCGCGTCATGGGTATCGCCGGCGACCAGCAGGCGGCCACCGTCGGACAAGCCTGCTTCCAGCCCGGCATGATGAAGGCGACCTATGGGACAGGCTGCTTCGCCTTGCTCAACACCGGCGGCGAAGCAGTCACCTCGCGCCACCGGCTGCTGACCACGATCGCCTACCAGATCGACGGGCGGCCGACCTACGCGCTCGAAGGCTCGATCTTCGTCGCCGGCGCCGCCGTGCAATGGCTGCGCGACGGGCTAGGGCTGATCGCCTCGTCGGCAGAGACCAGCGGCCTCGCCGAGGCCGCGGATCCGACGCAGGATGTCTATCTGGTTCCCGCTTTCGTTGGCCTGGGCGCCCCCTATTGGGATGCGGATTGCCGGGGCGCGTTGTTCGGTCTCACCCGCAGCACCGGCCGACCGGAATTCGCGCGCGCGGCCCTGGAAGCCGCCTGTTATCAGACGCGTGACTTGCTCGACGCGATGCGGCGCGATTGGGGAACGGCCCATGAGACTATCCTGCGCGTCGATGGCGGCATGGTCGCCTCGGATTGGATGATGCAATGCCTGGCGGATCTGCTGGCAAGCCCCGTCGATCGTCCGCGGATTCTGGAGACCACGGCGCTGGGGGCGGCCTATCTCGCCGGGCGGGCCGCCGGCGTCTGCCCGGATATGGCGGTCTTCGCCCAGACCTGGGCGCTCGGCCGCAACTTCCAGCCGAGCATGCCGTCGGCATTGCGGGACCGGAAATACGCAGGCTGGCAAGACGCGGTGCGACGGACGCTGACGTCGTACGGCACATAGGCGGGATCATCGAGCCCCACCATCTCTGGATGGAGGGGCTCGATGTCGGCTATCAGTCTTTTCATCCCCGACCTGAGCAGCCGTGCTTAGGCGAGATATTCCGAGACCGCTCTATTCGACCTTGAAAAACGCATCGAGCAGCGCTCGTTCGCGCCCGTCGCCCGCCACATCGGCGGCGAGCCGCTCGTACAGCCGGGCGGCGCCTTCGAACATCATCGCGGCGGCTTCGTCCTCACCCAGGAAAGCCGCGATCTCGCGCATCTCGGCGACCCAGCGATAAGCCTTCGCATACATGTCCGGGATCGCGCGCTGGTACCGCGTCAGGACCTGCGGCTGACTCTTGCCCAATTCGCCATGCAGGGCCGCCGTGGCACCGGCACGCGACGCGGCCAGGATCATCGCGGCACCCAGCGCGATCGATCCCTTGCCTATGCCGCCATAAGACATCTTCAGCGCCGCCGCGGCGCCGATCGGCGCATCCATCCACCGCCAGTCGATCCCCAACTCGGCCAGTCCCGCGGTCCGCCGGTGCGGGTCGCCGCTGACATACAGCGCGGGCCCCTTACCGCCAGGCACGGGCGGGAAGCCGATGATGCCCCCGTCGACGAAGTCGCAGCCGGTCGGGGCGATGCTGGCGGCGATCTGCTGTTTGGTCGTCGGACTGACGGCATTGCAATCGACATAAACCGGCTTGCGGCTGCTCACGGTCAGATGGGGCGCCAGACGCTCGGCCAGCGCCATGGCGTCGCCCGGCGGAACGATGGACAGGACGAGATCGGCCCTGGCGATCTCGTCCGTGGACGCATCCACCATGCCGGCGGCTTGCGCGCGCGCCACCGTGGCCGCGCTGCGCCCGTCGAGCGAGGTCAGGACGCGAGCACCGTGCTCGACCAACCCCGCGGCGATAGCACTGCCCATGGCGCCGGGTGCCAAGACGCCGATGACGATGCTCATGAAAACTGCTCCCGGTTGAAAATGGCCAGCGAGGCCGAGGGGCCGATCTTGGCATTCCTTTCGGCGTTTCGAAATCCCGCTTGCGCGGTGAAATCGGTGCAAGCGTGCGCCATATCGACCGCCGATCCTTTCGGGTAGCATCGCTTGATGCTTAAACGCTTCGTCTTCGCACGCGAGGATCGGCCGGATGCGGCTTGGCTGGCTCGTTTCGCCGCCGGCCGGGAGGAGGCCGAGCGCTGGTATCTGGGGGAAGGGCTGGCGGACCCGCCGACCGCCGCCGAATGCCGGGCCGCCCTCGGCCAGCACATGCCGGAGTTGGTGCCGCACTACGATCGGGTCTGCGCTTTGGTCGGCGACGATGATCTGGCTCACCGCGTGCTGAGCCACTACCGCCCACCGCCGCTCCTCTTCGGCTGCACCCAAGCGATCTGGTTGGGGGAGGGTGGCCCGGCGCTGGTCCGCAACTATGATTTCCCGCTCGATGTGGTGTCCGATCGCTTCGAGCTGACCGCCTGGTTCGGGCGCCGGGTGATCGCCAAGGCCCAGCCGCCCTGGGGCGGTTGTCTCGACGGTATGAACGAGGATGGGCTGGTCGCCAGCATAACCTTCGGCGGCAACCCGTCGCAGGGGCTCGGCTTCTCGATCATCCTGATGCTGCGCTACGTGCTGGAGACCTGCTGCCGGGTGGACGAGGCGATCGCGGCGCTGAGCCGGATTCCGGTCGCGCTGTCGCAGAACGTGACCCTGCTCGATCGGTCGAGCGCCTATGCGACAGTGTTCCTCGGTCCCGGCCGCGCACCGGCGGTGTCGATGGTTCGGGCCTGCGCGAACCATCAGGAGGCGGCCATCTCGCCGGAATGGGCCGCCGCCAGCCGCACCGTCGAGCGGCAGCGGATCGTGCTGCGGGCGCTGGACGACCCCGCCATGACCTTGCTGGATTTGACCGCCCGGTTCCTCGATCCGCCGCTCTACTCCCGCCGGGCCAAGTCCACGACCGCCTATACCGCCGTCTATCGGCCGGCGGAGGGGCGGGTCGACTATCTCTGGCCCGGAAAAACCTGGTGCCAGCGCTTCGACCAGTTCGAGATCGGTGACTACACACATGACTATGGCGAGCTCGTTTCGTAACGATGAGCAAGCGCCGGAGGGGGTTTTAGCTCTGAAACCCATGTGAAGCGCGGCTGCTGGGTCGTGCCCCTGCGGCTCAGGACGAAGGTTTCAAGGCGTGCTGCCTGACCTCCTACCGGTTTCATCGATAGGGGCCATTACGAGTGCTGATGCGCCGGCGTCGGCCACTCCTTGTATATCCAGTGTATATCCAGTGTATATCCAGTGTATATCCTGCAGGATATCCGTGAGATATCCGGGAGGATGAAATGCAGGTTCAACTCGCACGCTGGGGTAATAGCCTCGGCCTGCGCATTCCGAAAGACATCGCGGCCAAGGTGGGCTTAGCCGAGGGGGCTCGGGTCGAGATCGAAGCGGACGGGGATCGTGTTGTCATCACGGCGGCCCGACCCCGCTATACCCTCGACGAGCTTTTGGCCGGCGTCACGCCGGGGGATATGCAGGAGGCCTTCGACTGGGGGCCTGATGTCGGTCGCGAGATCGTCAGGTAAATGGACACCTACGAGCCGGAAGCCGGCGACTTGATCTGGACGGATTTCGACCCTCGCATCGGGCGCAAACAAGGTGGTCGTCGACCCGCGCTCGTCGTTTCACCCAGCCCGTTCTGGCGAGCGACGCGGTTCGCGATCGTCTGTCCGATCACGTCGAGGGTCCGCCCCTTTCCGTCAAGCGCGATACTTCCCGGCGGGCTGCCGATTGCCGGTGAAATTTTGACGAGTCACGTTCGCAGCATCGACACCATGGCCCGGCCGATCGGTTATGCGGGCGCCGCGGCGCCACCCCGGGTGCTTGCCGAAGTGCGGGCCAAACTCGCCACCCTTATCGGGATTTAACAAGCATCGACTGGATCATGCCATTACGAGCGCTGAAGCTTAGGCGCTCGATAGAGTCGCGCGCCATCAACCCGGCGCGGCGGCGACGGCAGCTTGTCGACAAGTGCCGCGAGCCCGTCGCTATAGCGCTGTCGCAGATCCGTCCAATACGCGTCCTGCTTGTCGAACGTCACCAGATTGGCGTCCGAGAAACTGTCGGTCGCATAGCGCAGCAGATCGATCGGCGCCTCGACCGATAGGTTGCTGCGGATCGTGGCATCAAAGGAGAGCAGGGCGAGTTTGGCACCCTCGTCGAGGTTGCTTTCCGCGCTCAAGCCGCGGTCGAGGATCGGTTTGCCGTATTTGGTCTCGCCGATCTGCAGGAAGCGCGAACGGTCAGAGGCCTCGACGAAATTGCCGGCTGAATAGATCTGGAACAGCCGCGGCGGCTCGCCTTCGATCTGGCCGCCGACCAGAAAACTGGCGCTTGGATCGCCATAGGACTGCACGTAGTCGCCGTCGCGGGCGATCACGTCGCGCAAGGTCCGTCCGACCAGCACGGCCACGTCGAACAGCGTCTGCGCCGTGTGGATGTCCTGGTCGGGAAGACGGGAGCCCGCCGTTTGCCGCAGCGCCGCCACCACCGCCTGGGTTGTCGCGAGGTTGCCGGCCGCCAGCAAGGTGACGACCCGGCTGCCCGGTATGCTGAACAGGGAGAGCTTGTTGACCAGCGCGATCTGATCAACCCCGGCGCTCGATCGAGAATCCGAGGCGAGCACGAGGCCCGCCGGTAACAGGATGCCTAAGCAATAGGTCATAATGTTCACTCCGGCCGGGGGTCGCCGGACATTCGGCGGTGTCCCCCCACGTTTCGGGACCACTTTGCCCGAGGAAGCCGGAAGATTTTCCTAACGTCTTGTGAGATGGGAAGCGCCACGGCGGCGAAGGGCAGGTGAGGCCAATTTGATCAAAGTCTAGGCGATTCGGATTTTCCTCTAAAAAATAGGCAAAAGTCGGTCGTGCCGCGTATCGCAGCATGGCTCGGTTCTTGCCTGCCTCGGACGTATCAATCGGACAGTTATGACAGGGAGGGATCGATGCCGAAGCGTTTCCATCTGGGATGGTTCACGAATTTCACGTCCGGCGAGTGGAACGGCGCTTTCTCGTCCGGCGGCTCGCCCTGGGACGGCAAAATGTATGTCGATATGGCGCAGGCGATGGAGCGCGCCTGCTTCGACTACATCATGCTGGAGGACACGCTGATGGTGTCCGAGGCCTATCAGGGCACGGCGGAGGCGACCCTGCGCTATGCGCTGCAGGCGCCCAAGCACGACCCGTTGCCGCTGGCGGCGATCATCGCGTCGGCCACCACGCATCTCGGCGTCGTCGCCACCATGTCGACGATGGCCTATCCGCCTTTCATGCTGGCGCGCCTCTCCTCGACCATCGACTCTCTTTCGGGCGGTCGCTTCGGCTGGAACATCGTCACCAGCGGCGAGGATGCCGCCGCCCAGAATTTCGGCATGGACGAGTTGCCGCCGCGCGAGGCGCGCTACGAGATGGCCGACGAATATGTCGAACTGGTCAGCAAGCTGTTCGAGACATGGGAACCCGATGCGGTGGTGATGGACCGGGAGCGCGACGTCTATGCCGACCACACCAAGGTCCACCCCATCCATTTCGAAGGCAAATACTTCAAATGCCGCGGCCCGCTGAACACCGTACGCTCGCCGCAGGGGCGACCGGTCTATGTCCAGGCGGGCGGCTCCCCGCGAGGCCGGGAATTCGCCGCGCGCACGGCGGATTCGGTCATCGCGATCGGCAATGGCGTCAGCGGCATGAAAGAATACCGCGACGATGTGCGCCGGCGCGCGGTCGCCGCCGGCCGCGATCCCGATGACATCAAGGTGCTGTTCCTCGTCTATCCGGTGGTCGGTGAGACGAGCGAGGAGGCGCGGGCCAAATACCGGCGGATGGTCAGCTCGCCGGAGTATATCGAGGCGTCTCTGGCCGCGATCGGGACGGTCACGGATATCGATTTCTCGAAATTCGACCTCGATGCCGAATTACCGCGCCTCACGACCAATGGCGAGCAGGGGTCGCTCGACAAATTCGCCCAATGGGGCAGTGGCAAGACCCTGCGCCAGCTCGCCTCCGAACGCTACGATGGCGGGCTCGACCTGATCGGTACGCCCGACGAGGTGGCTGAACGGATGGGTGCGGCGATGGAGGCGATCGGTGGCGACGGGTTTCTGATCAGCACGCCGTTCCAGCGGACCAGCCGCCGGGTGATCGTCGAGATCACCGAGGGGCTGGTGCCGGCCTTGCAACGCCGCGGTCTCGTCCGGACATCCTATAAGAGCAAGACTCTGCGCGACACGCTGAAGGAGTTCTGACACGCCGCGGCTGGGCGATCCCGCGGTGCAACTGGCATGCGACTTGCGAATGGCAGGAATGCGAGGGGGTCGGCCCATCACTGAATGGATCGGCGATCAATCAAGGGACCGGCCAACACGGAGTTACCGGTGGGGCGGCAATAGGAGATTTCGAGTGAAAATAGCGCATTTCTTGTCGGCATTGGGGTTGGCGACATGCTTGGTCGGCGCAGCCGCCCAAGCGAAAGAGTGGAAGACCGTCCGGATCGGCATGGACGCCACATATGCGCCCTTCGAGAGTGTCAATCCGAAGGGCGAGATCGTCGGCTTCGAGGTCGATTACGGCAAGGCGCTCTGCGCGAAGATGCAGGTGACCTGCACCTTCCAGAACCAGGATTGGGACGGCATCATCCCGTCGCTGCTGGCCGGCAAGTTCGACGTGATCTTTTCCGCCATGAACATCACGGACGAACGCAAGAAGAAGGTGAATTTCTCCGACATGTATTTCGCGACCCCGCCGGTGTTCATGGGTCAGGCCTCGAACAAGAGTAACGATGTTTCGCCCGCGGCGCTGAAGGGCAAGACGATCGGGGCACAGTCCTCGACGACCTTCGCCAATTACCTGGCGAAGTTCTATCCGGAGTCGACCATCAAGCTCTATCCCACCGGTGACGAGCCCAACATCGAACTGGCCAATGGCCGGCTCGACTATGCCGTCAACGACAGCATCGTGGGCGGGCTCTTTATCGAGAAGAGCGGCAACGGGTGTTGCCGCATCATCTCCGAGATCAAGCGCCTCCCGGAAATCTTCGGCCCGGGTGTCGGCGCCGCGTTCCGGCAGGAGGATACCGACCTGCGCGACATGTTCAACAAGGCGATCGCCGCCGCGGACGATGACGGCACCTTCAAGAAGATCGCGGCGACCTATTTCAAAGTCGACATCCGAGGCAAGTAATCCCCATGGGTAGGAGGTTGGCATCATGACCTGGTACAGCCTCCTATTCGGTGCCGATGGGTGGGGCTCCCTGCTCCTCGCCGGGACCGTGACCACCGTCCTCCTGGCCGTCATCACCGTGCCGTTCGGTTTCGGTGGCGGCCTGCTCCTCGCGGTGCTGAAACTGGCGCCCAGCCGCCCACTGCGTATTCTATGCGACGCCTATACGACGTTTTTCCGGGGTATTCCGGATCTGCTGGCGCTGTTCATCGTCTATTTCGGCATGCAGGCGCTGGTCGACAAGCTCGGCCACCTGCTCGGTCTTGAGGCGCGTCTCGAACTCAACGCCTTCGCCGCCGGCGTCATCGCCCTCTCGGTCGTGGTCGCCGCCTATTCGAGCGAAGTCTGGATCGCCTCGCTGAACGCCATCCCGTCGGGACAGGGCGAGGCGGCGCGGGCGCTCGGCCTGGATCGCAAGCAGGTCTTCTTCCTGGTCACTCTGCCGCAACTCGGTCGCGTCGCCCTGCCGGGGCTGGGCAATATCTGGGCCGTCTTGATGAAGGATACCTCGCTGATCTCGACCCTGGCGGTCACGGATCTGCTGCGCGCCGCCTCAGAGGCCAGCAAGGCCACCACGCGACCGCTCGTGTTCTATTCGGCGGCGGCCGGGCTCTATCTGGTCTTCAGCATCGCGTCCAACATCTTCCAGGGCTATCTCGAGCGGCGCGCCAACCGGGGGTATGCGTGATGGGCCAGACCCTGCAGGCTTTTGCCGGCTTTCTCGTCAATTACGATCTGCTGGCGACCTGGGGCTGGCGGCTCTGGGCTGGGCTGCAGATCACCCTCGAGGTCGTGGCCCTCTCCTGCGCTATCGGTTTCGTGCTGGCCTATCCCATCTGTCTGGCCCGCATGTCCCGCAATCTCGTCCTGTCGAATCTGGCGCTTGCTTACATCACGTTCTTTCGCGGCACGCCGTTGCTCTGCCAGCTCTATCTCTTTTATTACGGTGCCGGAGAGGTAAGGCCGTTCCTAACGGATATCGGCTTATGGTGGTTCTTCCGCGAGGCCTTCTATTGCTGCATCCTCGCTTTCAGTCTCAACACCGCCGCCTACCAAGCCGAGATCATGCGTGGCGCGCTCGCCTCGGTGGCGCGCGGCCAAACCGAGGCGGCGAGATCGCTCGGCCTGTCGCCTTACCGAACCGCCCGGCACGTGATCTGGCCGCAGGCATTCCTCGTGGCCTTGCGGCCGTTCGGCAACGAACTGATCGGCATGATCAAGGCCAGCGCCTTGGCGGCGATCGTCACCCTGCTGGATCTGTTTGGCCAGACGCGGTTCGTCTTCGCACGGACCTTCGATTTCTCGATCTATCTCTATTGCGCGCTCATCTACCTCGCCATGACCGAGGGCATCCGCCGGCTCTGGAATTGGATGGAACGGGGGCTCTCCAAACATTTGGTGAGGGGCACGCGCGGGGGTGCTCTTGCCGCGGGCCGTGCCGGACCGGTGCCGTCGACCGACGCCGCGCTCGAGGGCGGTGCCGTTCCAACCATGAGTCGGGTCAGATAACTCGTCGGGGCGGAGGAGGGCGTAACGGGGAACCCAGCGGGAAGCCGGCCCGTTGGTGTGTCATGCCAAAATCGCCCCATACCAAATCACCCGGCACCAAATCGGCCGATATACGCATCGGCATATCGGGATGGCCCTATGCGCCGTGGCGCGGCGCGCCCGTTGCGTCACGCCATCGAGATCCGCCACTCAGACATTGTTCCGACTTGGTTACTGCAACCGATCGGCCACCAAACGGTCATTGCGAGGCGCCGGGGAACAGCCCAGGTTCCCGGTCCGTCAGGGCATTCCCGACAGGATCTGTCGGGGGAATGTCAGGTCGAACCTGAGGAGCTTAGAATGGCGAAAACGCAGTTTTCAGTATCTGCTCATTGGGACGCCGATGCAGATCTCTGGTGGTCGAGTTGTGATGAAGCGCCGTTGGCGACCGAGGCGCCGACCTTCGAAGAGCTGCTGGAAAACGTCGTCGATCTCGTGCCGGAAATCATCGCGCTCAACGAACGCTTCAAGCCCGGAGATGCCATTGAGATCTTGATGCAGGCGAAACGGTCCGAGGCCTTGGTGCTCCGGGAAGGCTCGGCGGAGGCGGCCACCCTTTCCTGGCGCCGTGTGATGTCCCACTTGGCGCCGACGCCGCTGCGGCCAGCCTCAAAGGACAGGGCCGCAAGGGATAGGGACATTTTTGTTGTCTCTTCGCCCGCCCGGGCCGTCCGGTTTGCCCCATAGGCGGACCGTCTGTCTCCCAACTGCCCCCGCCGGTTCACCGACGCGTGTCAAATCCCACGGCTCCGGTGGGGGAATGCTTCCGCCGACTAATCCGACTTCGCCTTGAAGGCCATCGCGACGCCGTTCATGCAGAACCGCTCGCCGGTCGGCGCCGGGCCGTCGGGGAATACATGGCCGAGATGGCCGCCGCATTGGCTGCAATGCACTTCGGTACGGGGATAGGCCAGCACATAGTCCGTCGAGGTGGCGACTGCCCCCTCGATCGGCGCGAAGAAGCTGGGCCAACCGCAATGGCTGTCGAATTTCGTCTCCGAGGTGAACAACGGCGCGCCGCAGCCGGCGCATTCATAGGTGCCCGGCTCATAGATCTTGTCGAGCGGGCTGGTCCCCGCCCGTTCGGTACCGTGCTGGCGAAGCACGCGAAACTGCTCCGGCGTTAGCTCCGCGCGCCACTCCGCCTCGGATTTGGTGATCGGGGTGTCGGCCTCGGGAGTTTTCTTGCCGAAAAGACGATCGAGCATCGGATATCCTCGCTGGTTTCCTGCCCTAGGATATGGGAAGCGAACCGTATTTCGTCAGTCATCTTTTTGTGAGGCATTCGTTCTCATAGGCTGGTTCCGGACGCGCGTGTCGGGCATTCTGCTGTCGCTTTCGCCGTCACAGACCCGCAGGAGTTCTTGTATGAAGCCAGACATCGCTGTTGTCAGCGGCATGCCGCCGTTCACGGCGGAGGCGCTGGAGGCGTCGTTTACCGTGCACAAGGTGTATGAGGCGGCCGACAAGCCCGCGTTTTTGGCGCGCATCGCCGACCGCGTCCGCGGTATCGCCACCAGCGGCGGCGGTGGGGCGAAGGCCGCGTTGATGGACGCGCTCCCCAACACCGAGATCATCGGCTGTTTCGGGGTCGGCTATGACGCGATCGACATCGACGCCGCGAAGGCGCGCGGCATCCGGGTCACCAATACGCCGGACGTGTTGACCGATGACGTGGCCGATCTGGCATTGATCCTGCTGCTCGACGCGGCGCGCATGGTCAGCGCCTCGGACCGCTATGTGCGGGCGGGGCTATGGCCCAAGGCGTCGTATCGCCTGACCCAAGCGGTTGCCGGCAAGACCGCCGGGATCATCGGGCTGGGTCGGATCGGCAAGGCGATCGCCAAGCGGCTGGAAGCCTGCGGCATGCGCATCGCCTATCATGGCCGGAGCAAGCAAGCGGGTGTCGAGTACCCGTATTACGCTACGGCGCGCGACTTGGCCGAGGCATCGGATTTCCTGGTATTGGCCTCGCCGGGAGGGACCGAGACCTATCACCTGGTCTCGGCCGAGGTGCTGGCGGCCCTGGGCCCGAAAGGCACGCTGATCAACATTGCCCGTGGCAGCGTGGTCGATGAGGCGGCGATGATCGAAGCGCTGAAGAACGGCAGTTTGGGAGCGGCCGGCCTCGATGTGTTCGAGAACGAGCCGCATGTGCCGGAGGCGCTGTTCGGTATGGATAATGTCGTGCTGCTGCCGCATGTCGGCAGTGCCACGCTGGAGACGAGGCAGGCGATGGGACAGTTGATGATCGATAACCTGATCGCCCATTTCGCGGGCGAACCCTTGCTGACGCCGGTCGCCTGATGACCGGGACTGAGACACCCACCCCTTGGGCCGATGGGGCCGCCTATATCGATGGGCGCTACATGCCGATCCGCGAGGCGGCGATCCCGATCACCGATTGGGGCTATCGCCGGTCCGATGTCACCTATGACGTCGTCGGCGTGCGCGACGGCGCGTTCTTTCGGCTGGATGATCACATCGCGCGATTCCGGGCCTCGATGCGCAGCCTGCGCCTCGATCCGGCCGAAACCGATGAGGATATCCGCCGCGTATTGACCGAATGCGTGCGCCGGTCCGGCTTGCGCGATGCCTATGTCGCGATGGATTGCCTGCGCGGCCGGCCAAAGCCGGGGCAGGTCTATCACCCGGTGAATTGCCGGAATTACCTGACCGCCTTCGCGATCCCCTGGATCTCGGTGATCCCGTTGGAAATCCAGGCGCGCGGCGCACATCTGGTCATCGCCGACACGCCGCGAATCTCGACGGCGAGCGTCGATCCCAGGGTCAAGAACTTCCATTGGGCGGATCTGACGCGCGGCCTGTTCGAGGCGCATGACCGGGGTGCCGATACCTGCGTGCTGCTCGATGCCGACGGTTTCGTGACCGAGGGGCCGGGGTTCAACGTCTTCGCGGTGCGCGACGGTGCCGTCGTGACGTCGGATCGGGGCGTGTTGGAAGGCATCACCCGGCTATCGGTGATGGACCTCTGCGCCGAGGCCGGCATCGAGTGCCGGGTCACGGCCGTCGATGCCGCCGAACTGCGCGACGCGGACGAGATCTTCCTGGCCACCACCGCGGGCGGCATCATGCCGGTCTCGCGCATCGACGGCCGCATCATGGGCAATGATCGGCCGGGCCCGATCTCGACCAAACTGCGCGACCGGTTCTGGCAAAAGCGCGCTGAGGGCTGGCACGCGACACCGATCGACTATGAAGGCTAGGGACGCGATACCGGTATCACTCGCTCGCCGATCAGACAGTCCGACGAGTCGCAATGATCCTCTAATCAGCGATGACGCCGTCCTTCACGGCGGATCGCTGCCCGTGGCGGCGCCGCGCGGTCTCAGCCCGGCGAACCGATCGCCGGAGAAGACGGAGCGCAGATACTCCACGGCATCGGCCCGGTGCGCCGCGTAGTCGGGGGTCGCGAACGGATCTTCCGGAACCGGCCCTTCGGCCGGCCCGTCCGCCGCCGCCTGACTTTCTACCGGCCGGCTATCCTCGGCTTCGTCCTCGTCCGGTGGATCTTCGAGCGTTTCTTCATCGGCCTCGTCCTCCTCATCGCCCCACTCGGCATAAGGCGACCCCGGCGCCTTGGTCCGGGCTTCCTCCACCGCCCAATGATCTTCCGCCCAGCGGCGCCAATTCGGATCGAGCCCCAGATCCCAGCAGATCCGGGCGATGATCTCGCCGATCGGATGATCGCCGATATCGGTCTCGACATCCTCGTCTTCCAGCCGCTCCCGCAGCTCTCTTTCCCGCTGGTAGGCCTTCATGCCGGTGAGCTCGGCATTGATCGCCTGCTTCACGATGCGCCCGACCTGGGCCTTGCGCCGGTGCCGCCGATCCGTCTCGGCCAGGGTTGCGCGCTCCGCCTGCTTGTCCAGCATCGCCGCCGAGACCGCGCGGGGGGTCAACGGCCCCTCGGCGATCCGCGCCTCCAGCGCCACCGTCTGCCGCACCGAGCGCGAAATCCGCGTGAACACCAATCCCAGATCCGGTCCAGGCTGTCGCGGTGTCTCGGCCGGCTCGGAAGCCGCCTTGGCCTGCTCCAGTGCCTGCCGTCCCACCGCCTCCGCCAGTTCCATGCCGATCTCGGCGAGCCGCTGCAGCATCCGCAGATGCCGCTCGGTGCGCTCCGTTCTCTCCGAACCGTGGGCACACCCCTCCATCCGCTCCGGGGAGGGACCGTTCGGGGCCGCGTCGCAGGGAGCGATCTCGGCCGGATCTATGGCTTGCGCTACATCCATGAACGAAACATGAACATGACGCCCGCGAATGTCAAGGGCCGTTGAAGGCCGGTGCCTCCCACATCTTCCATCGTTTTTCGTGCGTCCGGAACGTACCGGGACCAGCTAGGTTTATTTGGACCCAATCGGGTCGATGGCGGTCTTATTTATAAGAAATTGACATTTCCGCAGTGATAAAAGTAAAAAATCACGGTTTTTCTGAAGTGCGGGCTCTTACAAAGAGTTTTTTTGCGACCTCATATCGGCGTGCGCGCTCTCGGGGTCGTTGCCATGATCGGGAATGCCAATTCGAACTCATTGGCTCACCTTGACCCAGATAGCCTCATCCGAGTTATGAGCTACGCCCAGGACTTTGTCTCGAAGATCGATTTCTCCGGACTTCAAAGCGCGAAGCAGCAGCTTGAAACCTGCAATGCCTTCTTAGACCCAGCAGATGAGGTAAAGCTCCGGATGCCCACGTTGCATCGTTGACGGCTTCGAATGGCATCGATATCCCGGCTGATGCTATGCCCCCTTCTATCCCTCTCACACCCCCGGCCGGCACAGCACCACCACCACATGATCTCCCGTCGTCACCACGGTCCCGTCGGCCTTGATCAGGGAGCCGCGCTCGGTGGCGATGCCGCGGCCGGGTTTGGAGCTGGGGCGTTTGTCGACCAGTTCCAACGCCAGATGCACCGTGTCGCCGGGTTCCAGCGGCGCCGAGAAACGCACCTTGTCCCAGCCGAGCGAGGCGACGACGCTGCGCTCGAAGCAGCCGAGCTCGGCCTTCAGCCCCTCGATCAGCGCCAGGCCGAACAGCCCATGGGCGATGCGGCCCCGAAACCCGGCGGCGCGGGCGAAAGCTTCGTCCATATGCACGGGGTGGCGCTCGCCGGTGAGGGCGGCGTAGCCGTCGATATCGGCGAGCGTGATCAGCCGGGGTGGGCTGCGCAGGATCGTGCCCGGCGTGAAATCCTCGAACCAGATCTGTTCGGTCATGGTTGCTTCTCCCGCGCGGCTCCTGAGCCGCCTGCGGCGCGCGCGGCGTCCTGCAACCGGCGCCAGTCGATCTTGTTGCTGCCGGATCGGGGCAGGGCATCGACGAACTCGACCAGGCGTGGCGCCTTATAGGCGGCCATGATGCCGCGCGCCCAGTCGATCAGCGCCTCGGCGGTGAGCGCCGTCCCGGGGCGGCGCACCACGAAGGCCTTTACCGTCTCGCCGCGATAGGCGTCCGGCACGGCGATGACGCAGCATTCCTGGATGGCGGGATGGCGGTACAGCATCGCCTCGCATTCCGCCGGCCAGACCTTGTAGCCGCTGACATTGATCATGCGCTTCAGCCGGTCGACCGTGTAGAAATAGCCGTCCTCGTCGACCCGTCCCAGATCGCCGCTGCGCAGGAAGCGCTTGCCGTCCCGCTCGATGAACGTTTCCGCATCGGCCTCGGGCCGCCGCCAATAGCCCCGCATCAGTTGCGGGCCGCTGATGATGATCTCGCCGATCTCGCCGGACGGCAGGTCGGCAAGGGTTTCCGGGTCGATGATCAGCACCTCGGTGTCGTGGATCGGGATGCCCAGGCATTGCGGCTTGGGGCGATCGGGCGGGTTGATATGGGTGGCGGCGATGGTCTCGCTCAGGCCATAGCCTTCGACGAAGTGCAGGCCGAAGCGCCGCCACAGCTCCTCGGCCACCGCCTCCGGCATGGTCGCGCCGCCGCCGGTCAGGATGCGCAAACGGGCGAGGCACGTGTCGTTGAAGCCCGGCGCCGCCAGCACATCCACCACCATGGTCGGGGCGGCGCTCCACAGGGTCACGCCATAGGCGTCGAACAGCGGCGGGATCAGGTCGCGGTCCCAGCGCGCCATGATCACCATGGTGGCCGCCGACACCAGCCCGCCATTCATCGAGACCTGCATGCCGGCGACATGGAACAGCGGCATG
>DATMGU010000069.1:0-1545 GCA_035555315.1 Allostellaceae bacterium
GCGTATTTCTGCTCGCCCAGTCGCAGGCGGCTGAAGGCGGTCGGAAGCCCGGAGAAATCGGTCACTTCCGTGCCGGCGATGTAATCGAAATTGCCCTCGTCATCGCCGTTGCATGAGACGCCGAAGGTCGTTCTGCCGACCTGGCGCGGGATGGTCCCGAGATAAGGCACAAGGCGCTGCCATTGCGCCGGGATCGCCTTGCTGCTCTCCCAGGTGTAACGCTCTCCGAGGCCGGCAATGAGCAGCGGCTTGCCGTTCTCGAAGCGCACTGGTTTGAGGTCCTCGATCAGAGTCTCGTCCAGCTTGATGGGCTCCACGAGGTCGAGGTCGCAAGTGCGGCGCTGCGCCCGCACCGCTTCGGGCGTCAGCCCGAACTGGTCGCGAAACGCCCGCGTGAATGCTTCGTGAGAGCCGTAACCGGTGTCGAGGGCCACGCTCAAAATATCAGGCGCGCCGTTCGAAAGCGATCGCGCCGCCTCCGTCAGGCGCCGCCCGCGCACATATCCCATGACCGAACGGCCCGTCGCGAGGCTGAAGGCGCGCGCCAGATAGTAGCGCGACACGCCGGCCGACCTTGCGATGTCGTCGAGCGAAATGTCGCCTGCAAAATGGGTCTCGATGAACCAGATCGCTCTTCCAACGGCACTCATGGTCGGCGCACCCGCGTGAAATCCGGTGGTTGTATAGCGCACTTCGCCAGGGGCCACTTGATCGGGATTGCAGTGCTTCGGCTCCGCTTAAGCCGGATGGACCATCGGCACCTCGGTCTTGGGCGCCTTCCGCACCACGCCGGATTTGCCGATGCTCGGATTACCCTCATGTCGATCGTGGCGGGCACGATGAGACTGCGATCTTTACAACGCTGGCAGTTGGGTTCTGCCTTCACTTGCTCGCTGCGGTGCCGTCGCCAGCGTGCCGTCGAATAGCACGCGCGCCACGACTTCCCGACTCGGCGCCTGGCCTCATAGCCTTGGTCGTTGGGCATAGTACTCATCCATATGTCTGCCCAACCCACAAGAGCGGCGCAGAAGCGGCGCCGAGCAGAGCGGTAAGTTCAATGACGAATTGGCACCGATCCTCACAAAGATGAGTTCGATTCGATTTGGCGAGGTCGCTTCCGGTGCGAAACTGGTGGGGCGCCCATGCCGTCGTGGTGCGTAACGAACTCCGTTCAATGGGCTGCATTGGAATTTTGATCGGAAACGCGGACTGGCACTCTCACGCGCGTCGCTTGCTGTTCTTGGCCGAGCGCCTGCGACAGTACAGCTAATCCACACTATGGAGCTCAGTCCAATTCAGCGCCGGCAGCCTCACGCGGCGATCTCGACCGGCAACCGTGCGCCGGTCATGAAGGAGACCGCGTCCGACATGGTGTAGGATTTCGGGTCGATCACGGTCAGCCGCCGCCCGAGCCGATGGATATGAATCCGGTCGGCGATCTCGAAGACGTGCGGCATGTTGTGGCTGATCAGCACGATCGACACGCCGCGCCGGCGCACGTCGAGAATGAGTTCGAGCACGCGGCGCGATTCCTTGACGCCGAGC
>DATMGU010000070.1:0-152914 GCA_035555315.1 Allostellaceae bacterium
GAGACGTTCGAGGCGCTGAGCCCGGACGACCAGGCCATGATCAGGGCCGCCGCCAAGGCCGGCGCCGATGCGACCTGGCTTGCGGGTGCCGACGAGGATGCGAAGCGGCTCGACCAACTGCGCAAGGGCGGCATGGAGATCGTCGAGAAACCCGATCGTCAGCCTTTCATCGATGCGGTGAAGCCGTTGGAGCCGGAATTCGAGAAGCGGTTCGGCAAGGAGGTCCTCGCCGCCATCAGATCCACTCCTTGAGCCCGCGGGAAATATCATGAACATCTTTCTGCTCCTGTCCCGCATCGGCATCCGCCCGCGCGTTTTCGGCGGCTTCGCCCTGGTCCTGGGCTTTCTCATCTTCCTGTCGCTGTTTGCCCTTTCCGAACTCGGCCAGGTCGGCGGCACCGTGGGCGTGCTGGTCACCAGCGCCGATGGCGATGCCGGCATGGCGCGGGTCCGCACCTCGCTGATGGCGGCGAACGGTGCCGTCGAAAAATTCATCCGGACCCGAAATCTTGGGGACCGGGACGCGGCGACCAAGGCGATCGACGAGTTCGGCCGCACCTTCGACCAGATCGATCAGCAATTCAGCGGCCTGCCGGCCATCGCCGCCGGACGCGACGTGCTGAAAAGCGTGCTGGGGACCTATCGCACGTCCTTCACCGCTGTTTCCAGCGCGGTCGACCATTTCCGGGTCGCGACCGCCAAGACGGAAGCGCTCGGCGCCGCGGCGGGGCTGGATGCCGCCGGCATCACCGTCGCCGTCGCCAATCAGTCCGAAGCCGCGCGCACCATAAACCCGCTGCGGTTGCCCGGTACCGTCGATGCGGCGCGCATCTCGGTGATGCATTACACCATGACCCAATCGCAGGGCGACGCGGATGACGCGATATTGTCGATCGGCTATGCCCAGGCAGCGACCGCCGACAGCGAGACGGAACTGGGCAGCGCCGCCGCCGGCCAGCCGCGCCTGAAGGCGATGCTGGCAGCGATCAAGATCACCCTTGCGGACGATGTGGCCACGCTGAACGACGTCATCGGCGCCGTCGGCGAGCTGCGCAAGGTCCAGGGTGATCTTGCCAAGGCCAGCGCGTCGATTGACGAGCAAACCGACAAGATCAACCGCGCCCTCGGTGCGGCGCGGTCCGAGCAGAGTGCGAAGACGACGGCGACCATGCAGCAGACGCGGAGCCTGCTCATCGCCGTCGCCGCGGGGGCTGTCGTGCTGGGGGCGATTTTGGCCTGGTTGATCGGCACCAGCGTCTCCGGTCCGATCCGCCGCATCACCGCCCGCATGCAATCGCTGGCGGAAGGGCAGTTCGAGGCACCGATCCCCGGGGGCGATTGGCGGGATGAGATTGGCCGGATGGCCCGCGCGGTCGAAGTGTTTCGCCGGAATGCGCAAACCGTTCGGCGCATGGAGCAGGAAGCGGCTGCCCAACGCGAAGCGACCGAGACCGAGCGAACGGCCATGATGGCGACTCTCGCCGACCGTTTCGACCAAGGGATGGAGGGTGTCATCAGCGGCGTCGCCGGTCGCGCCGACCAGATGGGCCGGAGCGCCGAAGTCTTGGCCCGGGTTGCCGAACGCGGTCGGTCGCTGGCCGAGCAGGTCGCTGCCAGCTCCGAGCAGGCATCGTCGAATGTGCAGGCGGTCGCCGCCGCGACGCAAGAACTTGCCGCGTCGATCCGCGAGATATCGAGCCAGGTGTCCCGCTCCGTGTCGGTATCCGGCAAGGCCAAGGACGAGGCGCAGCGCACCTCGGAACTGATGCATGACCTGTCCCAGTCGGCCGAAAGGATCGGTGCCGTCGTTCAACTGATCCAGGCGATCGCAAGCCAGACAAATCTCCTGGCCCTGAACGCGACGATCGAGGCGGCACGGGCCGGTGACGCCGGAAAGGGCTTCGCCGTCGTCGCCAACGAGGTGAAGAGCCTTGCGACCCAGACCGCCAGGGCCACCGAGGAAATCGCCAGCCAGGTCGCCGCGATCCAGAATTCGACCGATCAATCGGCCGCGGCGATCGGGCAGATCGGTCAAACGATCGGCAAAATGACCGAGATCGCGACCATGATCGCATCGGCCGTCGAGGAGCAAGGGGCGGCAACCGATGAGATCGCGCGGAATGTCGAACAGGCGGCGGGCGGCACCGCGGCCGTGACGGATCAGATCGGGGAGGTTCGCGCGGTCGCCGGTGAGACCGATGCCGGCGCCGAAGCAGCCCTTGCCGTGGCCGCGGCCCTTCAGGAACAGGCTCGATCGCTCAAGACCAACATCGACGAATTCCTGAGGACGATGCGCGCGGCGGGGTGATCACCGCCCCTGCCCGCGCGCTCTGCCCGCATCGGGGGGAGCTCCCGCCAGGACTCACCTCTTCCCACGGGCCTCGATCGGCCAGAGGGCGACGAGCGTGTCGCCCTCAACGACATGATAGAAATCATGCAAATTGACGGTCGGGTCGCAATGCGGCGTCACAAGTTCGACACGCGCACCGAGGTCGGGCCGCTCGCCGGGCGAGATCAGTTTCCCGTGCTCATCGCCGAAGAACGCGTAGCGGCTTGCCGGATCGGCGCCCCGTGCGACAACGGGTACGATGCCATCGGTTGCAAAGCATTTCGTGCCGCCATCGATCGTCACCCACTCCGCGTTGTTGATGCTGACGACGGCCGTCTGCACGAACAGCGCGATCTCGAACGGCGATGCATTCGTGCCATCCGCCAGGACCCCCGCATACTCGGCATCCATGAACACATAGGAGCCGACCTGCAGCTCCGTGAACAGTTGGCCGTCCGCGTCGAGATCGTAGGTGCCGGTTCCGGCGCCGGTGACGATATCGAAAGGGAGACCGGTACGCTCGGCCTCCGCGACGATTTTCGCAATCGTCGCGCGCAGGTCGGCCGTCGCGGCACCGCGCCGGGCGCGCTCCAAAATATGCTGTAGATTGCCGGCATAGGCCTGCAGCCCGCGCAGCGTCAGATGCGGTTCGCTGGCGATACACCCGGCAAGCTCGAGCGCCGCGGCCGGCGTCGCCACGCCGGTCCGGTTGAAGCCGGCCCCATAATCGACCAGTACCCCCAGCGGGTGATCAAGGCTTGCCGCGGCCCGCGCCAGATCGGCGACATTGCGCGGATGATCGGCGACGATCATCACCCCGCCGGGACCGGCGAGACGCGCCAGATCGATGAGGCGCGAAATCTTGCCCGCGGTGACCACGGGCGAAGTGATGAGCACGCCCGAGATGCCGCCTCGGACCATGACTTCCGCCTCACCCAAGGTAGCGCAGCACACGCCGATCGCCCCCGCCGCGATCTGACGGCGAGCGATCTCGACCGATTTGTGCGTCTTGCTATGTGGCCGCACCTTGACGCCGCGCGCCGCGGCGAATTCCGCCATGCGCGCGATGTTGCGGGTCAACGCCTGCACCTCGATCAGGAGTGCCGGCGTGTCCAGCAAATCACGGCCGCCGGGTACGCCGATAAGCCGCGCGTTCGGGTTCGACATGACGTCGACCGTCCCGACGTCCGGCAGCATGCTCGACTGTCCACTATTACCCATCGGCTCACGCCCCCCTTGTCACATACGCCGGATCACTTCCTTGCCAGGTTAGCGGCTGCTATGGCGGCACGCAGCCACTTTTCGAAGGCGACGTTCAGAGCGCTGCTTCGAAAGCCCCGCGGCCTCACCAGGTAATACGACGTCGCCTCGATGCTGCATGTGCGATCGTCGAACGGCGCGACGAGGCGCCCGTCGCGCAATTCTTGCTCGACCAGGATTTCGCTCTCGAGGATGACGCCGAGGCCGTCGACCGCGGCCTCGATGGCCATGGTGGAGCGGTCGAGCCAAAGCTCGTTGGCCGGCCGAAGATCGCCAAGGCCGATACGCCGCATGAATTCGTTCCACGTCACGGCGTTGGCGGAGTGGATGAATGTAGCGCGCGACAAATCGCGCGGCAGCTGGAGGCCGATCGCCGCGGCCAGTGCCGGGCTGCACAGAGGACGCAGCCGTTCCACCAGCAGCGGCTCCACGTCTCGCTGGGTCGTGGGGGGAAGCGCGTAGGCGATCGCGACGTCGAAGCGCGTGGTGTCGAGGTCTTCGGTAGCGGACAACGTGGAAAGGCGCACCTTGACGCCCGGGTAAGCGCCGAGGAAATCGGACAGGCGAGGCTGCAGCCACTTCGCCGCGAAGCTCGGCCCGGACGCGATGACCAGGTGACCGGACTGAGATTGGGGGGCGACAAGCGTGGTCGCCTCGCTGATCACGTTGAAGGCGTGCTCGAGTTCCTGGCTGTAGATCCGACCGGCGCTCGTCAGCAGGGCCCGTCCCGCGTGGCGCAGGAACAACTTCACCCCGAGGAAGTCTTCGAGCAACTGGATCTGATGGCTCACCGCCGAGGGGGTTACCCCCAGCTCCTCCGCACCCTGGGCGAAGCTGCCATGGCGAGAGGCCGCCTCGAACGCCAGCAGCGCCTTGAGCGGCGGCAGTCTCCGCCGGTTCGCGCCGGCGGATGAGCTCAGTTGATCGGCTACTGAGTTTTTTCCGTTGGCACCCATCGGCGTCCCTCCGCCATCATTCTATCAGGCTATGCAGCAAGTCGTGGGCCATCCGCCGGATATTGGCGGTCGCGCCGGCGCACCAGCGGAGAGGACGATGAACGAGGCGCTTCGGGAAGCATCCAAGGAATTCTTGGTCCGGTACGGTGGCGATGTGTTTCCCAACCTGTTCACGGAAGCCAAGGGCACCATCGTCAAGGACAGCGACGGCCGGGAATACCTCGATTTCACCTCGGGCCAGATGTGCGCCACGATCGGCCACAATCATCCGGCGATCGTCGAGGCGGTTAATCGCGCGGGCAAGAAGGCTTTCCATTTCTTCAGCGGGATGATCCCCGAGGTCGTGGTCGAACTCGCCGCGACCCTTGGCCGTGACTGGCTGCCGGGCGACATCAAGCGGTCGATCTTCGTCAATACCGGCTCCGAGAGCAACGAAGTCGCCTTGCGCATGGCGAAAATGTACACCGGCGGCTACGAGATCCTCGCCTTGGGCGGCTCCTGGCACGGCGTGTCCGGCGGAGCGAGCTCGGTATCCTTCGCGAGCGATCGCAAGAACTACGGCGTGCCGACGCCCGGCGTTTTCCTGATCCCGGAGCCGAACGCCTATCGGCCGTATATCCCCGGCGCGACGGAGGAAGAGGCAGCACTCGCTTGCCTCGAACTCGGGTTGAAGATGTTCGACATGCAGTCGACCGGTCGCGGCGCCGCGATCATCGCCGAACCGATCATCAGCGCCGGTGGGGTCCTGGTGCCGCCGAAGGCGTTCATGCGGGCCCTGCGCAAGGCCGCGGACGACCGCGGCATGCTGCTGATCTTCGACGAGGCGCAGACGGCCTTCGGCCGGATCGGCGTGAAGACCGGATCGGAATTTCACGACGTCGTGCCCGACATCATGACCATATCGAAAACGCTGGGCGGCGGTCTGCCGTTGGCGGCGGCGGCGACCACTGCCAAGATCGAAGACGTCCTTCATGCGAAGGGCTTCACCTTCTACACCAGCCATGTGTCCGACCCCCTCCTGGCGGAGGTGGGCCTGGCGGTGCTCCAGGTCATCGCCAACGAACAGCTCGTCGAGCGGTCCCGCGAAATGGGTGCCTATATGCGCCGGCGCTTCGAGGACATGCAGCAGCGCTACGAGGTCATCGGCGACGTCCGGGGTGCCGGCCTCCTGCTCGGCGTGGAGTTGGTGCAGGACCGCGCGTCCCGAACCCCGGCCCACGAACTGGGGGCGCTGACCACGCGGAAATGCCTCGAAAGAGGATTGAGCATGAATATCCGCCGCCGGCCCGAACGCGGCTCGGTCTGGCGCATCGCGCCGCCGCTCACCGTGTCGATCGAGGAGATCGATCAGGCGGTCGATATTCTCGAGCAATCCCTGCGGGAAAGCCTCGATGAACTGACAGTCCAAAAGGCGTCGTGAACGCGATTACCGAGATGAACGGGACGCGGGTGAATTGCTTGGTCGAACAGGGGCATAAGGCCAGGCGGCCAGCCGGAACTTCATTCCGGCGATAGGCGCGCAGCTATTCCAGGAAATTGCGCCGGCTCCTCAGAAGGCCGGTTTGTCTGTCTTGCCCGGCTCCGGCCCGCGCTCCTTCTTGATCTGCGCGGGGGTGATGGTGCCCTGACGGAAACCGAACTGGCTGATGGTGTAGTTGCCGAGGGCCGCCAGTTCCGCGTCGGTATAGGCACCGGTGAACGGGTGCATGAACATCAGCCCCTGATCGGTGGAGATCTCGGTGCCATGGGTCAGCACCTGGACCAGATTGGTGCCGGCGGGATCGCCCGTCGTATGCGCGCCCTTGAGGGCCGCCCAGGCCCATTGGCGGCCATCGCCATCGGGTAGGTGGCAGCCGGCGCAGGTCTGCGCGAACAGGCGCGGGCCGAGAGGGTTGGTCGAGGCAATCATGGGCGACCCGGGTTGCACCGCCGGCGGGCCGTCCGGCTGGGCGGGGACACCGCGCAGATAGGTCACCATGGCGTGGATGTCCTCGGGCTTCAGGAAGCGAAGGCTGTACTCCACCACCTCCGCCATCGGACCCGAAGCCGGGCCGTGGCCCTCCGCGTAGCCGGTCGAAAGGTATTGCGCCAGCTGCGCGTCGCTCCAACCGCCCAGGCCGCTGGCGTGGTCGGCGGTCAGGTTATAGGCGAGCCAGCCGACCTGCTCCGCCCCGGCGAATTTCTTGTCGCCCTTCAACCCCATCATGACGTTGCGCGGCGTGTGGCATTCGCCGCAATGGCCCAGGGCATCCACGAGGTAGGCACCGCGATTGTACTCGGCGGATTTGCCGGCATCGGGCTCGAAGACGCGGTCCGAATTGTTCAAGAAATTCCAGAAGATCATCGCCCAGCGCTGGCTGAACGGAAAGCTGATCGTGTTCGCCGGCACCGGGTTCCGCACAGGCGCCAGGCTCGACAGATAGGCCTTCACCGCCAGCGCATCCTCCCGCGTCATCTGCGAATAGGACGGATAGGGCATGGCCGGATAGAGGTGCTTGCCATCGCGGGCGACGCCCTCGTGCAGCATGTGGACCCATTCATCGTCGCTATAGGCAGTGATGTCGGTCGCCTGGTGCGGCGTGATATTGGGCGAATAGAGCGTGCCGAACGGCAGTTTGAAGGCGCGGCCGCCGGCGAAGGCCTGGCCGTCGGGAGCGGTGTGGCAGGCCGCGCAATCGGCGGCCCGGGTGACGTATTCGCCACGGGCGATAAGGTCGGCCTGGGCATCGGCCCAGGCCGCGACGGGCGCCGTGCACAGGAGGATGGCGGCGAACAGTGTGCGCATAGGCTTCATGTCTTTCACGCCGGCTGCAATTGGCCGTTGCCGAACGGCAATCGGCGCAATCTTTGTCCGGTCGCAGCAAAGATGGCATTGCCCAGGGCGGGTGCGGCGACGGCCGTGGCGGCCTCGCCGATGCCGCCCGGCTTCTCGCCGTTGCGCAGTTGATAGACCTCGATCTTCGGGGCCTCGTTCATGCGCAAGGTGCGATAGTCGTGGAAGTTGCTCTGATCGACGACACCGGCGGTCAGCGTGATTTCGTTGTACATCGCCGTGCCCAGCCCCAGGATCAGGCCGCCCTCGATCTGGGCGCGCACCGTGTCGGGATTGACGGTCATGCCGCAATCCACGGCGAGCACCGCGCGGCGCAGCAGGATCTCGCCAGGCGGCGAAACCTCCACCTCCATCACGCAGGAGACGTAGCTGCCGAAGGCGAATTGCACGCCGATGCCTCGGCCGGTCCGGGCCGGCAGGGCGCTGCCCCAGCCGGCCTTCTCCGCCGCCAGGTTCAGCACCGCGAGGGCGCGCGGATTCTTCTGCAGCAAGGTCCGCCGGAACGCCACCGGATCCTGCTTGGCCGCCACCGCCAATTCATCGACGAAGCTTTCCACCACGAAGACGTTGTGGGTCGGTCCGACGCCGCGCCACCACCCGGTGCTTACGCCGTCGGACTCATGCCGCACATAGTCGACGAAGGTCGCCGGGATTTCGTAAGGAGTATCGGCGGCACATTCGACCGCATCCGGGTCGAGGCCGTTCTTGAAACCCGGAGGGGCCCACCGCGCCATGACCGATGAACCCGTGACCCGATGCGTCCAACCCACCAGCTTGCCGCCGGCATCCAGCCCGGCGCTGACCCGGTCGTAGTAATACGGCCGGTAATAGTCATGGCGCAGGTCTTCCTCCCGCGTCCAGACCAGCTTCACCGGATAGCTCACCTGCTTGGCTATGGCGGCGGCCACGGCGATGCTGTCGATGTCCAGCCGCCGGCCGAAGGCGCCCCCCATATAGAGGTTGTTGATCGTCACCTTTTCGGGCGGCAGGCCCGTAGCATCCGCCACGGCCTTCTGCGCGCGCACCGGCACCTGGGTCCCGACCCAGATCTCCGCCCGGTCAGGCTGGATGTGCAAGGTACAGTTCAGCGGCTCCATCGGCGAATGCGACAGAAAGGGCAGCTGATAGATAGCCGACAGCTTGGTCGCGGCGGCATTGACCAAGCCGGCGGCATCGCCTTCCTGCTTGGCGATCACGCCCTGCTTCTGCGAGGCCTGATCCATCGCGGCGACCAGCTTGACGAGGGTGACACCGCCATTCGGACCGCCGTCCCAGACCAGGTTCAGCGCCTCCAAACCCTGCTTGGCCGCCCACATATGGTCGCCGATCACAGCCACCGCCTCGTCCCCGGCGCGGATCACATCGTGGACGCCGGGCACGCGTCGGGCGGCCGCTTCGTCCATGTGGAGCAGTTTGCCGCCCTTCACCGGGACGAGCGCCAGGGTGCCGATACGCATGCCCGGAACTTTAGCGTCGATACCGAACACCGCCGTGCCATCGACCTTGGCGGGCGTATCCAGCCGCTTGGCATTGGTGCCGATCAGCTTGAAGTCCGCCGGGTCCTTGAGCTTCACATCCGTCGGCACGGGCTGCTTGGCGGCGTCGCTCGCGACATCGCCATAGCCGAGCGTGCGGCTGCTGGCATCGTGATGCACCACGCCGCGATCGACCCGACAGCCGGTCGGATCGACGCCCCATTTTTTCGCCGCGGCGGCGACCAGCATGATGCGCGCCGTGGCAGCGGCCTGGCGCAGCCGCATCCAGTCGCTGCGGATCGAGGTGGATCCGCCGGTCGCCTGATCGCCCAGCAACGGATCGATGTATTTCGCGATATCCGGCGGGGCGGCCTGGATCTGGATCTGGTCGAGCCCGACCTCCAGTTCCTCGCCCATCAGCATGGCGGCGGCGGTATAGATGCCCTGCCCAACCTCGGTATGCGGCAGGATCAGCGTGATCGTGCCCTTGGAGTCGACGCGCACGAAGGCATTCGGCTCGAAGTCCCCGCTATTCGCCGAGCCAGCGGCGGCACGGGCCAGGCTGGGCAAGCGCAGGCTGAGCATCAGGCCGCCCCCGGCAAGCAGCCCGGCCTTCAGCATCAGACGGCGCGACGGCATGACATGTGTCATCTCGACGCCCTCTCACGCTGCCGCGGTGTGGATGGCGTCGCGAATGCGCACATAGGTGCCGCATCGACAGATATTGCCGGACATGGCGTCGTCGATATCCGCGTCGGTCGGCTTGGGCGTGGTGTTCAGCAGCGCCGTCGCCGACATGATCTGGCCGGGCTGACAATAGCCGCATTGCACGACCTCCTTGTCGAGCCAGGCCTGCTGGACCTTGTGGCCGTTCGGCGTAGCGCCGACGCCCTCGATGGTGATCACCGGCTGGTTGCCAAGCGAGCTTACCGGATATTGGCAGGAGCGCACGGCCTCGCCGCCGACATGCACGGTGCAGGCGCCGCATTGGGCGATGCCGCAGCCGAACTTGGTACCGGTCATGCCCAACACATCGCGCAGGACCCAGAGCAACGGCATCTCGCCCGGGACGTCGACCTGATAGGTCTCGCCGTTAACAAGCAGATTTATCATGGTTTTCTCCCGCGACGCTTGAGGTGCCGGGTCCGGCTGGAGCGGCCAACCCCTGATCGAGGTGGCGTCGGCAACCTGGCAAAATGCGTCGAACGCGACCGCGTCCCACGCTCTCTAGCACCCATATAGGGCGTTTTGGCAAGGAAGCACGCGGCTTCACCGATGCCGGCCGCCAACAGCGCCTCGGTCGTTTCGGATCAGGCATTCCGCCCTCCCCCTTCAATCGCTGAACGAAAATCCCTCGATCACGGCGATGCCAACCTCCTGGGGCCGGTCGGATGAGAGCGTGATCACCCTATCCATCAGCGGCGCGAAACCCTTGGCAACGTGCTTCGATGTGCAGGGAATGATGGTGATGAGCCCCTTCCGGCGGTCGACGCGAAGACATCGGGCGCCTTTCACGAACGCGGTCTCCGATCTGACGCCCGCGGCCTTGTGCAGCGGCGCGGCAAAGCCCTTCCAGTCTTTGGGCCACTTTGCATAGTGCCGTGATAGATCCAGAGCGCGCATCACGGTGGCGCCCAACTCCGAAACGTCGACGTCTGATGCCAGCCTGAAGATGGGTTCGCTGAACAGACACGGATCGCCACCCGCGGAGCCCGCGAGCGGATGTATGAGGTACCGGTCCGGACGCAGGTAGACACTGGCCGACGTCATCGACGACGGGATGAGTCGAAAGCCCAAGAACCTCTGTAAAGTCTTCCGCAGCTTGTGGATCCGCATCGTCACCACGCCAGGCACCCCCGTGGTTGCTGGTCGGCCATCTGTTGGGCTCGTTTTTTCTCGGCGCCCCCAGGCCGTCGTTTTCAGGTCGGGCGACATCGAGGCCTCGGCCAGCCTCCAACGAATACATTTCGGGAAGGATCGTCAACCGTCGGTAGTACTGCGATCAGGAAGCGATGGCGGCGTGAGGCGACGCGGCCTTGGACGGCGTCACGCCGCCCGGCACCAGAGCCGGGGTGCGTTCATCGCCGATCTGACAATGCGGACATCCGACCGGCGTTCCGCGTAGCGACGTCCGAAAACAGAAGATTGGCGTGCCGGGGCCGACGATGATGAGCACTATGTTTACGCTGTGGCCCTATGATCGGCTAGAGTGAGTCGCTGTCGGTCCTGGGCCGAAGCTTCGTCAAACCCGGACCCGCCGGATTGTGGAGCGCTTGGAGGACTAGCCGACTGTCACACAGCGCGCAAAAGGCTTTCGGGATCAGACTCGCCCGTCTTGGCTTCTCGCTGTGAAAAGGTTTGCGGCTGATTTCGTACGTCGTTCCAGGTTTCCTCGGCCTCCTTCAGTTCCCGTTCGGCCTCGACGACGGCACTGTCACGCGTGCGGACGGCCTCATGCTCCAAGCGTCGCCCGTTAAGGTACCCAACAAGCAAGCCGCCTAAGGCACCAATGAGCCCGAAGAGGTGGAATCCTAGAGCGAGCAGGGCGATGCCCCACACGGACGCCCAGCCCCACCAATGTCTGTGCGTCGAGCGCGCTGTATCGAGCTTGGTCGCCGCGTCAAACAGTTCCTGCCGTCAGTAGCGCAGGGCAAGGCTTCCTTCTTCGCGGTCTTTCGCCATCAGCTCTTTGCGGAGTTCGGCATCAGGGACGCTGAAATACAACTCGCGAATACGACGCGTAGTGCGTTCCTGATGGAACTTTTCCTCTGCTTCCTCGATTTCTCTCTACCAGTGCCGCGATGCCGAGCGGGCGCTGTCGGCCATCCGGCTTCGGTATGTACTGCCGCCGTGATGGTTGCGCCCGGTACGCGCCGCGATGGACCCGGCCGCAGAGATCATCGAGGCGCGCCTCGACCCCCTCGCCATAGTCCTGCCATGTCATGCCGTCGATGCCGGGGACCGCTTCCCGCTTCAGCGCGAAAAAGGCGTCCCGGAGCCGATCGATATCGACATGGTGCAGCAACGCCGTGAACCGTTCCTCCTTCCGCAGCCGTGCGGCTGTCCGTACGCGGTCCAGACCGTGGGACGCGCCTGACCGGCTCGGTGTCCGGAGCGTGCCGTCCTGGCCCGCGTTCTCCTCGGCCCCCGCCCTTCGCTCCACCCGCTCCCCGTCCGGTTGCCCGACCGCGTTCGCAAGCTTCACCGCTACTATGGCGGGGTCTGACTTCTCGCCCTCGTGCTTCATCGGCTTCGGCTCGGCGCCTTCCCGATGCGGACCACCGGCATACGCCGATGGCCAAAGGCGAGATCTCCCGGTTTCCGTACGAGGAGCGTGCGCACATGCCAGGGTCTGCGACCACGCAGGGCCGGTCGCCCGCTCGCCGTTCACGCAAGCGACCGTATTGCCTTCCGCAGGGACAATGGCGTCGGCACCCCAGAGGATATTTTCGAGGCTCAATACCTGGCCTATGCGTACCCCTACCGACGCTTCGCCCCCAGCCTCACGACCGACGACGCACGGCTCGGGGCCAATGCGGTTCGCTAAACCTTCATCGTAGTGGACTTCCGCCACCTACTCCTCGCCGGCCTCCCGGCGCACTGTCCCCAGCTTTCCAAGATCGCTGGTCAATGGCGTATACAGCGCCCTATTCCGATCGCTTTCAGAGAGTCGGATACCAAGGCTCGCTGCTTGAAGCTGCTTTGTTCGCCTGGCCACACTCAACGAAGTCAGAATCGTCCACTTCAGCGCCGTGCCGTTGCTGCCGACCGTGACGACAGGTCCTAACTCCGCTTTAGCTAGAGGAACGCGACACCCATTAGACGTTTGCTTGTAGCTGCGGTCTCCATATCGCGTAGTCCCTCCAGACCTTCCGAAATGGCGTTGTAGGCCTTGTTAAACATTTCCACCGCCTGCTCAACTGCGGCCTTCAGCGCGACCAGCGAAGAACGCGGATCAAACAAACCTATGAGCGCGCTCAGGTTGTCGGCGAACTTCAGTATCGCCGGGCCGACGGAGGAAAGATCTCCGTTCGCCAGACCGTTGAAGATATCGTTGGCCCCTTCCCAGGCGCCAATCGCGGCATCGACCTTATGGCCGATAAAAGCGCCAGCGCCTTCGACGAGTATGGATTTCGCCATGGTGAGCGCCTCCAGGCCGACCTCCATAAACATCGTCATCCCCGGACCGATCGCGTCACGGAAGCCTTCCACCTTGATCAGATAGCCGGCGGCAGTAATGGCCAGGCTGGAAGCGACGGAGGCGGGCCCACCGGCGAACGCCTTAGCGAGCGAGCCCCCCATCACAACCCATGTCGCAGAGTTGTCGCTGATCATCTGGCCTGCGCCGCTGGTGGAAAGACTGCCGGTCAGCACGAGAGACGCCGCCGAAGAATTCGCCACTTTTGAAACCATATCCGAAACATTTCCGGTGATCCGGCCCAGTTCGACGGCAACCGAACCGGCGGCGGCTTCAATGAGGCGCTCCCGTTCCGCCGCGCTGAGATTGGCGTTCATATTTGCCGCGCGGACCTTGTTCTCGGCCTCCTGGAGTTCGGGTTGCATGAGTTCGTTGCGGAGCTTCGAATAGCGCTCGCTTGCTTCAGCCGACAAATTGCCGTCCGGCCCGATCTCGCGTCCCATGGCGATCTGCATGCCGGCGAGGACGAGGTCTCGGTTCACCTGATCGTTGGCACCAACCACCCACTGCGCGAAACCGGTTCCACTGCTGCTCGGTGCCGCTATAGCCGTCCGATAAAGTGTGAGCGCGGCGAGAGCGTGCTGCACTTCGGCGCCTTGCTTCACCATGTCGTCAGCCGCCGCAGCGGCGGCTGCGGGGCTCTGATGCTTCAGTGCCTCTGTATACAAGCTTGCATAGCTGGAGACAGACGTCGCCTTTTCGACGAGATCGAGAATCTTCTGGTAGGCCACGCCCTTGGCTGCGTCAGATTGCCCGCTTCGATACACGCTATCGAGCGCCGATATTGTGTCACTGAACGTCGCGCCGCTGGCGACCCGGTCGGCAAGCCGGGTGGAGACGAGCAACTTCAGTTCGTCCTGCGCGGTGGAATTTGGCAATGAGTCGATCTTGTCGATGAGATCGATCAAGGCGCTATCGGGCACCTTACCGTCGAACTGGTCGATCAACCCGCCGATATCGCCCCGATTGACCGCTCCGGCGACGAAAAGCTCCACCAGGGTGGACAGGGCCTCCCCATCGGACGTGGCAAGCGAAAGTTTTTGATTGGCCAGCGTGGTCCTGATATTGCCAAGTGCTTCGGCGATCGAGGCAACCGCGACAACACCCTTGGCGTCCAGGATCTCGTCCAGATGCTTGATCGCTTCCGCGGCGACCGGCGCGCCGCTTTGCGCCGCACCCGCGACAAGCATGGCAAGCGCGCCTGCGACATCGGCCTGCATTGCCGTGGCGATTACGACCGCGGCCGAAGCCGCAGAGGCCGGGTCGACGCGACCGGCGGCGACATCGGTGCCGAGCGAACGCGCGATTTCCGACCCGCCAATCGCGGGCGTCGCCCCCGCCAATTGAGCATAGATTTTTGGATTTTCGGTATCAACGCTCTCCAGCAGGTTGGCCAGCATGGCGCCGAAGCTGCGCTCGGAGAGGGCAGCCGCGTCCCTTAGAACGTCGATCGCCTTGAACGGCGTCATCGCGCCCTCACCGACTTCACGGGCGAGTTCGGCAAATATAGCCCCGGACGCGATCCGCGATTGCAATAGCGGCAAAGCTGCCTGCATGACGTAATTGCTGGCATCGCGCTCGAGCAGCGCGACGAGCACGGCGTCGACGCTGGTGCCGAGTTTTGTCGCCTCGGCAACCAGCTTGTTAAGTTCCGTACCGGCGTTCTCGCGGGCGTTTTCGACGACCTTCAACGCATCTCCGCTCTCGATCCGGGCGAGAAACGCCTCGCCCGCGGCATTCACCATGCCCAACTTGTTCAGCGCGTCCGTAAACGACGCGCTGACGGCGTCCTGGAGCGCCGTCCGTTGGTCTGCGTCCCGAAAATATGGGGCCGTACTTACGCCGGGCAGCAGGCCCTGCTGAATATTCAAATTGGTCATGCCGACGACCGCCGCGATATCAGCCAGGACCGCGGAGGTGCTGGCCTCGCCGGTTTTCACTTCCAGCGCAAGCCCCTGACCCAGCACGTCGCGGCCCGCCGCGCTGGTGATAACCTCAAACGATAGAAGTCCGATGGCGCCTTTTAAATAGGCGGTCAGGGTAGCGTTAGCTGGCTCTGCTGCGCCGCCCGGAATGACGCCCCAGGCCTTTGCCATATCGACAATCAGGTCGAGCTGCGATTCACCGACCATCGCGGCCAGTGCCACAGCGCCACGCAGATCCTCCCGCGCCTGCTCCACCTTGAACACCGTCCATTGCGAGGCAGTGGCAGCGTAAGCCCCAACAGTGATTGTTTTTTCGACGCTTTGACGCTCCGCCGCCCAGTCGAAATTGTCTAGCCCGTGTGACGCGATCCCGCGTAGCGTTGCGCTTTCGGCGTGACCAGCCGGCAGTGCGGCCAAGATCGCGGCCTGTCCGCTGGGCATCTGGTCTCGGAACCATTCCAAAGCGTCGTCGCGCGCGGCCGCCGAGACCGGCGCGTCCGCCAATAGGGCCAACCCGGTCGCCGCTACCAGACGGTCCACGCCGTCCCAGACCGCGCGCATCGCCTGGCGAGCGGGTCCTTGAATATTCCAGTGATCGTTTGTCCTGGACAGGCCTTCGCGGGCAAACGCGTGCTCGGCGATACGTTCGATCTCTGCCATGATTTCGCTGGGCGATTGCCCACCTTCGGTCACCGCGTCCTTCAGCGCCGCGACCCAGCTTGCCTGTGTCGCGGCGTCCCCGGTTAGCATCCTGCCCAATTCGGCGCGCAGCGCGTCGCGATACTGCCATTGCTGCGATGTCGGGGAGAGATCTCTGGTGTTGGTCGAATTGCCCAGATTCTCCAGGACATCGACAAACAGCGATCCGGTGAACACATCGGCCGTCTCGCCAAGCTTCGTGATCAACTCGATGATCTGTGGGGCGTATTTTATGCCGAACATGTCGGCTTCCGCGATCACCGCGCGGGCAATCTGACCAGACGCGACGGAGGCGTGAAATTCATTCCGCAGCTCGTTGATTTGTGCGGCCGTCTCTAGATTTACGCCGACGGCTGAGGCCGTCGCGTCGACAAGCTTCGCCTCACCAAGCTCGGCTGCGATTTTGGACAGCAGGCTCCGGTCGTAATACCCCAGGTTTGCGGCGAACTCGTGCGTTTCGATGGCTGTGAACACCGACCGCGCCACGTCCCTCGCCTCGTCCGCGGTAAGGGCGCCTTTGGCAATGAGCGCCGCGACCGCCGGAGCCGCGGCGTCGTCGATAGTGACGCCGGCCTCCGTGTACACGCGCGCCAGCACGCCGCCGATATCCATGTCGGCCGCGTCGGCAACAATCGCGAGCTTCTGCAATATCTGTGAGAGACCCAGGTTGCTCTGCACCTGCGCGGCCGCGGCGATCAGCGGCGACGGGACGACGCCGAGTTCGTTCCGGAGTTCCGCGAGCAGCAGCGCGCTGTCCGGTGCGCCGGCCTCGATCAACGCGGCAGCAAGTTCCGCCTGCCGCAGAGCAACGACGCCGGCCGGTGTTCCCGAACCCAAATCCGCGACAATCTGGTCGGCTTCCGTAGCTTCCAGACGGCCTGCCAGAACCGCGCCGACCAGGTCGTCGACAGCCGTCCCGCTATAGATTGCGCTTGCCATGGGCCCGGCCAGCATGCTGGCCATCCGGCCTTCGGCCGCGACTTTCGTATTCAAGCTCTCTTTGACCTCCACCATCAGGGCGAGGACCATGCCGGGCATATCGGCGACGCCGCGAATCACCGCCATGACGTCGGCGGACCGCCCGATCGTGGTGCGCAGCAAGGGCATGATTGCGTCGCCGAGCGCCTCCGCCCCAGCGGCGCTTAGGCCTTTGAGCACCGAGCAAGCCGCCGTGAGCTCACTTGCAGTGTTCACCTTCAACGCCAAGGCCTCGCCGACGCGGGTCAGGACGTTGGCAATCACGGCATCCGGGAATTCAGAGATCGGCAGCGTGTTATCGGCAATAAGCATCGCCGCGGCGAGTTTCGCGTCGGTGAGATCGAGCGTGCCGTCCGCGGCCTCTTTGCTGAGCGCCGCGAAGACGGCGTTTGGTATCAACGCGCTGAACGCTGCTTTCGCGTCGCCGGCTTCAGCCGCGATCGCTTTGAGCAGGGGCTCGAAGGTCGATGGCTGATCGGTCCCAGCGTCATACTGATTCATCAGTGCCGTCACCATGCCGGCCGGCGTGACGACACCTTCGTCCAGAAGGCGGCCGATGACGGTCGGGTTCGGATCAGTGGAAAGCGCGGTCACAAATGCTTCCTTGAGGAAGCCGGAGGTCTCATTGCTGGCCGGCAGCGCGAGCAGGCAGTCGACCATCAGCCACGCGGCGCCTTCGCCGAACGTCCCTTGCAACGCCTCATTCGCCCACGCGATCTGCGCACTCAGATCGCCCCCAGCGGCCACGGTGTCGACCAGGACGCACGCGAAAAATGCAGGTAACCCGCCTGGTATCGCTGTCGCACGATCCAGAAATATCTCTGGGACAACCGGCGCGACATCGAGGCCGTCAAGTTCCAAAGACTGGCTCGCATAGGCATCAGCCAGAGCATTCGCATCCGCCGGAAGTGCGGCGGCATCCGCGACCAGGCGCTCAACCATCGCCTGACGCGCGGCCTGCATGGCCGGCTCGCCGTAAAGCGCCATGTCGCCGGATTGCACCCAGGCCGACATCTGCCGATAGGTCTCAAGCGTTGCCTCGCGGCTTCCACTTTCGCTCAACTCAACAAAGGCGTCGCCGAATTGTTCTGTGGTGATGACGCCCTCGGCGAGCAAGACCCCGGTTTGATTGTCGGGCCGTGCCATGATCTCGATGAGATGACCTGTAAAATCGGCACGCAGGCCGCTTGCGGCCTCGGCACGACCAGCGGCTTCGAACGCCTCAACTGCAGCGTTCAACAGCTCCAGCCCCGCCCGAGGCTCGGTTTCGCTCAGCGTAGCCGCCAGCACCGACAGCTTGTCGGGTTGGAACTCCGGCGAGTCGAGCAGATCGTAAAGTGCTGCGGTCGGCGGCCCCGAATCGCCGTCCGCGAACCTATCCAACAGCGCCGTCGAGATCTGCCCGATCTCCCGCGCGTGGGTAGCGGGGTCCAGTTGGCTCAGCACGTCGCGGAAAGTGCCCAGCGCACCGTCGAGCTTCCCGTCAGCGATGTCCCCCGCAAGGGCGGCCACCCGTGTACCATCCGCTGGACTAGCATCAGCGGCGTCGTTCGTACTTTGTACCGTGTGACTGAATTGGAGCTGGTCGACATCGACCAGCCCCGGAAGCTCGGCTTCCCCTTCCGCCGCCGCGCCGTCGGCGACCTGGCTGATCAGTCCCGCATCCGACATGTCGCTGATCCGAGCCTGGTCGGAATTAGCCAACCCGCCCGCCACTCCATCGAGTTCATCGAGTGACATCGGTGTCGGCGCGGCAACGACGCGACTGGTATGATTCGGATTCGGCATGACGAACACCTTTCAGGTGAGTTGGCGCAGAGCGAGTTGAGCGAAAAGCCCGTTTTTAGCGATCAGTTCGGCGTAGGTGCCGGTTTCAGCAACACGCCCTTTATTGAGCACGACGATCCGGTCCGCGCGCTTGATGGTCGACAGCCGGTGCGCGATAACGATCCGCGTCGCTGCCAGATCGGCCAGGTTTTCCGCCACCTGGGCCTGCGCATGATTGTCCAGCGCACTGGTCGCCTCATCGAACAGCAGTAAAGCAGGATGCTTGACGATGGCCCGCGCGATTGCGAGGCGTTGCACCTGCCCGCCGCTGAAATTGCGCCCACCATCGGTGACGACCGTGTCGAGCCCCATGGGGAGGGCGGCGATCTCGTTTTCTATCCCCGCGAGCCGGACCGCATCCCAGACCGCGCTCCGCGTCGCATCCGTCGTGCCGCGAATATTCTCAAATATCGTGCCGGCGGTCAGGCGAATCCGCTGCATCACGACGCCGATCTGCCGACGAACCTCTTGCGCATCCAGCCCGCGAAGATCGCTGCCGTCATAGATCACGGCGCCGGCCTGCGGCGTTTCGAGGCCAAGCAGCAGGCGCAAAAGCGTTGACTTGCCACTGCCGGTCGGACCGACGATCGCCACGAACTCACCCGCCTCGACCTTGAACGACACGCCCGAGAGAACGGCCTCGAGTTCGTTCGGATAGCGGAAGACGAGATTGCTGACTTCGACGCGGCCGGACAGGGTCCCTGGGCTGGATTTGGTGGCCGGACGTTCGGGGACCTGGTCGAGTATGGGCCGCGAGTAGGGGGCCATCGACAACTGGAAGGAAAGCTGCAGCCAGGACTGCGCCAAGCCGACCGACATGCTGACGGCAGTGGAAAAGGCGGCGATGAAGCCCATGAAACCACCAATGGCCATCGGCTCCGACGACATCGCCGCGACCACGAGAAACACGATCGCTGTCGCGATTGTTGTGAAGGCCCCAGCGAAAGCGTTGAAGCCGTTGGCGACTTCGCGGGATCGAATCAACTTGGCACGCAGGCGGGAGAACCGGTCGGCCCAGCCGATAAACGCGCGGTCCTCGGCACCAGCGGCACGGATATGCGCCACGCCGAGCGCAAGCTCCAACGCGAACGAGGTCACCAGCCCCAAACTGCGCTCACCGCCTTTGAAAGCTTGGTCCTGCAGGAACGCGGCAAGCAATGTCACCAAAGCAAGCAGCAACAACAAGCCAAGCGCCGCCAGCGCGGCCATCGGGCTGTACCAGAACATCATCGCGAAGTTGCCGATCAACATCCCCAGAGTCCGCAGCGAACCCTGCACAATGCCGAAGACCGCGCCATGCAGCCCCTCCAGCGCGATGACCCGCCCGGTGAAATCAGCCGCGGCGTAATTGGCGATGGCCGGCATCGGCATACGCAGAACGCGCTCCCACAGCGCAGCCTTGAGCCGCACCATCAATCGCTGGCGCACGCGCAGGCTCGAGATCGAGCCGGCATAGGCAAATATACCGCCCAGCAGCGCCAGCACCGCGAGCACCGCGCCGACATGCCAAATGAGCGTTCCGAAATGCCCTGGCACCAACAGACCGAAGAGAATTTCCGTCGCCATCGGCGGTGCCATGCCGATCAGGCCGCCCGCGACAACCGACACGAGAAACCCAATCAGGTCGCGCAACGAGTCCCAGTGCCCAAAGAGCAGAAGCTCCCGCAATCCCAACTTGGTGTCGGGCAGCGGGCGGTAGAGGAACACCGCCTCATTCTGAAGTGTGCCGGCGACTGCTGCATCGACGGGACGACGCGAACCGTCGCTGGGGTCGACAAGGATCAGCCCGCCGCGGCTCGCCAACAGGGCAACCGGCGCGCCCGTCTGCCCGCGAAAGCCGATCAGCCCGCCGCCGAGATCGCCCTGCCACCACCCGTCGGTCAAGGCGACACGGCGGCCCAACAACGCCGATGCCCTCAAGATGGCATCCAATGACGCCTCGGTACCTGCGGTCGCCTCTCGGATCGACGTCGGCAGGCGTGCCTTCACGCCGATTTGCCGTGCGACTGCGTGCACCGCGGTCAGGAGGGTCTGGTTGGCGTCCGGCGCGGCCGTATCCTCGGGGGTCACACCCGACAGCGCCAGGAGGTCGTTGACGATCCGGTTGCGCTCGGTATCAAGCCTGGCCGTGCGGGCGCGCACGCGCCGTGTTTCGGCCTGGGATAACATCTTCAGGCCGGTGTCCGCGACCGCCAAGCAGAAATGCGTATAGACGTCGAGTATCCGCGACAGTTCTCCGCCTGCAATCAGATCGGCGAGGTCCACCGCGCGCAGTTCCGTGTGCTCAACCGCGGTGACCCAGACCCCGGGCGGGAACGGCAATAGCTCGACACCGAATTGCGCAGTCTCGGCGCCGCCGAGCACCTGCAAATTGCCTCGCGCTATCCGATACCAAAACATCTGGCGTGCCGTATCGAGCGTCTCGCCGGCGGACAGAGATACTCCGCCGTTCGCAGCCGGCCTTTGACGAGACGGACGGATCTTAAACAATCTCGCCACGCCACCGCCCAACGCGACGACCAGCGCCGCCGCCGCGGGAAGTGCCAGCGCACCCTCCGTCGGGCTCGCCGCGGCCCGCCAAAACGCAGCGGACTCGAACTCGCTGATCTTGCCGCCTGAGTCCGGTTCGACGACGAAGCGAAGGCCCGCCCATGCCGGCACGGCCGGCGGCAGCAAGCATGGTGCGGTCATGGTGGCAATGTGGCGCCACCGTTCTACCGCGGCACCATCATCGGCCTCACGCACGACAAAGATCTGTGCTGTTCCGGCCTCAAGCAGACGCACCGGCGCGGGCGATCCGGTCAGTCGTATGGGATCCGCGGCGATGGTGGTGAGGATGTGGTCCATCAGTCGCCCACCAGTCGGCTGTAGTGGCCGCCCATCGCCATCAATGCCTCATGCCGGCCGCGTTCGACGACGCGTCCTTGGTCGAGGACGATGATCTCGTCGGCATCGCGCACAGTACTCAGCCGATGCGCTACGAGAACCATGGTGCAGCCAAGCTCGCGCAATCGCGCCATCAGTGTGCGCTCGGAAATCTCGTCGAACGCGCTCGTCGCCTCGTCAAGGATGAGCACAGCCGGATCCGCCGCGATCGCCCGTGCGATTTCGATTTGCGCCCGCTGTCCGCCGCTTAGGTTGCCGCCGCCTTCGGTGATCCGCGAATCGTATGCGCCGGGGCGGCCGAGAATGAAATCCTGAATACCGGCGATGCGAGCCGCCGCCGCGATCCGCTCCTCCGTATAAGTCGGGTCCCACATCGCGATATTGTCGCGCACGGTTCCTTCGAACAAATGCGGTGTCTGGCCCACCATCGCGATACCGCCGCGCAGATGGTCGTGGCTGAGAGCGGGCAATGGAATGCCGTCGAGCAGGATCGCTCCCGTTCGCGGTGCTTCCATGCCGGCGAGAAGCTGCGCCAGCGTACTCTTGCCGCTGCCCGAAGCCCCGACGATAGCCAGCGAACCGCCCGGCGGGATCGATAGCGAGACATCGGCCACGACCGGCGGATCCACCGGGCTGAAACCGAAACTGACGCCAGCCGCTTCGACGGCTCCGATCGCAGCACCGTTCTCCTTCGCTCCGGCTTTTGTTGCGTTGTTCCCACGCCCATATTCGGCGGCCGGCGCGTGGGTCAGCACGTCGTCGATCTGTGCAAGGGCGCCTTGTGCCGCCTGGATCTGATGCGCACCGGTGGCGAGCTGGCCAAGGGGGGCGAAGAACCCGGCGAGCAACGCCTGGAACGCCACCATGATACCGATGCTGACCTTGCCGTTGATCACCTGCCAGGCTCCGATGCACAGGACGCAAGCGGTCGCGATGCCGATCAGAACCTGCTGCGCGGTCTGTAGTACCGCGCGCTCAACCTCGAGTGGCGCGAACACGGCCTGTTCCTGCGAATGCAGATTCAAAATCCGCTCGATGAGCAGCGGCTCCGCGCCGTTGGCACGCAGTTCCTCGAGGCTAGCGATGCCCTGCGTGGCGACCCCGGCGATGCGCGTGCGCACGACGGTCAGCGCGACGTTTCGCTCGGATGTCCGTCGATTGGTGACCTGCAACAACAGCAGGTTCAGCATTCCGAGGCCCAGCGCCAGTCCGCCCAGCAACGGATCGTAGCCGAGCATGATTAGGGCGAAAAAGAACAGCGACGGCAAGGCGAGCGCCGTGGAACCAAGCTGCCCCGTCAGCAGACCGGCGAGCGAATCACCGCTCGGCAGGCGGGCTGCAACCTCCGAGGCGCTGCGCTGCGCGAAAAACGCCAACGGAAGCCGTAGGATGCGATTAATCATCAGCGCGCCGGTTTCGACGGCAAGCTTGGTTTCAAGTCGCAGCAGCAGCCGCTGCTGCAGATAGGTCAGCAGCCATTGCAGCAACCCCGCGGCAATCATCCCGATCACCAGCGGCTGCAGCCATGAATCGTACCTTTTGACGAGATAGTCATCGACGAAGATGCGGCTGAAGGTCGGGACCAGCAGCCCCGGCAAAAGCAGAACCAGCCCCAGCATGCCTAAAAATGCCAGTTCCGAGCGCGAACCGGCGAGGCGCCGCCCCAAGGCCCGCCACAGGTTCAGCTTGACACCCCCCGGCTTGAAGCTGGCCGTTGGAGCGAGAACAAGGACGGTTCCACTGTAGTCGCGGGCAAACTCCGCCCAGGGCAGAAGACGGCGGCCGACAGCGGGGTCGTTTATCCGCACATCCTTCGCGCCGATCTCGTCAACGACGATAAAATGATTGTTCATCCAATGGACGATGAAAGGTGCGAGCAGGCCGCGCAACCGGTCGGCCGGTAGTCGGTAACCGTCGGCCCGTAATCCCGCGTCACGGGCGGCACGAACGATATTGCTGGCACGGCTGCCGTTGCGCGACACGCCGCAGGCGACACGCATTTCCTCCAGCGGAACCCATCTGTCGTAGTGGCCTAGGACACTTGCCAGGCATGCGGCGCCGCATTCCGCCGCGCCAAGCTGAGGGATGATCGGCGTGGCGCGGGCCATGGACTCAATTGTCTCGCAGCAAGCGCGCAAGCGGCGGGATGATGACGCCAAGCAGACGCCGATCGCGGACGACGATCTCGGAATTCGCCATGGTCCCTCCCGTTAACCGCAAATCCGGGCCTTTGGTCGATGACCAGGCATAGCCGCTCTTGGTCGACGGATCGGCTTCCAGTTCAATTGTGACCATGAATGGCGCGCCATTGGCCGCTAGTGTCTTGACCACCTGATCGTTCTTCAAAATATGCATCATCCCGGCCGTCGTCGCCGGTGTTTCTGCCACGCTTCGGACCTTGCCGTGGATCATGCCGAATTCGGCCTGCTCGACCGACGAGGGCGATATCAGCACAGGCTCTCCAACCTTGACGTTCTTGCCTTCGGTCTGCGGCACATAAACGAGCGCGTAAAGCGGTCCGGTGGTGGGGTCGTCGTCATCGTCCCGCAGAAGCGTCAGCAACGGGGAGCCTATTTCCACGAAATTTCCCGCCGACGCCTTCATTTCGACGACGCGACCGCCATGGACGCTTCGTATCTCAGTTTCAGCGGTCAGCAATTTGCGCAGCTCCGCCGTTTCCGTCTCAAGCTGCGCGATCTGATCCGTCACACCAGTCAGCTCGCGTTCCTGCTGCAGCAGCTGGAGATTTGATGCCGAGAAAATACCGGCGATTTCCGCCTTGGCCGCGCCGATGGCGATTTCGACCTCATGCATCTTCGTTTCGCTTGCGAGCACGGCCTCCAGCGTAGTGATGCCGCGACCGGAAAGGTCGTTCAGGTTCGCGTTCCGTTTGCGTAGAACTGTAAGCTCGGCGGAGAGCAAAGCGACGCGCTGCGCCGCCGCTTGCTGGCGGACGGTATCGGCATCTCGCTGAGAATCGACTAAGCGATTGTTGAGATCGACATGACGCTTCAGCCGCTCACGCGCCTCGCGCAGCATGGCTTCTTTGGTAGCGAGCTGCATTTGCAGGTCAGGCCGGTCGATCCGCGCGATGAGATCGCCGGATTTGACGTTCGCTCCCTCACCGACAAACAATTCAGCGATCGACCCGCGGCTCGGCACTGTAATCTCGGCCATGCCATGCGCGCTCAAAAGCATGCCCTGGCCTTTGACGACGATCGGCACATCGAGCAACGCCGCCCAAATCACAGCGACCAGCAATGCCACCGTGACCGCCGCGAGTTGCAGCCAACCCGCCGTTTTGACGATCTGCATAGGCCGTCCAAAAACCTCGGACGGCGCCGGCACTCGATCCGCTTCCGCGTCCGCGGAAGCGGGTACCAAGGCGAGGTGCCGCCTTGGTCGGATGGTTTCCGCGAACGGCCCTAAAAATATTCTTGTAAACATGGTCCGTCGCTCTACCAGATTATGGGGTATCCAGTCGATTCCTTCGCGACCGGACCAGAAATTTTTCTACATGTTTAATGTAAGACAGCATATTTGTTATTTGAGTAAACATCTCGCGTAAGAGTCCCTTTTTTCGGCAGGCTGCGGAAAAACCCTCGCGTGTTTTGGTGGAGCGTGATTCGCTATCCTTGTTCCTTTGGGGTGGGGGATCGGGATGCGCGGGTCTGATGATCGAAGCGGGGGTCTTTTCAGTTACATGGGCTGTGAGGCTCGGGTTCCGGCATGCAGGCGATCTGGGATGTCGCAGTCTTCACGAAGAGCCGCGAGCGCCGGCTGGCCGGCGAGATCGCGGCGCAATTCATGGCGGCGGTGCTGAACCAGGTCCGGATCAAGGCGCTGCTGTCGGACGAGCTTCTTGCGATCAAGTGATCGATTTGACCGTCGACACAGACCTATTCACCGGACCCACGGGTTGAACGAGATGGCTAGCATTATCCGCACTGACTGGGTCGCGCCCGATGCAGTCACGCAATTAGCGTCCAAGAGCGTCGATCGATGCATGTCTATATCCACAATGATTTTGTGGGTAATTTTGTGGGTTTGAAACCAAACCACGGAATCATCGCATTGAAATAATTCACAAAAATAGGAAGATCTGGCGGAGGGAGCGAGATTCGAACTCGATGGGCAACCTGCCGACACTGCCGGTCGCACATATCATCACCAAGATCGTTCGCGCCTGCCTCTGGTCGCACTGACTCTAGAGCGTCGTAACGACGCCGTAGCGTTAACTAGATCCGACCTTCTTTAAAACTATGGGCCAGCCAAGTGTCGCGCGAGCGGTCTCTTACCGATGTGGCTCGTAAAACGTCTGTGCAAATCCACCGATATCTCGGGCTGCGTTTTCCGTGCAATTTCCGTACGGCATCCGAAGTGCCGTGGCAGAATCACCCTAAGCCTTTGAAAAGATTGGCGTCCCCAACGGGATTCGAACCCGTGTTACCGCCGTGAAAGGGCGGTGTCCTAGGCCTCTAGACGATGGGGACCGCTTGGGCGTGAACGGCATGGGGAATACAGGGCCGTCGGCGGCAAATCAAGGAGGATCGGGCAGTACGGGGCGATGAGCTGCAATGCGGCGGGCCGACCCCTGCCCCAGCCTTCTAAAAACCACTCCCAAAAACCACTACGGGAGGGCGGACTCCACGGCGATCACCGGGGCGGCGTCATCGATCACCAGTTGGACCGCCGTACGGCCCTGCCAGGTATCGGTGCGCAAATGCCCCGCGATATGCATCGGCAGGCCGCCGGCGCGCAGCAGGGCCACGCCGAGTTCGCTGTCCAAGGCGCGGAATGCGATCGCCTTCACCCGGTCGCCGCCCGCTGGGCTCGCCAGGATGCAGCGCACATGGTTCTGCCCCACCACGTCCGCCTTGAGGATGCGCATCTGGGGCAGCACGAAACGCGGCTCGGCATTGCCGGCGCCGAACGGGCCGAGGCCGGCCAGCGTCTCGACCAGTTCCGGGGTCGCCGCGGCCGGGCTGAGCGCGCCATCGACGCCCAGTTCGGGCACCAGGCCGAGATCGGCGGGCTGCTGCCCATCGCCGAGCGCCTCCGCGTCGAACCGCCCGGTCAGGAAACTCTCCAATGCCGTCATCTGGTCGATCGCGACGCTGAACCCCGCCGCCATGCGGTGGCCGCCGCCGGCCAGCGCCAAACCGGCCTGGCGGGCGGCGATGATCGCGGCACCGAGATCGATGCCGGGCACCGACCGGCCGGAGCCCTTGCCGATGCCGTTCTCGATCGCGACGACGCAGGCCGGGCGATTGAACCGCTCCTTCAAGCGGCCGGCGACGATGCCGATGACGCCGGGATGCCACCCCTCACCCGCGGCGAAGATCATCGAGGGCGGCGTGCCGCCGCGCGCCGCCATCGCCTGTTCCACCGCCTCGATCGCCTGGGCCAGCACCTCGGCCTCGATCGACCGGCGATCGGCGTTGAACGCCTCGAGCGTCGCCGCCAGCGCCGCCGCCTCCAACGGATCGGTGGTCGCCAGCAACCGGCTGCCGAGATCCGCCCGGCCGACGCGGCCGCCGGCATTGACCCGTGGCCCCAGCACATAGCCCAGATGATAGGCGTCGAGGCGCTCCGACACCGCCGCCGCGTCGGCGAGTGCTGCCAGCCCCGGATTGCGCCGCGCCGCCATCACCTTGATGCCCTGGGCGACAAGCGCGCGGTTGAGCCCGGTCAGCGGCACCACGTCGCAGACCGTGCCCAGCGCCACCAAATCGAGCCATTGCAGCAGGTCGGGCCCGGTACCTTGCCCAGTACCTTGCCTGGCACCTTGCACCCCATCGGCCATGTACCAGCCGGCGCGGCGCAGCGCCCGGTTGACCGCGACGACCAGCAGGAAGGTGACCCCGACGGCGGCGAGCGTGCCGAGGCTGCCATCCTCGTCCAGCCGGTTCGGATTGACGACCGCCAGGACGGGTGGCAGCGACGGTTCGGCCGCGTGGTGGTCGACCACGATGATGTCGAGCCCCGCGGCCACCGCCTCGGCCAGCGGCACGTGGGCGGTGGTGCCGCAATCCACCGTGACGACGACCCCCGCCCCGGCCTGCCGCAGCGCCAGCAAGGCCGGCAGGTTCGGACCATAGCCCTCCAGCCGGCGATCGGGGATATGCAGTAGGGTCGGCGCGCCGACAGCCGCGAGAAAGCGCAGCAGCAAGGCCGAGGAGGTGGCGCCATCGACGTCGTAATCGCCGAACACGCCAATCGTCTCGCCGGTTTGGATAGCCCGGGCAAGGCGCTCGGCCGCCACATCCATATCGGCGAGGCTGCTGGGGTCCGGCAGAAAATCGCGCAGGGTCGGCGCCAGATGCCGCTCGACCGCATCCGGCTCGATGCCGCGTCCGGCCAGCACCCGACCGACCACCTCGGGCAGGCCAAGCCGCTGGGCGATGGCGAGGCCGATGCGCGCATCGCCCTGCCGCTCTCGCCAGCGCTTTCCCGTGACCGACCGCTCGACGCCCAGAAATGCCGGCGACGGCCGATCTGCCAATTCCGTCAGCGGCGGCATGACGGTTGCCAACATCAACAAACTTCCCCTCTCCGCCCTGGGGGCGGAGAGGAATGGTTTTGGCCTTGAGCCACTACTTACTTCGAGGTGACGAAGGCGCCCGGCTTGCGCTCCAGATTGTGGTGCGCCTCGATGATCCGGACGGTACCGCTCTTGGAGCGCATCACCATCGAGTAGGTCACGGCGCCGCCGGGGACGCGCCGGATGCCCTGCAGCATAGTGCCGCCGGTGACGCCGGTCGCCGCGAACATCACATCGCCCGAGGCCAGGTCCATCAGCCCATATTTCCGGTTGAGGTCGGTCACGCCCCAACGGGCCGCGCGCGCCTTTTCGTCTGCGTTGCGGAACAGCAACCGACCCTGCATCTGGCCGCCGATGCAGCGCAGCGCCGCCGCCGCCAGCACGCCTTCCGGTGCGCCACCCGAGCCCATATAGATGTCGACACCGCTATCGGCGCGGCTGGTCGCGATGACGCCGCTGACATCGCCGTCCGAGATCAGCATGATGCGGGCACCGGTCGCGCGCACGGTCTCGATCAGCTCCGCGTGGCGCGGCCGATCCAGAATGCAGACGACCAGATCCTCGATAGCCGTCTGCTTGGCCTTGGCCAGCGCCTTCAGATTCTCCAGGGGCGTCTGGTCCAGATCGACCAGGCCGTCCGGCAAGCCGGCGCCGACGGCGATCTTGTCCATGTAGACGTCGGGGGCGTTCAAGAAGCCGCCCTGATCCGCCATGGCGATGACCGCCAGCGCGTTGAGGCCGCCCTTGGCGGTGATCGTGGTGCCTTCCAGCGGATCGAGCGCGATGTCGATCTTGGGGCCCGAACCGCTGCCGACCTTTTCGCCGATATACAGCATCGGCGCTTCGTCGCGCTCGCCCTCGCCGATCACCACCGTGCCATCGATATCGAGGCCGTTCAGCGCATTACGCATCGCATCCACGGCGGCCTGATCGGCCGCCATCTCGTCGCCACGACCCATGAGGCGCGACGCGGCGAGCGCCGCGGCCTCGGTCACGCGGACCGCTTCGAGCGCCAAATTGCGGTCCATCATCAGAGTATCGGCCATCGGTGTTCCTCATCGCTTGAAGCGTGTTGCAGTATCCCGCCAGAGGCGGGAAAGTTGAAGGGCTCCCCTTCGAGTTTCTGTTTCAGGTTTCTATACGGATCATTCGTGGCGGTTCTGTCATCGCGGCCAGCAGGGCAATTTCGCCCAGCGCCCGGCGCATGGCTTGTTCCTCGCCCGGATGGGTCGTCAGCACCACCGGCACCGTACCGCCGGGCGCGCGACCCCGCTGCAACATCGCCTCCATCGAGATCCGCTCGTTACGCAGCGCTGCGGCCACATCGGCGATCACCCCCGGCTGATCCTGCACCATCAGCCTAATATAACACCCCCCGAGATGATGCTCCATCCCGACCGAACGCGATGCGTCGCCGGTCGGTGCATCCGCCAGTTGTGCCGCGTGACCGCGACCCGATGCGATGTCGATGAGATCGGCGACCACGGCGGAAGCGGTCGGCCCCGCGCCGGCGCCGCGTCCCTGCAGCACGACTCGGCCGACGACGTCGCCCTCGACCACGACCGCGTTGAACACCCCATCGACCGCCGCCAGCGGGTTCGACGACGGCACCATGCAGGGATGCACGCGCTGCTCGATCCCCTGGGGCGTGCGGCGCGCCAACCCCAATAGCTTGATACGATAGCCCAATTCATCGGCATAGGCGATGTCGAGCGCCGAGATATGCCGGATACCCTCGACATAGACGGCCTTGAGATCGACCGGCGTGCCGAAGGCCACCCCCGCCAGGATCGCCAGCTTGTGTGCCGCGTCGATGCCGTCGATATCCAGCCCGGGATCCGCCTCGGCGTAACCCAGCTGCTGCGCCTCGGCCAGGATATCGCCGAAATCGCGCTGGGTCTGCTGCATGGCACTCAACACATAGTTGCAGGTACCATTGAGAATGCCGTAGACGCGGGTCACCCGATTTGCCGCGAGCCCTTCGCGCAACGCCTTGATGATCGGAATGCCGCCGGCCACCGCAGCCTCGAAGCCCAGCGGCACGCGACGCGCCCGGCTAAGCCGGCCGATCGCCGTGCCGTGATGCGCCAGCAAGGCCTTGTTGGCCGTGACCACGGGCTTGCCTTGCCCCAACGCCGCTTCGACCAGCGCGCGCGCCACGCCGTCCTCGCCGCCGACCAATTCGACCACAACATCGACCGCCGGATGGGTCACGAGGTCCAGCGGATTGTCCACCCAGAGGCAGCCGGCGAGATCGATCCCCCGGTCCCGGCCACGATCCCGCGCCGAAATCGCGGTCACGCGGAGCGGCCGCCCCGCGGCGCGCTCGATAAGGTCCGCGTTATCGCGCAGCAGCCGGAACGTGCCGGCGCCGACGGTACCAAGACCGGCAATGCCGATGCGGAGCGGAGTTGTCATGGCGTCGCGGGGTGCCTCGCTCATGGCTTAGAGAACAACAATATGACTCCGGGGATGGTGGGACTTAGTGGACGATGACGATGTCGGCGCGATCGGGCTGCCCACCGGCCTGTCCAGAACCGGCCTGTCCAGCACCGCCTTGTCCAGCACCGGCCTGGCCGCTCCCGGGGGACGCCGCCGCCTCGGTTTGGATGAGGGTGGCCGGGATGCCGGCTTTGATCAACTGCTGCTTGACCGCCTCGGCGCGGCTTATCGCCGCCTGATAAATGCTCAGGGCCGCGGTCGAATCGGCTGGCCCGGGCGGCAGGCTGGCATATCCCACGACATGAACGATCCCACCAAGCTGACGCAGTTGCCCGGGGACGGTTTGCAGCTTCGCGGTCTCGAAAGGCGATAGCGACGATGTCTGCGGCGCGAACATCACCTGGGTGACCGGCGTCGTCACGGCGCCCTTGCCGCCGACATTGACCTGCGGCGGCGGTGCCGCGTTCGGCGGCGTCGACATCGCGGGTGTCGGCGGCGCGGCGCGCGGCGCCAGCGCTTCCTGTGGCGATGGGGTGGGTGTGCCTGAGGTTTGGTTGGGCGCCCCCGCCTGGTTGCCCTGGGCTTGGTCGGCTGCCCCGGCTGGCGGTTGGCCGATCGTCGGGCTGGGCGTCACCACCGGAACGGGTGCCATGACCGGCGGCGGCGGCGGCTCGCGCGGGGCTTCAGGGACCGGTACGCTGCGCGCGGTCGGCGGCGTCAGCGACGCCTCGCGGGAGGCGGGAGACGGAGCCGCATCCTCGCCGGCTTGCGCATCGCCGGTCGGCGCGTTGGCGGGCGGCGCGTTGGCGGGCGGCGCGCTGGCGGCAGGCGCGTTGGCCGGTGTCGCACTGGCCGGTGTCGCACTGGCGGGCGGCGTGTCCGCCGCCGGTGTCGCACTATCACCCGGCGACGTGGCCGCGGGGGCTTTGGTCCCCGGGGATTTGCCGCCAGGGGATTTGCCCGATGCATCCGGCGGCCGGGGAGCGGCCACCGTATCGACCGTCCCGGCACGCAATTGTTCGTCCGAATACCGGGCATGGGTCCGATCGGCCACCAGACTGTCGGACAGCGCCTTGCGCTCGGCCTCGGTCAACCCAAAGGTCGGCGGCGGCGGAACACTGGCGAGGTTCGGGAACGGCTGATCGGAACCGGCGGCCAGGTTCTTGGTGTTCGGCGCATCGGGCGGCGGATCGTTCTTCGAAGCGCCGGTCAGGTCGCGATACGCGTCGAATGGGTTGAGCGAGCTGCAGCCGGCGACCAGGATAACCGTTCCGACCGCCAGCAACCGTGCCGGCAACCGGATAGCACCGCGCGGTGCCGCCAGCCTTTCCGCTTCCGCCTTCTGCGCCATGAAGCCCCCTGGTACCGTCCTCGCCCGCGGTTCATACTGCGAGTGCGTCGATCCTCTTAGAGTGCCGGCGTGCGGTTATCAAGCGCAGCCGGTGGCGAGGTGAAGTGCGCGGGCTCAAGCGGAACTTCCATCCGCGAAGGATAAGAAACGAGCGTGAGGAGCCAGACCACGATGTCGAACCTGCATATCTCGCCGGATCCCCCTCCAGCGGCCACCCCACCCGACCCGGTCGATCTCACCCAGGCGGTCACCTCGATCGCCGAGCGCAGTCAGCGTCTGGTCAGCGAGTTCCTGGCGCGCCAGGCCGCCGAACCCGGTCCGGTCGATCCCGACCCCTTCAACATCGGCGGCGCCTTCCTGGAAATGACCGCCAAGCTGATGACCGATCCGGCGGCGTTGATGCAGGCCCAGATGTCGCTGTGGAACGACTATATGCGCCTCTGGCAGCGGACGACCCAGCGGATGCTGGGCGGCGGCGACGGCGCCGAACCGGTGATCGCCGCGCCGAAGGGCGATCGCCGCTTCAGGGATGCTGCCTGGGAAGACCACGCGCTGTTCGACTACATCAAGCAGAGCTACCTGCTGAGCGCCCGCTGGATGCAGCAAACGGTGCACGGCGTTCAAGGCCTGGACGACAAGACCGCGCGCAAGGTGGAGTTCTATACGCGCCAATTCGTCGATGCGATCGCGCCGTCGAATTTCGTGCTGACCAATCCCGAGGTGTTGCGCAAGACGATCGAGAGCGGCGGCGAGAACCTGGTCAAAGGTCTCGAAAACATGCTCGACGATTTGGAGCGCGGCAAGGGCCAGTTGTCGATCACGATGACCGACCCGGACGCCTTCAAGCTGGGCGAGAACATCGCGCTGACGCCCGGTTCCGTGGTCTTCCAGAACGAGTTGATGCAGCTGATCCAATATGCGCCGGCGACCGAGACCGTGGCCCGCCGGCCGCTGCTGATCATCCCGCCCTGGATCAACAAGTACTACATCCTCGATCTGCGACCGCAGAACTCGTTCATTCGTTGGGCGGTGGCCGAAGGCCTCACGGTCTTCGTGATCTCCTGGGTCAACCCGGATGAACGGCTCGCCACCAAGGGCTTCGAGGACTACATGGCCGAGGGGCCGCTGGCAGCACTCCAGGCGATCGAGCAGGCGACCGGCCAGCGCGATCTCAACGTCATCGGCTATTGCCTGGGCGGCACGCTGCTCGCCACCACGCTCGCCTATCTCGCGAAGAGCGGCGACAAGCGGATCAAGTCGGCGACCTATTTCACCACGCTGGTCGACTTCGCAGAGGCCGGCGAGATCAGCGTGTTCATCGACGACGAGCAATTGACCGCGCTGGAGGACAAGATGCGCGGACGCGGCTATCTCGAAGGCAGCGAGATGGCGACGACGTTCAACATGCTGCGCGCCAACGATCTGATCTGGTCGTTCGTGGTCAACAACTACCTCCTGGGCAAGGAGCCGTTCCCATTCGACCTGCTCTATTGGAACGCCGACGCGACGCGGATGCCCGCCGCCATGCACAGCTTCTACCTGCGCATGATGTATCAGCAAAACCGGCTGATCCGGCCGGGCGGCATACAGATCAAGGGCGTACCGATCGATCTCACCGATGTCGAGATCCCAAGCTTCATCCTGTCAACCAAGGAAGACCATATAGCCCCCTGGAAATCGTCCTACGCGGCGACGCAGCTCTACAAGGGGCCGGTCAAATTCGTGCTGTCCGGCTCGGGTCATGTCGCCGGGGTCGTCAACCCGCCCGAAACCGCGAAATACGGCTATTGGACGAATACCAAGTTGCCGCGAAACCCGGAGGATTGGTTGAACGGGGCCACCCAGCACGCAGGCTCGTGGTGGACCGACTGGTCGGCCTGGATCAACCGCTTCGCCGGCGGCAAGGTGTCGGCACGCGTGCCGGGCGACGGTGCGCTCCCGCCGATCGAGCCGGCCCCCGGGAGCTACGCCAAGACGCGCGCCGTCTAACACCAGCAGCATCGCCGGACAAATCCACTGCGCCTTACGCCCGCGACGGTTCATGCTTGTTGGATCGGTCAGCCATCACGGTCCCCATGCCCAGAACGAACAACGTCTCCAAGCGAGCCTCCAACCTGCTGTTGGATTTCCTGGCGGATTTTCCCACCGATGAGCCATTGCCCTCGGTCAGCGAATTGGCGCGCAAGCTGGATGTCAGCCGCACCACGATCCGCGCCGCGACCGGGCACGTCACGGCGAATCGCATCGTGGTCGAGCGCGACGGTCGCCTCTATGTCGCACGCGCGCCGCGAGCGGCCGATTATTTCGCCGCGACGCAGATCCTCAGCCGGACCGAGCTGGTCGAGCAGTGCTTCATGGAGCGGGTGTTCGCCGGCGAGTTGAAGTCGGGGCAGCCCTTTTCGGAAACCGACCTCGCCCGGGCGAGTGGTGCCAGCCTGCCATCGGTCCGCGAGTTCCTGATCGGCTTTTCCCGGTTCGGCCTGATCGAGAAGCGGCCGCGTGGCGGTTGGACCCTGCACGGCTTCAGCCTCGATTTCGCGAATGAGCTCGCCGATATGCGCCGGATCATCGAGCTCGCCGCGATGGACGCCCTCGCCGAGCAGGGTGCCGACGCGGCGATTTTCTCGACCCTACCGCCGATGATCGCGCGCCATCACGCGCTGAAGAGCGAGATCGCGACCCGATACCTCGACTTCCCGAAGCTCGACCGGGAATTCCATCTCTGGGTGATTTCAGGGCTGAACAATCGGTTCACCAACGAGTTCTTCGATCTCGTCTCGCTGATCTTCCACTACCATTTCCAATGGCGCAAAGACGACGAGATGGAGAGAAATGCCATCGCGATCGACGAGCATCTGCTGATCCTGGACGCCTTGTCGGACCGGGATTTCGGTGCAGCGCGCCAAAGATTATCCGACCACCTCGCCGCCGCGCGGACATCCTTGATGCGCTCGATCCGTGACGAACCCCACCCCTCGTGATCGCACCGCGTCTCGGTTGACACGCCCCTCCATCCGTTTAATAACGATAAAAAACAAACATCGTCGGCGATGTCGTGAGGGAGTTGCGCCATGAAAGCGGTCATCTGCGATCAACCCGGCACCTTGTCGCTCATCGATCGAGCCGAGCCACAGCCAAAGGATGGCGAGGTTCTCGTCCGCATCCGCCGGATCGGCATCTGCGGCACCGATTTCCATATCTTTCAGGGCAAGCATCCGTTCCTCGAATATCCCCGGGTGATGGGCCATGAGTTGTCTGGGGAGGTGGCGTCGGCTCCCTCGGGCAGCACGCTCCGGACCGGCGAACCGGTCTATATCGTGCCGTATCTCTCCTGCGGTCATTGCATCGCCTGCCGCAAGGGTCTGACCAATTGCTGTCAGTCGATCAGCGTGCTGGGCGTGCATCAGGATGGTGGCATGGCGGAATACCTCGCCGTGCCGGAAGCGAACGTGATCCCGACCGGCGGGATTTCCCTCGACGATGCCGCGATGATCGAGTTTCTCGCGATCGGCGCCCATGGCGTGCGGCGCGGCGGCGTCGGCTCCGCCGATCGGGTGCTGGTCGTCGGCTCGGGGCCGATCGGCATGTCCGCGATCATCTTCGCCAAGGCCCAGGGCGCCCATGTCACGGTCATGGATATGCGCGCCGATCGGCTGAATTTCACCACGGAGCGGCTCGGCGCCGATCACGGCCTGACCGCCACCGACGATGCGGAGGAGACTCTGCGCGCGCTGACCGGCGGCGATGGCTTCGATGTGGTGATCGACGCCACCGGCAATAGTGCCGCCATGCAGCGCGGCTTCGACTTCGTCGCCCATGGCGGGCGCTATGTGCTGCTGAGCGTGGTGCGGGACGCCATCACCTTCTCCGACCCGGAATTCCACAAGCGCGAGACCACCCTCTTCGCCAGCCGCAACGCGCAACCCCGGGACTTCGCCACGGTGGTCGAACAGATGATCGCCGGCAAGGTACCGACCCGAGCCCTCAACACCCATCGCGGCGCTCTGCGCGACCTGCCCTCGCTGATGCCCGGCTGGCTGAAGCCGGAAGCGGGCGTGATCAAGGCGATCGTCGAGATCTGAACGGCGGTAATAGCAGGGATTGCCCAGGCCGAGTCTGTTACGACCCCTCCTCCCGATACTCCGCCCCCAAGGCCCGGTACCCCGACGCCGTCCGCTCGGCCATCGTGCGATCCTCGGGTGTTAGCTTGCGCAGGAACCTGGCGGGGCGGCCGGCCCATAATTCGCCGGCGGGGACGCGCTTGCCGGGTGTGACAAGCGCGCCGGCCGCGACCAGGGCGCCGCCCTCGACCACGACACCGTCCATGACGCAAGCGGTCATGCCGACGAAGGCGCCGTCTTCCAGCGTGCAGCCATGGATCAACGCCATATGGCCGATCGAGACGTCATCGCCGATCCACGTCGGAAAGCGGCCACCGGAGACATGCACCACTGTGCCGTCCTGGATATTGGTGCGGGCCCCCACGTGGATCGGCTCGCCATCGCCGCGCAGCACCACGCCGAACCAGATGCTGCTGCCGGCGCCGATCACCACATCGCCGATCACGGTCGCGTTGGGTGCCACCCACGCATCCGCGGCGATCTCCGGCAGCCGACCGCGAAACGGCAGAATCAGGCCAGTCATCCGAATTGCCTCCTCATCGACAGCGAACGCAGTTTAAGTGTTTAGTCCCTCGGCGCGAAGCCCGCTCCGCATCGACGGCGGAGCGCCGCGCTGAAATCCGCGACAGTTGCCTCGGATTGGCCTGCTGGAGAGACCTTGCCATGACTGCCTATCCGCCCTCCCCAGCCCCTCGCATCGCGCGTGGTGGCAAGGCCCTCTATGGCGCGCCGCTCGGCATCCTCATGCTGGAAGCTAAGTTTCCGCGTATTCCGGGCGACATGGGCAATGCCACCACGTGGCCTTTCCCGGTGCTCTATCGGGTCGTCGCGGGGGCGAGCCCCGAAAAAGTCGTGCTGCGGGGTGCCGCGGGCCTTCTCCCCGACTTCGTCGACGCGGCGAAAGACCTGGTCCGGCTCGGCGCGGAGGCGATCACGACCAATTGCGGCTTCCTCTCGCTATTCCAAAAGGAGATCGCCGAGGCCGTCGGCGTCCCCGTCGCCACCTCCTCACTCATGCAGGTGCCCTGGGTGCAGGCGACGCTGCCGCCCGGCAAACGGGTCGGCCTCGTCACCGTCTCGGGTTCGACCCTGACGCCGGCCCATTTGCAAGGCGCCGGCGTGCCGCTCGATACACCGACAATCGGCACCGAGAACGGTCGCGAATTCTTCCGCGTCCTGATCAAGGCCGAGAAGGAAGACATGGACATCGCCCTTGCCGAGCAGGACGTGGTGGAAGCCGGCAAGGAGCTGGTCGCCAGGAACCCGGATATTGGCGCCATCGTCCTGGAATGCACCAACATGCCGCCCTATGCCGCGGCCCTGCGGAGCGCCGTCGGCCTCCCGGTCTATGATATCTATTCGATGATCACCTGGTTTCACGCGGGTCTGCGCCCACGCGTTTTTGCGTGAACCGACGCGGAGCGGGTCCGGGGCCATCTTCAGAAACGAAAAGGGCCGCGAGTGATCTCGCGGCCCTTGGGTAGACATCGTTCGGCCGAAGAAGGGGCCGATATCCGGAACCGCCTTGGCGTTAGCGCTTCGAGAACTGGAAGCTGCGGCGGGCCTTGGCCTTGCCGTACTTCTTGCGCTCGACCACACGGCTGTCGCGGGTCAGGAAGCCCTGGGCCTTCAACAGCGGGCGCAGAGCCGGCTCGTAATAAGTTAGCGCCTTGGAGATACCGTGGCGAACCGCGCCGGCCTGGCCGGACAGACCACCGCCGGCGACCGTGCACCAGACGTCATACTGGCCGACGCGATCGACGATCGAGAAGGCCTGGGCCAGCAGCATGCGCAGCACGGGTCGAGCGAAATAGACCGGCGCCTCGCGGCCGTTCACCGTGAACTTGCCGGTGCCGCGCTTGATCCAGACACGGGCCACGGCATCCTTGCGCTTGCCGGTGGCATAGGCGCGGCCGAGCTTGTCGATCTTGGGTTCCACCAGCGCCGTCTCGTCGACCGGCTGGGCGGCGGAGGGTTTGGCCGCGGCGACGGCGCTCGCATTGGCAAGCGCCGATTTGAGATCGCCCAGCGATGTGATGTCGGACATATCAGGCTACTCGCTTGTTCTTGGGATTGAGCGCGGCCACGTCCAAGACGACGGGCTGCTGCGCCTCATGCGGGTGGGACGGGCCGGCATAGACCTTCAGATGGCCCATGACCCGGCGTCCGAGCGGACCGCGCGGCACCATGCGCTCGACCGCCTTTTCGACGACCCGTTCCGGATGCTTGCCGTCCAGGATGGCGCCCTTGGTGCGGCCCTTGATCCCGCCCGGATAGCCGGTATGCCAATAGAAGACATCGCCCTGACGCTTGTTGCCGGTCAGATGCACCTTCTCGGCATTGATCACGACGACGTGGTCGCCGCAATCCATATGCGGGGTGAACGTCACCTTGTGCTTGCCGCGCAGCAGATTGGCGACGATCGAGGCGAGCCGCCCCAGCACCAGGCCGTCGGCATCGATGACGGTCCAGCCCTTCTCGATCTCCGAGGGCTTCGCGGAATAGGTTTTCATGTCTGAACTCTCGAAAACGGCCGCGCGGGTCCGGCACAAACGCCGAACCGCGACGAGGCGCGGGTGATACGGCGCCGGCCCGGTTTCTGTCAACCGAAAAACCACCGCTCCACGAAGCATTTAACGCGCGGTATCCTGGTATGTATTCTCTAGGGCATTGTTTTAAAAAGGATAACAGCCTTTCTATGGGGTCAAGCTCGTGGCGGCAGCGAATAGGTGCCCACCACATGGGCGATCATCTCCGGATCGCCCTCGGTGTAGAGCGCCACTTCGCCGACCGCCAGCCGCTTGCCATGCTTGAGCAGCCGCGCCTCGGCCAGGATCGCGGCCGGTCCCGGCTTGCGCAGAAAATGGGTGTTGAGGTTGGTGGTGACCGCCAGCGGCACCGGCCCGGCAGCACCCAGGACGGCGACATACAGCGCCACATCGGCCAAGCCCATCAGGATCGGTCCGCCGACCGTCCCGCCCGGCCGCAGAAACCCCTCGCGGAACGGCAGACGCAGCCGCGCGGTGCCGAAACCAATCTCCAGCGTCTCGATGCCCAGATCGACGGCGAACGGCATGCTCTCCAGCATCAGATCCTGGAACGCCTCGATTGTGATGCGCGCGGCGGTCATGACCCTTCCTTTTCAGTCCGTCGAGACTCCACGCTATCATGTCGCCGCTAAAACCCGCCGACCGGAAACCGTCAGACTTCGCCTTTCGACTTGAACAGCGGCATCGAAAGGCGAAGTCTGACGAAGAGCCGTGTCCGTGCGCAGCGTCATGAGATCCACCATGTCCGTATCGCCCACCCCCGACCTCGCCGCCGCCGAACCCCTGCTCCTCTCCCGGGTCGAGGACGGCGTCGGGTGGCTGACGCTTAACCGGCCGGCGGCGCGTAATGCGCTGTCGCTGGCGCTGCTCGATGCCCTGGATCAAGCACTGATCCGGATCGCCGAGGACAAGGCGGTGCGCGTCGTGGTGATCGCCGGCGCCGGCCCGGCCTTCTGCGCCGGGCATGATTTGAAGGAACTGCGTGCCAATCCGGGCCGCGCCGCCTATGAGGCGCTGTTCCAACGGTGCAGCGTGACGATGACGCGGATCGTCCGGTTGCCGAAGCCGGTGATCGCCATGGTGCAGGGCGTCGCCACCGCGGCGGGCTGCCAATTGGCCGCGTCCTGCGATCTGGTGGTCGCGGCGGATACCGCGCGCTTCGCGACGCCGGGCGTCAATATCGGCTTGTTCTGTTCGACCCCCATGGTGGCCTTGTCGCGCGCGATCGGCCGCAAGCCGGCGATGGAGATGCTACTGACCGGCGACGCCATCCCGGCGGCGAAAGCCCAGGAGCTCGGTCTGGTCAACCGCGTGGTGCCGGCGGCCGAACTCGAAGCGGCGACCGCGACGCTCGCCCGCCAGATCGCCGGAAAAAGCCCGCTGACCCTGGCGATCGGTAAAGCCGCGTTCTACGCCCAGGCCGAGATGTCGCTGGACGATGCCTATGCCCACGCGGCCGAGGCGATGACCCGCAACATGCTGGCGCACGACGCGGCGGAAGGCATCGACGCCTTCATCGGCAAGCGCGCACCGCATTGGACCGGGAGCTAGCATGCCCCCCACCACATCTCACGACAGCTATGGCAACGACACGATCCGGCGCATCCTGGGCGAGGTCCATACCATCGCCATGGTCGGCGCCAGCCCGAACTGGAACCGACCCAGCTACTTCGTCATGAAGTATCTGCAGTCGAAGGGCTATCGGGTGATCCCGGTCAACCCGGTCGCCGCCGGCGAGACGATCCTCGGCGAAACGGTGTTCGGCAGCCTCGCCGAGATCGGCCAGCCGGTCGACATGGTCGATATCTTCCGCAATTCCGAGGCGGCGGGGCCGATCACCGACCAAGCGATCGCGATCGGCGCCAAGGTGGTCTGGATGCAGCTCGGCGTGCGCAACGACCCGGCCGCCGACCGCGCCGAGGCGGCCGGCCTGCGCGTCATCATGAACCGCTGCCCGAAGATCGAATATTCGCGGCTATCCGGTGAATTGGGCTGGAGCGGTGTCAACACCGGCATCATCAGCGCCAAGCGCCTGAAGAGGATCACATGAGCAGCGCCGATACCCCAGAGACCGATACCCCAACCCATGGCTTCGAGACCAGGGCCGTGCATGCCGGGGCGATCCCCGACACCGCGACCGGCGCGCGGATCACGCCGATCTACCAGACCACCGCCTATGTCTTCGACGACGTGGACCACGCCGCCTCGCTGTTCAACCTGCAAAGCTATGGCTACATCTATTCGCGCCTGACCAATCCGACGGTGGCGGCGCTGGAACAGCGGATCGCCAGCCTGGAGGGCGGGCGTGGCGCCATCTGCTGCGCCTCGGGCCACGCGGCCCAGCTGCTGGCGTTCTTCGCCTTCATGAAACCCGGCGACGAGTTCCTGGCATCGAACCGGCTATATGGCGGCTCGATCACCCAATTTGGCCAGAGTTTCAAGAAGTTCGGCTGGCAAGTTCACTTCGTCGATCAAGCCGATCCGGATAACTTCCGCCGGGCTCTGACGCCCGGTTGCAAGGCGATCTTCGTCGAGAGCCTGGCCAATCCCGGCGGAGTGGTGACGGATCTCGCGGCGATCGCCGAGATCGCCCATGCGGCGGGCATTCCGCTGATCGTCGACAACACCATGGCATCGCCCTATCTGTGCCGGCCGATCGAATTCGGTGCCGATCTGGTGGTGCATTCGACCACCAAGTTCCTGGGCGGCCACGGCAATTCGATGGGGGGCGCCGTCGTCGATAGCGGCCGGTTCGATTGGTCGCAGAACTCGAAATTCGCCACCCTGACCGAGCCCGAGCCGGCATATCACGGGTTGCGCTTCCATGAGACCTTCGGCGATCTCGCCTTCACCGTGCATGGCCACGCGGTGGGCCTGCGCGATCTGGGACCCGCCATGGCGCCGATGAACGCGTTCCTGACACTGACCGGCATCGAGACCCTGGCCCTGCGCATGGAACGGTCGGTCAGCAACGCGATGGCGGTCGCCGGTTGGCTGGAGAGCCAAGATTCGGTCGCCTGGGTATCCTATGCCGGCCTCAAATCCAGCCCCTATTACGATCTCGGAAAACGTTATCTTCCAAAAGGTTGTGGATCAGTTTTCACATTCGGCCTGAAAGGCGGGTACGCGGCCGGAGTGAGAATGGTGGAGACGGTGGAACTGTTCTCCCATGTCGCCAATATCGGTGACACGCGATCGCTGATCATTCATCCGGCCTCGACCACCCATCGGCAATTGTCGCTGGAACAGCAGATCGCCGCGGGTGCCGGGCCGGACGTCGTCCGGCTGTCGATCGGCATCGAGACCGCCGCCGATTTGATCGCCGATCTCGACCAGGCGCTGCGCAGCATATAGCTCGTCCGTTCATCCTGAAATACGCTCGGGATGAAAGACAAACGGCCGGAAGCAGTACCTGCTCCCGGCCGATCTTCCGAGCGAGTGTCCTGGCGATTGGTCGGGCATGCGGGATTTGAACCCACGACCCTCAGTCCCCCAGACTGATGCGCTACCAGGCTGCGCTAATGCCCGTCAGTGCCGAGACACCCCGCTGCGGAGCGGCGCAGAATAGGGAGCGACCCCGATCGATGCAACCGGCATCTTGGCCGAATCTCGGCGAATTTTGAGGCCTGTTCGCTCTTGCTCAGCGTCTAACCTCGCTCAGGGCCTCGCGCAGCTCCAGCAACTCGTCGAGGATCGCCTTGAGTTCCGCCCGAGAGGCCGGGCCGCCACCGCCACCGGACGTCGTCGTAGCCGCGCGCGACCCACCATCCAGCGCCTCCAGCCGCAGCTGCGCGCCGCCGCCGGCGACGTTACCCTGTTCGACGCTGGCCTGGGCGACGACCTCCTTGAGGCCGCCTTCGCGCAGCAGCCGCTGAACGCCCTTGATGGTATAGCCTTCCTTGTAAAGAAGGCCGCTAACCCGCCGTAAAAGCTCGATATCTTCGGGCCGGTAGTAGCGGCGGCCGCCGCCGCGCTTCAACGGCCGGATCTGGGGAAACTTGGTTTCCCAGAAGCGCAGCACGTGCTGCGGCACCTCAAGATCATCCGATACTTCGCTGATCGTCCTGAACGCCGCCGGCGATTTGCCCACCCGGCGCAGGGGAACGACATTGCCGCCCAGCGGCCGCTGTTCAGATGCGCTCGACACCATTCGCCCCTCCCGAAAGTGCAGCGTTGATCTGGCCCTTCAGGACATGCGAAGCCCGAAACACCAGGACATGGCGTGGTTCGATGGGAACTTCCTGGCCGGTTTTGGGGTTTCGCCCGACCCGCTCGCCCTTATGGCGCACGGCGAAGCTGCCGAACGAGGAAATCTTGACCGTCTCGCCCCGCGACAGCGCATCGGCGATCTCGTCCAGCACGGTTTCGACCAGATCCGCGGACTCATTACGCGACAGCCCCACCTCCTGGTAGACGGCTTCGCTTAACTGCGCACGGGTAACGGTCCCTCCGGTCACGGCAATCCTCCCGACTCGGCGGATGACCCGCCCGAGTCGCGATCTTATCGAACCGGAAGAAATCCGTCAAAGCCATAGAGTTGGGTCGCGACTTTAAGATAGCGTTACGCGCCTACCACAACCCTGGCGGAAGAGCCAATTCGGCGACTTCCGCCGGCCAACCTACCAGCGAACCAGGGCCGCACCCCAAGTCAGCCCGCCGCCCATCGCCTCGAGCAGCACCAGATCACCTTGTTTGATCCGGCCGTCATGTACCGCCTCGGACAAGGCGAGCGGGATGGAGGCGGCGGAGGTATTGGCGTGCCGATCGACGGTCAGCACCACTTTTTCCGGGGGCAAGGCCAGCTTGCGGCCGACGCCGTCGATGATCCGCTTGTTGGCTTGGTGCGGTACCAGCCAATCGATGTCCCGTGGCGTCAAGTGATGCGCCGAGAGCGCTTCATCGACGACCTGGGCCAGCCGGTGCACGGCGTGGCGGAAGACCTCCTTGCCTTCCATGCGCAGATAACCGGTGGTACGCGTCGAGGATGGACCGCCATCGACGTAGAGGATGTCGTGCTGACTACCGTCCGAATGCAGGTGCGTCGACAGCACGCCGCGATCGGTCCCCGAACCACCTGGCGACGAACCACCCGGCGACGAACTGCCCTGCTCCGCGCTGAGCACGACCGCCCCGGCTCCATCGCCGAACAGCACGCAAGTCTGCCGGTCGGTCCAATCGAGGATGCGCGAGAAGGTCTCCGCCCCGATCACCAGGACATTGCGTGCCTGCCCCGCCTTGATGAAGTTATCGGCGGTGGCCAGCGCATAGACGAACCCGGAACAGACGGCTTGGACGTCGAACGCGGCACCGCCGGTCATGCCCAGGCGATGTTGCACCCGGGTGGCCGTCGCCGGAAAGGTCTCGTCGGGAGTCGAGGTCGCCAGCACGATGAGATCGATATCGACGCCGCGCAGCCCGGCATGGTCGAGCGCCCGGGTCGCGGCCGCGACCGCCAGATCGGACGTCAGCTCGCCATCGGCCGCCAAATGACGTTGCGTGATGCCCGTCCGCTGGCGGATCCACTCGTCGGAGGTCTCCACGCGGGTCGCCAATTCGTCATTAGTGACGATACGCGCCGGCAGATACGCGCCACAGCCCCGGACGATCGAGCGCAGCGCCATGCTACGCCGTAGCGGGGGTCGGGGTGGCGGCTGGATCGATCGACGGCTGGTGCAACGCCGCGAGTTCGCCCCGCATCTTTTCCAGGAACCCGTTGATCACCAGATCGGCCGCGACGCCGATCGCGTTGGCGAAGGCCAGGGCATCCGATCCGCCATGGCTTTTGACCACGATGCCGTTGAGGCCCAGCAGCATGGCACCGTTATAGCGGCGCGGATCGACGCGCCGGCGCAGCTTGTTGAGGGCCGGCATGGCGAAAAGATAGCCGAGCCGCGCCAGCATCGAACTCTGCAAGGCGGAGCGCAGGAACGAGGCGTAGAGCTTGACCGCCCCCTCCGCCGTCTTCAGGGCGACATTGCCGGTGAAGCCGTCGGTGACGATGACGTCGACCGCGCCGCCGCAGATGTCGTCGCCTTCGACGAAGCCGGAGAAGCTGACGGTCGGCAGGCTGCGTAACCGGCTGGCGGCCTCGCGCACCGCCTCGACGCCCTTGAGTTCTTCCGACCCGACATTCAGCAGACCGATCGTTGGCTTGACCACGCCCAGCACCGTGCGCGCGAAGGCGTCGCCCATCAGCGCGAACTGCACCAGATTATCGGCATCGCACTCGATATTGGCGCCGAGATCGAGCAGTACGGTCTCGCCGCGCATGGTCGGCAGGAACGAGGCGATCGCCGGTCGGCTGATGCCCGGCAGGGTCTTCAAGACGATCTTGGCCATCGCCATCAAGGCACCGGTATTGCCCGCCGAGACGACGCAATGCGCCCTGCCATCGGCAACCGCGTCGATCGCCAACCGCATGCTGGATTGCTTGCCGGTGCGCAATGCCGCGGAGGGCTTCGCGTCGCCGGTGATCATATCGACCGTGTGGATGATGGTCGATGCGGCCGCCACCGCCGGCAGCTTCGCCAGCAGTGGTGCTATGCGGTCTTCGGCGCCATACAGCAGAAACGCGACCTGAGGGAACCGCTGCAACGCGATCCCAGCACCCTGCAAGACGACGTCGGGGGCCTTGTCGCCCCCCATCACGTCTAGGGCAATAATGAGCGGCTTGTTCAAATCCGGTCCCCCGCCGAGGGCGAGGTCAGGCTCAGACCGCTTCGACAGCCGTGACTTCACGGCCGTCGTAATGACCACACGCACCGCAGACATGATGCGGACGCTTCAGCTCACCGCAATTCGAGCATTCGGCATAGCTGGTCGGCACCAAGGCGTGGTGCGAACGCCGCATGTCACGGCGGGATTGGGAGGTTTTCTTCTTGGGAACAGCCATAAAACGAACTCACGGGTTAGGGTCGCCGCCCTCGGGAGGGCGGTATGTAGCGATTTTCATGGTTTTCGGCAACCATCTTGCCAAACGCGTTTACGGCGACCGCTTCAATCCGACCAAGACCGCGAACGGGTTTGGCTTTACTGACTCAGGCTCGGCGTCACGCTTGACTTCGGCGGCGTCACCATCCGACCCAGTCGGCCGATCTTGCGTATCGGCGGGATCTCCGGCCGACACGCCAGGTAACCTTGGATAGGGTTCCATAACGATGGAGAGTTGTTGCGCAACCACCTCGCCGATGTCAATGGCGTCCTCGGTCAACGGCTCGCGGATTTCCTCCTCCGGGTGCTGAAGCGCCAGCGCATCGGCGGCGTCTTCATCGAGTTCGGGGTCGAAAATCACCGTGACGCTGTCCGCCAGGCTCGCCGGTACCGGCTCCAGCGTCACGACGCAGGCCTGGGCGAGGTCGGCGGAAAACTCGGCGTCCAGCTGGACCGTGCCGTCCGAACGACGGGTCAGCATGACCACCGCCTCCAGCCGGTCGAGCGAAATGAGATCGAAACGACGCGCCAAAGCGGCGCGCTCCGCCGGGTCCGCGACGATCGGATGGCGGCTGGGCGTCGCACTCAGGCGACCGGCGCTGACGGGTCTGGAAAATTCGGGAGACGCGACTTCGGAAGACATGACCTCTCAGCGCTCCTTCACGCCGGCACGGGCGACAAGGCGACCGGCTCGAAACGCAGGTCCCCCGCCATGACCGAAGCGGTATCCTGCTCGGCCAGCACCCGCATCTGCCGCTCCATATAGGCGGCGAGAAACGCCACATCGGCCGGATCGGGCTCGACCGTGCCGAAAACGTTGCGGCGCAACCCCTCCTCGAGCCGCGAGGGATCGCCAGCCAAGCCCGGATCATAGGCCGCGATCCGGCCGTAAAAGCCCTCCGCCATGCGTTTCACCTGCTTGCCCACGCCGAAATCGCCGGTGCCCATTTCCCGCAGGCTGCGATCCATGTCGCCGAACATCAGGTCGAACAGCATCTGGCGGAACGGCAAGGCACCCGGCTCCCGCTTCAGCCGGTGCAGGACGAGAAACAAATGCACGGCGATCATCTCGAAACGACCATCGAGACTATCGGGCACGCCGTGTCGCAGGTAGAACTCCGGCGAGCGTGCCTGGTCGACCAAAGCCATGTAGGCTTTATGCGCCGCCTGACGCTGTGGATCGCGACCGAACAGCCGTTTGAACACCATGACCCTTGAAGCCTACCCCGAAGCCGCCGCGACCCCGATGAAGCGCCCGATTGAGCGTGAGGCGATCGACGGCGATAATTGACAGAGTGCCGAAAACCCTGGCATGCACTGCCGGAGATGAGTGATCAGATGAAAATTGTAAACTGTTCGGCGCGCAGGGCAACCCTGCGCGTAGCGGGTCGCGCCCAGTGGCGTGAGGCCCTGCTGCGTAAGGCCGGGATGCTGCGCCGCGCGGCACTGGTGCCGGTGCTTCTGCTCGCCTGCCTGGCGGCGGCTTGCTCGACGACCGTCAATCAGCGCGGCGAGATCCTCGATCAAGACGCCATCAGCCAGATCAAGCCGGGCGTCACGACGCGGGACGACCTCACCAAGACGCTGGGCTCGCCCTCCACGGTCGCGTCGTTCGACCCGAATGTTTGGTATTATATCGGCGCGCGGACGGAGCAGACGGCGTTTTTCGATCCGGAGACCGTCGATCAGAAGGTCGTCATGATCACCTTCGATGCGACGGGCACCGTGAAGGATGTCCAAACGCGGTCCAAGGATGATGGGCGCGATATCGCCATGATCCCACGGACAACCCCCGCAACCGGCCGGGAATTCAGCTTCATCGAGCAGTTGCTCGGCAATTTCGGCAAGTTCGATCCGGACAATCAGAAGTCGAGGTGATCGCCTGATTAGGGCGCGCGTTGGCAGGGATCAGCGACCGCGGGACCGCTCGTTGACCTGTTCGATCAGGACCGCGGCGACGATGCCGGGGCCGAGCACATCGGCCGAGGCATCGAGCAGCCGTTGCTTGATCGGCATGGCATCGAACAACCGCCCATTGGGTTCCGCTTCCTCGTAAGCCGCGGTCAGGCTGGTAAAGAAGGCGTTGACCAGCTTCGGCATGTCCGGATTGACCGATTCGATCGTATGTCCGGGGGTTAGTTCCAGCGCCACGACGACACTGACCTGCTGGGCCGCGCGGTCACCGGTGACCACAGCCATGGTGATCGGCCGCATCTCGACAAATTGCGGACCGCCGGGAGCCGCGACGACGTGCTTTTTCGGAGGCTCGGCACCCGTGGCCTCGGCGGTGAACACCCCGAGCGTGAGTGCGGCGAGCAGAAGATGATGGAACTTCATGGGTTGCCTATGGGTGGCAGCAAGATGCGTCGGTTGAATAAGTAGAGGCTAAACGCTACCAACTCGTTTAGACGCGCCGAGGTTGTTGTTGCCGCCCTCAAAAGTGACGGTAGCCACCCCGGGAGAGCGCGATTTCACCCCCGTCGGCATCCCGAACGGTAACGCCCCGCCCCGCCGCGATGCGGCCGATCGGCGTGATCGGCACGCCGTGCGACACAGCCAATCTCTCCAGCGCCCGCGCGGCGGCGGCCGGCGCGGTGAACAACAGCTCATAGTCGTCACCACCACTCAAGACCAGGCTCAGCCGGGTGGGATCGGCGGCGAGGACGGCCGACGCGGCGGCGGAGAGCGGCACGGCGGCGGCATCGATCTCGGCCGCGACCCCGGATGTCTGCGCGATGTGGCCGAGATCGCCGGCCAACCCATCGGAGATATCGAGCATCGCGGTCGCGAGACCGGCGAGAGCCGGCCCGAGGGTGGAGCGCGGCTGGGGCAACCGATATCGGTCCGCCAGGAAATCCTGATGCCGCCGTGGGGCATCGCTCAACCGGCCGGTCGCGGCCAGGAGGCCGAGCGCGCCATCGCCGATCGTGCCGGTCACCCAGACGAAGTCGCCCGGCCGCGCGCCGTTGCGGCGCACCGCGCGGCCGAGTTCGACCTCGCCAAAGGCGGTAACCGTGAGCATGACGGGACCGGGCGTCGACACCGAATCGCCGCCCAGCAGACGGATGCCGAAGCTTGCCTGATCCAATGCCAGGCCCTGGGCGAAACCCGCCAACCAGGCATCGTCGCGATGCGCCGGCAAGGCTGTGGTAAGGACATAGCCGACCGGCACCGCGGCCATCGCGGCGAGGTCGGACAGGTTGACCCGCAGCAGCTTGCGCGCGACCAGGTCGGCCGGATCGTCGGGCAGGAAATGCACGCCCTCGACCATGGCGTCGACGGTCACCACCAGCTCACGCCCCGGTGTCGGGCGCAACAAAGCGGCGTCGTCGGTCAAGCCGAAGGCATCGGGGTCGGTCGCCAGCGGCGTGAAGAACCGCGCGATCCGGCCAAACTCGCCCAGGGATTCCGGGACGGCCGCCAGGTCGGCGGTGCTGAGGTCAGGCGGTCGGTGCGGTGCCACCGGCAAGCTCGGTCGGTCTCAGGCTGCGCGCCAGACGATCGAGCACGCCGTTGACGAAGCCGGGCTCCTTGCCGGCGAAGAAGGCATGAGCGATATCGACATATTCGGTGATGACGACGCGCACCGGCACGTCGATCCGGTGGGCCAGCTCGAACGTCGCCGCGCGCAGGATGGCGCGCAGCACCATCTCCAGGCGATCAAGCGGCCATTCGACGTCGAGCACCGGCACCAGCAGCGCATCGAGCGCCGGGCGATGCTCGATCGCACCGCGCACCAACTCCTCGAACAGGGTCTGATCGGCGGGCACGTAATCGTCGCCATCGATTTCCTGCCCCAGGCGATGGCGCGCGAACTCGCCGACCACGTCGCGGGCGCCGAGCGACGTCATCTCGTCCTGGTAGAGCGCCTGGACCGCCGCCAGTCGGGCGGCGCTGCGCCGGCTGCCGGTCCGCGCCTTCCCCGATTTGGGCGGCTTCTCATCAACCATCATGAGTGTCCCGGCAACGGGATCGGCTGGTAGCCGACGACGGTGAGGCCATACCCCTCCAGCCCGACCAGCGTCTTACGGGCGTTGGTCAGCAGCGTCATCTCGCGCACGCCCAGATCCAGCAGGATTTGCGCGCCGACGCCGTAATCGCGCAAATCGCCATCGACCGGCTTCCGGTCCAGCCGGGCCCGTACCCGATCGGACAGGCTGGTCGGCGTCGGTTCGCGGATCAGCACGACGACGCCACGGCCTTCCCGGCCGATCAGCTCCATCGCCGCCTGCAACTCGCCCCCCCGGCCGGACAAGCCGCAGCCCAGCACGTCGTCGAGCAGATTGAGCGCGTGCATGCGCACCAGCACCGGTTCGGGCCCCGAGAGATCGCCCTTCACCAAGGCGATGTGTTCGGCATATTGCAGGTTGTTGATATAGACCATCATCCGGAAATGGCCGCCGAAACGGCTGTCGATCGCATCCTCGGCCGAAAGCTCGACGGTCCGTTCGGTCCGCCGCCGATAGGCGATGAGATCCGCGATGGTCGCGATCTTCATGTTGTGCAACTGCGCGAAGGCGACGAGATCGGCGCGGCGGGCCATCGTCCCGTCATCGTTCATGATCTCGCAGATGACGCCGGACGGGTTGAGACCGGCCAGGCGGGCGATATCCACCGCGGCCTCCGTGTGGCCGGTGCGCACCAGCACGCCGCCATCCCGCGCCAGCAGCGGAAAGACGTGACCGGGGGTGACCAGATCGTGACCGCCCTTGGTCGGATCGATCGCCACCGCGATGGTGCGCGCCCGATCCGGCGCGGAAATGCCCGTCGTGACGCCCTCGCGCGCCTCGATCGAGACGGTGAAGGCCGTCTGCAGCCGCGAGGCGTTCTGCTGCGGCATCAGCGGCAGGTTCAGCTCTTCGATGCGAGACCGCGGCAGCGCCAGGCAGATCAGACCGCGGCCGTGTTTCGCCATGAAATTAATGATCTGGGGCGTCGCCATCTGGGCCGGAATGACGAGATCGCCCTCGTCCTCGCGATCCTCGTCGTCGACCAGGATGAACATCCGGCCATTCCGGGCGTCCTCGATCACCTCCTCGATCTTCGAGACGACGTTGAAGAAGCTCACGGGGCCTCCTTGCCGACCAGGCGTGCGACGTATCGGGCGAGCATGTCTATCTCCAGATTGATGAGGTCGCCGGGGCCGGCGGTGCCGAAGGTCGTCCAGCTTTGCGTGTGCGCGATGATATTGACGGTAAATTGACGGTCTTCAACCTGGTTCACGGTGAGCGAGACGCCGTCCAGGGCCACCGACCCCTTCGGTGCCACGAACCGCTCCAGCCCCGCCGGAACCTCGAACACGAAGCGCAGGCTGTCGCCTTCCGGAGTCCGCTCGACGATCCGGGCGATGCCGTCGACATGGCCGGAGACGATATGGCCGCCTAATTCGTCGCCCAGGCGCAGCGCCCGTTCCAGATTGATCGGCGTACCGGTCTTCCAACCGCCCAGCGTGGTGACCCGCAGCGTTTCGGCCGACGCCTGCACGGCGAACCAGCGCTCGCCCAACTCGATCACCGTGAGGCAGGCGCCCGAACAAGAGATCGAGGCACCGAGCACGACGCCGTCCAACGGCTGGTTGGTCTCGATCTCGAACCGCGTATCGCCGCCCGCGACCACCGCGCGGACGCGGCCGATATCTGTGATGATGCCGGTAAACATGACCGAGACACTATTGTCTCGCCGTCGGCTCGGCAAGGCTTGCGGTCGCCCAGGCTTGCAATCGACAGGCTTGCATCGACAGGGTGGCATGCTCGGCGTTTCGCTAACCGACCCGGCGCAGGCTCTCCAGAAGATCCGCGCCCGCGACACGCAGGCCGGTGCGCTCGAAGCGCTTCATGTCGACCAGGTGATCGACGCCGAAGCCCTGCACTGCCGGCACGCCGTCCCCCCCCATGATGGCGGGGCTACGGAACCATTCGATGCGGTCGACCAACCCGCCCCGGAACAGGGACGCCGCCAGCCGGGCACCGCCCTCGACCAAGACGCGGGTCAGGCCTCGTCCTCCCAAGGCGGTGAAGGTCGCCGCGAGATCGATGTTGCCTTCCGCGTCGGCCGTCAATTCCAAGACCTCGACGCCGCAATCCACGAAAGCCTGCGCCCGAAGCGGATCGGTGCCGGCGAGAGTGACGATGAGGGTGGGGGCAGCACCGGCGCTGCTGACCAGCTTAGCCGTCAGCGGCGTTTGCAATCGGCCATCGACCACGATGCGGGTCGGCGCCGGTCGTTCCAGCCCGGGCAAACGGCAGGTCAGCATCGGATCGTCGGCCAGCACGGTGTTGCTGCCGACCATCACGGCATCATGGCCCCGGCGCAAACCGTGACCCCAGGCCCGAGCGACCTCCCCGGTGATCCACTGGCTCTCGCCCAGATGGGTGGCGAGGCGTCCATCCAGCGTGGTCGCGAGCTTGAGGGTGACGAGCGGCCGGCCCCGCTCGATCCGGGTGAGAAAACCGCGATTGAGCTCGGCCGCCTCGGCCGCGCCGCAGCCGAGCGTCACCGCCACACCCGCGTCGCGCAGGCGGGCGATGCCGCCGCCGGCGACGCGCGGATCCGGATCCTCGATCGCGACGACGGCGCGCGCGATTCCGGCATCGAGCAGCGCGTCGGCGCAGGGCGGCGTTCGCCCGGTATGGGAACACGGCTCCAGCGTCACATAGGCGGTCGCCCCTCGCGCGGCGGCTCCGGCACGGCGCAGCGCCTCGGTCTCCGCATGGGGCCTGCCGCCGGGCTGGGTCCAGCCCCGGCCGACGACCTGACCATCACGGAGGATGATGCAGCCGACAGCGGGGTTGGGAGCCACCTGCCCCAGACCTCGACGGGCCAGCGCCAGCGCTGATCGCATGTGATCGAGATCGGTGACGGCGGCGCCGATCATTCCGTGCAGTCCCTTGATGGCGCGACCTGGTGGAGACGAAATTGCTCGACAAACAAAGCCTAATCGCCGTCGGTCGAGATGCGACCGACAAACTCGCCAAAATCCTTGGCCTCGCGGAAGTCGCGATAGACGCTGGCGAACCGCACATAGGCGACCTGGTCTAGGTTCGCCAGGGCTTCCATGACCAACGCGCCGATCTCGTCCGCCTGCACGTCGGATTCACCCGAGCTTTCCAGCTGACGGACGATCGAATTGATGACCCGCTCGACCCGTTCGCCCTCGACCGGGCGTTTGCGCAGCGAGATCTGAATGGAACGCGCCAACTTGTCCCGGTCGAAGGGTTGACGCAGACCGTTCTTCTTGACGACGGTCAACTCGCGCAGCTGGATCCGCTCGAAGGTGGTGAAGCGCGCGGCGCAATTGGTACAGAAGCGCCGGCGCCGGATCGCCGACCGGTCGTCGGTCGGCCGCGAATCCTTCACCTGCGTGTCGTCAAAGCCGCAAAACGGGCAGCGCATGCGCCGATCGCCCCCTTCCCTGTTCCCTTACCACCACCACTGCTGGGGTGTCGTCGGCAGCAGCGTATCAAACCTTAGGGTAGATGGGAAATCCGGCGCACAACTCCAGAACCTTGGCATTGACCTGCTTCTCAACCACCGAATTGTCGGCACGGTTGGCCGCCAGGCCTTCCAGCACCTCGTTGATCAACTCGCCGACCAACTGCCATTCGGCTGTTCCGAAGCCACGGGTGGTACCGGCCGGCGTACCCAGACGGACGCCGGAGGTGATGGTCGGCTTTTCCGGGTCGAACGGGATGCCGTTCTTGTTGCAGGTGATGCCCGCATGTTCGAGACTGCGCTCGGCATCCTTGCCGGTCAGCCCCTTGGGACGCAGATCGACCAGCAGCAGATGCGTGTCGGTGCCGCCGGACACGATCGCCAGCCCGCGCTGCGCCAGGGTCGCCGCCAGGGTGCGGGCATTGGCCTGGACCGCCACCGCGTATTGCTTGAACTCGGGCCGCAGCGCCTCGGCGAACGCCACCGCCTTGGCCGCGATGACATGCATCAGCGGACCGCCCTGCAGGCCGGGGAACACCGCCGAATTGATTTTCTTGCCCAGATCCTCATCGTTGCTGAGGATCATGCCACCGCGTGGGCCGCGCAGCGTCTTATGCGTCGTCGTGGTAACGACATGCGCGTGCGGCAGCGGGCTGGGATGGCTGCCACCGGCGACCAGCCCCGCGAAATGCGCCATGTCGACCATCAACAGCGCACCGACCTCGTCGGCGATGTGGCGGAAGCGGGCGAAATCGATCACCCGGGGATAGGCCGAGCCGCCGGCGATGATCAGCTTGGGCCGATGCTGCTTCGCCAAGGCCTCGACCTCGTCGAAATCGATGAGGTGAGTATCGGGCCGGACGCCGTAATTCACCGCCTTGAACCACTTGCCCGACAGGTTGACCGCGACGCCATGGGTGAGGTGCCCGCCGGCGGCGAGCGACATCCCGAGAATGGTGTCGCCAGGCTGCAGCAGGGCGAGAAACACCGCCTGGTTGGCCTGGGCGCCGGAATGCGGCTGCACATTGGCGAAACGGCAGTCGAACAGCCGCTTCGCCCGCTCGATCGCCAGCGTCTCGGCGACGTCGACAAATTCGCAGCCGCCATAGTACCGACGGCCGGGATAGCCCTCGGCGTATTTGTTGGTGAGCATCGACCCCTGCGCCTCGAGCACGGCGCGGCTGACGATGTTCTCCGAGGCGATCAGTTCGATCTGGTCCTGCTGACGGCCGAGTTCCCGCGTGATCGCCGAGTACAGTTCCGGATCCGCCGTCGCCACGCCAGCCGTGAAGAAAGCGGATCGAGGGCCACTGGGGATGGCGAGCTTTTGAACCGTCATAGAACCGAGCCTCCAAGAAGACGTTGCCGGGGCCACGCCGGATAAATCCGACGGCGCGGCATCCGACACCTAATCCCGGTGCAGGTATCACATCCGACGGCGGGACGGTAGGCCGGCCAGCGACCGATGCCCACCACGGCATCGACTGCGCGGCATCGCCCGCCCTGCCGATTCATGGCGCGGGCTCATCACCTCGATAGCGATGTAATAGCGGGATGGTTAATGCCACCGCACCAGTTACATTCTGGTAATTATTATCAGTCGCCAGCGATAAGTGGCTCTCGCGACATGCTTTTTTTAAGCGGGGCGATTTCCCCATACTTTGCATCATCAAAAGGATAGACAAGGTCAAGTCTTTGACGGTAAGAACCCCTTCTGAGACTATCCGTACCGCACAAGAACATTGGGAGCTCGCGTAATGATTGAGAAAGCCGTCGACAAGGCCCAGGATGACGGCCTGATTCGTATGACAGCCGAGGTTGTCGCGGCCTATGTCCGCAACAACACCTTGGCCACCTCCCAGATCGGTGACGTGATCAGTACGATTTATGCGTCGCTGAAGTCGTTGGATGGGGCCGCGGTCGAACCTAAGCTCGAACCCGCGAAGCCGGCCATCGCGATAAAGCGGTCGATCACTCCCGAATATTTGGTCTGCCTGGAAGACGGCAAGAAATTGAAGATGCTGAAGCGGCATCTTCGGTCGACCTATGGGTTGACGCCGGACGAATATCGGGCGAAGTGGGGTCTGTCGGCGGATTATCCGATGGTCGCCCCGAATTACGCCGCCCAGCGCTCTGCCTTCGCCAAGAAGATCGGTCTGGGTCGTGGCGCCGGTCGTACCGTCGTGCGGCGCATCGCCAAGAAGTAGGACGACGCCCCGGCGTCTCTCCGGACGCCGATACGGGACGATGCATGAAAAAAGGCCCGGCGGAGCAATCCGCCGGGCCTTCTCTCGTCAGCCCTGATCGTTAGGGCCGTTCAGCTTACATCTCGGCGTATTTGCCGTCCTTCCAGACGTAGAACACGTATTTCGGGTCCAGCACGTCGCCCTTCTTGTCGAACTTGATCGGGCCGACGACCGTGTCGAAGGTCATGCCGCTCTGCAGAACCTTCACCAGATCGTCGAGCTTGACCGACTTGGCCTTCTCGGCGGCCGCCACGAACACCTGCATCGACGCATAGGTGTAGAGCGTGTAGCCCTCCGGATCGAAGCCGTCCTTCTTGAAGCTGTCGACGACGGCCTTTGCCGCGGGAACATTCCGCGGATCGGGAGCGAACGTCATCAGCGTGCCATCGCCGGCCGCGCCGGAGATGTTGTAGAACTGCGGCGTCACCAGCGCATCGCCGGAGATCAGCGTCGCCTTCAGGCCTTGCTCCCGCGCCTGGCGGACGATCAGACCGGCTTCGACTTCATAGCCGCCGTAATAGATGGCGTCGATGTTGGCCTGCTTCAGCTTGCTGATCAGCGCGCTGTAATCCTTGTCGCCGGCGGTGATTTCCTCGTAGACGGTCTCCTTGAGGCCGGCCTTGTTCATCGCCTTCTTGGTCTCGTCCGCCAGACCCTTACCATAGGCGGACTTGTCGTCGACGATGGCGACGGCCTTGCCCTTGTACTTGGTGGCGAGATAGGCACCGGCGACGGCACCCTGCGCGTCGTCACGGCCGACCACGCGATAGATATTGTTCCAGCCCTTGGCGGCGGCATCATCCGTCAGCTTCGGGTTGGTCGAGGCCGGGGTGATCTGCAGGATGCCCGCTTCGTTATAGACGGACGACGCCGGAATCGACGAGCCCGAGCAATAATGGCCGTCGACATAGACGACCTTCTTGGCGACGACCGAATTCGCGGCCGCGACCGCCTGTTTCGGATCGCACGCGTCGTCGGCGATCGTCAGGACCAGTTTCTTGCCGAGCACACCGCCCTTGGCGTTGATGTCCGCGAGAGCCTTTTCGGCGCCCCGCTTCATCTGCTCGCCCGCGGCGGCCTGCGACCCGGTGATCGGCCCAACCACCGCGATCTGGATGTCCTGGGCCATGGCGGCCGAGCCGGTCAGCGCGAGCGCTGCGACGGCTACCGCCGATAATGTCGTTCTTCTCATTCTTGAACTCCCTGTCACGTGGTTCCCGTCCGCATGTTTGCGGACGATCATCAAGTTCCTGCGATCGCTAGCGCAGGAGCATGAACCGTCATCGGCGGCGGTTCGCCGCCAATCCGATCGAAGCTGGCGTTACCGGAAGAGGGCCTTGACGCGAAGGACGCCATTCACGTCTTTTCGCGCCATTGGAAGAGGCCGGCCCGCTCGTAAAGCCAGGGGTATTGCACGACCATCTTGCGCGCCTGAGTGACGCGATAGGCCAAGGAACCGGTGAACACGATCACCAGCGTATCCAGAATATAGCCCGGCAGCGACAGCAGCTCGCCATGGGCCAGACCCCACACCAGAAAGCGATCACCGGCACCCAGCAGCAGGGAATATAGCAGCATCTGCCTGTAGGGCCGCCAGGTATCGGCGAGCGCCTGGCCGGTCATGAACGAGGCGCCGCCGAACATGACCACGGTAAGGCCGAGAAACCCGCCGAGCGAGGTGCCGAACAAATCGCCCATCAATGGCCGCCTTCCAGATAGGCGGCGCGCACCTGCTTGCTGGCCAGCAATTCGCGCCCCTCGCCGGACATGGTGATCAGGCCGGTCTGCATGACGTAGCCGCGATGCGCCAGCTTCAGGGCGTGAAAGGCATTCTGTTCGACCAGGAACACGGTGACCTTCTGCTGTTCGTTGATTTCCCGGATGACCTCGAAGATCTGCTTCACGATCAGTGGCGCCAAGCCCAGCGACGGCTCGTCGAGCAGCAGCAGGCGCGGCCGGCTCATCAAGGCCCGGCCGATCGCCAGCATCTGCTGCTCGCCGCCGGACATCGTGCCGGCGCGCTGCGTCTGACGCTTTTTCAGGATCGGGAACAAGGTGTAGACGCGCTGCAGATCGTCCTCGAAATACTTCGCGTCGGTCGTCGTGGCGCCCATCTGGAGATTTTCCAGCACGGTCATGCGCGAGAAGATCCGCCGACCCTCCGGCGATTGCGCGATGCCCAGGCGGACGATCTCGAAGGTCGGCGTCCGGGTGATGTCGGTACCATCGAAGTGGATCGAGCCGCTCGACGCCTGCGGCCGACCGCACACCGTCATCAACAGCGTCGACTTGCCGGCACCGTTTGCGCCGATCAACGTGACGATCTCGCCCTTGCCGACCGTGATATCGACGCCCTTCAGCGCCTCGATACGACCATAAAAGGTGTGCACGCCGGAGACTGAAAGCATCGGCATCACGGCGTCTCCGCCGTCGGCTGCGGTAGCCCGAGATCGGCCGCCACTTCGGGCGGCAACTCGTCGCTCTCCTCCTCGCCCAGATAGGCCTTGATCACCGCCGGATCGTTGCGCACCGCCTCGGGGGCGCCATCGGCGATCTTGCTGCCGTAATCCAGCACGATCACATGATCGGAAATCTTCATCACCACGCTCATATCATGTTCGATCAGCAGCACACCGATGCCGTGCTCGTCGCGGATCGACAGCAGCAGGTCGTTGAGTTCGGCGGATTCCCTGGGGTTGAGACCGGCCGCCGGTTCGTCGAGGCACAGCAGCGCCGGCCCCGTGCACATCGCCCGGCCGATCTCCAGCCGCCGTTGAGCGCCGTAAGGCAGATTGCCCGCCTCCATATCCGCCTGCGCCAGAAGGCCCAGCTTGGTGAGCCAGAATCTGGCTTTGTCGATCGCGGCCTTTTCGGCATCGCGATACCGCGCCAGGCCGAGCAGCCCGGCCAGGGAGAACCCCGAGGCCGCCATCAGCGCGTTGTGCTGTCCGACCATCAGGTTTTCCAGGCAGGTCATCCCCGGAAACAGGCGGATGTTCTGAAACGTCCGGGCGACACCGGCCATGCGGGCGATCCGAAACCCCTCCATCCGCTCCAACAGGTATTCGCCATCCGGCCGCGTCAGGGTAAGCCGCCCGGCGCTCGGCTTGTAAAAGCCCGTCAGGCAGTTGAACACCGTCGTCTTGCCGGCGCCGTTCGGGCCGATGATCGCGGTGACCTCGCCCGCATAGGCGGTGAACGACAGATCGTCAACTGCGACCAGACCGCCGAACCGCATACTGAGATGCTCGACATCGAGCAGCGGGACCTTGCCGGACACCGCGGGCCGGGCCGTTGCGGGCCGGGCCATTACCGACGCCGCGCTCACGACGCCGCTCCCTTTCCATAGAGGCGGATCGAGGGTGTTCGATGAGCCAGCAGACCGCGCGGCCGGAAGACCATGATGCCGACCATCGCCGCACCGAACAGCAGCATCCGATATTGCTCGAATTCGCGGCCGAGCTCGGGCAGGCCAACCAGGATCAGCGCCGCCAAGACCACGCCCAATTGGCTGCCCATGCCGCCCAGCACCACGATCGCCAGGATCGTCGCACTTTCCGTGAAGTTGAAGCTCTCGGGGCTGATGAAGCCCTGCTTGGCGCCGAAGAACGAACCGGCGAAGCCCGCGAACATCGCGCCGATCGCGAAGGCCGACAGCTTCACGTTGGTGGCGTTGATGCCGATCGCGCGGCACGCGATCTCATCCTCGCGCAGCGCCTCCCATGCCCGGCCGACGGGCAGCCGGCGGATGCGCATGGTGAACAGGTTGGTGATCAGCGCCAGGATCAGAATCAGGTAATACAGGAACGTGGTGCGCTGGTTGGGATCGAAATCCAGGCCGAAGAACTGCGCGAACGTCTCGTGGCCGGCCGGCGCCGAGCGGGCGAAAGGCAGGCCGAAGAAACTCGGCCGCGGAATGTCGCCGATGCCGTTCGGCCCGTTGGTCAGGGATTGCCAGTTCAGCAGAACGATGCGGATGATCTCGCCGAAGCCGAGGGTGACGATCGCCAGATAGTCGCCGCGCAGCCGCAGCACGGGAAAGCCCAGCAGCATGCCGAAGCCCGCGGCGAAGAAGCCGGCGAGCGGCAGGCAGACCCAGAAACCGAGACCGAAATTGACCGACAGCAAGCCCACCGTATAGGCACCGACCGCGTAGAACGCGACATAGCCGAGGTCCAGGAGACCGGCGAGCCCGACCACGATGTTGAGGCCCCAGCCGAGCATGACGTAGATCATCACCGTGGTGCCGAGATCGATGTAGTAGTTGTTGGTGAACGGCACCGCCACCGCCAGCAGCAGCCCGACGGCGCCGATCGGCAGCGAATACTCGCTCGCCAAGGCGGCGATCCGGGCCATGGCGGCGCTCGCGGCGCTGGGGCCGCTACCGGCCGTCGTGGCGCGCGTCGCCTTCAGCCAACCGAGGGTCAAGCGGCCGATGAAGACCGAGACGACGGCATAGGCGACCCGATCGAAATGGGTGACGTAATCGATGCCGCCCATCACATCGACGGTCTGGAACCCGACCAGGGGAATGGAGAGGGCGAAGGTCACCACCGCCGCCAGGAACGCTTCCTTGACGATTGCCGGAATATCCACGCGGCCGGTCACCGCGATCGATTGCACTGCCATCAGACTTTCTCGACCTCGGGCCGACCGAGCAATCCAGACGGTCGGAAAATGAGCACCAGCACCAGGATCACGAACACCGCCACGTCTTTGTATTCGATCGTGAAATAGGCCGACCAGAATGCCTCGATCAGGCCGATCAGCACGCCGCCCAGCATGGCGCCCGGCAGCGAACCGACCCCGCCCAGAACCGCCGCGGTGAACGCCTTCACCCCCGCGAGGAAGCCGATGAAGAAGTCGACGACGCCCCAATAGAGCGTCACCATCATGCCCGCGACCGCCGCGAGACAGGCGCCGATCACGAAGGTCAGCGAGATCGTCCGATCGACATTGACGCCCAGCAGGGCCGCCATGGTGCGGTCCTGCTCGCAAGCGCGCTGCGCCCTGCCGAGCGGCGTCGACCCGATAATGAAGCTGAACCCGATCATCAAACCGGTGGTCAGCACGATAATGATGATCTGCAGATAGCTGATCTGGACCGCGAAGCCGTTGGTCTCCAACAGCGTGATGCCGCCGCGCAGCAAGGGCCGCATCGGCCGCACCCGGGCACCTTGCAGGATCTGTACATAGTTCTGCAGAAAGATCGACATGCCGATCGCGGAGATCAGCGGCGCCAGCTTGTAGGAGCCGCGCAACGGCCGATAGGCGATCCGCTCGACCGTCCAGCCATGCACGGAGGTGAAGAACATGGTGACGGCCAGGACGATGATGATCGCCAGCGGCACCGATGTGACATTCAACGACGCCAGCACCATGAAAGTAATGATCGAGATGAACGCACCGATCATATAAATCTCGCCATGGGCGAAATTAATCATTCCAATAATGCCGTACACCATCGTGTAACCGATCGCGATCAACCCGTAGATCGCGCCCAGCGTCAGGCCGTTGATCAACTGCTGAAGAAAGTATTCCATGCGATTTTAAATGCCCCAACGACCGATAAGAGAAGACGCACGCCTCGAACCGCGGTCACCCCCCCGGTGTCCCGCGCCTACGACATGCCTCCCCCGCCCCCCTCGCCGATCTTGCAAAGACCTTGCCGACTTGCGGCAACCACCCCGTTTTCACGCCGCGACAAACCGTAGCGGCCGGCTCGACCGGCAGCAAGCGGGTTTTGCGGCACGTGTGGAGGGGCTCGGTTTGCCCTCCCGTGGGGAGGCGGTGGTTTCCGGAGCGCTCGGCACCCGTCGCGCGGATATCGCCGATGTGCTAGCGTTCCGGCAATCCTAATCCCAATCGCCCGGAGCGTTTCGCGAATGTCTGCCAATCCGTCGATCTCCCCCCTCGCCGCTCGCAAGTCGAGCAAAGCCGCTTTCGATTGGGCGGATCCGCTGCTGCTGGAAGATCAGCTGACCGAGGACGAGCGGATGATCCGCGACAGCGCCCGCGCCTTCAGCCAGGACAAGCTGGCGTCGCGGGTGCAGCGCGGCTTCCGGGATGAGATCTTCGATCGGGCGATCATGACCGAGATGGGCGAGATGGGCTTTCTCGGCTCGACCATCGAGGGCTATGGCTGTGCCGGCGTCAACTACGTCTCCTATGGGCTGATCGCCCGGGAGGTCGAGCGGGTCGATAGCGGCTATCGATCGGCGATGAGCGTGCAGTCCAGCCTGGTGATGTATCCGATCCATACCTTCGGCACCGAGGCGCAGCGGGAGAAATTCCTGCCCAAGCTCGCGACCGGCGAATGGGTCGGCTGTTTCGGCCTGACCGAGCCGGATCACGGCTCCGATCCGGGCGGCATGGTGACGCGCGCGGTCAAGGTCGATGGCGGCTATGTACTGAACGGCGCCAAGATCTGGATCACCAATTCGCCGATCGCCGACGTGTTCGTGGTCTGGGCCAAGGTGATCGACGAGCGGACCGACGAATGGGTGGTGCGCGGCTTCGTTCTGGAAAAGGGCATGCCGGGCCTTACGGCACCTAAGATCGAGGGCAAATTCTCGCTGCGCGCCTCGGTCACCGGCGAGATCGTCATGGCCGACGTGTTCGTGCCGGAGGAGAATCTGCTGCCGGGCGTGACCGGCCTCAGGGGCCCGTTCACCTGCCTCAACTCGGCGCGGTTCGGCATCGCCTGGGGGGCGCTCGGCGCCGCCGAGGCATGCTGGCACGCGGCACGTCAGTACACGCTCGACCGCAAGCAGTTCGGCCGGCCGCTCGCCGCCAATCAGCTGATCCAGAAAAAGCTGGTCGACATGCAGACCGAGATCACGCTCGGCCTGCAATCCTGCCTGCGCCTCGGCCGGCTGCGCGACGAGGGCCGCGACGCGCCGGAGATGATCTCGCTGCTGAAGCGCAACAATTGCGGCAAGTCGCTGGACATCGCCCGCGTCGCCCGCGACATGCATGGCGGCAACGGCATCTCGGATGAATACGGCGTGATCCGCCATGTGCTCAATCTCGAGGCGGTCAACACCTACGAGGGGACACACGACATCCACGCCCTGATCCTGGGCCGCGCCCAGACCGGCATCCAGGCGTTTAGTTAGAACAATTCTCTAAATCGTGGGCCTCGTCGCGAGAGACAGCGACGAGGCCTTGACGACCTGACCTTGTTCGATGGATGCGCAAGGCCGGCGGCGGGGGGAACCTCCGCCCAACCGGTGCCGGGGCGCGATCATCCGAGTTCGCATCACGCCGGTTTTCGTTAGGTAAAGAACCAGAGACCTATACGAAAACGTGTGGTGCCCAGATAAACGTCTGTTATAGTTGTGGCAATCGGATGATCGGGATGATGTCGTTCGTCCCGAAAGAGATGCCTGGCAAAAATAGAGCGTACTAAGAACCTACCAAAGGTTAGCTCTCATGGTCAGCAGCCTATTTGACAATCGAGTCCACCGCGAGACGGACGGTGTGACGTTGTTGCTCGCCAATGTTCTCGAAACACCGATCAAGTACGCCCATTACCGGCTCAAAGTAACGTGGCAATAGATCTCCGCACGCCGTCGGCAAGTGCCGCGATCGTTAAGCGGTGCGCCGGCGATATCTGTAATCCTCCATGACGACATCATGCGCTCCGACACAAGCGAACATTCCGGAAATACTCCGCCTAGCATCAAGCCTAGCGATATAGACGAGACGTAAAATCGCTTCCAAACGTGGCCCGCTTGGAAAGAAAATTAATGAATAACAAAAGTTACGGGAAAAAGTTCGGCGGCAAATCCAGATATCAGTCGCAATCGACGGTATTGACCCTCGCCTTGACCTCGGCGTTGACCACAATCGTGCACACGGCCGTAAAGGCCGATCAGACGATTTCCAGTGCCACGTCGAGCCAGATCAATTGGACCACCGGCAACGTCACGATCACCAATACCGGATCGGTATCCGTCTCGACCACCGCCGTGAGCATTGGGGGATCGGTCGGTACGTTGACCAACAACGGCACCATCACCGCCGGTACCGGCTACGCCGGCATCTCCAACTTCGGCGAAACCGCCACGGCGATAAACAATCGCGGGACCATCAGCGGTGGCGACTACGGCATCAGCAACGTCAACGGCACCATCGGCACGATCAGCAACAGCGGCACCATCAGCGGCATCAACGGCATTTTCAACTACAACGGCACGATCACCACGCTGAGCAACAGCGGCACCATTACCGGCAGCGTGGCCGCCATCTACAATCGAAGCAGCGGCACGATTGGTACGCTTGCCAATTCGGGGACGATTGCCGGCAATATCTTGAACGCATCCAATCACAACCTGAATATTGGTGGCGGGACCGGTTCGACGTTCGGCATCTTGACTAACATCAGCGGCGGCATCGGTTCCGGGAATATCGGCACTCTCACCAATACCGCTGCGAATATCTTTTTCACATCTGGCAACCTACTGCTGAACGACAATATCAACGTCGGCTCCTCTCATACGGTCACCAACTCCGCCAGTACGCTGCAAGTCAACAATTCGATAAACATCACCGGCAGTTACAGCCAAAGCGCCGGCGCCACCTTGAACATCGGCGTCGGCGATAGCGCTACGTCAGCCGGCAGCCTCAGCGACACCGGCTATGGTCGCCTGGTGGTCTCGGGAAGTGCTACGATCGCCGCGAATTCGTCGGTCAGCCTGCAAAAGCTGAACAGCTACGCGTTCGCCCCGGGCCAGCGTTTCGTCGTGGTGGACGCGTCGAGCGCCGGTACGAATTACAACCAGGCCAGCCTGAACTACACGGCCGGCGGCTTTAGCGGCGTCCTGACCGGCCAAAACGTGACCGCCAGCGGCCGCAGCGATCTGGTGATCACGCTGAGCGCTAGTCCGACGCCGACGCCCACTCCAACGCCGACGCCCACACCGACGACCCCCACGCCAACGCCGACGACACCGACGCCCACACCGACGACGCCGACCACACCAACGCCGACGACACCGACGCCGACTTCACCGACGCCAACCACGCCGACGACGCCCCCGACGACGCCCACACCGACGCCGGCGACCACGCCGACGACTGCGCCTGCGACCGTGCCGAATGCCGTTTCGGCGCTTTCAGGCCTTTCTCACTATTCCGGCATCAGTCCCGCGCTGTTGAATCTGTTCGATGCCGCCACGGCCCTGACGCTCGGTTCGAGCGCCGAGGCTAACCGCGCGGGGGTGCAGCTGAGCTCTGTTTCGCGGACATCGGCGAGTCAGGCGGCGACAGCGCCGACTCTGGATGTGCTGAACGTGGTGGCCGCCCATGCCGCCGGTCTTCGTCTGGCGCAGCTGGACGGTGAAACCGGTGTCGCTACCGGCGAGGGCCCGCCCGACCTGGGCGTATGGGGTCAGGTACTCGGTGGCCATGCAAGCCAGGGCAAGCGCGACCAGGTGGACGGCTACGCCGCCGATTACGGTGGCCTGCTGTTCGGTGTCGATCAGGCGATCAGCGAAGACTGGCGTGCCGGAGGCGTGTTCAGCTACAGCCACACCGCCGTCGGCGGCAAGGGGGACAGCGCCGGCAATTCGACCGGGATCGACTCCTATGCGCTGATCGCCTATGCCAGTTATGGCGGTGAATCATGGTACGCGAATCTCTCGGGCGGGGCCGTGTGGCAGCAATACGACACGAGCCGCGCCATCAGCTTCACGGGCTTTTCAGGAATCGCCGACGGCCATTTCGGCGGCATGCAGTACGTGGCCCAGGCGGAGGCCGGTTACCCTGTGCCCCTCAGCGTCGTCACGCTTACACCGCTGGCCGGCCTGACTTATAACTACCTTCACCAGAGCGCCTATACCGAAAGCGGCGGTAACGGCGCGGCGCTATCGGTCGGCGCCGCCCACACCACCTCGGTCAGGAGCGACTTGGGTGTGAAGATCGAGCGGGAATTCACGACTTCTTACGGTAATATCGTGCCGGACCTGCAGCTGAAATGGCAGCACGAGTACGACAACACCAGACAGTCGACCAATGCCAGCTACGCGGCGGACCCCACGGGGGAGACTGCCTTTACGACCGTCGGAGCAAGGCCGCTGCCCGATTTGGCGGTGATCTCGGCGGGGGTAACGTTGCTGCGGACCAATAATCTCAGCCTGACGGCACGCTACGAGATTCAGACGGCGCCGCAATTCGTCGCTCAGACCGGTAGCCTGCGTCTGCGCCTGCTGTTTTAAGCCGACATCCGCCGCGCGGAAGGCGGCTATTGGAGCTATGCATGTCGAATGCGCCAAATTCGCTGAGCATTCCGGACGCGGTCGGCCGAGCCTACGCCCATTGGAACGCCGGTCAGGCAGACCAGGCGGACCTATTTTGCCGACGGGTGCTGGCCGCGCGGCCGGGCCACGCCGACGCGCTTCATCTGCTCGGGCTGATGGCGCATGCCCGAGGCAATCTGGACCGGGCTATCGCCCACCTGCGTCAGGCCTGCAGGGCGCCACGCGCGCCGGCCGTCTACTCCAGCAACCTCGCGGAAATGTATCGCCAGAAAGGCCTGTTGGCCGAAGGCGAAGCGGCCGCCCGGCGAGCCGTCGCGACGGACCCAACGCTCATATCGGGCTGGAACAACCTCGGCATCGTGCTGCAGGAGGCGGGCAAGCTGGAACAAAGCCTGGACTGCTTGGAGCGGGTGGTGGCACTCAAACCGGACTGGGCGGAGGCTCACAACAACCTGGCCAATACCTTCAGGCGACTGGACCGGCTGGATCGCGCCGAATGGCATTACGGCCAAGCCTTGGTCCTTAACCCGGATTATGCCGAGGCCCACAGCAATCTTGCGTTTCTCCTCACCGCCCAAGGCCGCTACGATCGGGCAGCCGCCGAGGCACGCCGGGCGATCGACCTCAATCCCCAACTGGCCGACGCCTATCTGAACCTGGCCGGCGTGGAAACCGCGCGCCACCGTCACGGCGAGGCGCTGCGGGCGCTCGACGCGCTGCAGGCCTTTGCTCCTCGGCACCTGGCTGGCTTGGTCGCGCGTGCCCAGACCTTGAGGCAACTCGGACGGATGGAGGAGGCGCTTGAATACGCCCGGCAGGCTGTGGCGTTGGCACCCCGCGGCGCCGAGGCCCATAATGCGCTGGGCCAGGTGCTCCGGGCCCTAGATCGACACGACGAGGCGCTGGCGCAATTCGACCAGGCCGCCGAACTGCCCGGCACCGTGGCTGAAGAAGCTCTGATCGGGCGCGCCATACTGTTCGTGGAAGCCGGACGCCAGGAGGATGCCTTGGCGGCCTTCGACCGGGCACGGGCGGCTTTCCCGGGATCCTTGCGTGTGTCGATCAATCGTGCCGATTTCCAGCCTTTCGCGGCGGGCGACCCTGATATCGCCGCGATCGAAGCCCTGATCGCAGAAGGCGAGAACAGATCTTTGGCCGATCGTCTGTTGGCCCATTTCGCGCTGGGTAAGGCTTATCTCGATTTGGGCGATGCCGCGCGCGCCTTCCGCCACCTTGACACGGCCAATCGCCAGAAGCGGGCGACCTTCACGTATGATTCCGCGGCCACATGCCGGTGGCTCGACCGCATCGCTCACACGATCACGCCCGACTTTCTCGGTCGGTTCCCAGGGTCGGGAGCGCCGTCGGATCTGCCGGTCTTTATTATCGGCATGCCACGTTCCGGCACGACGCTGGTGGAGCAGATACTGTCTTCCCACCCCCAGGTGTTTGGCGCCGGCGAGTTGCCGGCCCTGCGCCTGATCATCGAGGGCCGGGGCGGATTTCCCGATTCCGTGAAGACGATGACACGGGATGACTTGGCCCAGTCAGGCCGTGAATATCTCGCCCTGGTGGCGCCGCTGGCCCAAGACCGGCGGCGTCTGGTCGACAAGATGCCCGCCAATTTCTGTTATGCCGGATTGATCCCGCTGATATTGCCCGGCGCGCGCATCATCCACTGTCGACGCGACCCGGTGGATACCTGCCTGTCCTGCTACACCAAACAATTCGCCGGCGAACAGCACTTCGCCTACGATCAGACCGAGTTGGGAGAGTTTTACCAAGCTTACCGGAAACTGATGGCGCATTGGCATCGAGTGCTGCCCGCCGAGCGCTATATCGAGGTCGATTACGAGGCTGTGGTGGATGATTTGGAGGGCGTGGCGCGGCAGCTCATCAGCTTCCTCGGATTGCCCTGGGATGAAGCCTGTCTGCGCTTTCAGGACAATCGCCGGGTGGTACGCACCGCCAGCGTGAACCAGGTTCGCCAGCCTATTTATACAACCTCCAAAGGCCGCTGGCATAAATATGCCGAGCATCTCGGACCCCTCCTGTCCGCCTTGGGCATCGATGTGCCTGAACCCCGACATCATGATGCTTGAGCGGTCCACGCCGGCGCGCCTTAACGCCCCCCGCTAGTCGCTATGCGCGCCGTGCGGAAAACGTTCCACGCATCGGTGCTAACGGCCGTGCTGTTGACGGGTTCGCTGGCGGGTTGCGCCGCGCTTGATCCGAACGCTCATGCCGATGCGCTGGCCGAACCCGCTGGCTTGCACCGGGAACAAGTCCACACCGACAGCTTTCTGTTGACCGCCTTCTTCCGCGTCTCCCGGCGCGACCAACCGGTCACGATTTACATCGAGGGCGACGGCTTGGCTTGGGTCTCCCGCAATCAGCCGTCGCTGGATCCTACCCCTCGCCAGGCGATCGGCCTGGCCTTGGCCGCGGTGGATCCCGCGTCCAACGTCGTGTACCTGGCACGTCCCTGCCAATTCACGCCGATGACGCTGAACCCTCGCTGCGGCATCCCCTACTGGACCAACAGGCGCTATGCGTCCGAGGTCGTGGAGTCGATGAACCAGGCCGTGGACCGGTTTGCCGCGTTGGTACCGGGTCGACGTATTGACCTGGTAGGCTATTCGGGAGGGGGGGCCTTGGCCGTGCTGGTCGCGGCGCGGCGCGCCGACGTCGCGTCAATCCGTACGGTGGCGGGGAATCTCGACGACGACTTCGTCAATCGTCTGCATCGAGTCTCCGCCACGCCGCAATCGGAGAATGCCATCGATGTCGCGGCCAGGGTCGCGTCGATTCCCCAGCTTCACTTCAGCGGAGCCGATGACACCATCGTGCCGCCGGCCGTCTCGCAGCGCTTCGTTAGCGCGGCTGGGGGCCGATGCGCGCGGGCTCTGACGGTCCCCGGCCTCTCGCATGAGAGTGACTGGAGCAGGCTCTGGCCGGACTTGCTGGCAATCGCGCCCGAATGCCGCTAGCCACCAATCAGGCTGCGGGGCTGATCCGGCTCAGGACGCGAACGCCGCGATCGACGATATGCGTCCAGAACCGGTCGACCCGGCGCAGCGTGGCACTGGCCTCGGTCAGCGTCTCGGCATTGACCGGCGTCTGGCCCAGCGCCTCGACATGCCGATCATGCATGGCGTCGAGATCGGCGCAGAGGTCGAGACCCTTTTGCGACAGCCGCACGCGGATCGAGCGGCGGTCATGGGCGGACCGCTCCTGGATCAGATAGCCGTTCTCGACCATCTTCTTGACGTTGTACGAGACGTTCGACCCCAGATAGCAACCGCGCAAGGTCAGCTCGCCGACCGTCAACTCGGCACCGCCGATGTTGAACAGGATCAGGCCCTGAACGTTGTTGATATCCTGGACTCCCAGGCTATCGAGCTCGGTGCGAACCACTTCGAGAAACTGGCGATGCAGCCGCTCGATCAGGGCGATGGTGTTGAGATACGCTTCTTTCATGATCCGACCGTGGCAAATGGGCGCTGATCCAGAGCATCGCTCAATTGTCTTAATAGCGTTTTAAAATGCGCGGGGCCAGATTGCTCTCATAACCGGATTGTCGCATTAACCATTTTTTCGGGCTCGATCGCCTCCGGCGAGCACCAGATCCTCCGCCCCCAGCGGCGCGAAATAGCCGTCGAGCAGCGCGTCGTCGATCTCGGCCAGGCTGGCCGGCGACCATGTCGGCGCGTTATCCCGGTCGATCAGCACGGCGCGCACCCCCTCGAAGAAGTCGTGTCCGGCCAGGCAATGCTGGCTGAGGCGATAATCGACGACCAGCACCTGGGCAAGATTCAGTCCGCTTCCCTGCGTCAAGTGCCGGAAGGTCAGCTTGAGGTTGGTCGGCGACCCGCTGGCCAGCGCCTTGCGTGATGGGTGCCGATACCGACCGCCAGCGTATCGGCGGCCCCGGCGGTGCTCTCGGCGTTCAGCATGCCTCTCCCTAAACTCAGGTCGGCTGGATACGCCGTTTGGGCCGGCGGACGGGGGTCCCAAGGCAGCTTAAACCGTTCAGTCCCCCTGCTTCAATTGGACGTGCTTCAATCGGACGAGCTTCAATCGGACCTGCTTCAATCGGACACGGGGACCCCGCACCACCCGCCAATTGTCAGGGCGACCGCCGAAGCCTAGGTTGACGTCATAACAAAAGCGGATGGTGTCGCCGTGCCTGCTTCCTTCGCACCATTGGGTGCCTATCCCGATACGCGGCTGCGCCGCAACCGGCGTGACGACTGGTCCCGCCGCCTGGTCGCCGAGCACCGGCTCTCGGTGGATGACCTGATCTGGCCGATCTTCGTGCAGGAAGGCCACGGTCTCGCCACCCCGATCGCCTCCCTGCCCGGGGTCGAGCGGCTGAGCATCGATCGCACGGTCGAGGCCGCCGCCCAGGCGCAGGATCTGGGCATCCCGGCGATCGCCCTGTTCCCCGCCCTCGACCGATCGCTCAAGACCGAGGATGGCGCCGAGGCGTGGCGCGAGGATAATCTGGTGTGCCGCGCGGTCGCCGCGGTGAAGCAGGCGGTACCCGGCATCGGCGTCATGTGCGACGTCGCCCTCGATCCGTTCACCTCCCACGGCCATGACGGGCTGGTCAGCGACGGGCACGTGCTGAACGACGCCTCGGTCGAGGCCCTGGTGCGCCAGGCGCTGGCCCAGGCCAAGGCGGGCTGCGACATGATCGCCCCCTCGGATATGATGGATGGCCGCATCGGCGCCATCCGCCGCGCGCTCGACACCGCCGGGTTCGAACCCGTGCGCCTCATGGCCTACGCGGCGAAATACGCCTCGGCCTTCTACGGCCCGTTCCGCGACGCGATCGGCTCCAAGACCGGCAACGCGCCGCTCGACAAGCGCGGCTATCAGATGGATTCGGCGAATGGCGACGAGGCGCTGCGCGAGGTGGCGTTCGACCTCGCCGAGGGTGCCGACATGGTCATGGTCAAGCCCGGCATGCCCTATCTCGACATCGTCCGCCGGGTGAAGGACAGCTTTGGCGTACCGACCTTCGCCTATCAGGTGAGCGGCGAATACGCCATGCTGCAAGCCGCCATCCAGAACGGCTGGCTCGACCGCGACCGGGCGATGATGGAATGCCTGCTCGGGTTCAAGCGAGCGGGTGCCGATGGCGTACTGACCTATTTCGCGATGGACGCGGCACGGCGGCTGAAGGCGGGGTGATTGTTCCGAGATGATCCATTGTGCGTGCGCCATCTTCGTCAGGGAACGGCAATTGCTCCTGGCCAAGCGCGCGCGCCGCAAGACGGTGTATCCAAACTGCTGGGACCTCATCGACGGCCATGTTGAGCCCGGCGAGACGGTCGATCGTCGCCCCCTTCCCCCTTGACGCTCGCCCCCGCCCGAGGCACTTCACCGTCTCGCACATTCCTGAAAAAAGGCTGCCCCCTGGAACATTCACTCGAAGCATCCGAGATCGTCGAGACGGTTCATGGGGAGCACTCCGCCCATCATCCGATGGCCGATGATCGGTTCCGCAAGCTGGTCGCGATCTATATCGGTTTCCTGGCGATGTTGCTGGCGATCACCAGCCTGGGCGGCAGCAATGCCATGAAGGAGACGATCAACGCCAACATCACGGCGTCGGACACCTATTCGTTCTATCAGGCGCGCAACATCCGGCAGACCAGCACGGCGCTCGCCGCGGACGCGCTGGAGATCCTGCTCGCGACCCGTCCGGACCTGCCCGCCGAAGCCGCCGCGGCGGTCCGCAAGAAGCTCGACGCCTATCGCGCCACGGTGCAGCGTTACGAGAGCGATCCGGCCGGCAGCACGGGCAAGAAGGAGCTGCTGGAGAAAGCCCAAGGCTTCGAGCATCGGCGCGACGAGGCCCAGCGACGCGATCTCAGTTTCGAATTCGCCGAGGCGCTGCTGCAGATCGCCATCGTGCTCGGTTCGGTCGCCATCGCCGCGGCGTCGCGTCCGCTGCTGGGCTGCTCGGCCGTCCTCGCCGTCCTGGGCGCGCTGCTGTCGGTGAACGGCTTCTTCCTACTGGTCGAACTCCCGCTGCACTGACCCCACACGTTTCGGGAGAGGGGGGCCGGAAAAGGTGGATGACCTTGTCTGTGTGGCCGCTCCTGGCGGACTACAGGGTTTTTTCATGAATCCGCAGCATGCTCCGTCTCTCGACAACAGAAGCAGTTGGAAGATACGGGTGACGCGTATGACCGCCTTTTCACATCGGCCCCCACCTTCACATCGGCCCCCGACGGCGCCGAACGACGCCATCAGCCTCGCCTTCCCTTGCCACAAAGTTTTGTGAGGTGCGGCGCGCGATAACCTGCCCCAAGGACATGTCTCAATTGCTGTCGGATGGTGAAACCCGCGACAGCGTCATCCTGATCGAGATCACGGCCGATGGCCGCTTCCAGGTCGCCGGCTGCGACCCGTCCGACGCGCCCGCGCCTGAAGTGACCGCCGCCGAGATCGAGCACTATCGCCGCTGCGCGCGGTCGAGAGCCCCGGTCAGCTACGAAACGACCCTCGACGCGGTAACCGGAGAACGCCGCTTTCGTACCCGCTTGACACCGATCCGCGCGGCGGACGGCACGATCACCCGGATCGTCGCCATAAGGCGCGACACAACCACGGAACCGATGGTCGAGCGAGACCGGGAGGGCGGGGAGCGCTATTTCCGCGCCTTGGCGGAGAACTCCCCGGATCCGATCGTCTGCTACGACCGGCAGCGTCGGCGCGTCTATGCCAATCCCGCCCATGCGGCCGCGACCGGCGTCCCAGGAACCGATTTACAGGGCAAGACCCCCTCGCAGCGCGGGGTATTCGGCGGCGGGCAAACCGCCAAATATCTCGCCTGGCTGGATCGGATATTCGAAACCGGCTTCGCTGACGAATGCGAAGTCCATTGGCAGGATCAGGACGGCGATCATTGGTATTCCATCCGCGGGGTTCCGGAACGCGGTCCGGGCGGGGATGTCATGGGGGTGATGACGATCGCCCGCGATATGACCGAACGCGTCAAAGCCGAGCAGGAATTCCGCTCCCTGGTCGAGAACTCGCCCGATTTGATCGCCCGGTACGATCGGGACGGTAAGATTCTCTATCGAAACCCGGCACTGCGTCGACTGGTCGAAGAGGCTGGCAAGGCCCCCGGCAAATCTCCCGCTACCGACACGGCGCTGGTGAAACGCGACGACGTCATCGAAAAGCTTAGCGAAGTGGTGGCCACGGGACGAAGCGGCGAGCTGGAAACCGAATATCACGACCGGATGGGACACGTGAAATACGCGTCCATCCGGTTCGAACCGGAGTTCGATGCCGATGGGCAGGTCCAGAGCGTCCTGACGATCGGACGGGATATGACCCAACTCAAACAATCGGAACTCTCGCTGAGGGCCAGCGAGGAAAAGGCCGCTCGGACTCACATCCTTCTCCTCGATGCCATCAACAGCATCGATGACGATTTTCTGCTGTGGGATGCCGAGGGACGGCTGGTCCTGGCCAATAAGGTTTTCGATCGAGTCGGCTTCCCCGTCACCCCCGGCATGACCTATGCCGACTTCATCAGGAGCGCGATTCAAGACAGCAAGTATCTGGATGGGGGCGGGTCGCCGGACGAATTCGCGAACGATCTGATCAGCCGTCACGCGGTACCCGGCACGACGTACGACCTGCGCCTGGCATCAGGCAGGATCGTTTCGGTTCGCAGGACACCGACCAGCGAGGGCGGTGTCGTGTCGATCGGCACGGACATCACCGCGCATCGACAGCGGGAAGCGGAATTGCAGGCGGCGCGGGCCAATGCCGACCGGGCCAATCGGGCAAAGACCGAATTTCTTGCTCATATGAGCCACGAACTGCGCACCCCGCTCAACGCGATCATCGGGTTTTCGGAGCTGCTTCAGCTCAACCTTCCCGGCACCCTCACTCCCGCCCAGCAGGAATACGTCCAGGATATCCACAGCAGCGGCAAGCATCTGCTCGACCTCATCCAGGACGTCCTGGATTTCGCAAGCAGCGAAACCGGCCATCTCAAGCTGTCGCCGAAGCCGATCAAAGTGCCGCTGGCCTTGAGCCAGGTCTACAGCCTGCTGCTGCCGGTCGCCGGGAAAGCCAATGTGCAACTGGCCCTGCGCGACGCGGACGTGCCGGATGTGGTGGCCGACGAATTGCGGTTGCATCAAGTACTGATCAACCTGGTCTCGAACGCGATCAAATACAACCGAACCGGCGGCTTTGCCGAGATCGCCGCCGAAGTGACCGCGGATGACAGGATCCGCTTCATGGTCACGGATACCGGATGGGGCATCGCGCCGGAACGATGGGGCCAGCTGTTCCGGCCGTTCGAACGACTGGGTGCCCGGCACGCCTCGATCGAGGGGACCGGTATCGGTCTCGCGCTGGTGAAGCAGCTCGTGGAAGCCATGGATGGATCGGTCGGCTTTACCAGCGAGGCCGGGCGGGGCAGCCGTTTCTGGGTCGATTTGCCGAGGGCAGCAACGACCGACCCGACCGCATTCTCAAACGGTCTCTAAGCCCCGTCCAAAAACGCCTCGACCCGGGCGATCTGTTCGTCATCCATCAGCGCCGGCGCATGGCCGATGCCCGGCAGTTCCCAGAGTTCCGCGCCCGGTCCGCGCCGCGTCATCTCCTGCGCCGTCGCCGCCGGCAACAGGTCGGACTCCGTCCCGCGCAGGACCAGGGTCGGGCAGCTTATGCGGTCATAGCTGGCCCAGAATTCCACATCGGCCATCTCGCCCTTGAGCGCGTCGCCGATCGCCGGGTCGTAGCCCAGCGCGAAGCCGCCATCCGCCAGCCCCCGATGGCCATGGACGGCCAAATGACGCCATTGCGCGTCGGTCAGCGGGCCGAACGGCGCGTGCACCCGGCGCAGATAGGCCTCCACCTCGCCCAGATCGGCGAAACGCGGATCGCCGCCGACATAGCCGCCGAGCCGCTCCAGGGCGGCTTTGGGGATGAACGGGCCGATATCGTTCAGCACCAGCCGGCGGATCGGCGATCCGGGCAGGCTCGCCAGCAGCATGCCGATGATCCCGCCCATCGAGGTGCCGATCCAATCGACCTCGTCGACCCCCAGCGTGGCAATCAGCGCCGTGGCATCCGCCATATAGAGCGGATAACCGTAATCCTCGGACGCCGCCAGCCAGGGGCTGCGCCCCCGCCCCGGCATGTCCGGACACAGTACCCGGCACCGCCGCGCCAGCCTGGCCGCCAACGCGTCGAAATCCCGGCCGTTGCGGGTCAACCCGTGCACGCAGATCACCGGCACGCCACCGGCCCCCTCGCCCCAAGCGGCGTAGACCAGGGGGTGAAAACCATGCGGTCCCAGGCAGGAAATCCGTCGCTCGATCATTGCCGCCACTCTCATGTCGCCTATCGTCATCTCGATCGCGCTGGGGTATGGATCGGAACAAACAACCCACCGGATCAAGAAACATTGGGCAAGGATATCGCCATGGTAGCCGGCCGGCCGCAAAATGGCCCCATGAACTCCGCTGACGCCTCAGCCCCCCCGAACGCGAAGGGCCCCCTCGCCGGGATCTTGGTCGCCGATCTGTCGCGCATCCTGGCCGGCCCCTATTGCACCATGCTGATGGCCGAGCTGGGCGCCCGGGTGATCAAGGTCGAAACCCCGAAGACCGGCGATGATGCGCGACAATACGGTCCGTTCGTCAACGGCAAGTCGACCTATTTTTCCTCGGTCAACCGCGGCAAGGAATCGATCGCGCTGGATCTGAAGGCGCCGGCCGACCGGGCGATCTTCGAAAAGCTGCTGGAGACCGTCGACGTGCTGGTCGAGAATTATCGGCCGGGCACGATGGAAAAGCTCGGCTATGGCTGGGAGACGCTGCACGCCAAATATCCGCGGCTGATCTATGCCGCGGCGTCGGGCTTCGGCCATACCGGCCCCTACTCCCAGGAACCGGCCTACGACATGGTGGTCCAGGGGTTGGGCGGCATCATGAGCATCAACGGCCATCCGGGGGCGCCGCCCGCCCGCGTCGGCATATCGGTCGGCGATCTCGGCGCCGGGCTCTACACGGCGGTCGCCGTGAACGCGGCGCTGCTCCACCGGGAGCGCACGGGCGAGGCCGTGAAGGCCGATATCGGCATGTTCGATTGCCAGATCGCGCTGCTGGAAAACGCCGTGATGCGCTACACGACGACCGATAAGGTGCCCGGCCCGATGGGTGCCCGGCACCCCTCGATCACGCCGTTCGAACCCTTCGCGACCGCGACCGGCGAACTCATCATCGCCGCCGGCAATGATGCGCTGTTCGCCAAGACCGCCGCCGCGATCGGCCTGCCCGAACTGATCGTCGATGCGCGGTTCCTGACCAACGACCTGCGCTGCCGGAACGTCGAGGTGCTGAAGGAACTGATCGAGGCGCGGATGAAGACCATGCCGCGCGACCATTGGGTCGAAAAGCTCCAGGCGGTCGGCGTGCCGAACGGCCCGATCAACACGATCGATCAGGCGCTGGCCCACCCGCAGGTCGCCGCGCGCAACATGCTGATCACCGTCGACGACCCGGTCAGCGGTCCGTTGCGTTTGTCCGGCAACCCCCTGAAGCTGAGCGGCTTCGAGGATCCGACGACGCGGGCGCCCGCCCCGGAACTCGACGCCGATCGCGCCCGCATCCTGGCCGAACTCGGCCTCTGAACGACATAGCGATACGAGGAGACGTCCCATGCCGCCAATCCGCTTGATCCCCCAGCTCGATCCCTTCGCGTTGGCGAGCGATCTCTCGAACAAGCTGCTCATCGACGGCGCTTTGAAGGCGGCGGTCGGCGGCCGAACCTTCGGCGTGATCAACCCGGCGACCGGCCAGACCATCGCCGAGGCGGCCGAAGCCGATGAGGCGGACATCAATCTGGCGGTGGCGGCCGCGGTCAAGGCGCAGAAGGCCTGGGGCAAGATGCTCGGCCGCGAGCGCGGCAAGCTGGTCGCCGAGGGCGGCCGCCTGCTGCTCGACCATGTCGAGGAGATCGCCCGGCTGGTGGCGCTGGAGACCGGCAAGGCGCTGCGCACGGAAAGCCGGGTCGAGGCCGGCGTGCTGGCCGATGTGTTCACCTTCTTCGGCGGGCTCGGCTCGGAGTTGAAGGGCGAGAGCGTGCCGTTCAAGACCGACAGCCTCACCTTCACCCAGCGCGAGCCGATCGGCGTGGTCGGCGCCATCATCCCCTGGAACGTGCCGCTGCTGCTGATGGCGCTGAAGATCGCGCCGGCGCTGGTCGCGGGCAACGCGGTGGTGGTGAAATCCGCCGAGGAGGCGCCGCTCGCCGTGCTGCGGACCTGCCAGATCCTGAACCAGGTGCTGCCGCCCGGCGTGCTCAACATCCTGTCCGGCGATGGCCCGACCGCGGGCGCTCCGCTGGTCAGCCACAAGCGCGTCGGCAAGGTGACGTTCACCGGCTCGGTCGAGACCGGCCGGATCATCTACCGCGCCGCCGCCGAAAAGCTGATCCCGGTCACGCTGGAGCTGGGCGGCAAGAGCCCGATGATCGTCATGGGCGACGCCGACCTGGATCGGGCGGTGGCCGGCGCCATCACCGGCATGCGCTTCACCCGCCAGGGCCAAAGCTGCACCGCCGCCAGCCGCATCTTCGTCCATGCCAGCCTGCACGACGCCTTCGTTGCGAAGCTGAAGGCCCAGGTCGATGCGATGAAGATGGGCGATCCCCTGGACGAGGAAACCGATATCGGCACGATCATCTCACCGGAGCAATTCGCCAAGGTGAAGTCCTATATCGGCATCGGCGAGGCGCTGCCGGGGGCGGTCACCCTGCGCTGTTCCGCCATGCCCGACGATCCGAAGCTGTCCAAGGGGCTGTTCGTCCAGCCGGTCATCTTCACCGGCATCGGCAATGACAGCCGGATCGCCCAGGAGGAGATCTTCGGGCCGGTGACCTGCGTCATCAAGTTCACCGAATTCGACGACGCGATCGAGCAGGCCAACGACAGCGATTTCGGCCTGGCCGCGTCGATCTGGACCAAGGATCTGAAGACCGCCTTGGAGGCGACCCAACGGCTCGAGGCCGGGCTGGTGCAGGTCAACCAGAACCTGGTGGTGCAACCCAATATGTCCTATGGCGGCGTCAAGCAATCCGGCCTCGGCAAGGAAGCCTCGCTCGAATCCATGCTCGAGCATTTCACCCATAAGAAGACCATCATCCTGAACATGGGATAGACGGCACCGAGCAAAGTTACGCGCCCGACGAGTTACGCACCCGACACGGGCGACGCTGCGTTCTTGCGTCGCCCTCATCCTCAGGTGTACCTGTCGTCGAACGCGTGATTGTTCGCGGCGCCCAGCCGAATTGCCGCCAGCGCCGCCAACCACGGATTAGAACGACCGATATGCCGCCCCAATCGAAGAAAACTTGTGCGGGCTGGCGTTGACGCGCAAGAAGACCATCATCTTGACCTTGGCCTGATCGGACCGACGACTTGGCGTATCGACGTTCTCGCAGGAAGCGACACTCCTGGCTGCGGCGCTTGTTCGGCGGGCTCGTCTTGTTGCTCGTGGTCGTGGCGGGGGCGGGATATTACTGGCTGCATAGTGCCCTGCCGCAGATCGACGGCACGATCTCGCTCGCCGGGCCGCATGCCGCGATCGATATCATCCGCGACGAGAATGGCGTGCCGACGATCAAGGCATCGAACGACGCCGATGCCGCCTTCGCGCTGGGCTTCGTCCATGCGCAGGAACGGTTGTTCCAGATGGATCTACAGCGCCGGCTGGCGACCGGCCAATTATCCGAGGTGATCGGGCCGGCGACGCTCGATACCGATCGGCAGATGCGGGAATTCGGCTTCCGCAAGGACGCGGTATCCGATCTGGAGCACATGTCCCCGGAGTTTCGCGCCGTCTTGCAGGCCTATGCCGCCGGTGTCAACGCGTTCATCGACAATCGGCCGGGCGCCCTGCCGGTGGAGTTTTACGCGCTCCGGTACCGGCCGGCGCATTGGGAACCCACCGATACGTTGGCCTTCGCCAAGTTGATGTCGCTTGAGCTCAGCGGCAATTACCGGCGCGAATTGCTGCGCGCGCGGCTGGCTACCAAGCTTTCCGCCGCCCAGATCAAGCAATTATTCCCGGACTATCCGATCGATGGCCCGATAGCGCTGGGCAAGCTCAGCGCGTTGTACGACGCGCTGCCGCTCGACCGGATGCTGGCATCGCTGCCGCCGAATGTCGGGCCGACACCCGCCTCGAATAACTGGGTGGTCGACGGCAAGCATTCGGCGACCGGCAAACCGCTGCTGGCCAATGATCCGCATCTGGGTTTCTCGGCACCGGGCACCTGGTACCTCGCGCGCATCGAGATACCGGGCCTGTCGATCGTCGGCGGCACCTTGCCGGGGGCGCCGGTCGTCGTCCTCGGCCACAACCAGCGCATCGCCTGGGGCTATACGACGACCAATGCCGACGTCGAGGATCTGTTCATCGAGAAAGTCGATCCGGCCGATCCGACGCATTACCTGACGCCGGACGGTTCGCGGCCGTTCGACACGCGGACGGAGACGATCGCCGTGCGCGGCCAATCGCCGGTGACGGTCGTGCTGCGCTCGACCCGACATGGGCCGGTGATCTCCGATGCCAGCAAATCGATCGGCGAGATCACTCAAAGCAGTGAGGTGATCGCCCTGTCCGCGACCTTCATCGGCGATGACGATACCTCGGCGGAGGCGCAATGGCGGTTGTCCAAGGCGACCGATTGGGCGAGTTTCACCGCCGCCCTGAAGCTGTGGGACGCGCCGGAACAAAACATGGTCTATGCCGATATCGACGGGAATATCGGCTTCTACGCGCCGGCGCGGGTGCCGATCCGCCGCAACGGCGATGGCCTCATCCCCGTTCCGGGTTGGACCGGCGAGTATGACTGGACCGGCTTCATCCCCTTCGAATCCCTGCCGCACGCCTTCAATCCGGAAAGCGGCCATATCGCGACCGCCAACAACAAGGTCGTGCCGGATAGCTACCCCTATCTGATCACCAAGGAGTGGGAGCTGCCGTTCCGTGCCGAGGAGATCGAGGACGGCTTGGCCAAGACGCCCGAGCAATCGATCGAGGCGTCGACGCGAATCATGCGCAACGATGTGTCGCTGACCGCGAAACGCCTGCTGCCGCTGATGCTGAAGACGCCGCCTGCCAGCGAGCGGGCACGCCAGGCTCAGCAGCTGCTGAGCACCTGGGATGACCGGATGCGCGCCGATCGGCCCGAACCGTTGATTTTCACGGCTTGGCTACGCGAACTCAATCGCCGCATCTACGCGGATGAGCTCGGCGAACTGTTCCCGCAATACTGGGATGCCAACCCGCTCTTCATCGAATCCGTTTTGACCAAGTTTCCGGCTTGGTGCGACAACGTCAATACACCGGAGGTCGAGACCTGCGATCAGCAGGTAAGCAGCTCGCTCGAAGCGACGCTCGACGAACTCAGCCACAGCTATGGGAATGATATGACCACTTGGCATTGGGGCGCACCGCATGTGGCGCTCTTCGCCCACTCGTTGTTCAGCCGGATACCGGTCCTGCGCGATATCTTCGACCTGAAGATCGAGGTGGATGGCGGCAACGACACGGTGAACGCCACCGTCTCCAGCCTGGCGAGCCTCACCTCGCCCTATACCGCCGTGCACGGTGCCGGCCTAAGAGCCATCTATGATCTGGACGATCTGGATCGGTCGGTCTTCATGATCGCGCCGGGCGAATCCGGGCATCGCATCTCACCGCATTACAGCGACCTGCTGCAACGTTGGCACAATTTCGAATGGATGCGCCTACCATCCGGCATCCGTGGCGGCCATACCTTGCACGTGGTGCCGCAATGACCCCGGCCCAAGCGGTGTCGCGGACCGCCGCCGCCATGGTGCCACCGGATCTCGACGCGATACGCCGCGCGGCGGCCCTGATCCGCGATGCTGTGATCCGCACCCCCAGCGTGGTGGCACCGGCGCTGTCGACCCTGTGCGGCGCCGAGATCGTGCTGAAACTCGAGACCCTGCAACGAACCGGCTCGTTCAAGGAACGCGGCGCGCTGAACAAGCTGGCCGGGTTGACCGAGGCTGAACGCCAGCGCGGCGTGATCGCCATGTCGGCCGGCAATCACGCGCAAGGGGTCGCCTATCACGCGACGCGCCTGGGCATTCCGGCGACCATCGTGATGCCTAGGGGTACGCCCTTCACCAAGGTGGAGCGGACCGCCTCCTATGGGGCGACGGTGCTGCTGCGCGGTGACACCCTGAGCGAAGCGCGCGATGCGGCGTTCGAGCTGGCGGCCGAGCAGCAGCTGGTATTCGTGCATCCTTACGACGACGACGCGATCATAGCGGGCCAGGGTACGGTCGGCCTCGAACTGCTCGAAGACTTTCCACAGCTCGATACGCTGGTCGTGCCGATCGGCGGTGGCGGCCTGATCTCCGGCATCGCGACCGCCGCCAAGGGCATCAACCCTCGGATCGAGGTCATCGGCGTGCAGACGACCCAATTCCCGTCGATGCATCATACCTTGAGGAACCTGCCGATCCCGGCCGCCGGCCAGACGATCGCCGAAGGCATCGCGGTGAAGGAGCCGGGCGACCTTACCCGCGCGATCGTCGCCCGCCTGGTCGACGACATCGTGCTGGTCGACGAGCATCAGATCGAACGGGGGATCGATACCCTGCTGCAGGCCCAGAAACTGGTCGTCGAGGGTGCGGGAGCCGCCGGACTGGCGGCGGTGCTGGCGGAACCCGCACGCTTCGCCGGCAAGCGCATCGGCCTGGTCTTGACCGGCGGCAACATCGATGCGCGCATCCTATCCTCGATCCTGGTGCGCGGCATGCTGCGCAGCGGCCGGCTGGTGCGGATCCGCGCCGAGATCTCGGATATGCCCGGCACGCTCGCCCAGGTCGCCCGCATCATCGGCAATGCCGGCGGCAATATCGTCGAGATCTTTCACCAGCGGCTGTTCCAGGACGTGCCGGTCAAGCGCACCGATCTCGATGTGGTGATCGAAACCCGCGACCTCGCTCATGTCCGCGCCATTCTCGACGAGATGAAAGAGGCCGGCTTTCCGACCCGCCTGCTGTCCAATTCGACGCTCGACGGCGCTGGCTGATTTGGCGATGCATATCGTGATCATCGGCGCCGGGCAGGCCGGCGGCCGGGCGGCGGAGGCGTTGCGCGCCGTCGATGCCGACTGCGCCATCACCTTGGTCGGCGTCGAGACGCATCCGCCTTATGAGCGGCCGCCGCTCTCCAAGGGCGTGCTGACCGGCGCGCAGCCGGTGGCGACGACCTATCTCAATCCGACCGAGTTCTACGCGGCGAACCGGATCGTGCTCCGGCTCGGCGTCACCGCGACCGAGATCGACCGGGCTGGACGCCGCGTCCACCTCGACGACGGCGGCGTCCTCGGCTACGACGCCCTGCTGCTGACCACCGGCGCCCGCGCCCGGCGCCTGGCGATCCCCGGTGCGGATGGCGCCGATATCCACCATTTGCGCGATATCGACGACTGCTTGGCGCTCAGCCGGACCTTGGGGCCCGGCCGGCGCTTGGCGGTCATCGGTGCCGGCTTCATCGGCCTGGAGGTCGCCGCCGCCGCCCGCGCGCTGGAGACCGAGGTGACCGTGGTGGAGTTCGGGGCCCATCCCCTCGGCCGGGTCGCTCCGCCTGCGCTGGGCGCCTGGTTCGCCGATTTGCATCGCGCTCACGGGGTGGATCTGCGCCTCGGTGCCGCGGCGACCGCCATCGACCGGGACGGATCGGCGCCCTTGACGCTCAGGCTTGCCGACGGCGAAGCCATACGGGCGGATGCGCTGGCGGTCGGCATCGGCGCCGTGCCCAATACCGAACTTGCCGCGGCGGCCGGCCTCGCCGTCGATGACGGCATCGTCGTCGACGAGTTCGGCCGGACCAGCGATCCGGCGATCTTCGCCGCGGGCGACGTCACCCGCCACTGGAACCCGCTGCTGTGCCGCAGCCTGCGCCTGGAGGCGTGGCAGAACGCCCAGAACCAGGCGATCGCCGTCGCCCGCGCGATGGTGAGCGAGGGCACCGGCACGGCGGCACCCCATGCGGAGATCCCCTGGTTCTGGAGCGATCAATATGACGTGAACCTGCAATCCGCCGGGCATTTCGATCCGGCCGGCGCGGTCGTCTGGCGGGGCGATCCGACGGGCAAGGCCTTCGCGCTGTTCTATCTCATGGGCGACCGCCTCGTCGGCGCCAGCACTGTCAATCAAGGCCGCGAGATGCGGATGATCCGCAAGCGGATCGCGGAAGATCGCCCGATCGATCCGCGGCTTCTGGCGGACACCACGCTGAAGCTGGCGGACTGCCTGATCTAAGCCGTGCCTTATCTGAGCAGGCCAGATCTAAGCAGGCCGACCCTTTGGCAAGCCGCCCGTCTATGCTAAGCGAAAGCGTCATCGAGGTTTTCACCCAAGGAGCCACCGTTGCATCTTCGATCCGCCTCCCTTTCGATTTGCCAATCCTCGCATCCGGCGGTGCGCTCATGAGCGGCACCTGGGTCCGGTTGGCCGGCATCGACGAGCTCGCCGAGGGCGAGATTCTCGGCGTCGAGGCCGGCGGCAAGCAGATCGCCCTCTACAATGTCGATGGCAGCATCTACGCCACGGACAATGTCTGCAGCCACGCCTATGCGCTGCTGTCGGACGGGTATCTGGATGGCGACGTGATCGAATGCCCGCTGCATGCGGGACGGTTCGAGGTCAAGACCGGCAAGGCGCTCGGCGCACCGGTCACCAAGGACCTCGCCGCCTATCCGGTGCGGGTCGAGGACGGCGCCATCCTGGTCGATCTGGGCTGATCCCGGGGGCAGCCGCCCCCGATCGAATTCAGAGGCATTGGCGGACGTCCGCTTTGGTGTGCATTCCGGCCCCACGTCGAACATCGCGCAAGGTCCGAAAAGTGCCAGATCACCCCCCGGGCTTATCCTCACAGAATCGGATGCGATTGCTGAAGGGGTCTGTGACGGTCATGACCAGCCCCCAGGGCATATCCTCCACCCCAGGCTTGCCGTGGGTGTAGCCCTTGAGGGCGAGTTCCTGCTGGTAGGCACGGACGCCTCGCATGTTCACGAAGGCTGTGGAACCAGGGCTTGCATCACCATGGTGGCCGCTGAGATGCAGTGTTAGCCCGGACCGCGAAACCTGAGCATAGAGTGGGAAGTCGTCGCCGAAGCGATGCTCCCAATCCAGATTGAAGCCCAGAAAGCCGAGGTAGAATTCCTTGGCTTTGACATCATCGAAAATACGCATGATCGGGCTGGTGCGTTGGAACTGAACATTGTCGGATAGCGGCGCGGTGTTGCTGGCGGCGGCCAGTGTATTCCAACTATCGAGTCCAAGCTGGGCCGCGACGATCTCCAAAGCGGCGCTGTGGGGGATATAGATCTGCCTCTGGCTCAGCGATGTCCGAAGCGCTTTCGCCATCGTCTTAGGATCAGGAATATTTCGCATTGTACCGTACCTTGGCTCCGGCGAATGATCCGTCAGTGCTCGCATTGCTGACGCACTCGCCGCCCAAGACGGGTCACGATGCGGGAAGCTATAGGATACTTTCACCATCCCTCTCGGGCGCGAGCGGCAGGCAGTATCAGCCAGCGGCAAGCATATTCCGCTTGGAAACGGAGATCAACGGAAGCCCTCAAGTGGGACGAGCGGCGGTCGCCGGTCAATCGGCTGCGTTCTGTGTCGACTTTTCTCGCCAAGCGCTTTCCCCTTCGCTGTCGGGCGAAAATTCGGTGGGAATAAGCACTACCGGCCACGCACCGGCCGCCGTGGCCTGCTCCTGACCTTCAATTTGCGAAAACCCCGCTGCGATCATTGCCTCGACATTCTGGCGGGTCATCGTCACATCGAAGGGTAGATGGGCGGCGAAGGGGTCCCAGTCGAAGCAACCGATACACACATTGTCCATGGCGCTGCGCGGCAGGAAGGAGGTGAATTGCACCAGACCTTCGAAGGCCGTGATCGAGTTGATGAACAGGCCACCCGGCATCCGGCCAAGCGTTTCATAGCGTTGGGCGAGTGCCGCTTTTGCCGAGGACGGCCGGTAGCCGCAGCAATCGACATCATGCGGCGCATGGCTCATGCCGCATGCCGCGATCGCATCATTGAAGCCGGCTACGCGCTTGTCCGTGGCGTACTCGCCGGCGATGCCACCCAAAAAGTAAAGGTCTTTCGGGGCATCGGGGTGGGACCGCATTTTCTCGATCAAAACTTCGGTCAAAGCGCGGGCACCGCCGAAATTATCGGAAACCACGGACGGGGCCTCATTACCCGGCAAATCGATATTGATGCTGGGAATGCGGGCCGCCCGGCACAAGGCATTCAGAGGCTGCGGATTGCGGACGCCGACGACAAAGAGAAATTCGACCTGCTGCGACAGCAAGGCAGTGGTCACGCTGACTTCGATGGCCTCGTCTCGCTGCGTGCTCACCACGATCGGACAAAGACCGCGCTGGCGTGCCTCGGTTTCGAAAGCCTCGGCCAGGCCGGCAAAAAAGCGGTTCCGATGGTGCGGTAAGATCATGCCCGCCAGGCCCGAGCGCGACAGGCGCAAGCCGCGCGCCTTCATATTGACGGCATAACCGAGATCTTCGGCGGCTTTGAGGACGCGCTTGGCGGTTTCATCCTTGATCCGGTAGCGCGTCCAACTGCCATTGAGCACAACACTAACGGTAGCGGGGGATGCCTTGGTTGCCTTGGCAATATCGTAAATCGTGGATCTTCGTTTGCCCGCCGCCTGTGCCATTCCCTACTCCTAACACACGCTACGGCCTGCGCAATGGAGCACACTCACATCGATGCTAAATCCATTCAGCTTCCTTGACAAGAATTGCTGAATGGATTTAGCTCGGCAGATCTGGGGACAAGAGCTTGCTTGCCCGAGCAAGCAGAAAATAGATTCTGGAGGAAACAACCCATGGCTTCGAACTTCGCTTCGATTCCGGCGGCGGTCGAACGTCGCAAGTTTCTCATCACGTCGGTTCTCGGCGCCGGGACGCTCCTGTTTCCCGGCGTCTTAGGTGCCGCGCGCGCCTCTGCCGCCAAGCCGGTCATCGGCGTCGTGGTGAAAATCGGCGGCATTCCCTGGTTCAACGCGATGGAGGCCGGCATCAAGAAAAAGTCGGCCGAGCTCGGCGTCGATGCCTTCATGGTCGGCCCCACCAGCGCCGATCCGGCCCTGCAGGTTCGCGCCATCGAAGACCTCATCGCCAAGGGCGTCGATGTCATCGGCGTGGTCCCCAATGATGCGCAAGTGCTCGAGCCCGTGCTCGAACGCGCCCGCAAGGCCGGCATCAAGGTCATCACCCATGAATCGCCCAAGCAGCAGCAAGCCGATTGGGATTTCGAACTCGCCTCCGTACAGGGCTTTGGGGATGCTTATGGCAAACGCCTTGCCGAAGCGCTTGGCAACAAGGGGGGATACGCGGTTTTCGTCGGCTCGTTGACCGTGCCGCTGCACAACGCGTGGGCCGATGCCGCCATCGCCTATCTCAAGAAGAATGCGCCCGATATGAAGCTGATCGGCGATCGCTATGGCGTCGCCGAGGATGTCAACGCTTCCCGCTCCACGGCACTCGATCTCATCAGCGCCCATCCCGATCTCAAAGGTATCCTCGCTTTCGGCAGCCAAGGGCCGATCGGTGCCGCGCGCGCCGTCACGGAAAAGGGCAAGACCGGCGAAATCAAGGTACTCGGCCCGTTCTCGCCGGGGCAGGGCAAGCGGCTGGTGCATGACGGCGTCCTGACCGGCGGCTTCATGTGGAATCCGGAGCTGGCCGGCGAAGTCTTCGTCACGCTGGGCACCATGGTCGCCAAGGGCCAGGAGATTAAGGACGGCACCAATATCGAAGGCCTCGGCGTGGTTCATCCCGCGGGTCACAACCTCATCGTCGACCAGTTGGTGGAGCTGAACAAGGATACCATCGACGGCCTCGCCAATATGGGGCTGTAGGAAACGAGCGCGACGCTGGGTGCTCCCTCCCCCACGGGTCTAGATCCGGGGGGATGGGATGGAGGCCTAGCTCCGCGCGCCCACCCTTCCGTTCCCTCCCCGACTCCAGCCGTGAGGCTTCGATGACCGGTTTGGCTGCGACGACGAAAGATCCCGCGGGCGCGCTGATCAAGCTCGACAATATCTCCAAGAAATTCGGTGGCGTGAAGGCGCTGCGGTCGGTGTCGTTCGAGGTCATGCCGGGCGAGGTTCTCTGTCTCGCCGGGGAGAATGGCTGCGGCAAGAGCACGTTGATCAAGCTGATCAGCGGGGTCTTCCATCCCGAACCTGGCGGCGAGATGCTGTTCGATGGCCATCCGATCGACGGTCTTAGCCCTGCCAAGGCGCGTGCGCTCGGCATCCAGGTCATCTGGCAGGACCTGGCGCTGTTTCCGGAAATGTCGGTGGCCGAGAACATCGCCTTCGAGCGCAATCTCGGCGGGGGCCCAAGGCTTGTGAAGTATGGCGCCATGAAAGCCGCGGCGCGGCGCATCCTCGAGCGCCTGGGCGTGGACCTGGATCTCGACGCGCCGGTGCGCACCCTTTCCATCGCGCAGCGGCAAATCGCGGCGATTGCCCGTGCGCTGGTGGCCGATGCCCGCCTGGTCTTCATGGATGAGCCTACGGCCTCGCTCAGCCAGGCTGAAACCGATGCGCTGTTGGTCATCGTCCGACGCCTGTCCGCCGACGGCATCGCGGTGGTGTTCGTCAGCCATCGCCTCGCCGAAGTGCTGGATGTCTGCAGCCGGGTAACCGTGCTGCGCGATGGGCATTATGTCGGCACCTATCCGACGCAGGGCATGACGCAGACGCGGTTGACCGAACTGATGACCGGCAAGACCTTCGACTACGCCGTTCAGGCCCGGGACCTCTCGGGCGAGCCTCTGGTTCTGCAAGTCGAAAATCTCACCCGCCCCGGCGATTATGACGATATTTCCCTCTCCATCCGCCGCGGCGAAGTTCTGGGGCTCACGGGCCGTCTCGGCGCCGGGCGGACCGAACTGGCCCTGTCCTTGTTCGGGCTCACCACGCCGGCAAAGGGCACGATCCGGCTCGATGGCAAGGTCCTGTCGCTCCATTCGAACCGGGACGCCATCGACGCCGGTATCGCTTACGTCTCGGAGGACCGGCTCCAACTCGGCCTGATCCAGCCCCAATCGATCGGCGATAACACCACCATCACCGTGTTGAATCGCCTTCTCGATCCCTTCGGCCTTATTGCGCCGGCTAAGCGTGGCGCGCTGATCGACGATTGGGTGCACGATCTCGCCATCAAGGTCTCGACGCCGGACAATGCGGTTTCCACGTTGTCCGGCGGCAATCAGCAGCGTGTCGTGCTGGCCAAATGGCTGGCCACCAAGCCGAAATTGCTGATCCTCGACTCACCGACCGTCGGCGTCGATGTCGGCGCACGGGCCGGCATCTTCGCGATCATCCGCCGACTGGCGGCCCAGGGCATGGCGATCCTGCTGATCTCCGATGAGATCACCGAGGTCTATTTCAACGCCGATCGCATCCTGCATATGCGCGATGGCCGCCTCATCGGCGACTACGTTCCAGGCGCCGTACCGATCGACAGGATCAGAGGAGACGTCCATGCCTGATGGTCGCATCCTCGGCATTGGCGGCACCGAGCGTTGGCTGATCCTGGTCGTTCTTGTGATGATCGTGGGCCTTGCCTTCTCCACGGATACGTTCTTCACGCTGTCGAACCTGTTCGCCCTGATAAACACCAGCGCGGTGAACATCATTTTCGCGGTCGGGCTTCTCGTGGTGCTGATCGCGGGCGGGATCGATATTTCCTTCGCGGTCGGCGCCTCGGTCACCCAATATCTCACGACGCTGACGGTAATGTATGGCGGCGGCGGCGATTGGGCGTTCGGCTTTGTCGCCGCCGCTGCCTTCGGGCTGATGCTCGGCGCTTTCAATGCCGCTCTGATCTATCACTTCCGCATCATATCGATTGTGGTGACCATCGCCACGTTCAACCTCTTCTTCGGCGGTCTGATGTTCATGACCGGCGGCGTCTCGCTCTATGACCTGCCGGACTGGCTGGCTGACAGGGTCGTGCTCCTCCATCTGGAAACGGCCAGCGGCGGCGCCGAACTCACTCTGCCCGTGGCGGTGATGGCGATATGCGTGGCTGCCACCTGGCTTCTGCTGCGACGGACGACGACAGGGCGCCAGCTCTATGCCATGGGCGATAATCCCGAGGGAGCACGGCGCGTCGGTATCAATATTGGCGCCATGCATTATCTCGCCTTTGGCTGGCTTGGCATGATGGCCGGTATCGCCGGGCTGATGCAGGCCCATTATGCTCAGGAAGTCGTGCCAAACGCGCTTTATGGCCGTGAGCTCGACGTGCTTGCCGCCGTGGTGCTGGGCGGCGCCCGCCTTGGCGGCGGCAAGGGCACCATCCTTGGCGCGATCCTCGGCATTCTCCTCGTCGCCATCACCCAAAACGGGCTGAACCTGCTCGGTATCACGCCTTACGCTTTCAAGATGATCATAGGCGCCATCATTCTGATCGCCATCACCCTGTCCAGCGATGGCGTCGCCAAACTGATTGGCTCGTTGCGCGCGCCCAAGATGCGGGGATCCGAGGCATGACGACCTTGCCGGCCCGGTCCGCGCGCGCATCCGACTTTTCGGCGTCCATCAGGGGCGATGTTGTTGGCCTGCTCGGCTTCCTGGGGCTCGTGGTTGTGTTGCTCAGCCTGACCACCGATCGCTTCTTTTCCGGAACGACCTTCACATCGGTTGCCTTTCAGCTGCCCGAACTTGGGCTGCTCACCCTTGCCATGCTGATGCCGATCATCTCCGGCGGCTTCAATCTGGCGGCGACCTTCACCGCCAATATCGCCGGCCTCGCTATGGCCTGGGTGCTGCAGCGCTATGGTGGTGCCGATGCGGGAGCAGCGGCTTTCGTGCTCGGTGTTGTCGCGGCCCTCGCGGCGGGCTCGGCGGCGGGCTGGCTGATGGGCACGATCATCGCCTATACCGGCGCCCATCCCATTCTCGTCTCCCTGTCGATGATGATTTTTTTGCGCGGCCTTGGCGAATTCCTGACCCATGGCGGCGACATCTCCGGCTTCCCTGCCTTCGTGCTGACGATCGGACAAGGCACCTTGCTGGGCATTCCCGCACCATTGTGGGTTCTCGCCGCCTGCGCCCTCGCCTGGCATGTGGTGATGACCCGTTCCCGGCTCGGCTTCGCCACCCGGATGATCGGTTCCAATATCGAGGCCACACGCTATTCCGGCATCGACACCAAGCGTTCGGTGACACTGATCTACACCTTGTCGGGCCTGATGTGCGGCATTGCCGGTGTCGTCATGCTCGCGCGCTTCAATTCGGTGCGCGTCGGTCATGGCGAGTCCTATTTGCTCATCACCGTGCTCGCTTGCTTCCTCGGCAGGGTCGATCCCTTCGGCGGCTTCGGGCGGGTCGTGCCGGTTGTCATCGCCCTCGTCATCCTCCAGGTCATCGCATCCGGTCTCAATCTGCTGGGTGCCAACCAGCATCTGGCTACCGCGATGTGGGGCGCCTTCCTTCTCGCCGTCATGGTCCTACGCTGGATCTGGGCAACAGGGTTTCTGCAATCCTTCTTTCGTAACAATCCTAAATACGGAGAGAATTCATGAAGGGTTTTGGCGTTCATACCAGCCTGTGGGCGCATAGCTGGACCCGCGAGGCAGCCGAGCTCTCGATCGGCGAAGCGGCGAAATACAAGCTCGCTTTCGTCGAGATCGCGCTGCTCGAACCGCAAAAGGTCGATACCGGCCACACCCGGGCCTTGCTCGAAAAGCACGGCATCGGCGCCGTCTGCTCACTCGGCCTGCCCGACGAGTGCCGCCCCACCAAAAATCCGGACAAAGCGCTGGAGTTCCTGACGCTGGCGCTCGACAAGACCGCCGAGATCGGCGCCAAGGCGCTGTCCGGCGTGATCTACGGCTCGATCGGCGAGCGCACCGGCAAGCCGCCGACGCAGGCCGAATATGACGTGGTGACCACCACGATGACCAAAGTCGCGGCGTATGCCCGCAAACTCGGTCTTGACATCGGGTTTGAAGCCGTCAACCGCTACGAAAACCACATGATGAACACCACGGAGCAGGTGGTCGGCGTCATCGAGCGCATCGGCGCCCCCAATGTGTTCCTGCATCTCGATACCTACCACATGAACATCGAGGAAAAGGGCCAGGCCAACGGCATTCTCAAGGCCGGTGGGCATCTGAAATATATCCATCTGTCGGAGAGCGATCGCGGTGTTCCCGGCATGGGCACGGTTGCCTGGGATGAAGTGTACGGGGCTCTGGCCGGCATCGGCTTCAAGGGCGGCATGGCGATGGAGAGCTTCATCCATATGCCGCCTCAGCTTGCCTCGGCCTTGTCGGTCTGGCGGCCGGTTGCCAATAGCCGCGAGGAAATCTTGGCTGATGGCCTGCCTTTCCTGCGCAACAAGGCAAGGCAATATGGGCTGATCTAGCATTAGACCGCGTCGCAGGTTTGGCGACAGATCGGACGAAAGGACGGGTTTGCAGCGGCCCCTATCGGTGCATACGCTTACCTAGGTTTTCTGTTCCTCTGCTACTCAGAGCCCAATTACTGGCCCCCGAGGGGCCCTCATCTTGCCGGGCGCATATTCCATTCCGGGCTCGATGGTCAGGACCATGTTTTCCAGGATGACGGTACCATCGCCGAGCCGATGCGATGGCGGCTCGGTCAGCTGAAGGCCAAGTCCGTGACCGAGGCGGCCGACATTGTTTCCGACCGGGCCGCGGATTGTCTCGAGCCACTACACTTATGCCGCCCTAACGCCCCTGATGAACTGATTTACCTCCCCGGTGAGGCTATCGACCTGCTGGGAAAGCTCGCCCGCCACCGACAGAACCTCCGCCGCGGCCGAACCGGTCGCGGTCGAGGCTTCCCGGACGCCTGAGATGTTCGATGACACCTCCTGCGTGCCCCTCGCGGCCTCCTGAACATTCCGGGCGATTTCCCTGGTCGCGGCACCTTGTTCCTCAACCGCGGACGCGATTCCCGCCGCGATATCGTTGATCTCGACGATGGTGCCGATGATGCCCTGGATGGCCGTCACCGTTTGCGATGTCGCCCCTTGAATGGCCGTGATCTGCTCGGCGATCTCGGTCGTCGCCCTGGCGGTTTGGGTAGCCAGGGACTTCACCTCGGATGCGACGACGGCGAAACCTTTACCCGCCTCGCCGGCGCGCGCAGCCTCGATCGTGGCATTGAGCGCCAGCAAATTCGTTTGACCGGCGATCGCCTGAATGAGCGTCACGACGTTGCCGATCTTCTGAGCGCCCAGCGCCAGCGCCTGTATGTCGGTGCCAGCCCGCCGCGCATCATCGACCGCCTTGCCGGCGATCCTCGCCGACTGCTCCACCTGTCGACCGATCTCCTCGACCGAGGAGGAAAGTTCCTCGGTCGCAGCGGCCACGGTCTGCACGTTCGCGGAGGTTTGTTCCGATGCGGCGGAGACCGCGCCAGCTTGCATATTCGTCTGTTCGGCGATCGACGACATCGACCGCGCCGTCCCCTCCATCTCGATCGCCGCCGACGAGACGCCATTGACGAGTTCGCCGACCTTCGCCTCGAACGTTTTGGTTAGGCTCTCCAGTTGCAGTGCGCGACGAACCTTGGCCTCGTTATCCGCTGCTTGCGCCGCGACGAGGCGATCTGCCTCGATCATATTGTCCCTGAACACTTGCACGGCTTTCGCCATGTCCCCAATCTCGTCTTTGCGTCCGAGACCGACGATATCCGTCGCCATATCGCGTCGCGCCAGACGGCTCATCGCCGCGGTCATGCCCTTGACCGGATCAGCAATACTCCGCGCGATGGCGAAGGCGAGCGCGAGGCCGAACAGGACACTCGAGATGCCGATGACGAGAGCGATGTTGATGGTGGCGGCAATTTTATCCGTCGCAGCGATGTCGAAGGCATTGGCTGTCTTCTCGTATCCCTCCGAAAGGCGCCCGCCAATCTCCTCGAACTTTCCGGCTGCGGCTCTCGTCTCGGCGATCCCACTCTTCGCTTCCGGGACATCCAGCGCATTGTTCATGCCGCCAAAGTTCTTCAGCTTCGCTATGACGGCTTCATAGGCCGTAATCGCAACCTCCAAGTCCTTTGCCATCGTCAGCCGCGAGGGATCTTTCGTCCGGGCTTGGAGCTCCGCTAAATTTTGGTGAGCCTTCTGAAAGGCCCGGTCAGCCATCTGCCAATGACTCTGGTCGCCCGTCGCAAGCGCCATCCAGCCCTGCATCCTGCCTTCGAACGCCCGCTTCTCAGCGAGTTCCTCTAGGGCTTCATTGCCTCTGCTACGACTCACATTATCAAAGAAGGTTCGCGAGGATGCACTCGAATAAATTACAAAACTACTCAATCCGGCAATCAAAACGACCAAAATACCAAATCCGACAAGAAGTTTCGAAATTATTCGAGTGTTTCTCAGCACAAAAGATCTCCAATATAAAGAAATAAGTTACTATATAAATTTTTATTATAAATTTCTTATTAAATAGTTAAATATCGTACAGATCTCTACAGTATTCAGGATTTGTTCCATCGCTTCGGCGGTGCGGCGGGCCTCGTTGTTCGCGATCGATCCGAACTTGGGCCGTGAGCGTCGCAAACCGCTCCTGCGCGCGGGCGGCATTCACGGCGATAACCTAAGCGCACTCAATCGGCGGCGGCCCCGACAGAAACTCTGATGGCGCGTCGCTACGCATAAATCCGCGCGTAGAGCTTGATGATTTCCTCGGCCGTCGGCACGCGCGGGTTGTTGCCCGGCGAGCCGGAAGCCAGCGCCTGCTGGGCCATGGTGGCGGCGAGGTCGAAATAGCGCTGCCGGTCGATGCCGTATTCCGCCGGCGTCGGCACTTTGAGATCGGCGTTGAGGTTGCGGAGGCCACCGATCAACCGGGCCGTGGCCGCTTGGTCGCCTTCGCTGTCATCGGCGAGCCCCATGGCCTTCGCACATCGCGCATAGCGCGGCAGGGCCGCCGATGCGGAGAACGCCGTGACCTCCGGCAACAGCATGGCATTCGACAGGCCATGCGGCACGTGGAAGAAGGCGCCGATCGGCCGGCTCATGCCATGGACCAGCGCCACCGAAGCATTGGAGAAAGCGATGCCCGCCTGCATCGCGCCCAGCATCATGGCCTCGCGCGCGGCATGGTCACCCGGCGCGAAACAGGCGGTCCGCAGATTGCGCGAGATGATCTCGATCGCCGAGAGCGCCAACCCGTCGGTGAACGGGCTGGCCTTGCGGCTGACATAGGCTTCGATCGCATGGGTCAGGCTGTCGATCCCGGTATCGGCGGTCAACCGGAACGGCATGCTGAGCGTCAGTTCGTAATCGACGATCGCCGCGGTCGCCGTGCAGGCGAGCCCCATGATCAGCATCTTCTCGTCGGTCTCGGTATCGGTGATGACGGTGAACCGCGTGACCTCCGAACCGGTCCCGGCCGTGGTCGGGATCGCCACCAGCGGCACGCCGATCCGGGGGATGGGATTGGGCACCCTATAGTCGCGGACCCGGCCGCCATTCGCCGCCAGCATCGACATCGCCTTGGCCGTATCGATCGGGCTGCCGCCGCCCAGGGCCACGATGCAATCATAAGGCGCATCGTCCGCTCCGGCGGTCAGCACCCGCACCCCCGCCTCGACCACGTCGGTGGTCGGATCGGGCACGGTATCGGCGAACACGCCATAGCGGAGGGCCGCCGCGTCGAGCAGCGCCGTCAACCGGCCGAGCATGCCGGAGGAGCGCATGAACGGATCGGTCACGATCAAGGGGTGCCGGCCGCCGACCTTATCCAGAACCTCGGCGATCTGGGCGAGCGCGCCGCCACCGATCTGGATAAGCCGTGGAACGGTGATGCTGGCGATCATGACGAGACCTCCCCTCGAATGCGGCCGCCGATTCTTCGGCGTGTTTCCTTGGTCGACAGCTTAGCGCGATCTCGCCGCCGGCACAGTCCGCTCATAGTCAGCCGCTCATATCGGGCGAGCACCGAAAAGAAACCTGCTTCGGGATGAAATATCCGCCCGCCCTCCGCCGTTAGCTCGGTATCGGTGGAGCGCCAAAGCCACCGTAGTGGAAAAAATTCCCCTACGGGCTACGGCGGATCGGCCGGTCAACGACATCGCAACACTTCCGCTGTAATCATGGTGTGCCGGGCTGGAATGATCCGGATAGCCGTCAACCGCGGTTCTCAAGATGACGCTTAGGCCGCCGCCTGCTCACCCACCCACGCCCGGCTCCCCCCGGACGATCCTTGGCGCGCCTATGACGCGGCGTTTTCTCATGGTCGGCGGCCTCGGCGCCGCCGCCCTGCTGGGCGGTGCCGCCGGCCTCGCCCGGCGGATCGGCGCCGCGGCGACACCCGAGGCGCGTTTCTTCCGGATCGGCACCGCCGCCACGTCGGGCACCTATTTCCCGATCGGCGGCGAGATCGCCAGCGCCATTTCGAACCCGCCGGGATCGCGCGATTGCGAACGCGGCGGCAGTTGCGGCGTGCCCGGCATGATCGCGGTCGCTCAGGCGAGCCAGGGCTCGGTCGACAATGTACAGGCGGTGGCGAGCGACCGTATCGAGTCGGCGCTCTGCCAGGCCGATATCGCCACCTGGGCCTATACCGGGACGGGGATCTTCGACAAAAAGAAGCCGCTGATCTCGATCCGGGCGCTGGCCAATCTGTTCCCCGAGACCATCCACATCGTGGTCCGTGCCGATGGCCCGATCCATACGCTGAAGGACCTCAAGGGCAAACGCATCTCCCTCGGCGAGCCGGAATCGGGCACGCTGGTCGATGCGCGCCTGATCCTGGCCGCGGTCGGACTGAGCGAGCGGGACGTGAAGGCGGCCAACCTCAAGGTCTCGTCGGCCGCGACCGCCCTGCAAGACGGCTCGCTCGATGGGTTTTTCCTGTTCGGCGGCTATCCCGTTCCGGCGATCGCCGATCTGGCGGCGATGCTGCCGATCAGGCTGGTGCCGCTCGACGCCCAAACCCTGGAAAAGCTGCAGCGGCGCTCACCCTTCTTCAACCGTGAGGCGATCCCGGGCAGCACCTATGCGGGGCTGGAGGACGAGACGCCGACCCTGAGCATCGGCGCGTTGTGGATCGCCTCGACGACGCTGGACAACGACCTCGCCTACGCCTTGGTGAAGGCACTGTGGCAGGACGGCAACCGTCGGCTGTTCGAAGGCGGCCACCCGATCGGCAAGCGCATCACCCTGCCCCATGCCCTGGAAGGCATCAGCATTCCGCTGCACCCGGGCGCCGCGCGGTTCTACGCGGATGTCGGCATGGCAGTGAAAGAGCCGGGTTGAAGCCCCGAGCGGCTTGGGCCTCCCGATTCCTTGATGTTTGAACGATGGCGCGCATAGGACGTTACTCCTGGTACTCGCCGCCCTAGCGCGGTCAACCAGGGATTATTCTCGTGTTCAAGGTCATCCGCATCGCGATCTTCGCCCTTCCGCTGCTGGCGCTCGCCGGCTGCCACAAGGAAGGACCCGCCGAGCAAGCCGGCAAGTCGATCGACAATGCCGGACAAAGCATCAAGGACGCGATCGATCCGCCGGGTCCGGCACAGAAGGCGGGCCGCGCGGTCGACAAAGCCACCACCGACTAAACCCCGGCGCCTCGGAGCGGTGGGGCGGCTTGGTCGCGGCACCAGGTCGCGACCTGGGCGTGGGTCGCGAACCAGCAGCCGCCCTGCTGCTTCATATGCTCGATCAGCCGCCGGAGCAGCGGCACCCGGCTGCGATGGCCGATGACATGCGGATGCATGGTCAGCAGGAACAGCCCGCCCTCCTCCCAGGCACCGTCGAATTCGGCGCGGAATATCTCCTCCACCGCCGAGGGGGCCGTGTAGGGCCGTAGCCCGGAAAAACGCAGCATGTTGAAATAGACGGCATCGTCGCGGATCCATTCCGGCGGCAATTCGACCATGCCCGTCGGCTCGCCATCGGCGAGCAGCTCGTAGGGCTCGTCATCCGCCATCAGGCTGCTGTCGTAGAGCAGCCCCATCTCCCGTTCGATGCGCAGCGTGTTGACCGAGAAGTCCCAGCTCGCTGTACGCATCCCGACCGGGCGGAACCCCGACACCTTCTCCAGCGTATCCGCCGCGCGTAGGCTGAGGTCGCGTTCGTTCTCGTAGGACAGATCGGTGTTCTTCTCGTGGATCCAGGAATGGATGCCGATCTCGTGTCCCTCCCGCGCCACGCCGCGCACCTCGTCCGGATGCAGCAGGGCCGAGACGGCGGGGTAGAAGAACGTCGCGGGCACCGCATGCGCTTCCAGCAGCCGACGCAGCCGCGGCACGCCTTGCCGGTTGCCGTATTGGCCCTGGCTGATCCGCATCGGGCTGTCGTCGTTGTCGCGCAGCGGAATGGTCTCGTGATCGGCATCGAACGACAACGCCACGGCGCAGCGCGCACCGCCCGGCCAGTGCGACGGCTTTAGGCTGCGGCCGGCACGGGCGCGGCCGACGATCTCGCGCCAGACCGGCTCTTCCCACTGCCACGGCTCGCCGGCGGGACGGCCAGCGGGATGAGCTGCATCGTTCATTCGAGGTCTCCTTTGAGATGGCCACGCGATCTTAAACAGGTATCATCACGACCAACAAATGCTGGGATCACCACGCTGGGCTGGGCCGGTGAGCAGGCCGCCTGGATCACCGGCCAGACGCTGAGCGTCAACGGCGGCAAGTAAACCCTACGACACCCGCGAATTTCGCCCATCTTTATTTCGTCATCCCCGCTTTCTCGGGAATAACGATTGCCTTAATATTTTAAATCTATTCGCGACTACACCCGCCACTATTTCCTCGCGGCGCACCACAGCCAGGTCACGGGCACCTTGTCATACCCCGAACCGCCCGCCTCGACGATGTCGAGGCTGTGCCAGGCGGCCGCTGCCGCGTAGTGGTGCCGGATCTCCGCCTCGGTCGGGTAATTGTAATACCGGCCGAAGCCGTCACGATCCTCGCCCGCCCCCTGCTTGAAGCTCGCCCGAAAGCGCCCGCCCAGCTTCAAGGCCCGATGGATCAGCGACAGCACCCGCGCCAGATCCGCCAGCGGAACATGCAGCAGGCAGGCATTGGCCCAGATGCCGTCATAACACCCGATGTCGTCGATCGCCTCGAACAGCAGCGTCCCGACCGGACGGCCGATCCGCCGCGCCGCCTCCGCCGCCATTTCCGGCGAGCCATCCGTCGCCACGACATCGAAGCCGCGCCGAATGATCTCCTCGGTCTCGATCCCGGCGCCGCAGCCGAGTTCCAGCACCTTTCCACCAGACGGAAGCTCGTCTAGGAAATCGGCGAGCTGTCTTGTGGGCTTCTGCCGCGCCTGCACGGCGTAACGAGCGGCTTCATCCGCGTAAAACCGCAAGGTTGCTGGATCGTGCGCCACGTCTCTGTCCTTCCTCAATCGTTCCTCGAAGAAAATGACATGGAACGTGGCATATTAGGCGGGTGAACAATGAGGCTTGAGATGTCCTCCAACGCCGCTACCGATCCCGCCTGATCCGGTACACCGTCGCCTCGCCCTCGGCTATGGTTTCGACCAGGGTATTGCCGGTCGTCTCGCAGAAGGCCGGGAAGTCCTTTGCGGCACCCGGATCGGTCGCGACGATGTCCAGCAGGTCGCCGATCGCCACCGCCTTCAGCGCCTTGCGGGCCTTCAGCACGGGCAGCGGGCACAGTAGGCCGCTGGCATCCAAACGGGTCGTGGCCATCGATCGGGGCTCCTCTCTTCCACTCGCCTCAGTAAGGCGTTTTGTCCGGCCGTCTGTGCCAGGCGGCGAACGCCGCGAGCGCCTCCTCGGCCAGCACCTGGGTCATCGGCATGCGACGCTCCCCGATCGGGCGGGGGATCTCCTGATAAAGGAATTCGTCGTCGAAGCCGATCCGGGCCGCGTCGATCCGGCTATTGCCGTAATGGATGCGATCGAGCCGCGCCCAATAGATCGCGGCGAGGCACATTGGACAAGGCTCGCAGCTGCTATAGATCTCGCAACCCGCCAGGCTGAAGCTATTGAGGGTGGCGCAGGCGTTGCGGATCGCCACGATCTCCGCATGCGCCGTCGGGTCGTTGGTCGAGGTGACCCGGTTGTTGCCCTCGGCGATGATCCTGCCATCCTTGACGATGACCGCCCCGAACGGCCCCCCCTCCCCGATGCCCTGAGACAGGGCGATCGCGCGGCGCATGAAACTCTGCTGGGGCATCGGATGTTCCTTCCTGGTCCTCGATCACGCGGGTCATAGCCTAAGCTAGATCAACCCAGTCGTCGGTGCCGTAGTCGAAATAGCGCCGCACCCGTTCGCCATCCCAATGATACGTCAGATGGCCGGCCTGGATCGGCAGGCCGACGACGCGCGGGCGGAACGCGCCGACGCAGCGCCCGCCCGGCCGCCGCACGCTGGGATAATGCACGCCGTTGCTGTCCGCCGCCTTCAATCGGGCGGCGAGCGACTGGCCGGCGGTATAGTCCTCGGGATCGAGCACCGCCGCCCCTGCTTCGGTGGGCACCGCCGCAAGATCGTGCAACGACGCGTCGATCCGGCCGACCAGCACCCGCATATCCTCGTATCGCGGCCCGTCGCCCGCATCGCTCGCATAGCGGCCGAAATGATGGATCGTCTCGGCGATCGCCGTCGCCCGGTCCTCGGCGGCGTAATAGACCCCCCATTTGCCGTTGGAAAACCGCGAGCCCTGCGGATTGAGATGGGTGAACGAGGCCATGACCCAGGTGGCCCCGGGGCCGCTGACGCGGTCCTCGGCTGCCACCAGGCCGATCTCGCCCACTTCGTCGCGCAGACGCGGGTTGGTCAGCATCTCGGCGGCGATCAACGCGTCACGGATGGCGGGATCGGGCGAGACACGTTCGTAGAGATCGATCGGCGGGTGGCGCGACGCGATGATTCGCGTCGCCGCCGGCCAGACGATCCGGCGGATCGGCGGGGTGAGGGGATCGGCCATTGGATGGTTCAGGAAGCTGATGGTTTAGGGAGCTGATGGTTTAGGACCAGGGCGCGCGCGCGGCGTCCAGATATTGCCTCACGGCGGCGAGATCGGTGACGTCGCCGGCGCTCATGCGCTGCAGTGGCGATTGCCCGCCGAACGCCCGGTTCGGGCTCGCGACCCAGGCATCGGCCTGTGCCGGGTTCGCGTAGAGGATCTGCAGGGCCTTGAAGATGCCGCTGACATAGCCGATCCGCCGGATCGTATCGAGCGGCACGGCACCGACCTGCCCCGACCGCCACTTGTAGAACGTGCGCTGGGGCGGCGCGCCCAGGATGGCGCGCGCATCGATGGTATCGACCCGCCACAACTCCATAATCCGAAAGAAACCGATCAGCGCGTCGGCGGCGCGGACCATCCCGGCATCGATCGGTTGCAGCGCGGAGACCGTCATCGGCCCCTCCATAATTGCCTACAGGCAAAATATGGTCAATTAATGCCTTTCGGCAAGTCCTTTCAAGCTTCGAGCAACCACGCGCTGCACGAAACCGGCGATGCCTTCGGGAAAGGCCAAGACCATCAGCATGATGGTGCCGCCCAAGATCAGCCGCCAGAAGTCGAAGCGGGCCAACTCGTCGCGCAGGATGACGAAGACTCCGGCGCCGACCAACGGGCCGCTGGCGACGCCGACGCCGCCCAGCAGGACCATGACCAACCCGTCGACCGAGATCGGGATCGACAGGGTCGAGGCCGGGGTGACATTGCCCTTGTAGAACGCGTAGAGCGCGCCGGCGAGGCCGGCCGTCAACCCGGCGAGGCTGAACGCCAGCCAATGCACCCGGCGCACATCGATGCCGATCGCCTCGGCGCGCAGGCTGGAATCCCGGGCCGCGCGCAACGCCATGCCGAAAGGTGCCGCCAGCACGCGCCGAAGGCCCAACACGCCGAGCGCGCAGAGGCAGAGCGCCAGCAGATAGAACACGCGCCGATCGGCCGCCCAGGATGCCGGCCAGATGCCGATCAACCCATTGTCGCCGCCAGTCAGCGTGTCCCATTGGAACACCACCGACCAAGCGATCTGGGCGAAAGCCATGGTCAGCATCGCGAGGTACACGCCGGTCAGCCGGACCACGAACCAGCCGACCAGCACGGCCGCGATGGTGGCGGCGGCGATGCCGGCGGGGATCGCCGCCAGCATCGGCCAGCCCCAATGACGCACCACCAGGGCCGCCCCATAAGCACCGATCCCGAAGAACGCGGCATGGCCGAACGAGACCAAGCCGCCGGGCCCCAGGATGAAGTGCAGGCTGGCTGCGAACAGCGCGAACAGGATGACCTCGATCGCCACCACCAGCCAATAGGCCGGCAACAGCAGCGGCAGCGCCAGCAGGATGACGGCCAGCGCCGCGAGACCGAGCCGGCGCCAGAGGATCGGCGGCCGCCACTCGCCCATCGGCACGACCCCGCCGCCGGCCGCGCGCGACGCCGTGTCGGCACGCCCGAGCAAGCCATGTGGGCGGATCACCAGGACGGTCGCCATCACCAGGAATTCCAGCACCAGGATGACGCGTGACAGGGAGCCGACCAGCCCGAAAACATGAACCTCGCCGACCGAGATCGCGATCGCCTTCAAGATGCCGATCAGCAAGGCGGCCAGATAGGCACCGGTGATGCTGCCCATGCCGCCGACCACCACGACGACGAAGGCATCGGTGATGATCGCGATGTCGAGATTGAGGTTGGCCCCCTCGCGCGGCAGCTGGATCGCCCCGCCCAACCCGGCCAGGAACGCCCCCAGGAAGAACACGCTGGTGAACAGCCAGCCCTGGCTGACCCCCAGCAGATCGACCATCTCGCGATCGAGGGTGGCGGCACGCACCAGCACGCCCCAGCGGGTCCGGTTGAACAGCAGCCATAACAGGCCGAGCACCACGGGGCCGACCCCGATCAGCACCAGATCATATTCAGGGAACGATCGTCCCATGACCTGGATGGCGCTGCTCAAACCGGGTACGCGCGGCCCCAGGATATCCTCCGGCCCCCAGATCCTGAGCGCCAGATCGCCGATCACCAGCACCAGGCCGAAGGTGGCGAGCAGCTGGAACAGCTCCGGCGAGCGGTAGATCCGCCGCAACAGGACGATCTCGATGACGATGCCGAGGAGGCCGACGGCGAGGCCGGCGAGCAGCACGGCCAGGACATAGCCCGGCAAGCCGCCGCCGATCCGCGCCACCGCCGTGGCCGCGATGAACGCCCCCAGCATGGCGAGCGAACCATGGGCGAAGTTCACCATCCGGCTGACGCCGAACACCACGGACAGGCCGGCCGCGACCAGGAACAGGGCCGAAGCCCCGGCCAGCCCGTTCAACAATTGGATGACGATTGTCGCCATGATCAACGAGGGGAACGAGAAATGAGCACTATGCGGGCAGCTTATTCGGCCGGCCGCAGCTTCCTCACGTAATCGTCGGACGGCAGGAATTTGGCGCCATCGGCGAAGGTCCAATCGACCATGACGCCCTTGCCGTCACGCAGCGCCGTCTTGCCGACGAACGCACCCATCGTCGATTGATGGTCGATCGGCCGATAGGTGATGTCACCGAACGGAGTCGGTGCCACCAATCCGACGAAGGCCGCGACCAGCTTCTCCTGATCGGTCGCCGTGCCGGCCTTCTTGATGCCGGCGGCGATCGAGTTGATCAGGCTATAGCCGACGACCGACCCGACCCGCGGGTAGTCGTGGAACTTCGCCTGGTAGGCGTCGACGAATTTCACATGCTCCGGGGTCTTGATCTCGGACCAGGGATAGCCGGTGACGATCCAGCCGGCGGGCGTCTCGTCCTTCAGCGGGTCGAGATATTCCGGCTCGCCGGTCAGCAGGCTGACCACCGCGCGATCCTTGAACAAGCCGCGCAGGCTGCCCTCGCGGACGAATTTCTGTAGATCGGGGCCGAACAAGGCGTTGAAGATCGCGTCGGGCTTGAGATCGGCCAAGGCATCGACCACCGGGCCGGCATCGAGCTTGCCCAGCGGCGGGAATTGATCGCCGACGAACTCGACATCCGGCTGCTGCTGCTTCAGCAGCGCCTTGAAGGCGCGCACCGCCGACTGGCCATATTCGTAATTGGGCGAGACGAAGGCCCAGCGCTTGGCTTTCAGCTTGACCGCCTCCGGCACCACCATGGCCGCCTGCATGTAGGTCGAGGGGCGCAGGCGGAAGGTATACTTGTTGCCCGCATCCCAGACGAGCTGGTCGGTCAGCGGCTCGCCGGCGACGAACAGCGTCTTGTGCTGCTTGGCGAAATCGGCGACCGCCAAGCCGACATTCGACGGAAACGTGCCGGAGAGCACGGCGACCTTGTCGCCGGTCAGCAACTCCTCCGCGACACGCACCGCGTCGCCGGGATTGCCGGCATCATCCCGGGACAGCACTTCAAGCGGCCGGCCAAGCACGCCGCCCGCCGCGTTGATCTGCTCGACCGCCAGTTCGATGCCCTTCTTATAGGGCTCAAGAAAGGCCGGGAACACCTTGTAACTGTTGATTTCACCGATCTTGATCGGGTCGGCGGCATAAGCCGGTGCCACCCCGATGACGAACGCTAGTACCGCACCGGCCGCTTTCGCGGCGAGACTGTAAGCCATACCCACCCCCTGATTGCCCCTGCCGCTCAGCCACCCCGGCCGATCGGCAGCCCCGATTGATCGTGTACGTACAGTTACAGGGCGCGGATCGCAGGTCGAGCAAAAAAAGGTGGTGTTCCATCAATAGCTGCTTCGACCGTCGGTTGGGTGCTGGCGGCGGCGACCCGGTCGAGCGCCGCCAGCACCGCCTCCGGTGCCACGTGATGCACCATGTGACCGACGCCCGGCAGCAGCGTGAGCCGTGCCTGCGGCAAGGCCGCCGCGAGGCGCAAGGCGTGCTGCCGATGATCGACGATCTGGTCTTTGTCGCCGGTGACGATCTCGACCGGCACGGTGATCTGGTGATACCGGTGCTGCAACCGCGCCACGGTGAGGTTGAGCCGCCGCAGATCCTCGGCATTGGCACGGAGTTGCGACGGCCGGATCGACAGGCCGATGGGAAAGTTCTCGAAACTGGCGGGGACCGGATTGGGGGCGAAGATCTTCGCCAGCACGTCGCGCGCCATGCTGCGCGCAAAGGACGACAGCACAGTTCGGCCCATCAGATCACCGATCAGCGGCGCCGCCGGCAGCGACATCAGCATGACGGTCGCATGCCGCGCCGGATGGCTCCAGCCGGCCAGCAGCACCAGGCCGGCGATATCGGCGGGGAATTCCAGCGCATAGGCGAGCGCCAGGGCGCCGCCCCAGGAATGGCCGATCAAAATCGGCCGCTCGACGCCGAGCCGGGCGAGCGCGTCATGAATCAGCGCCGCCTGGCGCTTCAGGCCCGCCTGCTCGTTGCGGGTCCGCGTGCTGTGACCGTAGCCGGGCCGATCGATGGCGATCGTCCGGTACCGCTGCGCCGCGACCGCCAAACCGCTCGACGCGAAATCCTGTACCATGCCGCCGGCGCCGTGAAGATAGACGACCGGCCGGCCCACCCCGCGATCGACGTAATGCAGCCGCACGGCACCCATTTCCAGGAACCGCCCGATCGGCGGGCTCTCCCGCTCCGCCCGCCGGGCTTCCGCCTCTTCGTCGATCGTCAGCAGATCGGCGGCCGCGTCGATCACCTCGAGCAGCACCGGACGTTCCGATACGGGTTCGGTGGATGCGGAAACGGCGGGCGCGGGTCGAGCGCGCTTGAACTTCAAGTTTCGCAGCATTCTACTCTCAGCGGGGAAAAACGGCCAAATTAGCCTAGGGATAATGGCCCAGCAATCACCATGCCCAACAGAGTTGTCGAATTCATTAACCGATCCGGGCGAGGGCGAGGCGAAACCGCTCGGCCATCTCCCGCTCCGCCGGATGCCGGCCGTCGCGCACCCGCCAGCGTCCCCCGACCATGACATGTCGAACCGGGTTGCCGTTGCCGGCGAAGACCAGCGCGTCCAGCAGCGTGTCGCGCCGGCGACCCAGCAGGGTCGGATGATCGGCGTCCAGCACCAGCAGATCGGCTCGATATCCAGGCGCCAGGCGACCGATAAGCCGGCCCAGCGCCGCGGCGCCGCCGGACAGGGCGGCGCCATAGAGCGCCGTGCCGATCGATCCCTCGCCTTGCCCCGCCGACCAACGCCGACGACGGATCAGGCGCTGGCCGTAATCGAGCCAGCGCAGTTCCTCGATCGGGCTGACCGAGATGTGACTGTCGGAGCCGATGCCCCACCGCCCGCTCGCCGCCTGATAGGCGTCAACGGGAAACAACCCGTCGCCCAGATTGGCCTCGGTCGTGGGACAGAGCCCGACAACCGCCTGGGCCGCCGCCATGCCGGCGATTTCTGTCGCCTCGACATGGGTCGCATGGACCAGGCACCAATGCCGGTCGACCGGCGCGTGGTCGAGCAGCCATTCGACCGGGCGGGCACCGCTCCAGGCGACGCAGTCATCGACCTCGCGGATCTGTTCCGCCACATGGATGTGGATCGGTGCGGTGGGATCGCGGTCGCGCAGGCCGGCGACCAGCGCGTCGAGGCTCGCAGGTGGCACCGCGCGCAGCGAATGCGGCGCCACGCCGAGCCGGAATTGTGGATCCGCGCCGTGCCGCCGGGCGAGATCCTCGACCAGCCCCAGGATGTCGTCGACGCCGTTGAGAAAGCGGCGCTGTCCAGCACCCGGTGGCACGCCGCCGAACCCGCCGGTCTGATACAGCACCGGCAGGTGAGTGAGGCCGATGCCGGTCTCGGTCGCCGCGGCGATGATCCGTTCGGACAACTCCGCCCGATCCGCATAGGGCGTGCCGTCGGCCGCATGATGCAGGTAGTGGAATTCACCGACCGCCGTATACCCGACCTTCAGCATCTCGACATAGAGCCAGGCGGCGATCGCCTGGACATCCTCCGGCGTCAAGGCACCGAGGAATCGGTACATCACCTCGCGCCAACCCCAGAAACTGTCCTCGCCCGCCCCTACCCGCTCGGCAAGCCCCGCCATGGCGCGCTGGAAGGCGTGGGAATGGAGGTTGGGCATCCCGGGCACCACCGGCCCGTCGAGCCGCTCGGCGCCGGCGGGGTCGGCATCGGCGGTGACGCTGAGCAAGTCCCCCCGCGCATCGATCTCGAAGCGAACCCGGTCGGCCCAGCCATCCGGCAGCAAGGCGGTTTCGGCGAAGTGGCTGGTCATGGCACAGTCTCGCCCGTCGATCGGTACGCGTAAAGCCTCCGATCTTGGGAAAGCAGGGAAGCGCCATGCATCGGTGGGACGAGCTGTGGGTCGACGTCAACCTGGCGACGATGGATCGCGATGCCGCCGACCATGGGTCAGCCCCTTACGGCACGATCGAGGATGCGGCACTGGCGATCAAGGACGGCAAGATCGCCTGGCTCGGCCCCGGATCGGCGCTGCCGGGTCCGGCCGAAAGCCTGGCGCGGACGGTCCGCCAAGGTGCCGGGGGCTGGCTCACGCCGGGGCTGATCGATTGCCACACGCATATCGTGTTCGGCGGCGAGCGCTGGCGTGAATTCGAACTGCGGCTGGAGGGTGCCAGCTACGAGGCGATCGCCCGCGCCGGCGGCGGCATCGTCGCGACCGTGGCGGCGACCCGCGCTGCCAGCGAGCAGGCGCTGACCGACTCGGCCCTTCGCCGGCTGGCCCGGCTGGTCGCCGAGGGGGTCACCACGGTCGAGGTGAAATCCGGCTATGGGCTGGAGTTGGAAGCCGAATTGAAGATGCTGCGCGTGGCCCGGCGGCTGGAAAGCCTGTTGCCGGTCAGCGTGCGTACCAGCTTCCTCGGCGCGCATGCCCTGCCGACCGAGTTCGCCGGCCGGCAGGGCGACTACGTCACCCTGCTCTGCGACCAAATGCTGCCCGCCGTGGCGGCGTCCGGCCTGGCCGACGCGGTCGACGCGTTCTGCGAGGGCATCGCCTTCACCGCCGAGGAAACCGCGCGGATCTTCGCACGGGCGACGCAACTGGGCCTGCCGGTCAAACTGCATGCCGACCAGCTTTCCGATACCGGCGGCAGCGGCCTCGCGGCCCGTTTCGGGGCACTCTCGGCCGATCATCTGGAGCATGCCTCGGCGGACAGCGTCGCGGCCATGGCCAGCGCCGGCACGGTCGCCGTGCTGCTGCCCGGCGCCTCGTATTTCCTGCGCGAGACGAAGCTTCCGCCGGTCGCGGCCCTGCGCGAGGCGGGCGTGCCGATGGCGATCGCCACCAATTGCAACCCGGGTTCCTCGCCGGCCACCTCGCTGCTGCTGATGCTGTCGATGGCCTGCACGCTGTTCCGCCTGACGCCCGAGGAAGCGCTCGCCGGGATCACCCGCAACGCCGCCCAGGCGCTCGGTCTCAAAGATCGCGGGCGGCTCGGCGTCGGATTGCGCGCGGATTTGGTGCTCTGGGACGTGGCGCACCCGGCGGAGCTCGCCTATTGGATCGGGCACAACCCCCGGCGGGCGACAATTCGCGAGGGCGTGTTGCTCGACCAGCCCCGCTGAGAGACCGTTTGAGAATGCGGCGGCGGAGGGCCAGCGAGGGATTTTTCGGGTCGGGAAGGAGGTCGCGCAGCCCCGATGCTGGGACATCGTGGCAAGCGGCTGACGCTCCCGATCCGAAAAAGACCCGCTGGGCCGACCCGACCGTGTTCTCAAACGGTCTCTAAGGGTGTCTCTCGCCGTCGCAAGCCCGTCAAATTTGTGCAACATTCTTGGCGTCTCTCTTCCCGGCGCCCGGCCGACTATTCGGCGGGGCGTAAAGCGATAGGAGCCGACGATCGTGGCTGAAATGGATGCGGAACAATCGGACGGCGGCATTCCGCCCGTCTTGCTTCCGCAGCAGGGGCCGATGGCGGCGAGCGGCAAGTTCCGCCTGCTGCTGGAACTGCCGGGTAGCGCCGCCGAAACCTTGCGGCATAGCCCCTGGCTAACCCGCCACGCGGCGCGGCGCCCGGTGGTCCGCCGGCAGTCGATCGTCGTCTACGACACGCCGGATTGGGCGCTGGGCCGCGCCGGGATCGCGCTCGGCACGGTCACCATGGGTAAGCGCCGGACGCAGCTGCTGCGCGACATCCGCCAACCGGCCGGTGGCCCGGTGCCCCGCGATTGGGACGGCGTCTTGTTGACGGCAGCCACGGCCCTCCCGGTCGCGACATCGGCCGCCGAGAGCGACGCTGAACCATCCGCGGCACCGCCGCCGACCGGGGCGGCCACCCTCGACCTCACCCGCTTGGCCTTCACCCCGGCGGATCCGGCGATCGTCGCCCGGATCACCGCGACCAACCTGCGCCCCGCCTTCGCGATCGAGCTGACGCGGACCAGTTGGACGCTTCAACTCGGGACTGGCACGGTCGTCCTGGCGATCGAGCTCGGCACGATCGAAGCGGCGGCGGGCAAACGTACGGTGGCACTCACCGAGGTGCGCGTCGACCAGGGTGATCCGGCCCACCTGTTCGCCGCCGCCACGGCGCTGGCCCGTGAGGTGCCGATCCGGCTGGCCGATCGAGGCCTCGAACAGCTGGGTTATGGCCTCGCCTCTGGGGAGGATTGGTGGCAGGTCGACCCCTCCAGACCGCCGCTGCACCGGACGATGACCGTGCGCGACGGTTTTCTCGCCATTGGCCAGGCGAATGTCGTGGCTCTCGCCCGCCTGACCGACACCCTCGCCTCGACACCCAAGGCGCCCGAGGGTCAGACGATCCATCAGACCCGCGTCGTCCTGCGCCGATTGCGGTCGATGCTGTCGATCTTCGGCCCGGTCCTGCCGCAACTCGCCCGGCGCCAGGTCGGTCAGGCGTTGGGCGCGCTGGCGAGCGCTTTGGGCGAGGCGCGCGACTGGGACGTGTTCACGGCGGAGACCCTGATGCCGTTGGGCGCGGCCTTGGGCGACGAGCCGATCCTGCGCGAGTTGCGGCTCGGCGCCGCCGTGCTGCGCGAGCGGGCAGCCGGAACGATCGCCCGCCAGCTATCCACGCCGGAGTTTCTGACCTTGCGGCTAAGACTGGCCGCGTGGTTCGAGGCGGGCATCTGGCCGGAAGCGCCGACACCGGAAGCGGCGGCGGCCCTCGATCGGCCGCTCGTCGAATACGCCCGCGACACGCTCGGCCATCGGCATAAGCGATTGCTGCGCGGTGCCGAACACCTGACCGATCCGGCACCGGCCAGCTGGCACGAACTGCGCATCGAGGCGAAGAAACTGCGCTACGCGGTCGAAGTGTTCCGCCCCTTGTTCCACGGCAAGACGACCCGCCAATACCTCGACATGCTGCGCGAGGTGCAGGAGATACTGGGCAAGGTCAATGACGGGCTGGTCGCGCGCGGCATGATCGCGCGCCTGTCGCCCGCCGGCGGCGAGGCGGCCGCGCGCGCCGCTGGCCTGATCGCCGGCTGGACCGCGGCGGAGGTCGGCACCGCGCGCAAGCATTTCGCCGAGACCTGGCGGGGTTTTGAAAAAGCCCGCCGGTTCTGGAAAGACGGCCGCTGACCGTGGTCATGCCCCATCAGACCGAGGCACGCCAGGTCGGGACAAATCGGGTCGCGGCGCATCCAATCGTCATCGACATCGTGTCGGATATCGTCTGTCCGTGGTGCTTCATCGGCAAACGCCGACTGGAACGGGCCCTCGCCGAACGGCCGGACGTCCGGCCGACGTTGCGGTGGTGCGCCTTTCAATTGAATCCGGAGCTACCGGCGGAGGGCGTGCCGCGCGGCCCCTATATGGCGGCGAAATTCGGCGGTGCGGATCACGCCGAACGGCTGCAGCGCTCGATCGAGGAGGCCGGCCGGCGCGAAGACATCCGGTTCGATTTCGGCCGCATCGACCGCATCCCCAACAGCCTCGATGCCCATCGGCTGATCCGGTGGGCCGGCTATGCCGCGCGGCAGGACGTCGCGATCGACGCCCTGTTCCGCGCCTATTTCGAGGATGGCCGGGATATCGGCCAACCGACGGTGCTCATCGACATCGCGACGGAGATAGGTTTCGCCCGGACGGCCGCCGAGGCCTGGCTGACCGGCGACGCCGATCGCTTGGCGCTCAAAGCCGACGATCGCGCCGCGCGGCAACGGGGAATTACCGGTGTGCCGTGTTACATCGTGGCTGGGAAATATGCGATCTCCGGCGCGCAGGAACCCGAATTCTTTCTCCCGCTCCTCGACCTGGTCACTCAGGGCCGCGTACCCACCGACGAATAGCCCGATCCTCGACGGAATTTTTTCGGCGAAATTGGTCAGGCCACATTGCCAGTTGACCAACCCGCCGGGAAATGGAACCGTCCGGCCGGTGAGCAAGTCGCGCCGCGGGGAACGGCGTGGGTTCACCCTAGAAGACGTATCAAACGTACCGGTTCTGGAGGATATTCATGCTGAAGACGACAATCGCGCGTGGGCTCGCCCTATCTGCGCTGCTGGGGCTGACGACGGGTGCCGCCCATGCCGAAGCACCCCCCTTGCCCACCTCACCGGTGACGCTCAACATCATCGATGTCGCCGGCACCCTGGCGCTGACCCAAAAGGCGATCGAGAAATACCGCGACGAGCATCCGAAGCTGGTCTCGAAGATCACCTTCACCAAGGCGCCGGGTCCGGAGCTCGCGGGCAAGATCAAGGCGCAGCAGAACGCGAACCGCCTCGATATCGACCTGGTGCTGAGCGGCACCGACGGCATCGCCGCCGGCCTGGGACAGGATGAATGGATCAAGCTCCTGCCGGAGTATGCCGCGAAATTCCCGAATCTGGAGGCCAACTACCTGCCGGCCGCGCTGAAGATGCAGCAACTGGTCGATGGCTACGCGGTCGCCGTCGTCTATTACCCGTCGGGGCCGCTCATCGAGTACGCGCCGGAGCGGGTCAAGGACATCCCGAAATCCACCGACGAGCTGCTTGCCTGGTGCAAGGCGCATCCGAACCGGCTGATGTATGCGCGACCGGCGAATTCAGGTCCCGGCCGCACCTGGCTGCAGGCCCTGCCCTATCTGCTGGGCGACAGCGACCCCAAGGATCCGATCAAGGGCTGGGATAAGACCTGGGCTTACCTGAAAGACCTGAATTCCTGCATCGAATACTACCCGTCGGGCACCGGAGCGACGATGAAGGAATTCGGCGAGGGATCGCGCGACATCATCATCACGACGACCGGCTGGGACATCAATCCGCGGGTGCTGGGCACGGTGCCGAAATCGGCCGAAGTGGGTACCTTGAAGGGGTTTCACTGGGTATCCGACGCGCAATACATGGTCGTGCCGAAGGGCATCTCGCCGGATCATCTGGCGGTCGTGCTGGACCTGATGGCTTACATGCTGAAGCCGGAAGCCCAGGCCTATGCCTATGATGACGGCTATTTCTATCCGGGCCCGGCGATCAAGGACGTCCCGCTCAGCATGGCGCCGAAATCCAGCCAGGACGCCATCAAGGAATTCGGCCGGCCGGAATACGACAAGCTGATCGCGGAAAACCCGATCGAAATCCCCCTGGCCGACGCCCGACTGGTCGCCGCCTTCCGCAAGTGGGACGAGGATGTGGGGGGAGCCAAGCTGAAGTAAGGGTGGCGGGCGGCCCGGTGCGCGGAAACCGCGAACCGGGCCATGTAGTTAGATCGGGCCACGTAGTTAGATCGGGCCACGTAGTTAGATCGGGCCGTGTAGTTAGAGAGCGCGCGTATCAATCCGCTACGCCGACAACGAAAGCCAGCAGCCGGCCGAGCACCAGGAGCGCGGAGGCATCCGCTCGGCCTATCGGAGCACCGCAACGATCACGGCGGACGGCCATGATCTTATCAACCATCACCTGGGACGGCTCACGGAGGCCCGTGTCATGCCCCACCGGGAGTGACAGCCTGTACAGCGGCGCGTCGCGAAGGGCCGTCGTCAGGAGGCAGACAAGCACGCTGTCTGTCTCTATCAAGAAATCCGACTGGATAACGAGCGCCGGTCGAGGCTTGCCATAGTCACCACTCGTGGCGACCGTGATGAGATCGCCTCGCCTCATGCACCATCGCGCTGGTCGGCCGCCTTCTCTATGAAATCGAGTGCTTCGAGTTCTTCCGGCGCATTCCGAAGCATCCGCGCTTGCCGGAGTGCTTCCTCATGAAAGCCCGGCGCATGCGGATCAGGCACCCATACCCGCAGCAGCTTCATACCACGCGCCTTTCGGGTGGCCCGGTGTCGCTGAAACTTATCCAGACCGTCGTTGCTAACCGCACGAGGCATGATACGACCTGTTTCCCTTAGGTTGCGCGCTACCATTAGGATAGGCGCACCGCTTGGAAAAACAAGACCCACGCCCCACAAGAGACGACGCTTCACCCCCCTTACCGGCGGCCGAACGATCCCATCTTCCGATGCTCCACCTTCTTCACCAGGGTCGGCGTCGGCGGTGGCAGGCCCGGTTTCGCGGCCGGGTCCTGCGGTTTCGCCAGGCTGGCCAGCCGTTGCAGCAACCCGGTCACGCCGGCGACGCGTTCCTGCTCGGTCTCCCAGGGGCGCATCGACACCAGCCGGTGATCCGGGCGCAGCTTGGCGGCACCCTTTTCCTGCTGGATGAAGTCGATCAGCCCCGCCGGGTTGGCGAAGCTGTTGTGGCGGAACGCGACGACGGCGCCCTTGGGCCCGGCATCGACCTTCTCGATGCCGGCGGCTTTGCACAGGCGCTTGATCGCGACGATCTGCAGCAGATTGTCGACCTCCGGCGGCAAGGGGCCGAAGCGATCGATCAGCTCGGCGGCGAAGGCGTCGATCTCGCGCCGGTCGACCAGATCGGAGATCCGCCGGTAGAGCCCCAGCCGCACGCCCAGATCGGCGACATAGGCTTCCGGGATCAGCACGGCGGTGCCGATGGTGATCTGCGGCGTCCAATCCTCCCTGGTCGCAGCCAGGCCTTCGGCACTCGCCCGGGCGGCGCCGACCGCTTCCTCCAGCAGATGCTGGTAAAGCTCGATGCCGACCTCGCGGATGTGGCCGGATTGCTCCTCGCCCAGCAGGTTGCCGGCGCCCCGGATATCCAGATCGTGGCTGGCGAGGGTAAAGCCGGCGCCCAGCGTATCCAGCGTCTGCATCACCTCCAGCCGCTTTTGCGAGGTCTCGGACAAGGCCTTGTCGGGCGGTAGGGTCAGGTAGCAATAGGCGCGGGTCTTGCCGCGCCCGACCCGGCCGCGCAGCTGGTACAACTGCGACAGGCCGAACATGTCCGACCGGTGCAGCAGCATGGTATTGGCGGCGGTGATGTCGAGGCCGGATTCGACGATGTTGGTCGCCAGCAGCATGTCGTATTTGCCGTCGTCGAAGGCGGTCATCACGTCTTCGAGCTCGCTCGGCGCCATCTTGCCATGGGCGCGGGCGACCTTGAGCTCCGGCACCAGCTTGGTGAGTTCTTCCTGGACCGTGTCCAGATCCTTGATGCGCGGCACGATGTAGAAGCTTTGGCCGCCGCGGTTCCGCTCGCGCAGGATCGCCTCGCGCACCACCACCGGATCGTAGGGCAGCACGAAGGTCCGCACCGCCAGCCGGTCGACCGGCGGCGTCGCGATGATGCTCATCTCGCGCACGCCGGACAGCGCCATCTGCAGCGTGCGCGGGATCGGCGTGGCGGTCAGCGTCAGGATGTGCACATCGGCCTTCAGCCGCTTCAGCCGCTCCTTCTGCGCCACGCCGAAATGCTGTTCCTCATCGACGATCAACAGGCCCAGACGCTTGAAGTCGATGCCCTTGCCCAACAGGGAATGGGTGCCGACGACCACGTCGATCGTGCCCTCCGCCAAGCCCTTCTTGATCTCGCTGGCGTCCTTGGCCGTCACCAGCCGGGACAATTGGGCGACCTGCAGCGGCAGGCCCGAAAAGCGCGTGGTGAAGGTCCGATAGTGCTGCCGGCACAGCAGCGTCGTCGGCACGACCACGGCGACCTGCTTGCCCGACATCGCCGCCACGAAGGCGGCGCGCAAGGCCACCTCGGTCTTGCCGAAGCCGACATCGCCGCAGATCAGCCGGTCCATCGGCTTGCCCGACGCCATATCGCCCAGCACGTCGGCGATCGCGTTCAGCTGATCCTCGGTCTCCGGATAGGGGAATTGGGCGGCGAATTCGTCATAGACGCCCTCCGGCGTCTGGATCGCCTCGCCCTCGCGGACCTCGCGCTCGGCGGCGACCTGGATCAGTTGATCGGCGATGTCCTTGATGCGCTGCTTGACCCGCGCCTTGCGCGACTGCCAGGCCACGCCGCCCAGCTTGTCGAGCTGGGCATCGGAATCCTCCGAGCCATAGCGCGACAGCACCTCGATGTTCTCGACCGGCACGAACAGCTTGTCGTCGCCCTGATAGATGACCCGCAGGCAGTCATGCGCCGCCCCGGCGACATCGAGCGTCACCAGCCCGTCATACCGGCCGATGCCGTGATCGGTATGCACCACCATGTCGCCGACCGACAGGTTGGAAACCTCGGCGATGAACTTGTCGAAGCTGGAGCGGCGGCGCGCCGGCCGGGCCAGCCGCTCGCCCAGGATGTCCTGCTCGGTGATCAGCGTCAGCCGGCCGGCATCGAAGCCCTGCTCCAGCCCCAGCACGATGAGGCCGACCCGCCGGGGCGAGAGCTGCTGCAGGTCGGCCCAGGTCTCGACCCGCTCGACCTCGCCGATGCCGCGCTCGGTCAGCACGCCTTTGAGCCGTTCGGCGGCACCGGCGGTATAGGCGGCGATGGCGACCTTGCGGCCGGCCCCCTTCAGCGCGGCGATCCGGTCGCGGACCACTTCGAACACATTGACTTTGGGATCGTTGCGCGCCTCGGCGAAGCTCTGCCCCGGACCGCCACCGCCGTCATAGCCGCCCTCCGGCGGTCGGAACGGCGTCAGCTGACCGACCGGGCGGGCGCCCATCACGCGGCCCCATTCGTCATCATCGATGAAGAGCTGGTCGGGCTTCACGGGCTTGTAGACCAAGGCCGCCTCGGTCTTGCCGACACCGGTCAATTGCCGGCGGGCGGCATAGAACTCCGCGATGGATTCGAGCCGTGTGCGGCGCACATCCTCGACATTGTGGTCGAGCGTCACCACGGTACCCGGCAGATAATCGAACAAGGTCTCCAGGGTTTCGTAGAACAGCGGCAGCCAGTGCTCCATGCCGACATGCCGGCGCCCGGCGCTGACCGCCTGATACAGCGCATCGTCATCGGCGACCGTGCCGAACTGGTCGCGATAGCGGGTACGGAACCGGGAGATCGCCGTCTCGTCCAACAGCACCTCGCTGACCGGCTTCAGCACCAGCTTGTCGAGCGTCCCGATCGACCGCTGGGTCAGCGGATCGAAGCTGCGGATGTTGTCGATCTCCGGGCCGAAGAAATCCAGCCGCAGCGGTGCCGCCTCGCCCGCCGGGAACAGGTCGACGATGCCGCCCCGGACGGCGAATTCGCCCGTTTCGCGCACGGTCTCGGTCCGCACATAGCCGTTTTGCAGCAGGAAGCCGATCAGCGTGTCGGTGCGCAGCTTGCCACCCTTGCCCAACGGCAGGACACGGTCGCGGAACAGCTTGCGCGGCGGTACGCGCTGGACCAGCGCGTTGACGGTGGTCAGCACGACGCGGCGGCCCGAGGATTTCGGCCCCCCGGCCGCCGACGCGTCGGCGAGCCGGGTCAGTACATCCAGCCGGCGGCTGAGGATCGAGGGGTTGGGCGAGACCCGATCATAGGGCAGGCAGTCCCAGGCCGGGAAGCTCAGGACCTCCAGCTCCGGCGCGAAGAACGCCAGGGTGGAGGCCATTTGCGCCATCCGACCGTCATCGCGGCAGACATGCAGCAGCCCCGGCACCCCACCGGCGGCGACCAGCATGCCCAGGATATGCGCGTCCTGCCCTTCCGGCGCGCCGTAGATCGAGACCTTGCCGGGCTTGCCCAGCAATGTGTGAAGCGGTGTCAAGCGGACCGTGCGGTGTAGTCGAAGGCCAACAGCAGACGCAGCACGTCGCTGTCGACGACGGCCGGCGGAACGGTGCGGCGGGTCATCCAGTCGAACAAATTGGCGTCATGTTCCTCGATCAAGGTTTCGTAGGTATCCAGCTGCGCCTCGCCGAACTCCGGCAGATACCGCTCCGCGAACGACCCCAGCAACAGATCGGTCTCCTTGGTGCCGCGATGCCAGCTGCGAAACAGCAACCGCTTGCGGCGGGTCTCGACGGTGTCGCTCTGGGGGGGATCGGTATCGGTCATGCGGTTCTCCGGAAAACATCTTAGGATATAGAGTGCCGTCCGCCCGGCGTCAGCCCAGATTGAACCGTCACAGGCCTGCTTTGCGTCCCGAGATCCTTTTCCCGCTGTTCACCCCGACGACATCGCTGCCCGGCATCGGTCCGCGCCTGGCCAAACTGGTCGAGCATGCCGCCGGGCCGCTGGTGGCCGACCTCCTATGGCACCTGCCGAACGGGGTGATCGACCGGCGGTTCGCGCCGAAGCTGGCGGCGGCCCCGCCCGGCACCATCGCCACGGTGACCGTGACCATCGACGCCCATTTCCCGAACGAGTCGCGCCGACTGCCCTATCGGATCCGCTGCTCGGACGAGACCGGCTTCATTACCCTCGTCTTCTTCCATGTGAAGGGCGACTACCTCGCCCGGCTGCTGCCGGCGGGCAGCACGCGGGTGATCAGCGGCCGGATCGAGGAGTTCAACGGCCAACTGCAGATGAGCCATCCGGACCATATCGCCGCGCCGGAGGACCTCGGCGCCATCCAGGCGGTCGAGCCGGTCTATGGCCTGACCGCCGGCCTGCCGCTGAAGGTGATGCGCAAGGCGGCCGACGCGGCGCTGGCGCGTGCCCCCGCTTTGCCGGAATGGCTCGACCCGGCGCTGCTCCAGCGGCGGGACTGGCCCGAATGGCGCGCCGCCCTCCATGCGGCACACCATCCGGAACGGCCGGAGGAGGTCGATCCGACCACCTTGGCGCGCAGCCGGCTCGCCTATGACGAGCTGCTGGCCGATCAGCTCGCCATCGCGCTGGTGCGCGCCCACACCAAGCGCCAGCCGGGTCGTCGCACGATCGGCGACGGCCGGCTGACCGCCACCTTGGTCGAACGGCTGCCCTTCGCCCTCACCGGCTCGCAACGCCAGGCCTGGGCCGAGATCGCGGCGGATATGGCAGCCCCCGAGCGCATGCTGCGCCTGCTGCAAGGCGATGTCGGCAGCGGCAAGACGGTGGTGGCGCTGCTCGCCATCCTGGGGGCCGTGGAGGCCGGCGCCCAGGGCGCCCTGATGGCGCCGACCGAGATCCTGGCGCGGCAGCATCTGGCGACGATCGAACGCCTGCTGGCCGGCGTCCTGGACAACGGCCGGCCGATCCGGGTGGCGCTGCTGACCGGCCGCGACAAAGGCCGCGCGCGCGACCGGCTGCTGGGGGAGCTGGCGGCGGGCGACATCGACCTGATGATCGGCACCCACGCCCTGTTTCAGGACGGCGTCGCGTTCAAGGATCTGGCGCTGGTGGTGATCGACGAACAGCATCGCTTCGGCGTCGAGCAGCGCTTGCAACTGGCCGCCAAGGGCGTCGGCGTCGACAGCCTGGTCATGACCGCGACACCGATCCCCCGTTCCCTGCAACTGACCAGCTATGGCGATCTCGACGCGTCCCGCCTCGCCGAAAAGCCGGCCGGACGACAGCCGATTCGCACCAGCATGGTGTCGCTCGACCGGCTGGACGAAGTGATCGCCGCCGTCGAGCGCGCGCTCGGGGGCGGTGCCAAGGTCTATTGGGTATGCCCGTTGGTCGAGGAGGCCGAGCCGGGCGATCTGCAGATGGTCGATCTCGCGGCGGCGACCCGTCGTCACGAAGCCCTGCGGGAGCGGTTCGGCGCGCGCGTCGGCCTGGTCCACGGCAAACTCAAAGGGGCGGACAAGGACGCCGTGATGGCGAATTTCGCCGGGGGCGGCATCGATCTCCTGGTCGCGACCACGGTCATCGAGGTCGGGGTCGACGTCCCCGAGGCGACGGTCATGGTGATCGAGCACGCCGAACGCTTCGGCCTGGCGCAGCTGCACCAGCTGCGCGGCCGGATCGGCCGGGGCGACCGGGCGTCGAGCTGCCTGCTGCTGTACCAGGCGCCGCTCGGCACCGTCGCGACGCAGCGGCTGACCCTACTGCGCGAGACCGAGGACGGTTTTCGCATCGCCGAGGAAGATCTGCGGCTGCGCGGCGGTGGCGAAGTGCTGGGTACCCGGCAAAGCGGATTGCCGGGCTTTCGTCTCGCCGATCTCGCGGTCCATCAGGATCTCCTGTCGATCGCCCATGACGATGCCCGGCTGATTCTCGCCCGCGACCCGGACCTCGCGACACCGCGCGGGCGGGCGCTGCGCATCCTGCTTTATCTCTTCGCGCGTGACGCCTCGGTGAAGTACGTGCGCGCCGGTTGACCTATCTTATTGAGTAACGATACGGACACGAAGCGGATCGCGTTTAGTCGTATCCAACCGCCAATCCGCCGTGCATGGTACCCGTCATATGTCCTTTCAAGGTACCCGTATGCCCGCAGAATCTCGCTTGATCGCCGTCGCAACCGCGGTGCCGCCCTACCCGCTTGACCAAGCCGACGTGAAGGAACGGGTCAAGATGCTGTTCGGTCGCCGGTCCGACGACGTCGAGAGGCTTCTGCCGGTATTCACCAATACGGGTATCGCCACGCGCTATTCCTGCGTGCCGATCGATTGGTACAACGAGCCGCATACCTGGCCCGAGCGCAACCGCATCTACCTGGAAAGCGCCCTCGATCTCCTGGAAACGGCGACCCTCCGCGTCCTCGACAAGGCGGGGATGGCGCCGGGCGATATCGACGCGATCGTCGTCGTGTCGACGACCGGTGTCGCCACCCCCAGCCTCGACGCCCTCTTGATGGAGCGGATGCAGCTGAAGCGCACGATCCGCCGCCTGCCGATCTTCGGCCTGGGCTGTGCCGGCGGCGTCATCGGCATGGCCCGCGCCGCGGCGCAGGCGACCGTGGCACCGGGCGAAAACGTCCTGTTTCTGGTGGTCGAGCTCTGCGCCCTGTCGTTCCGGCGCGACGATCTGTCGAAAAGCAACATCGTCGCCACGGCGCTGTTCGGCGACGGCGCGGCCGCCGCGATCCTATCGACCAACGGCACCGGCCCGGTCATCGCCGCGTCGGGCGAACACACCTGGCCCGGCAGCCTGGGCATCATGGGCTGGGAGGTCACCGAGGACGGCATGAAGGCGATCTTCTCGCGCGATATTCCACGCCTGGTCACCGAACAGATGCGCGATGTCGCGACCGCGTTCCTCGAACGCAACGGCCTCACCCTGTCGCAGATCAATCAGTTCGTCTGCCATCCGGGCGGCGCCAAGGTGCTGGACGCCCTGGAATACGCCTTCGGCATCGGCCAGGGCGCCCTGGTCGAGGCGCGGCGCGTGCTGCAGGATTATGGCAACATGTCCGCCGCGACCGTCATGTTCGTGCTGGAGCGCATCCTGGCGGCGGCCCCCGCCAGCGGCCATAGCTGGGCGCGCGCCATGATGAGCACGCTGGGCCCCGGCTTCACGACCGGCTTTCTGGTGCTGGAAAACCGGTGACCGCCGTCTATTGGATCCTCGCCGCCGTCGCCCTGCAGCGGCTGCTGGAACTCGTCTACGCCGCGCGCAACACACGGCGGCTGAAGGCGCGCGGCGCCGTCGAGATCGGCGCCAACCACTATCCGCTGTTCATCCTGCTGCATGGCAGCTGGCTGATCAGCCTGGCGATCCTGGTGCCGGCGGATACCCAGCCGAACTGGTGGCTGATCGCCGCTTTCGCGGTGTTCCAAGGCCTGCGCGTCTGGGTGGTGGCGACCCTCGGCCCCTATTGGACAACCCGGATCATCACCCTGCCCCAGGCCCCTTTGGTCCGCCGCGGCCCCTTCCGCTGGGTGCGCCACCCGAACTACATGGTGGTGATCTGCGAAATCGCGCTGCTGCCACTCGCCTTCGGCGCGGTCGAGCTGGCGGTGATCTATTCGGCGCTGAACCTCGCGCTGATCGCCTATCGGATACGCATCGAGGAACGGGCGCTGGCACCGCGCCGGACGGCGTAAGCACCACCGGGATAGCGCAACCATAGGACTCCCCTCGCGTTAGCCTCATCAGGCCCGTTTGAAGCAGGCCTGTCTGAATCAGGCACACCTGATGGTCTTCGCGCAAACGGCGGCGCCTTTGGTGCCCGCCCTGGAGGAAAAGCTATGACCCGCACGCTCACCGGTCTCTATGATTCCTACGCAGATGCCGAAGCCACCGTCCACGATCTCGAAGCGGTCGATATCAGCCATGACGACATCAGCCTGCTCGCCAGCAACGCGGGCGAGCGCTACAGCCTCTCCGAAGGGGAAGGCAACGAGGCCGGTCCAGGTGCCGGGACCGGTGCGACCTTAGGCGCCGTGCTCGGCGGTGGTGCCGGCTTGCTCGCCGGCCTGGGTATGCTGGCAATCCCCGGTATCAGGCCGATCGTCTCCGCGGGTTGGCTGGTCGCAACCGCCGCCGGCGCCGCAGGGGGTGCCGTCGTGGGCGGCGCCGGCGGCGGCTTGATCGGCGCGATGATCGGCAATGGCGTCCCGGAAGAGCATGCCCATGTCTATGCAGAGGCGGTGCGCCGAGGGGGCACCCTGGTCACGGTGCGCGTCGAGAACGGCTTCGCGGCGACCGTCGAAGCGATCCTGCAAAAGCACCGCTCGGTCGATCCGGACGCGCGCGGGCGGGCCTATCGCGAGACCGGCTGGAGCCGTTTCGACGAGAACGCCCCCGCCTATACCGAAGAAGAGCTGGGACGCCAGCGTCGGCTTCATACCCCGACGATACTTTAGCAAAGGCGCGACCCGAGCAAAGGCGCGGCCCGAGCAAAGGCGCGACCCGGAAAAGCCCCGGTTTTGGCCGAAGCCGGGCGGCCGACGATTTTCCTAGAGCGTACGGAAAGTCGCGGCTTTAGCCGGCTGATCGAGGAAGAAACGCATCATTTCACGACTGGCATCGGGTCCGCGTGGCTCGGTATACGACCCGGCGGCGTTGCCGCCGAACCAGGCGTGGCCGCCCCCGTGAACGACCCAGTGCTCCAGCATCGATCGCCCGCTTTCGTCCGCCTGAACGGTGCGGGTGTACCTTATCCCACCCTGAGCCTCGCCGTGGTCGACGCTGACCCTGAACTGCCCCGCGGCCTTTGACTGCGCGATGACCTGATCGCCATTGACCGGGTTGACGATCGTGTCGCGGTCGCCATGGAACACGATGGTCGGAACGGCGCCTTCGGATCCGCCGTTCCTAGGTGATTTTCCCGCCGGGGTGGGCCCGCCATCCCGCATCGCGGCAACGGCGGAAGCCATGTCTCGGGCGGCGCCGCACGCCAATCCGGAATGAACGCCGATGCCCGCATAGAGGTCCGGATAGGTCGAGCCCATGATGGCCGCCACGGCACCGCCGGCCGACAACCCGGCAATAAAGATGCGCCCGGAGTCGACCGAGAAGTCCCGCATGATCTGGCGCGTGATTCCCGCGATCAGCGAGGGCTCGCCGCGATCACGCTGCTGGTCGCCGGTACTGAACCAATTCCAGCACTTGGAGACGTTGGCCGATCGGGCCTGTGCCGGATAGGCGGCGAGGAAGGTCCGTTCCTCGGCCAGATCGTTCATGCGCGTCCCGGCGGCGAAGTCGTCGGGCGACTGGGTGCAGCCGTGCAGCATCACCACAAGAGGCAGCGCTTGTCCGTCATAGCCGCTTGGGACGTAAAGCTTGTAAGCACGGCTGCCCGCTTCATTGGCATAGCCGCGCTCTTCAAACCGTGCCCCCGGCGGGATCGTGGGCCGCGCGCGCGCCACGCCGGACCCGCCGAATAGGCCGGCCGGTCGGAGTTGCCCCATACGGCCTAGAACCCCCTTCAGCGCCTCGGTGATCCGCGGGAGGCTCCCATCGACAAGACGATCGGGGGCATGCGCGCCAGCACCCGCCGATCCCTGCTTTGGTTCGCTGTTCGCGTCGAACGACGCGGCGCCGGCGCGCGCCCCGCGCAGAACGGCCATCGCCTCGACAAGCCGACCCTCGCGTGTGAGGCGGAGCGCCTTGATCATGTCGATCTTCGACTGTGCATTCATGGCGCGGATCCTGTTGAGGTGGAGAACCGAACGTCAGCGGATACGGTCGCGCAGAGCCGCCTTCACCGCGGGATTGGCCTGCAAGGCGCCAAGCACGTGAAGCGATGCGATCGTATCGCGTGCAAGGTCGGCGGAGACGTCCGCCGCGATGACCGCCAACCCGAGCACCTGGATGTGAAGCATCTCGCCGGCCGCTCGCACGAGTTCCAGGTCCTGCCTGCTGTATCGACGCAAACCAAGGTCGAGCTGGTGTCTCGCAACGGACTGTTTGACGGCATCGTCATGGCGATCGAGCTGATTGCGGATCGCCGTGCGGATGAAATCGGTGCGGTTGGAGTAGAAGCCCTCCTGCACCAGCAGATCGATATGGCCGAGGTCGACATAGCCGAGATTGATCGTGATCTTCTCACTATCGACCGTCCTCGGCCGAAGCTCCGACAGCTTGCCAGCCATGATTTACCATCCCTATACCATCCACATAGATGGCATATTGGCGGGGGCGTCACGCTTTGCAAGAGGCGCTCACGGTCCGAGGGAGCGTGACGCGGCGAAAACTCTCGCCGCACAAACCCGGCGGAACCGTACTAATCTATTGTCCTGAGCGGGTGTCATGCGGGCAAACCATGCGGAGGAGGCGATTCCAATAGTGGCGACGCTCGGCGGCATCGGGGAAGCCTTCGCGGATCGGAATTTCCGGATCTACTCGGTCGGCGGGATCGTCTCCTGGCTCAGCTTCTTCGTGCAGATGGTCGCGGTTTCCTGGACCACCTGGGAACTGACCCATTCCACGACCTGGCTTGCGATCGTGGCGCTGCTCGATATCGCGCCGAACATCGTCTTTCTGCCGCTGGGCGGCGTCCTCGCCGACCGGTGCGATCGATTCCGGATCGTGGTGATCACGCATATCCTGGCACTGTTTCAGTCGCTGGCGCTCACCGTGCTCGCCTATGACGGTCAGCTCACGATCGGGCTCATCGCCGTGCTGGCGTTCCTGCATGGCCTGATCCACAGCTTCAGCGCTCCCGGCCTGTTCGGGATGCTGCCACGCTTCGTCGACCGTGAGCGCCTGGCTTCGGCGATCGCGGTGAGTTCGGCCTATACCCAGTTCGCGATCTTCGCGGGGCCGGCCCTCGCCGGCTGGCTCATCCTGCATTTCGGCGTCGCGACGGCATTTGCGACCAATGTCTTCGGCTATTTCTTTTATCTGTGCAGCATCGCGTTCCTGCGCACGCCGACGGATTTCCGGGCACCGGTCGCGAGCGGGCGATCCGTGGTCGGTGATCTCCTCGACGGCGCCCGCTATATCCTCGGCCATCCGGGCATCTCGGCGCTGCTTTTGCTGATGCTGATGGGCGATGCCCTCTCGTCGTCGGTCTATCAGATGCTGCCGGCCTATGCCGACGGGATCCTCGGCATGGGCGTAGAGGGCGTGTCGAGCCTGATGGCGGCGGCCGGGTTCGGTGCCACGCTGTCGGCGCTCTGGCTGGCACAGGGCGGTGCCCGGCGCGCCACGCCGCGACGCGTACTCTGGGCCTTCCTTGCCTTCACCCTGGCCGTCTCCTGCGTGATGCTCGTCCAGAGCCTCATACCAGCGGTGCTCGCCATGATCGTCTTTGGCATCGCTGGCGAGATGCGGCGCACCGGCACGGTCTCGCTGTTGCAGATGTCGGTGCGCGACGAGCGGCGCGGCCGGGTGATGGCGACGCAATTCCTGCTGCAGCGCGTCGCCGGCGGCATCGGCGTCTCTGTCGTCGGCGCCGTGGCGGAGCATCACGGCCTGCGCGCACCGATGCTGATCGCCGCCGGGCTCGCCCTCCTCGCCTGGGCGATCGCCTTTCGCGGCCGGGCACGCATCCTCGCCGCCTTCGCACCCGACCCGACGGCTCTGACCACTGGCCAAGCAGCAGCCGAGACGTATTGACGACAGCGGCATCGCGGCCCTTCCAGCCGATAGTGTCGCCGTCTCGATCGTCAACCGGCAATCCATATATTCGACATTCCTCGAAATATCGTTGACACGCCAGGCGGGCCAGCATTAATTTCGACTTTAGTCAAAATGTCGGAGGGCGCTCATGGAAACGAAACAGGCCGTACAGGCCCTGGGCGCCCTCGCCCACGACCATCGGCTCGCGGTGTACCGCATGCTCGTGACGCGGGGGCCGGACGGGTTGCCGGCCGGCGTCATCGCCGAGCGGCTGGGAGTGCCGCCCTCCTCGCTGACCTTCCACCTGCAGCATCTCACCCGCGCCGGCCTGGCCACGCAGCGGCGTGTCAGCCGTCAGCTCATCTACGCGGCCGATTTCGCGCGGATGAATGGCCTGGTCGGCTTCCTTACGGAGAATTGCTGCGGTCGGGGCGACGGTTACGGCGCCTGTTTGCCGGCCCTGCCCTCAAGCGAATGCCCCGCTTCCCCTGAGAAAAAGGCAGCCTCATGAACCGGAACCGTTTACCCATCGCCATCATCGGCGCCGGCCCCGTCGGCCTCGCGGCGGCGGCGCATCTCCTGGCGCGCGGTGAGACGCCGATCATGTTCGAGGCCGGTGGCACCGTCGGACGCAGCATCCGTCAATGGGGCCATGTCCGCCTGTTTACGCCCTGGCGCTTCTGCATGGATCGGCAGGCGGTAGCACTGCTCACCAAGGCCGGCTGGTCGCCCCCACCCCTCCACGAGGTTCCAACCGGCGCGGAGCTGGTGACTCGCTACTTGGAACCCCTCGCCGCTCTTCCCTCCATCGCAACTCAGATCCACCTGAACACCCGCGTTGTCGCCGTCACCCGACGAGGCACCGACAAGGTGCGGACCGTCGGGCGGGATAGCCTGCCCTTCGTGCTGCGCGTCGCCGAGGCGGATGGCCGGGTGCGGAACGTCGAGGCGCGCGCGGTGATCGACGCCTCGGGCACTTGGTCGTCGCCCAACCCGGCCGGCTCCGACGGCTTGCCGGCGATCGGCGAGATCGACGCGGCGGACCGGATCGCGACCGGCATTCCGGACGCGCTGGGGCGGGAGCGTCGGCGCTACGCTGGCAAAACCACGGCCGTCGTGGGCAGCGGCCACTCGGCACTCAACGCCCTCATCGATCTGGCGCAGCTTCGATCGGAGGCGCCCGGCACCCGCCTGTTCTGGATCATGCGCAAGGAGCGGATCGAGGCGGCTTTCGGCGGCGAAAGCGCGGACGCGCTGGCGGGCCGCGGCGAGCTGGGGAGCCTGGGCCGCGCCCTGGTGGAAAGCGGCGCCGTCGAGGTGTTTTCGCCCTTCCGCATCGCGGCGATCGGCCGTGACGACGAGGGCCGGCTGCGCATCACCGGCGACCATGCCGGCACCGAGGCGGCGCTCGTCGCCGACGAGGTGATCGTAGCAACCGGCTTCCGGCCGGATCTGTCCATGCTGCGGGAGATCCGCCTTTCCCTCGATCCCTGGCTCGAATGCGCCGCCGGCATCGGCACGCTGATCGACCCCAACCTGCATAGCTGCGGCACGGTGCGCCCGCATGGCGCCATGGAGCTGGCGCACCCGGAGCCGGGCTTCTTCATCGCCGGCATGAAGAGCTACGGCCGGGCACCGACCTTTCTGCTGGCGACCGGCCACGAGCAGGTCCGTTCGATCGCCGCCACCCTGGCCGGCGACGTGGACGCGGCGGCACGGATAGAGCTGGAGCTGCCTGAGACCGGGGTGTGCGGCGCGCGCCCGTCTCCAAGACTCGAGATAGAGGTTTCGGCGGGTTCATCAAGCTGCGGATCTGGGGCAGCCATCGAGCCCGTCACCGCCTGCTGCGCCTGATAGAGAGTCCTGCGTCATGACCGTTACGATCTACCACAATCCGGCCTGCGGGACGTCGCGCAACGTGCTCGGCCTGATCCGCGACAGCGGTGAGGAGCCGGTCGTCATCGAATACCTGAAGACCCCGCCGAGCCGCCCCGAACTCGTCGATCTGATCCGGCACATGGGCATTTCGGTGCGCGATCTGCTGCGCCGGAAGGGGACGCCGTACGACGAGCTGGGCCTGGACAACACTGACCTAACGGACGACCAACTGATCGACGCGATGATGGCGCACCCCATCCTCATCAACCGGCCAATCGTCATCACACCCCTAGTCGTGAAGCTCTGCCGACCCTCGGAAACGGTGCTGGACATCCTCCCCACGGGACAACGCGGTGCCTTCGCCAAGGAGGATGGCGAGCTGGTGGTGGACGAGCGCGGTCGTCGTAAAAAGGCAACATCATGAGCGACATGACAGCCGCTCCTGCACCGGCGAAGGTCTCCTCCATGGGTACCTTCGAGCGCTACCTCACTGTCTGGGTGGCGCTCTGCATCGTCGTCGGCATCATCCTCGGACAACTCCTGCCCGGCGTGTTCCGGACGATCGGTGCCGCGACGGTGGCCGAGGTGAACCTGCCGGTGGCCGTGCTGGTCTGGCTGATGATCGTGCCCATGCTGCTCAAGATCGATCTCGGCGCCCTCCGCCGCGTTGGCGGCCATTGGCGCGGCATCGCGGCGACCGTCGGCATCAACTGGCTGGTCAAGCCGTTCTCGATGGCGTTGCTCGGCTGGCTGTTCATCGGGCACCTGTTCCGGCCCTTTCTCCCGGCGGGACAGATCGATAGCTACATGGCCGGGTTGATCCTGCTGGCGGCGGCGCCCTGCACGGCCATGGTGTTCGTCTGGTCGAACCTCGTCGACGGCGAGCCGCATTTCACGCTCGGCCAGGTGGCGCTCAACGACGTCATCATGATCGTCGCCTTCGCTCCGATCGTCGGGTTGCTGCTGGGCCTCTCCTCGATCACCGTGCCCTGGAACACACTGATCCTCTCCGTCGTACTCTACATCGTCGTGCCGGTGATCGTCGCGCAGCTCTGGCGCCGCACCTTGCTGGGCAGCGGTGGGCATCAGGCGCTTGACCGTACCTTGCGCAGCCTGGCGCCGGTTTCGCTGCTGGCTTTGCTGTTGACCCTGGTGCTGCTGTTCGGCTTGCAGGGCGAGCAGATCGTGCGCCAACCCACGGTCATCGCCCTGCTGGCCGTGCCGATCCTCATCCAGGTCTATGCCAATGCCGGCCTGGCCTATTGGCTCAACCGCCGCCTCGGCGTGGCGTGGTGCGTGGCCGGCCCCTCGGCCCTGATCGGCGCCTCCAACTTCTTCGAGCTGGCCGTGGCGACCGCCATCGCTCTGTTCGGCTTCCAATCCGGCGCCGCCCTCGCTACCGTCGTGGGTGTGTTGGTGGAGGTTCCCGTCATGTTGACCGTGGTCCGGCTCGTCCGGTCAAGCCGCGGCTGGTACGAAGCCGGCGCTCGGCGCTCGGCCGCGCGCTGATGCGGCTGGGCAGATCGCGGACAATCGTCGTTCTCACCCTGGGGGCCACCCAAACCCTGGCCTGGGGGTCGACTTTCTACCTGCCGGCCGTTCTGGCGGACCCGGTCGCGGTGGATCTGCACCTGTCGCGGGATTGGTTCTTCGGCATCTTCTCGGGCTCCCTCCTGCTCTCCGCCTTTCTCGGCCCGGCGGTCGGCCGCTTTATCGATCGACGGGGGGGCCGCGACGTGCTGGCGCTGTCCAACATCGTGTTCGCGGCCGGCCTCGTGCTGCTGGCTCTGTCCGCCGGTCCGGTTGGGCTGGCAGCCGCCTGGACTGTCCTCGGTGTCGGGATGGCGCTCGGGCTTTACGAGCCGGCTTTCGCCACCCTGGCGGGGCTTTATGGCCGCGAGGCGAGAGGCGCCATCACCGGGATCACCTTGATGGCCGGCTTCGCCAGCACGATCGGCTGGCCCGTCACCAGCTTCCTGACCCAAATCGTCGGCTGGCGCGAGACCTGCCTCATCTGGGCGGCGCTGCATATCCTACTCGGACTCCCCGCCAACCGTCTGCTGGTGCCGGCGGCGCCCCCACCCGAGCGGCAGCCCGTCGGCGCGGAGGGAGAAGCGACGGCGGAGGCATCGACGACGCTCATTCTGCTGGCGACCATGTTCGGTGCCATGGCTTTCGTCTCCAGCGCCATGGCCGCCCATCTACCTCGAATCTTGGCCGCGTGGGGGGTAAGCCCGGCCGCCGCCGTGGGGGCCGCCGCTCTGGTCGGGCCCGCCCAGGTCGCGGCCCGGCTGGTGGAGTTCGGCATGCTGCGTCGCGTATCGCCGCTCGCCTCCGCGCGGCTGGCATCGGCCCTTCACCCGATCGGCGCCGCATGTTTCGCGGTACTGGGAGCCCCGGGTGCTATCGCCTTCGCACTGTTGCACGGCGCCGGCAACGGCATGCTGACGATCGCCAGGGGCACCCTGCCCCTCGCCCTGTTCGGCGCCGGCGGGTACGGCCTCCGCACAGGGTGGCTCGCGGCCCCCGCCCGCGTGACGCAAGCCGGGGCGCCGCTGCTGTTCGGACTGCTGCTGGATCGTGTCGGTCCAGGGGCGGCATTGCTGCTGTCCAGCGGGCTCAGTCTTGTCGGACTAGCCGCTTTGGCCGCCATGCGCATGCGGCGGCCAGCGGTCGCCTGAACGTCCGGCATAACGATCGCCCCCTATGCCAAGACCCCCCGGAGACTGTCTCTGGGGGACTGTCTCCGGAGGGCTTGTCTCCCGCGCCGCCGCCGCCTAGGCTCCCGCCGTATTCATTCGCGGCCACTCGTCAGGAAAACAACATCATGGATATGACCGGCGAATACCGCATCGCCGCCCCGCGCAGTCTTGTGTGGGCGGGGCTGAACGACGCGGAAGTCCTGCGCCAGAGCATCGTCGGCTGCGACGAGATCGACAAGACCTCCGACACCGAATTCACCGCCAAGGTGACCGCCAAGGTCGGGCCGGTGAAGGCGCGTTTCGGCGGCAAGGTGACGCTGAGCGATATCGATCCGCCGAACGGCTATACCATCACCGGCGAAGGCAGCGGCGGTGCCGCCGGGTTCGCCAAGGGCGGCGCCAAGGTGGCGCTGGTCGATGACGGCGACGGCACGCTGCTGAGCTACACCGTGCAGGCCAATGTCGGCGGCAAGCTGGCGCAGATCGGCTCTCGGCTGATCGATGCCACCGCCCGCAAGATGGCCGAGGATTTCTTCGGCCGGTTCGCGGCCCTGATGGCGGGCCAGGCGGCGGCTTCGTCCCCCGCGATCGAGCCGGCGGCGGCCGAGGCCGCGGCGTTCGGCCCCGGCCCCACGCAGACCGCGGCGGGCAGTCCCGCCGGGCTCGAACCCGCCCTGCTGCAGCCCGCCTTGCTCGAACCGGACGCCCTCGAGCCGGCGGCCCCCGCGGCGAAGCCAACCGTCGCGGCGACCTCGCCGACTCCGGCGGCCGGTGGTGGCCTGCATCCGATCGTCTGGATTGTCGGCGTCGTGGTCGTCGTCGGCGTCCTGGTCGCGATTATGGCTGTGAGATGACCATGAAAGCCGGGGGTGAAGGCTTGACCCCCGGCGCGCGCCGCACGACACTCCGGGAAGCGGCCGAACATTGAACGAAGTCGGCGGTCAAAGTGGGCGGACCGGCCGGTAACGACAAGCCGGCCAGGATCGATTTCGCGCCGCCCCGCATAACAGGGAGACATAGATGGCAACCCCCGTATCCATGAAGGTCAACGGCAAGACCACCTCCGCTTCCGTCGAACCGCGCACCCTGCTCGTCCAGTATCTGCGTGAGCATCTGGGCCTGACCGGCACCCATATCGGCTGCGACACCAGCCAATGCGGCGCCTGCGTCGTGCATGTCGACGGTGTATCGGTGAAAAGCTGCACCATGCTGGCGGTGCAGGCCGAAGGCGCCACCATCACGACCATCGAGGGTCTGGCGAACGACGAGACGCTACACCCGATGCAGGCGGCATTCCGCGAGCATCACGGGTTGCAATGCGGCTTTTGTACCCCCGGCATGGTGATGAGCGCCGTCGATCTGGTGCGGCACAACCCCAAGCCCAGCGATCCCGAGATCCGCGAATGGCTGGAAGGCAACATCTGTCGCTGTACCGGCTATCACAACATCGTCAAGGCGGTGAAGGCAGGCGCCGAGGCGATGGGCGGGAGTGCGTCCCATGGGTGACGTACCGAGTATCGGCTCGCCGGTCCGCCGCAAGGAGGATATGCGCTTCCTGACCGGCCAGGGCACCTACACGGACGACATCAACCGGCCAGGCCAGCTCTACGCCTATGTGCTGCGCAGCCCGCATGCCCATGCGGCGATCGGCTCGATCGACAGCGCGGCGGCGAAGGCGGCACCCGGCGTCACGGCGGTGTTCACCGGCCATGACATGGTGGCCGACGGCGTGGGCGGCCTGCCCTGTGGCTGGCAGATCCATTCCAAGGATGGTTCGCCGATGGTCGAACCGCCGCATATGCCGCTGGTGACCGATACCGTCCGGCATGTCGGCGACCCGGTCGCCGTGATCATCGCCGATACCCGCGAACAGGCCGAGGACGCGGCCGAACTGATCGAGATCGATTATCGCGTGCTGCCGGCGGTGGTCGCCACGACCGACGCGCTGACCTCCGGCAAGCCCAAGGTCTGGGATACCGGCAATCTCTGCTACGATTGGGAGATCGGCGACCGGGCCGCGGTCGATGCCGCCTTCGCCAAGGCGGCGCATGTCACCAAGCTGGATTTGGTCAACAACCGGCTGGTGGCGAACCCGATGGAGCCGCGCGCGGCGATCGGCGATTACGACCGGGGCACCGGCGACTACACGCTCTATACGACCAGCCAGAACCCGCATGTCATCCGCCTGCTGATGGGCGCATACGTGCTGCATCTGCCGGAGCACAAGCTGCGCGTCGTGGCGCCGGATGTCGGCGGCGGCTTCGGCTCCAAGATCTACCACTATGCCGAGGAGGCGATCGTCACCTGGGCTTCGGCCAAGGTGAAGCGCCCGGTGAAATGGACCGCCGACCGGTCCGAGGCGTTCCTCAGCGACGCGCAGGGCCGCGACCATGTGAGCCATGCGGAGCTGGCGCTCGACGCCGACGGCAAGTTCCTGGCGCTCCGGGTCGAGACCACCGCCAATCTGGGCGCCTATCTTTCGACCTTCGCGCCGGCGATCCCGACCATTCTCTACGCCACCTTGCTGGCCGGCACCTATACGACGCCGGCGATCCATTGCGCGGTCAAGGCGGTGTTCACCCACACCATCCCGGTCGATGCCTATCGCGGCGCCGGTCGGCCCGAGGCGACCTATCTGCTGGAGCGGATCGTCGATATGGCGGCGGCGGAAACCGGGATCGATCCGGGCGAGTTGCGCCGGCGCAACTTCATCCCGCGCGACGCCTATCCGTACCAAACGCCGGTGGCGCTGAACTACGACAGCGGCGACTATTTCGCGACCCTGTCGATGGCGCAGGAGGCCGCCGATTACGCGGGCTTTCCGGCGCGTCAGGCGGCGGCCCGCGCCAAGGGCAAGCTGCGCGGCATCGGCATGGCCACCTATATCGAGGCCTGCGGCATCGCCCCGTCGGCGGTCGCCGGTGCCCTCGGCGCCCGCGCCGGTCTCTACGAAACCGCGGAGGTCCGGGTGCATCCCACCGGCAGCGTCACGGTGTTCACCGGCACGCATAGCCATGGCCAGGGCCACGAGACCACCTTCGCGCAGGTCGTGGCCGATGGGCTGGGCATCCCGATCGAGCAGATCGAGGTCGTGCATGGCGACACGGACAAGATCCCGTTCGGCATGGGCACCTATGGCTCGCGCTCGCTGGCGGTCGGCGGGTCCGCGGTGGTGAAGGCGATCGACAAGGTGGTCGCCAAGGGCCGCAAGATCGCGGCCCACCTGCTGGAGGCGGCCGAGGCGGATATCGAATTCCGCGACGGCAAGTTCCAGGTCGCTGGCACGGACAGATCGAAGAGCTTCGCCGAGATCGCCCTCGCCGCCTATGTGCCGCACAACTACCCGATCGAAACCCTGGAACCCGGCCTCGACGAGACCGCGTTCTACGATCCGAAGAACTTCACCTATCCATCGGGCTGCCACATCGCCGAGGTCGAGATCGACCCGGATACCGGCGTCACGAAGATCGTGAAGTTCACGGCGGCGGACGATTTCGGCCGGATCATCAACCCGATGATCGTCGAGGGTCAGGTGCATGGCGGCGTCGCCCAGGGCATCGGCCAAGCCCTGATGGAAAGCTGCGTCTACGACCCGGTGAGCGGGCAGCTGTTGACCGGGTCCTACATGGATTACTGCATGCCACGGGCGGACGACCTGCCCTCCTTCGACGTCGCCACCAACACGACGCTGTGCACGCATAATCCGCTCGGCGTCAAAGGGTGCGGCGAGGCCGGCGCGATCGGCGCGCCGCCGGCGGTGATGAACGCGGTGATCAACGCGCTGAAGCCCTATGGCATCACCCATATCGACATGCCGGCGACGCCCCAGAAACTCTGGCGGCTGATCGCGGACCACACCCCCTTCCCCGTCGCGGCGGAATAAGGAACCGAAGCCATGTATGAATTCTCCTATCAGGCGCCGACCTCGCTCGCCGCCGCCAATGCCGCGATCGCCGCCGCCGAGGACGGCAAGCTGATGGCCGGGGGCATGACCCTGATCCCGACCCTGAAGCAACGCCTCGCCCGCCCTTCCGACGTCATCGATCTCAGCAAGATCACCGAGCTGAAATCGATCCGGCGAGAGGGCAACACCCTGGTCATCGGTGCCATGACGCCCCATGCGATGGTCGCGGACTCATCGGTGGTGAAGGAGGCGATCCCGGCGCTGGCCGCCTTGGCCGGCAATATCGGCGATCCGGCGGTGCGCAACCGCGGCACCATCGGCGGCTCGATCTGCAACAACGACCCGGCGGCGGATTACCCCTCCGCCCTGGTGGCCTTGGGGGCGACGGTGAAGACCGATCGGCGCAGCCTGTCGGCCGAAGAGTTCTTCACCGGGATGTTCGAGACGGCGCTCGAACTGGACGAGATCGTCACCTCGGTCAGCTTCCCGATCCCGGAGAAAGCGGCTTACGCCAAATTCCCCAACCCGGCATCGCGCTATGCCGTGGTCGGCGTGTTCGTCGCGAAGACCGGCGGGGCCGCCAAGGTCGCGGTGACCGGCGCCGGCGCCTCGGTATTCCGGGCGATCGAGATGGAGACGGCCCTGGCCAAATCCTTCTCGGCGACCGCCCTCGACGGCATCAAAACGCCGGAGGATGGCCTCAACAGCGACATCCACGCCAGCGCCGCCTATCGCGCCCATCTCATCACCGTGATGGCGAAACGAGCGGTCGCCGCCTGCGGCTGAACCGCCTATCGATGAGCCGCTTCCTCGGCGAAGCGGCTCATCGCCTCATTCCGCCGCGTCGAGATGGCGGGAGATCGTGGTGCGTTCGCCCAGCAATCCTCTGGGCCGCAGCAGCAGCGCCGCCGACAGCATGACGCCGATCGCCACGATCTGAAGCGCCGCGGCGCGGGCCTGGGCTTCCGGCGGAAAGACGGCGCCGATCGCCATGCCGGACAGGCTCCATATCGCCCAGATCAGCACACCGCCCAGGATCGCGCCGCGGCTATTGCCTGAGCCGCCGATGATCAGCATGGTCCAGACCTGGAAAGTCAGGTTCGACTGGTAATTGTCCGGCGCGATGAAGCCGATGAAATGCGCCTGCACGGCACCGCCCAGCCCCATGACGGCGCCACCCAAGGCGAAGGCGCTCAGTCGATAGGTCCGTGGGCTTTTGCCCAGGGACATCGCCGCCTGCTCGTCCTCGCGGATGGCCCGCAATACCCGCCCCCAGGGGCTGCGCACCAGCCGCTCCAACGCGAGATAGACGACCAGGACCAGGACCGCCACGACCGCGAGATTGGCCAGGCCGAAGAACAGCGGCGTTTCGGCCAAACCGGCGAAGGGGCGCGGAATGAAGCCGATGCCGAACGGCCCCGCGGTTAGCGCCTTGGCGTTGAGCACGACAAGCTGGATCGCCACGGCGATGCCGAAGGTGCTGATGGCGAGATAATCCGCCCGCAATCTGAGCGTCACCGCGCCGATGAAGGCCGAAGCAGCCCCGGCGGCGAGCATGGCGCCGATCCAGCCCAGCGCGATCGGCAGTTCGTAGCCGCCCAGATGGTCCGGCGTCGACGGCGTCGTCAGGATCGCCGACGTATAAGCGCCGATCGCGACGAAGCCGGCGATGCCCACATTAAACAGGCCGGTCTGCCCCCATTGCAGGTTGAGGCCGAGGCAGATGATCGAATAGCTGAGCGCCGTGGTCAGGAAGAAAACGCCGTAGCCGAGCAGGCCCAGAGTGAAGAAATCGACGATCATGCCGGCTTTCCAAAAATGCCCGTCGGCCGGACCAACAGCACGGCGATGAGCAGCAGGAAGGCGATCGCGGCCCGCCATTCGGCACCGACCCATTGAACCGCGACGGCTTCGCCGATCCCGACGATGACGCCGCCCAGCAGGGCACCGGGCACGCTGCCGATCCCGCCCAGGATGGCGGCCGCGAACAGCGGCAAGAGCAGATCGGCGCCCATGAAAGGGCGGACCTGCACCAGGATGCCGATCATCACCCCGGAAGCACAGGCGAGTGCCCCGCCCAGCATCCATGTGACCCGGATCACCCGATTGACGTCGATGCCGACGACCCGCGCCAGCGTCGGGTTCTCGCTGACCGCCTGCATCGATCGGCCGATCTGGGTGCGCGTCACCAGCAGATGCATGCCGAGGCCCAGGATCGCCGCCATCGCGACCAGGACCAATTGATCGGGCGTCATCCGAACGCCGAAACCGATCGGCATGGTGATCTGCAACTCTCGGCTGAAATAGACCGGCCGTGAGGTGAAGATGAATTCCAGCAGGCTACGCAGCGCCATGGAAGCGCCGAAGCTCGCCATCACCACGGTGATCGACTTCGCCTCGTCGCGCAGGTGACGAAACAGCACGAGATCGAGCAGCAGCGCCAAGCCGCCGGTCAGCAGCGTGGCGATCACGCCCGCCGAGACAACGCCCCAGCCGAACGAGAACGGGTCGATCGGCTCGGCGGCACTGCCCGCCAGCCAGCCGAACACGCCGCTGACCACCAAGGTCGCATAGGCGCCCCACGAGATGAACTCGCCATGGGCGAAGTTGGAAAAGCGCAGGATGGCGTAAGTCAGGGTGACGCCGATCGCACCGAGGCCGATCATCAGCCCGGTCAGCACCCCATCCGCGACGAACTGCAGATTCATGACCGAGGCGCCGGCGCTGCCCGCATGCCGCCGAGATACAGCTCGGCTATCATCGGGTCGCCCCACAGCGCACGGGCCGTACCTTCATGGCGGTTGGCGCCTTCGACCAGGACATAGCCCCGATCGGCGATCGCCAGGCCGGCCCGGGCGTTCTGCTCGACCAGCACGATGGTGATGCCGCGCTGCCGGATCTCGGTCAGTTTGGCGAAGACCAGATCGACCAGCTTAGGCGACAAGCCGGCGGAGGGCTCGTCCAGCATCAGCACGGCGGGGGCCACGATCAGCGCGCGGGCCACGGCGACCATCTGGCGCTGGCCGCCGGACAGGCGCCCGGCCGGCAAGCGCCGCTGCCGGGCCAGATCGGGAAAGAAGCCGTAGATCTCCTCGATCCGCTCCGCCCTCAGGCGTGCCGCCAGGATGCCGCCCGCGAGCTGCAGATTGTCGTCCACCGACAGCGAGGCGAAGACGTTCTCAGTCTGCGGGACGAAAGCGAGCCCCTCGCGAACCATGCGGTGCGCGGGCAACCGGGTGATGTCCGTGCCGGCCAGCGCGACGCTGCCCGAGCGGATCGGCACCAGTCCGGCGATCGCCTTGATCAGGGTCGATTTGCCGGCGCCGTTCGGGCCGAGCACCACGACGATCTCCCCCGCCATGACGGTCATCGATGCCCGGTTGACAATCGGCACGCCGGGATCGTAGCCCGCGACCAGATCGCGGACTTCCAGGATCGGCTCGCCTACTCCTGGTTGGGATGCCGTCATGCGCCGCCGCCCAGATAGGCCTCGACCACGCGGGGATCGGAGGCGACTTCCGCCGGCGTGCCTTCGCGGAGCACCTGCCCCGTGGCCATGACGACGACCCGGCCGCACAGGCGGGCGACCATGTCCATATTGTGCTCGATGATCAGGAAGGTGGTGCCCCGCCGGTTGATCTCACCGATCCGGTCGATGATCACCTCCAGCAGGCTGGGATTGACCCCCGCGGCCGGTTCGTCGAGCAGGATGATGGTCGGATCGGCCATCAGCACCCGCGCCAGTTCGAGCAGTTTGCGCTGGCCGCCGGACAGCATCCGGGCGGGATCCCGCGCGAGCCGCGACAGCATCACGAAATCCAGCAGACCCATCGCCTTCTCGAAGGTCCGGCGCTCCTCCCGGGCGACCCGCCCAGGCAGGCACCAGTTCGGCAAGATGCGCTCGCCGGTCTGGCGCTGTTGCCCCAGCATGACGTTCTCGACCACGCTCATATCCGCGAAGGGCCGCGGGATCTGGAAGGTCCGGCCGAGGCCATGGCCGATCCGGTGCTCGGCCGAGGATTTTTCGATCGAGTGGCCGCCGAGCAGGATGCGTCCGGAACTCGGCCGCTCGCTGCCCGCCAGGAGGTTGAACATGGTGGTCTTGCCGGCACCATTCGGACCAATCAACCCGGCGATCTCGCCAGCGCGCACCGCCAGGGACACGCCACCGACCGCGACGGTGCCACCGAAGCGTTTGACGATTTTTTCCGCGACCAGAATCGGTGCTGCCGCTTCCGTTATCCCGCTCCGTTCGATCACGACCTCTGCTTCCGCCAACCCCGCACCACCTCGAAGATTTTGATCTTTGATTTGTGATCAAACTTTGTATGATCACGTTAATCACGGCACCGGATTACCGGCAAGAACAATTGGTGGCGGCAATCCATGGGTGTGCGCAAGACGAACGGCGCTGGCAAAGCTGCCCTCAGCGAGGGTTTGCAGCTAACGCCCGTGCCTCGGCAGACGGTGCAGGACCGGGTCTATCTGGAGCTGCGCAAGGCGCTGATCTGTGGGTTGTTCGAGCCCGGCCAGGTGCTGACCATCCAGGAGTTGGCGGCATCGCTGGACACCAGCACCATGCCGGTTCGCGAGGCCTTGCATCGGCTGATTTCCGAACACGCGCTGGAGGCCCTGCCCAACCGGTCGGTGCGCGTGCCGCTCGCCGATCTGGACCGGCTCGACGACCTGCTGCGCGCCCGCATCCTGATCGAAGGAACGGCCCTCGAATTGGCCACCCCTCGGCTGAAACGCGGCGAATTCGGCGAGCTCAAGGCGCTGACCCGCAATTACGACCGCGCCATGGCGATGCGCGGCAGCCAGGCGACCGAGACCGAACTCGAGCTTAACCGGGCGTTCCATTTCCTGATCTATCGGGCCTCGGGATCGGCTGTGCTGCTGCCAATCATCGAGAGCCTCTGGCTGCAATGCGGCCCTTACGTCCGCGCCGCGGTGCGCGCCTTCGACCAGCGTCTCGACCTCTGGGCCCTGCATTACCACGCCGAGATCGTGGCCGCCCTGGAGGCCCAAGACGTGGCCGCCGCCCGCGCCGCCCTGGCGGCCGATATCGGCCGCGCCTTCGACATGCTGCGCAGCCCGCAGGGCGAGCCGAAAACTTCGACCGACGACCAACGCAAGAGGGGATGATGAGAGCAGCACTGTTTCGGACCGCGACGGCGATCAGCCTGATCACGGGAACTTTGATGACCGGTACCGCCCATGCCGAGGATTGCAAGATCACCGTGGGGCTGGTGTTCGAACTGACCGGGCCCGCCGGCGAATACGGCCAGGCCGGCGCCAAATCGGTCGAGATGGCGTTCCGCGACATCAACGATGCCGGCGGCGCGCAGGGCTGCAAGCTGGTCACGGATACCCGCGACTCACAGAGCCAGGGCAATGTCGCGGTCGATGCGGCCACCCAGCTCGTCCAGGTCAAGAAGGTGCCGGTCGTGATCGGCGGCATCATCTCCTCGACCACGATCCCGATGCTGACCTCGGTCACGGCACCGGCGAAGGTGGTGCAAATCTCCCCCGCCTCCTCCTCGCCGACGCTCACCACTCTCGGTCGAGAGGGCAAGACCAACGGCGTGTTCTTCCGGACCATCACCTCGGACGCGCTGCAAGGCGTCGTGGCGGCGAAATACGCGCTCGATCACGGTTTCAAGAAGCTCGCCATCATCCGCGCCAACAACGATTACGGCGTCAATCTGGAAGCGGAATTCTCTCGCGCCTACAAGGCGCTGGGCGGCCAGATCGTCTCCGTCACCCCCTATAACGAGAAGCAGTCGAGCTACCAGGCCGAGGTGACCGCGGCCATGGCCGGCAAGCCGGACGGCCTTTACCTGATCAGCTATCCGGTCGACGGGGCGACCATCGCCCGCGCCTGGATCTCCCAGGGCGGCGTGCAGAAATTCCTGCTGAACGACGGCATGAACAGCCCGGACTTCATCCAGAGCGTCGGCGCGAAATACCTGAAGGAGGCTTATGGGACATCATCGGGCACCAGCCCGACGGCCTCGACCGAGTATTTCAACGCCAACTACAAAGCCTTCTCGACCATCGATCCGGCCAATCCGGCGGCGGATCGCTCCTACGACGCCGGGGCGATCATCGGCCTCGCCATCGCCGCGGCGGGCTCCCAGGACCCGACCGCGATCCGCGACGCGATCTTCAAGGTCGAGGACCCGAAGGGCACGGTCATCCATGCCGGCAAGGCGGAATTCACCAAGGGCCTGGCGCTGCTGAAGCAGGGCAAGCCAATCCGCTATGACGGTGTGATCGGGCCGGTCACCTTCGACAAATACGGCGACATCACCGGCCCGTTCCGGCTGTGGAAGATCACCGACGGCAAGGTCGTTACCACCGGCGAGATGAGCGCCGACCAAGTCGCCGCCCTGAAGACCAAGATCGGCAATTGACGCGGGAGGGGAGTGCCGATTCCCGGCGCTCCCTCATTTTAAAAATCGCTCGGTGCGGTCGGAGATAGTCCGCCCCCCAGCAAAGAGGCAGCCGCGCCGCGGCCCCTGCCGCCCGCGGAGACCAGCATGACGATACCGACCACGCCCGACCGCTTCCGGCTCGCCCCCGATCTGGAGATCAGCCGCATCGTCACCGGCCTGTGGCAGGTCGCCGATATGGAACGCGACGGCCAGACGCTCGATCCGGAAGCCGCGTCGACCGCCCTGCTCGACTATGCCCGCGCCGGGTTCGACAGCTTCGACATGGCCGATCACTACGGCAGCGCCGAACTGATCAGCGGCCGCCTTTTACAACGCGTCGCCGCCGGCGAACGGGCCGGGGCGACCCGGCCGACCGTGTTCACCAAATGGTGCCCGGTCCCCGGCCCGATGACGATCGACGTGGTCCGCGCCGGCGTGCGGCGCAGCCTCGACCGGCTCGGCGTCTCGACCATCGACCTGCTGCAATTCCATTGGTGGACCTTCGAGCACACCGCCTATCTGGAGGCTGCGAAGGGGCTCGCCGAATTGCGGAGCGAGGGCCTCATCCGCCATATCGGCGTCACCAATTTCGATACCGCCCATCTGCGCGTGCTGGTGAAGCACGGCATCCCGATCGTCTCCAACCAAATCAGCTTTTCGGTGCTCGATCGACGCGCGGCCGCGGAGATGAGCGCGTTCTGCCTGGAGCATGGGATCCGGCTGTTCGCCTATGGCACGCTCGCCGGTGGCCTGATCTCCGAGCGCTGGCTTGGCCAGCCGGAACCACCGGCGCCGGACATCGCCGATTGGAGCAAGATGAAGTACAAGCGCTTCGTCGACGAGATCGGCGGGTGGGCGGTGCTGCAAAAGATCCTCGGCGCGCTCGATCGGGTCGGCCGCAAGCATGGCGTGTCGATCCCGAACGTCGCCACACGCTGGGTGCTGGACCATCCGGCCGTCGCCGCCACGATCATTGGCGCCCGGCTTGGCGAACGCGAGCATCGCGCCGACAATCTCCAGCTCTTTTCCGTCGCTTTCGACGCGGTGGACAAGGCGACGATCGACGCGGCACTCGCGGCATCGACGCCGCTGCCCGGCGACTGCGGCGACGAATACCGGCGGCCGCCTTTCCTGACCGCGTCGGGCGATCTCAGCCATCATCTCGACAGCGTGCCGAAGGTCTATCAGGCGGTGGCGGTCGATGGCCGGCCCGACCGGCTGCGCATCGATTCCGGCAGTGTCTGGGAGCCGATCTGCGGCTATAGCCGGGCGGTTCGCATCAAGGATCGCGTCCTGGTCAGCGGGACGACGGCGACCAACGGCGCCGGCGAGGTTGTTTGCCCCGGCGATCCGGCCGGTCAGGCCGTCTACATCCTCGACAAGATCGCGGCGAGCCTATTGGCCCTCGGCGCCAAGCTCGACGACGTCATCCGCACGCGCGTCTATCTCAAAGATGCCGACCAATGGGAGGCGGTTTCCCGCATCCATGGCCGCTATTTCGGCGAGATCCGTCCCGCCAACACCCTGATCGAGATCTCCCGCCTGATCGGCGACTACGAGGTCGAGATCGAAGCCGAGGCGGTGATCGGCTGAAATCTAACCCGGCTCCTCCACCGACAACATGACCGGCACGCCCGCCAGCCGGCGGAGCTGCTTTTCGATGCGGCCGAGTTGGCGGGGCCCAAGAGCCTTGAAGGGGGCGATGCTCACGCTCCAGCCGGCTGCGACGCGCTCGTGCGACCAGACGCCGATGATCTCGCCTTCGCGCAGGATGACCGGCGAGATCCAGCCGGCGACCCGGTAGACCTGGGCGCGGCGCTTGGGCGTCAGACGGCCCGCCGTATCGGCATGGGCCAACAGCCAGGGATCGAACAGCGGCAGAATGGCGAGGTGACCGGGCGGCATCTCCGCCGCGCGTAGCGCCGGCTCGTCGACCGTCAGCGCGTAAGCCGGCTGGCCGTCGATCTCCACCGGCAGCAACTCGCCTTCGATCGCCGCGAAGGCGGCCCGGACGGCGGGCATCGGCAAGCCGGTGAACTTGCCGAAATCCCGCAAGGTCGCCGGACCATAGCTCGCGAGATATCGGCGCAGGACCTCCGCCAGTAGCGGATCCTCGTCGGCCGGCAGCACCCCAACCCAATCGACCAGCCGGACGAAGGTCGATTCCCGGTCGCGCGGCGGCCCGTGGCAGGCGAGGCCCAGCGCCGCCATCATTTTCAACACACCGCCCCAGCTATGCTCCAGCCAGGGCCGCGACCAGTCGCCGAGTATGGGCACCAGCCGGGTCGAGAGATCGCTGCGGCTGGCCGGCCCATCGGCCAGGGCCTCCTGGATCGCCTGAACCAGCCGATCGATCTGCCCGTCATCCAATCCTTCGCGGGTGAACCAGGCGCGATATGTCGGGATCGCATGGCGGCGCAGCGCCAGCAGCAAGGGCAGATCGGCGCGCGGCACGAAATGCAGGGTCGAGCGCTGCGCCCAGATCTTCACCAGGCTGCGATCGGCTTGCAACGCGTGGCTCACCGCCGCCTGATCGACCGCCCCGCAGCGCACCCGCAATTGCTGGATGCCGGCCGAATGCACCTGCGCCTGGGCCCCCAGCAGCATCGCGGCCGTATCGAGCAGGGTCGATCCCTGGTGGTCGAAAATCTGCTGGCGGTCGAGACGGAATGCGAGCGCTTGGCGCCGACTGATTGAAAGAGCGGTCATGATCACTAGGTGTTAGCGGGTTTGCCCCGTCTTGTCTTGTCGCCTCGCGGTCCGGTCCTGCCGCCTTGCGGACCAGTCTGATCGCCTAGCGGGCCTGTCTTGTCGCCTTGCGGGTATGCGGGGCCTTTGGCAGGGTTTACCATCGACTCCCTGGTTTTCTGCAGGATTACCCCACCCGCATGTCATCGCCCTTGCCCACCTCGCCCCTGGCCGCCTCACCCCGTGCCATCTCGCCCCTGCCCGCGTCGATCGATGCCACCGCCGCCTTGCTGCAAAGCGGCCGGTATATCGCCGATCGCAGCCTCGCCACCGCGGTCTATCTGGCGCTGTCGCTCGGCCGGCCGCTATTCCTCGAAGGCGAGGCCGGCACCGGCAAGACCGAGATCGCCAAGGTACTGGCGGAGAGCCTGGGCCGCGACCTCATCCGGCTGCAATGCTATGAGGGGCTCGATGTCGCCTCGGCGGTCTATGAGTGGAACTATGCCCGCCAGATGATCGAGATCCGGCTGGCCGAGGCGGGCGGCGTGGATCGTGACAGGGTGGCCCAGGACATCTTCGCCGAACGGTTCCTGATCAAGCGGCCGCTGCTCCAAGCACTGGAACCCCATGCCAAGGGCCCCCCGGTGCTGCTGATCGACGAACTGGATCGCACCGACGAGCCGTTCGAGGCCTATCTCCTCGAAGTGTTGTCGGATTTCCAGGTAACCATCCCGGAGATCGGCACGGTGAAGGCGGCGGAACGGCCGATCGTCATCCTGACCTCGAACCGCACGCGGGAAATCCACGACGCGCTGAAGCGCCGCTGCTTCTACTATTGGGTCGACTATCCCTCCGCCGCCCGCGAATTGGAGATTCTGAAGGTGAAGACGCCGGAGATCAGCGAGGCATTGAGCCAGCAGATCGTCGGCTTCATCCAGAAATTGCGCGGACTGGATCTGTTCAAGCTGCCCGGTGTCGCCGAAACGCTGGATTGGGCGGAGGCGCTGATGCAGCTCGATACCCTGGTGCTGTCGCCCGATGCGATCAACGACACGCTGGGCGTGCTGCTGAAATACCAGGACGACATCGCCCGCATCCAAGGCAGCGAGGCCCAGCGCATCCTGGATCAGGTCAAGTTCGAGCTGGGGGCCGCGGCCAATACGCCATGAGTACCAAGGACGGCAGGCTGCTGACCAATCTCGCCTATTTCGTGCGAACCCTGCGCGCGGCCGGCTTACCGGTCGGCCCCGGCAAGCTGCTCGACGCGGTGGAGGCGGTCCGCACCATCGGCATCGAAAGCCGGCGGGATTTCTATTGGGCGCTGCACGCGGTGCTGGTCAATCGGCGCGACCAGCGCGAGATCTTCGACCAGGCCTTCCACATCTTCTGGCGCAACCCGCAGATCCTGCAAAAGGCCTTGTCGATGGTCCTGCCGCAGAGCCATCTGCCGCCCGACGAGGATGCCGAGGAAATGAGCCGCCGGCTGGCCGAGGCCTTGGCACCTCCCGGCGGCAACGATGACGAGGCTGAGGCGGAGGAGCGCATCGAGATCGATGCCGCCCTCACCTTCTCCGCGAGCGAAGTGCTGCAGGGCATTGATATCGAAAAGATGTCCGCTGACGAAATCGCCCGGGCGAAGCTGCTGGTGCGGAACATGCGTCTGCCCATCATGTCGGTGCCGACCCGCCGCTTCGCCCCCGACCCGGCCGGTGCGCGCGCCGATATGCGCGGCACCTTGCGCGCCGCCCTGCGCAGCGGCGGCGGCATGATCGATCTGAAGCGCCGCAGCCGCGTCACCCGTCATCCGCCGATCGTCATGCTGTGCGACATCTCCGGCTCGATGAGCCGGTATAGCCGGGTCTTCCTGCATTTCATGCATGCGGTGACCAATGACCGGGACCGGGTGCACACCTTCCTGTTCGGCACGCGGCTGACCAATGTGACGCGTTATCTGCGCCACAAGGACGTAGATGTGGCGCTCGACCGCATCACGGCGGCGGTCGAGGATTGGTCGGGCGGCACGCGGATCGGCCAGTGCCTGGCGGATTTCAACCGGCTCTGGTCGCGCCGGGTGCTGGGCCAGGGCGCCATCGTGCTACTGATTACGGATGGGCTGGATCGCGATGCCGGAACCGGCCTCGATGTCGAGGTCGAGCGGCTGCACAAATCCTGCCGCCGGCTGGTCTGGCTGAACCCGTTGCTGCGCTTCGACGGGTTCGAGCCGCGCTCAAGCGGCGTCCGGGCCATCCTGCCGCATGTCGACGATTTCCGGCCGGTGCATAATCTGGACAGCCTCGCGGCCCTGACCGAGGCGCTCGGGCGGCCGCATAGCCCCCGACTGGAAGCGGCTCGCCGCTGGGCGCCTCTAACACCCGCCATACCTACCGCGACGAGTGCCCATGCATAGAGGGTTTGACCGTTGCCGGGACTTATCTGCCCCTCTCCGCCCCCGGTGCGGAGAGGAGAAGAAAGAGAGGGGGAGCAGACCATGAGCGATACAGCGGAAATTCTCACCCAGGCCGGTGCCTGGCATCGCGACGGCAAAGGTGTCGCCCTCGCCACCGTCGTCACCACCTGGGGCTCCTCGCCCCGGCCGGTCGGCTCCAAGCTGGCTGTCGATGAGGCCGGGCATTTCGTCGGCTCGGTTTCAGGCGGCTGCGTCGAAGGGGCGGTCATCGAGGTCGCCCAGCAGGTCATCGAGACCGGCACGCCGCGCTTGCTGGATTTCGGCGTCACCAATGAACAGGCCTGGGATGTCGGCCTCGCCTGCGGCGGCAAGGTGCGGATCTTCGTGGAACGCGTCGAATGAAAGCCGCCCTGATCGATCGGCTGCTGGCGGCCCAGCAAGCGGGGCAGCCGGTCGCGGTGGCGACCGAACTGGCCTCCGGCCGACAGGCGCTGGTGACCGATACGGCGAGCGAGGGTGACCTGACGCTCGATCCGGCGACGCTCGCCGCGGTGCGCGGGGCCATCGAGGCCGATGCCAGCACGACGGTGACGATCGGCGATACCGCGCTGTTCGTCGAGGTCTACAACCCGCCGCTGCGCCTGGTCGTGGTCGGTGCCGTCCATATCGCGCAGCCTTTGGCGCCGATGGCGGCGTTGGCGGGCTATCGGGTCACGGTCGTCGATCCGCGCAGCGCCTTCGCCGCCGATGAACGCTTCCCCGGCGTCGAGCTATCGACCGAATGGCCGGACGAGGCGTTGGCGCGGCTGCGCCCGGACCGGCGCACGGCGATCGTGACACTCACCCACGACCCAAAGCTCGACGATCCGGCGTTGGAAGCGGCGCTGCGTTCCGACGCGTTCTATGTGGGGGCCCTGGGTTCGCGCAAGACCCATGCGGCGCGGGTCGGACGGCTGACCGAAGCCGGCTTCGATGCCGCCGCGATCGGCCGCATCAAGGGGCCGGTCGGGCTCGCCATCGGTGCGCTCTCGCCCGCGGAGATCGCCATCTCGATCCTGGCGCAGATCACCGCCGTCCTGCATGGCGCGCCGCTCGGCGATGCGGCACCGGAGCGGAAACCTGCATGAAATTCGGCAATCTACCGCTCGACCAGGCGCGGGGCGCTGTCCTGGCACATCGGGCGCGGCTCGGCGACGGCACGTTGAAAAAGGGCCATGTGCTGACCGAGGCGGATCTCGCCCGGCTGGCCGAGGCCGGGTGGACCCATGTGATCGCCGCCCGGCTCGATGCCGAGGATGTCGCGGAAGATCAGGCGGCCGAGACGGCGGCGGCGGCTTGCATCGGAGATAACGTGACGGCGGGCTCGCCCTTCACCGGCCGGGTCAATCTGTTCGGCGCCTGCCGGGGGCTCGCGGTCATCGACCGGGCGCAGATCGACCGGTTGAACTTGATCGACGAGGCGTTGACCATCGCGACCGTGCCACCTTACGCCGTGGTCGAACCCAAGCAGATGCTGGCAACCATCAAGGTGATCCCGTTCGCGGTCCCCTGTCCGGTCCTCGAAACCTGGGTCGCCGGGGCGACCGACGCGGTACGGGTGGCGCCCTTCGTGGCTCAGCGGATCGGGCTGATCCAGACCCGGCTGGAGGGCCTCAAGGAAAGCGTGCTCGATCGGACCGCCAAGATCACCGAGGCCCGCGTCACGGATCTGGGCAGCAGCCTGCTCGGCGAGCGTCGGGTGGCGCATGAGGCGGCGGATGTCGCCGCCGCCATCGGCGCCCTCTTGGCCGAAGGCGCCGATCTGATCCTGGCCTCCGGCGCCTCGGCCATCGTCGATCGGGATGACGTGATCCCCGCCGCGATCGTCGCCCGGGGCGGGTCGATCACGCATTTCGGCATGCCGGTCGATCCGGGCAATCTGCTGCTGATCGGCCGGATCGGCAAGGTCACCGTGTTGGGCTTGCCGGGCTGCGCACGCTCGCCGAAGCTCAACGGCTTCGATTGGATCCTGCAGCGGTTGGCCGCGCGGCTGCCGGTCGGTCGCGAGGACATCATGCGGCTCGGCGCCGGCGGCCTGCTGGCGGAGATCCCGACCCGCCCGCAACCCCGCGCCGGGGAGCAAGCCGTGGCGCCCCTCATCCGCGATCGCCCGTCGCATGCCCCACGCATCGCCGCGATCGTGCTCGCGGCCGGCCAGTCGCGGCGGATGGGCGAACGCAACAAGCTGCTGATCGAGGTCGCGGGCAAATCCATGGTCGCCCATGCCGTCGACGCCGCGCGCGGCGCCGGCGTCAGCCAGATCATCGTGGTGACCGGCCACGAGCCCGGCGACGTCGCCGCCGCCCTTGCCGGCCGACCGGTCCGTCTGGTGCATAATCCACGCTTCGCCGAGGGGATGGCCGGGTCGATCGGCGCCGGCATCGGCGCCCTCGGCGATGATATCGACGCGGCGATCATCATGCTGGGCGACATGCCCAGGGTCGCCGCCGCCGAGCTGGGGCGGTTGATCGCCGCCTATAACCCGGTCGAGGGTCGCGCCATCATCGTGCCGACCCGGCACGGCAGACGGGGTAATCCGGTCCTGTGGGATCGGTCATGCTTCGCTGAATTGGGCCGGCTGCGTGGCGACGTCGGCGCCCGCGGCCTGATCGACGCCCATGCCGATTGGCTGGCCGAGATCGAGATGGTGGACGACCATGTCCTGCTGGATATCGATACGCCCGAAGCCCTGGCGGCCTTCACCGGCAATCGGCCCATGCCGCCCGGCTAGCAGCGAGTCGGCTTAGCGATGGACGAAAGTCAGGCCGACGGCGACGGCCACCCCCAGCATGATGGCAACGCCGGCGACGATGACGACCAACAGCATGCTGCTCTTCGCTGCCGGCTCGTCCGGGACCTTCGCCGTGGTGTCGAAGATCGTCGTATGCCGTTCGCGCCCGGTCTCGCTATCCCGTTCGGTCTTGATCAGCCGCACCACGTCGTAGGTGCCTTGGCGATAAGTGTGGAGCGCCTGTTTCAAGGCGGTCTGTTCGTCGGCGAAAGCGACGGGTGCCATCGGCACACCACCTCGGCCGCCGTGTAATGCATATGACGCCATCGTCGACCCTCCTCCATCCGCTACACAGAGTCAGTAAACATGCGACTTGATTAATATTCTGTGTGGATTGGCGGATGACGAGCTGTCGATTTTCAGCCCACGAGCAGGAATAACCGGCCGGGCATGGCCGTTGATGCCATGGCCGGTTATGGCCAGGGTTCGCGAAGGATTGCTGTCATGGGCACGATGATCGGACTGCTGATGTTCGGAACCAGCTTGGTTAGCTTGGCGCTGGGCGAGATCAGCCTGGGCCTGCCGTTTCTAGGCGTAGCCGTCGGGTCGGGCGTGCTGATGTCGCTCCGCACCTGAGTGCCGGGACGCCGGGTGGAAGCCGCCCGGCGGCAACCTGTCTAATGCGACAGCCTGCCTAATACAGGTGCTCGGACACGTAGGGAATGCTCGGAAACGGCTTGTAGCGGGGGCAGCGGATCTGCGCCACGCTGATGTCGCCCTTGTCCGACGGCGCGGTACTGGTGCTCAACGTATCGACGCTATCCGCGCAATACTGCTTGGCGACCACCGCCGTGAGCTGCGGATCGGTGCTCAGAAAGGGCGTCGGCTTGGGTGCCGCGACCGAGCCGCTGACGGAGAATTCCTGCACGTCGCTATTCGGCATCAAGGTGCAACCGCCGACCATCAGGCTCACCATAGCCGCGACCATACCGACACGCATCCGCCCGCCTCCGCCCCTCGCCCGATCCACCGGCCGGACCATCCGGTACCGTCGGGCAGCGTCATCCTAAGCGGTGTCGCCTCGGCGCGAAAGCCCCGGCGAGCACGCCACACCTCCGCCTAACATGTTGCCGCGCGGGTAGTCGCCCGGAATTTTATCATTGGTTAACTGTGGGGGTGTCATCGTCCTCGGCGAGCCGCGACTTGGTGGAATACCTCGCGCGGCATCAGGTCGGCTGTATGTGTGAGGCTCGATAATGCGGATCGCGCTGCCTGAGTCGATCAGCAGCAAGTTGTTTTTTTCCTTTTTCGCCATGAGTGTCATTACGGGCGCTCTGGGCGTTTGGGGGGTCAACGCCATCACGGCGGCGGGCCACATCGTCGTAGAAACCTACGACAAGCCATTGATGTCGATCAATTTCGCCCGATCCGCCGGCTCGACTTTCCTGCAAATGGAAAACCGCGCTTTACGGGCCAGACTGGGCGACCAGCCAATCGCCAACGCCGACGACATGTCGACATTGGAAGCCTCGTTCTCCGACAACCTCAACATCGCCGAACAACGCTCCCTATCCTCGCGCTCCCGGCAGCGTATCCAGGCGATCCGCGCCCAGATCGATCGGTGGGCCCAGCTTCGCCAGGCGGGGCAATCGAACAGCGCCGCATTCGACGCCCTGTCGCCCGCGATCACCACCGCGTTCGACGACCTGACCGAGCAGATGGCCGAGGACGCCTTTCTCGAGCGTCAGAAGGCGGTCAGCGCGATCGCCACGACTCGCGACGTCGGAATCGCCGCGACCGCGCTGGCCTTTCTGCTCTCGGGCGTGATCACCCTGGTACTCGGGCGACGGATCGTCCGGCCGCTCTCGGCGGCGGCGGCGGTCGCCAATCGTATCGCCAATGGCGAGCTGGAAACCGCGATTCCCCTCGGCGGTAAGGACGAGACCGGTACCCTGCTGCGCTCGATGACCGTGATGCAGGACAGCATCCGCGCCATGATGGAACGCGAGGCGGCACAACGCCGCTCCGCTCAGGGCCGCCTGGTCGACGCGCTGGAAAGCACCCGCGAGGCAATGCTGCTGCTCGACGAGACTGGTCGGGTGGTGATCGCCAACACCCAGATCGGCCGGTTCTTTCCGCTGCTCGCCCATGAATTGGCCGAGGACACTCTCTTCGCCGACGGCTTGCTCCCGTTCTCGCCGGCGGAACTCGGGATCATCATCGAGCCCGGGTCACAGCCGGGCCTCGCCGAATTGCTGACGACGCCGGGGGAGATCCGGCTGACCGACGACCGCTGGCTTCGGATCAGCAGCACCGCGCTGCGCGACGGTGGCACTTTCCTGTTCTGGAGCGATATCACCGAGCTCAAGGAACGCGAGGAAGGCTATCGCATCGCCAAATACCAGGCGGAATTGGCCAGCACCGCGAAGAGCCATTTCCTGGCGACGATGAGCCATGAACTGCGCACGCCGCTCAACGCCATCATCGGCTTTTCCGAGATCATCGTCGGAGAGTTGTTCGGCAAGCTCGGCAATCCGAGCTACCGAGACTATGCGGGAAACATCCTGCTCAGCGGCCAGCGTCTGCTGGAGATCATCAATGGCGTCCTCGATCTGGCAGATAGCGAGTCCGGTAAGCTGGTGCTGCGGCCCGAACCGCTGAAGCCGCGACGACTGATGACCGAATGCGCCGGGGCCGTCGCCGCCGATTGCGCGCGAGGCCAACTCGATATCGCGGTGGAGGTTCCCCACGACCTGCCGCCGGTCTGGGCGGATCGCACGAAGCTGCGCCAGGTGTTGCGCAATCTTCTCTCGAACGCCGTCAAGTTCAGCCCGGCCGGCGGCCGCATCACCCTATCCGCCTCCCCGGCACCGGGCGCCCTGGTCGAGCTTCGGGTGACGGATACCGGTATCGGCATGCGGCCGGAGGATATCCCCGTCGCGCTCAGCCTGTTCGGCCAGATCGAGGGCAATTTCAATCGACAATACGAAGGCTGCGGCGTGGGATTGCCCCTCGCCAAGGCACTGATCCAAATGCATGGCGGCCGGATCGCCATCAGCAGCACGCCCGGCAGCGGCACCACCGTCTCGATTTTCCTGCTGGACGCCGATGCGATCACCGAGGAGGCCCTGGCCGGCCATATGATGAACACCGCCGCCTAAGCCGTTAACCACCCGTCTTGACCGGCGTGCCGCCAAGTGGTTCGGTTCGTTCAACCGAAACCACGGGCCGACCGGCGATCGCCGCCTCGGCCATCGCGAGCATGGGAGACGGACGATGCAGCAACAGGTAGCCCTCTACATCAACGGCGAGTGGTGTCAGGCAAGCGACGGGCGGACGGCCGATGTGGTCAACCCAGCGACCGCGAAAGTCATCGGCAAGGTGCCCTTGGCGAGCCAAGCGGATCTGGACCGGGCGCTCGCCGCGGCGGAGGCCGGCTTCAAGGTCTGGCGCAAGACCTCGGCCTATGACCGCTCCAAGCTGCTGCGCAAGGCGGCCCAGCTGCTGCGCGAGCGGGCCGACGATGTGGCGCGGCTGATCACGCTCGAACAAGGCAAGCCACTTGCCGAGGGCAAGCTCGAGACGCTGACCTCGGCCGATGTCATCGATTGGTTCGCCGAGGAAGGCCGCCGTGCCTATGGGCGGGTGATCCCCGCCCGGATGGAAGGCGTTCGGCAGATCGTCACGAGCGAGCCGATCGGCCCAGTCGCCGGCTTCAGCCCGTGGAATTTTCCGGTCTCGCAGGCCGTCCGCAAGATCGGCGGGGCGCTGGGAGCCGGCTGTTCGATCATCATCAAGCCGCCGGAGGAAACGCCGTCGAGCTGCGTCGAGCTGATCCGGGTGTTCCACGACGCGGGCTTGCCGCCCGGCGTGCTGAACATGGTGTTCGGCGTGCCGGCCGAGATCTCCAGCTATCTCGTCCCGTCGCCGATCATCCGCAAGGTCTCGTTCACCGGGTCGGTGCCGGTCGGCAAGCATCTGGGCGCGCTTTCCGCCCAGCACATGAAGCGCAGCACCATGGAGCTCGGCGGCCACGCGCCGCTGATCGTGTTCGAGGATGCCGACCCGGCGGCGGCGGCCGGCGTCGCGGCGGCCATGAAATTCCGCAATGCCGGTCAGGTCTGCGTCTCGCCGTCGCGCTTTTTCATCCATGAAAAGGTCTATGACAGCTTCGTCGGCCGGTTCACCGACATCGTCAAATCCCTGAAGGTCGGCGATGGGCTGGAGCCGGGGACGCAGATGGGGCCGCTCGCCAACAGCCGGCGGGTCGACGCGATGGAACGCCTGGTCGGCGACGCGGTGGAGCGCGGTGCCAAGATCGCGACCGGCGGCAACCGGATCGGCAATCAAGGCTATTTCTTCGAGCCCACCGTGCTGACCGACGTGCCGCCGGACGCCCGTTTGCTGCATGAGGAGCCGTTCGGCCCGGTCGCCCCGATGCTGCGCTTCACGAATTTCGACGAGGTGATGACCGAGGCCAATAGCCTGCCCTTCGGCCTCGCCGCCTATGCCTTCACCCGCTCCGCCAAGACCGCCAACGCGGTCGCCGACGGCTTCGAAAGCGGCATGGTATCGATCAACCATGCCGGCCTGGCGTTGCCCGAGACACCGTTCGGCGGCATCAAGGACAGCGGCTATGGCAGCGAAGGCGGCATCGAGGGCCTCGACGCCTATCTGGTGACGAAGTTCGTCAGCCATCTCGGCACCTGAACCCATCGTCAGCCACCATCGGCCGGGGTCCTCAGAGACCGTTTGAGAATGCAGCGGCGGAGGGCCGGCGAGGGATTTTTCGGGTCGGGAAGGAGGTCGTGCAGCCACGATGCTGGGACATCGTGGCAAACGGCTGACGCTCCCGGCGCGGAAAAGACCCGCTGGGCCGACCCGACCGCGTTCTCAAACGGTCTCTCAGGGGCCGATGGTGGTCATTCAAATCTCACGCTTCGCCTTCGGCAGTTTTACGAAGGGCCGCCGCACGGTGTTTGGCAAAATATGCTTCGACTTCATCGTCCGGCATCGGTGGGCGCGGATCGTCCAATGCCTCCCGCACCCTCGCTCGGAACCAAGCATCATGAGCCAAGGGAGCGGTGGCAAAATCGAAGGGCAAGGTGCCTCTTTCCCATGAGCTTCAGGCGTGGACTATCGGGGCCAGTCCAGCATAGGCTTCAGCATATGCAAGGGAGCTGCCGTGATATTCGAACGACACGTCAAACTTTTCAAGAACGGACGAAACCAGGCGGTTCGAATTCCCCGCGAGTTCGAACTTCCGGGCGAGGACGCGATCATGCGCAAGGAGGGCGAACGGCTCATCATCGAACCCGCTCCACCGAAATCCTTGCTCGCGTTATTGGCGTCTCTCTCGCCGATAGAGGAAGAATTTCCGCCAATTTCCGATTCGGTCCCTGATCCTGTCGAGCTGTGATGCGATACCTGCTGGACACCAATATCGTCTCGGATCTCATCCGTAACCCGCAAGGCCGCATAGCCGACCACGTCCGCAAGATCGGCGAAGCGCAAATCTGCACCAGCATCATCGTCGCGGCGGAATTACGATATGGTGCCATGAAGCAGGGTTCGTTGCGGCTGACGACTCAAGTTGAAGTGGTGCTTGGCAGCCTCGATATCCTCTCTTTCGAGATACCTGCCGATCTTTCGAGATACCTGCCGATGCAGCCTATGGTCTGATCCGAAACCAACTTGAACAAACCGGCACGCCGATCGGAAGCAATGATCTGCTCATTGCTGCTCAAGCCGTTGCACTCGGCTATACCATCGTCACCGACAATGAGCGGGAGTTCGCCCGTGTCGCAGGCCTCCCTCTCGAGAATTGGCTCATTTCCGAGCCCTAATCCAAGAAAAGCTTACCATCATGACGATCGCCGCCGACTCATCCTTCCACCGTATCCGGCGGTTGCCGCCCTATGTGTTCGCCGAGGTCAACCGGTTGAAGGCGCAGGCGCGCGCCGCCGGACGGGACGTCATCGATTTCGGGATGGGCAACCCGGATATGGCGACGCCGCCGCATATCGTGGCGAAGCTGGTCGAGACGGTGCAGGATCCGCGCAGCCATCGCTATTCGATGAGCCGCGGCATTCCGGGGTTGCGCCGGGCGATCGCCGGCTATTACGCCAATCGGTTCGATGTCGAGCTCGATCCGGAACGGGAAGCGATCGTAACGCTCGGCTCCAAGGAGGGGCTCGCCAACCTCGCCCAGGCGATCACCAGCCCCGGCGACGTCATGCTGGTGCCGAACCCCAGCTATCCGATCCATGCCTTCGGCTTCATCATCGCGGGTGCCGCCATCCGGCATATCCCGCCGACCGAACCCAAGGATTTCGTGGCGGCCCTGGAACGCGCCTGGAAACACAGCGTGCCGGCGCCGATCGCGCTGATCGTCAATTATCCGTCCAACCCGACCGCGGAGGTCCGCGATCTCGGCTTCTATGCCGAGGTCATCGATTTCTGCCGGCGGCGCGGGCTCTACGTGCTATCGGACCTCGCCTATTCCGAAATCTATTTCGACGACGTGCCACCGCCCTCGATCCTCGCCGTGCCGGGTGCGCGCGAGGTCGCGGTCGAATTCGGCAGCCTCAGCAAGACCTATTCGATGCCCGGCTGGCGGATCGGCTACGCGGTCGGCTCGGCCAAGCTGATCGATGCCCTGGCCCGGGTGAAATCCTATCTCGATTACGGTGCCTTCACACCGGTGCAGGTCGCGGCCATCGCCGCCCTGAACGGCCCGCAGGACTGCGTGGCGGAGTTTCGGGCGACCTATAAGCGCCGCCGCGACGTGCTGATCGA
>DATMGU010000071.1:0-68726 GCA_035555315.1 Allostellaceae bacterium
GGGGCACCCGCTCACGGGGCGCCGCTCAGCAGCTTCAGCATCCGATGGAAGCGTTCGCCGGCCATCGACAGATTGTCCAGGATGCCGATATCCAGCTCGTCCTCGAGGATCTCCTCGCTCGCCAGCGTCCGCGTCTTGCTATAGCCCAACCGGTGGACGGTTTCGCGCAGCCGGTCGGCGAGGAAGACGGCGAGCGCCCGATAGAAGCGGAAGCCGAACGCGACGTCGGTCTCAAGCTTGCGCGAGAGCTGCCGCTTATCGATGAACAGGGCAAGACTCTTGCCGCTTGCCGTCACGGTCGCCGAGGGCGGTGCCGAATCGACATAGGACATCTCGCCGACGATCTCGCCGGCGCTGAGGCGGGCCACCTCGCCGACGCCCGTCACCGAGACGATGAACTCGCCTTCCAGCAGCAGGATCACCGAGTCGACGGGCCTGCCCTCGTGGATCAGGACTTCGTTCGCCGTTAGCCAGCGCCGGGTACCCGTGCGCGCCATCCATTCGATGTCGCCATCGGTCAGCAGCCCAAAGATGTAGAGGACCTTGCGCATGAACGTGCTCCTAAACTAGCTGGCGTCTTGCCAGATCGGCGAACGGGCCGGGCATGGCGCTGAGTTCCGCGAAGGTCCCCGCCTGGGCGACCATCCCCTTTTCCAGCACGATGATGCGGTCGGCGTCCTGAACGGTGCTGAGACGATGGGCGATGACGATTCGGGTCACGTTGAGCCGGCCCAGCGAGGCACTGACGATCGACTGGGTGAGATTGTCGAGCGCGCTCGTCGCCTCGTCGAACAGCAGCATGCGCGGGCGATGGACCAGCGCGCGGGCGATCATCAGCCGCTGCCGCTGGCCACCCGACAAAGTGCTCGTCCCCTCGGTGACCAGCGTATGCATGCCCATCGGCATGGCCTCGATATCGGCATCGAGCCCGGCATGGCGTGCCGCCTCCCACACCTGCTCGATCGGCATTTGAACGGCGCCGCAGATATTCTCGTAGATGCTCCCCGAGGTCAGCTTGCCGTTCTGCAGGACGACGCCGATCTGGCGGCGCACCGCCCCGATATCCAGCGTATCGATCGCCCGTCCATCGAACAGGATGGCACCGGATCGTGGCTGCTCGAACCCCAGGAGAAGCCGGAAGATCGTGGATTTTCCGCTGCCCGACGGTCCGACCAGGGCGACATATTCGCCCTGTGCGACCTGGATCGACAAGCGGTCCAGGATGGGGGGCGTCCCGTCGATATAGCCGAACGTGACCTGGCTGAAGTCGACCGCGCCGGAGATCTCGCCCGGCGCCTCGCGCAGTTCCGAGACCTCCAGCGGTTCGGCGAGGATGGGACGGAGCCGCACGAAAAAGGGCACCGCGATCAGCGTTTCGCCAATGGCGGTGCCGAGGGTGGCGACCGCCGCGAGCGACTGGCCGAAGGCGACGAAGAACGCCAGAAACTCGCCCGTGTCGAGCGCTGAGGAATCACCGGCGTCACGCAGCGCCACGGCGAAGATGATCAGGCTGGCGAAGGTCGGGAACGCGGCCTCGAAGGCGATCAGCCTGATAGCGGCGCGTTGCGAGGCGATGAAGTGTCGCTTTTGCTGGGAGAAGTTTCGCGCCCAGATCGACAGCGCACGGATGGTCGCGCCGGCGACGCGCAGCTTGCCGATGCCGGTGAGGAACTGCAGCACCAGGCCCTGCACTTTGCCCTGGAGATCGAAGTGGCGACGCTCGTGCCGCAGGCGGCCGGCCGCGACGACGACGATCATCCCGCCATGCACCAGGGTGAGGGCGCCGGCGACGAGGGCCAAGCGAGCATCGAAGCAAAACATCAGCAGGAAGCTGAACAGGCAAAATACGCCCGCCAGCAGGCCGCCCATCGCGCGGCCGGTAAGCACTTGGCGTATCGCCTCGATGCCCAGGACCCGATCGGCGAGATCGCCCACGGTATAGTGCTTGAAGAAGGCGGCGGGCAGGCGCAGCAGGCGATCCATCATGGCCGCCTGCAGCATCCAATCGAGCGTGCCGCCGAGCCGCAGCGTCGCCACACCCTGCACCGCCTGGAAACCGGCGGCGCCAAGCGCCGCGACCACCAGGGCCACCGCGCAGAAGGCCAATTGACCGAGATCGCTCCGGGGGATCACCTCGTCGACGAGCACCGCCGTGATGAGGGGTGCCGCCAGCGCCACGATCGCCAAGGTCATCGACGCGAGCAGGACACGGGTCACATCGCCCTTGATCCGACGCGCCGTCCAGTCGAGGAGACTCCGGACGGACAGGCTACCGGAGGGGAGCGGTCGGTAGAATGTGGCGGCCTCGGCCGCGAGCGTGCTCGCCAACGCCTCGTCGACGGGATGACGCGCCCCCGACTCCGGTTCGACCATGACGTAGCGGCGGGGCGATACCGGCACGAGCGCCACGGGTCGGCGCTCCGCCCCGTGCCACGCGATCAACGGGCCGGCATTCACACGCCACCAATCGCCCCGAAGCAAGGTGCGGCGGATGCGCAGACGGGAAGCCCGCGCGATCTCGGCGACCTCGCGGAAGTCGCCGCGGTCCGATCGGCGCGAGGCTGGCCGCGCGACCACGACGCCCATGGCATAGCCGACGATGCCGCAGGCGGCGAAGAGCGGATCGGCGGTATCGCGATCGGCAGCATCGCGATCGGCGACGGCGACGGCGCCCGGCCGGATGATGCCGGCCAGGTCGCCGAACAGCCGATCGGCCTGGGCCGAGGCAAGAGCCGCGCGCTGATGCAGCCGCGATGCCTGGCTCTCCTCCGCCCCGACGAGGCGCCGCCCGAGCAGCGAGATCGCCAGGCCATGGAAGCGATCGACCGCCCGCCATAGATCGGCGGCGGCAAGATTTTCGCTGCCGAGGACCGTGATCGATGCCTCATCGGCGGCCTCGATCCAGGTTCCGGCGGCGATCGGCAGGAGACCGTCTTCCACCGTCCACGGCACCGCCACATCCATGAGGCGGATTTCACCGCGCTCGACGCGCAGCCAGGCGACGCCGCGCGCCGGCGCCGCCAGTCGCTCGCCCCGGTAAAGCTCGATCGAACCGCCCGTTTCCGCGTGGCGCGTGGTCCGCCCGCCATCGCCGAGCGCGGTGCATAGCCGCAGGATCCAGGTATCGACGAGGCCGATATCCGCGAGCTGGCGGCGATCGAGCAGCAGCCCTTCGCAGGCCGGGCCGCCGACGGCGAGAATGTCGAGCCGCCGACCGGTGGTGTCGATGTCGTCAAGCGGCAGGCCGAGAACGATATTCCCGCCCTCGACCCGAAACAGCTCGGTCCGCGCCCCGTCCGTCCGGTCCTCGACGCGGGGCTGCGCGAACAGATCGACGAAGCCGGCCGACACGAGAAGAACGGAGCCGGCCGGCTCCAGTCGCAGGGGTCGCCTTGCATCGAGCCTCACCCGCTCCGGCATGGCGGCGGGCGTCCCGAGGGGTGGGATATCCGGCGTCGGTCGGCGACGGTTGGCGATGTCCGTCACGCGAGGGCGACCAGCCGCGCATAGGCGCCGTCGAGCCGGATGAGGTCGTCGTGAGTGCCGGATTCGATCACCTTGCCCTGATCCAGCAGGAGGATCTCGTCGCAGTCCCGGATCGTGCTCAGGCGATGGGCGATGATGACGCAGGTACAGCCCCGGCGGCGCAGATTGTCATCGATCTGCTTTTCGGTGGTGGGATCGAGCGCCGCGGTGGCCTCATCGAGGACCAGCACCGAGGGATTACCGACGAACGCCCGCGCGATTTCGATGCGCTGGCGCTGGCCGCCGCTGAAATTGGTGCCGCCTTCGCTCACATAGCTGTCGTAATTGCCCGGCCGGATGGCGATCTCGTCTTGAATGGCGGCATCCCTCAGCGCCCTGGTGATGTCCGCCTCGGGTACCTCGGGATCCCATAGCGTAACGTTCTCGCGCACCGTGCCTTCGAACAGGAACACATCCTGGTCGATATAGGCAACCGAGCCGGCGAACAGATCGGCCGGCACTTCGGGCAGCGGCACCCCGTCGAACCGGATCTCGCCGCCGGTGGGGCGGCACAGCCCCGTGAGCAGCCGGCCGATGGTCGATTTGCCGCTGCCCGAGGCGCCGACCAGGGCGATCCGCATCCCCGGTTCGATGGTCAGCGAGAAACCGTCGATGAGCGGCGGTTCGAGGGGTGAATACTGGAACCGCAGATCCTCGATTTGGATATGCCCGGACAGCTTCGGCGCCATGCCGGCGCGCGGCGACACCGGCGGGTCGAGCGGATAATTGAAGACGTCCTCGATGCGCGCGAGATCGCCTTTGATCGTCAAAAAGCTGCCGGCGAGCTGGACCAGCGTCGTGATCGGCGTCGAGAAGCTCACCATCAACGATTGGAACGCGACCAAGCCGCCGATCGTCAACGCGCCGTCGATGACGCGCAGGCCGCCGATGCCGAGGATCACGGCGGTGGTCAGCGCGGCGAAAAGCGGCGGGAAGATCTCGGTGAAGGCCGCGTAGAGGCCAAGCTTCTGCTCCGAATTGAGCACCAGCGCCTGGTATCCCGCCCAGCGGGAGAAAGCGTCATCCTCGAGCCCGCCCGCCTTCAGCGTCTCGATGGTGCGGATGATGCCCACCGTGCTGCCGTTGAGCTTGCCGCGCTCGACCGCGAGGCCGCGGTTGAGTTCGTCGCGGCGACGGCTGACCAGCGTGACCGCGACGACGTTCAAGACCGACATGCCGACGCCGAGTGCCGCGAGCGTCGTGTCGTAGGCCGCCATCGCCGCGGCGAAAAAGATCAGCGACACCAGATCGAGGGCATTGGTCGCCATCGCGCCGGACAGCAGCCGCGCCACCCGCTCGTTGGCGCCGACCCGCCCGGCGATGTCGCCGGCATGCCGCTGGTTGAAGAATTCGATGGGCAGCGACATCACATGCCAAAAGAAGCGACTGATCATGGTGACCGCGATCTTCGTCTGCAGCCGCAGCAGCAGCGATTGCTGCAGCGTCGTGATGAGCATCCGCGCGAGGGCGGTGGCCGCCATGCCGATCAGCAACGGCGTGAGCCAGCCGCGAGCCCCCCCGATCAGGATGTCATCGACGAAGATCTTCGAGAATGCCGGGATGACGATGCCGGGCACGACCAGGGAGGCGCTGACCAGCAGCAGAAGCAGCGCCGACCGCTTGGAGCGGCGCACCACCCGTGCCAGCACGCTGAACACAGCCGGTTTGTGCCCGCTTTTGCGGAAATTCTCGCCAGGTTCGAGGGCCAGCACAACGCCCGTGAAGGATTCACCGAACTCCTGCATGGTCACGCGCCGCCGTCCCTCGGCCGGATCGTTCAGATAGGCACGGTCCCGGCTCAGGCCCTCGAGCACGAGGAAATGATTGAAGTTCCAGTGGATGATGCACGGCATCGGGATGTCGCCGAGCGTCGAGGGCTCCTTCTTGAAGCCACGGGCGGCCAACCCGAAGCCGCGCGCCGCCTTGACGACGTTGCTGGCCTTGCTGCCGTCACGCGACACGCCGCAGGCGACCCGGAGCTGTTCCAGCGGGACCCAGATGCCGTGATAGGCGAGGATGATGGCGAGCGAGGCGGCGCCGCATTCCACCGCCTCCATCTGCAGAATGGTGGGCGTCCGCCGTATCCGAGGGCCACGCCAAGGGACCAGGGCGGCCAGTATGCGACGGAGCAGCGACGGCCCGGTGGCCTCGTCCTCGCTCATCTAGCCGTCACTGCCGCTCAATCGCCTCACGAGCGGGACGATAAGGTCCAAAGGACGCCGTTCGCGGGTAATGATCTCGGCATGGGCGAGCGTGCCGGCGGTGAGCCGCAACGGCGGCCCGTGGCCCGACGACCAGCGATAACCGCTCGCCGCCGCCGGGTCGATCGTCAGCTGCACGGTGGTCCCGTAGAGCACGCCCATCTGGGCGAACCGCTTGACCAGCTCGCCGTTATGCAAGGTCGCCGCCATGCCTTCGGGGGACGCCGGAAAATCCGCGACGGTCACGACCGTGCCGACCAGCACGCCATATTCCTCGCGCTTCACCGTCGAGGGCTCGATCCTGACCTCCATGCCGGGTTTGACCGTCTTGCCGGAATTGGCCGGCAGATAGAGGATCGCCTGCAGCGTGTCCCCGCCCGTCTCGATCGCCGCCACGGGCATCCCCATGGCGAGCACCGCGCCTGACGATCCCTTGATCTCGGTGACCCGCCCCGTGGCGGGGCTGGTGATCCGCGTCTCGCGGTCGAGCGCATCGGCCTGCTGCTCGGCCTCCCGGTGGGCATCGTCGAGACGGAACTGCGAGACCAGCCGGTCATGCGCCCGTTGCGTATCGCGGTCGAGAGTGGCGGCCTCGAGGCCCAGGATTTCGGTGCGGGCATCGGTGATGCGCTGGCGGACGGTATAGAGTTCGACGCGCATCTGCTCGAGATCGGGCTGGGTCGCGAGGCCCTGTTTGGGCATCCCCTCCCCTATCTTGATGCTGCTTGCCAGCACCGCCGCGCGGTCGGTCGCGGCGGCGATCGTCTGGTCGAGACCCGCTTTCCGCGCGGCGAGGTTCGCCGTCTTGACCGCCCGCTCCTGGTCGATCGCGGCCACGAGGTCGGCGTGCTCCCGTTCGCGCTCATGGACCACGGCGACGGCGGCGGCGTGGCGCTGTTCGAGGCCGGCCTGGGAAAGATGGGCGATCACTTGGCCTTCGGTCACCCTGTCGCCGACAGCGACATCGATCGAGGTCAGGCGCCCGCCCATGGCGGCGACCGCATCGATGATCTTGCCGCTATCGCCGATCAAGAGGCCTTCGCCGGCCACCCGTGTCGGAATCCGCCCGAGAACACCCCACGCGACGAGGGCGGCGATGGCGAGTGCGATCACCCCCGTGCCAAGCCAATCCACCGGTCGCGTGATGCCGACGAGCTTGTCGAGCTGGTCGGGCGAGGAGAGCCGCTCGATCGCGGCGTCGCGGAAGATGCGCTCCGATTGCCGGCTCATCGGTCACACCACGGCGCAGTCGGCAAGACGCCACCATCCGAAGGACTTCGCCACCGAGGTTTGGCACCCCAGATCCCGCCGCCGGACAAGTCGACACCCCGCTCCGCTACAACCTGTGCGACTTCGGCCCCCTGATCTACTTTACCCGACAAAGTATTATTCAGCGGTGCGATGGTCACATGAACGCGGAAAATTGTCAATTTCAGGTAGTGCTGGCGCCATCCATTTTCGCCAGTTTACGGGGCATCGCGAGGGGGCTCAGAGCCGGCGCGACAAGGGCTTATGCGCGTGGGTTTTCGGGATCGGATTGTGTGACTTTGAATGCATCAATCTCTAGCACGATTTGGCATCATCCGCGCTCGCCGGCCTGCTCGCAAACGATCGACGCCGAGCCGTCACGGCGCCCGACAGGGTTCGACCCGATGCAGACCTTGGCTCTGGCCGCTCGACGTCCGGCCTCGGTGCCGGAAGCCGTCATTTGCGCTCGGATCGCAGTGCCGGCTGCTTCGCGCGCCCAAGTAGGTCGTTCAACTCGTCTCTATGCTTCTCATATGCCGCCGACCGTCTCAGTTCGCGGCTTGCCGGCCGTTAGGTCAAGTACCACGACATCGATTAGCGCCCGGCGCGCGTCCGGGATGCGTTCCACCAGCACCCGCCGCATCTCGTCGGCAGTTTTCGGTGCCACAATGCCCTTCGGCAGAGCTTTCAGCCTGCGACCAGACGCAGCCAGTAAATCCCCGAACCAAAGTATGCAATAGATGCCGCGTTGTTCCGAGCGCCAATCGATTAAGTATTGCGCATCCAGCTGGCCAATAGCGGCATCCCAGACCTCGCCATGCCACTGGCCCTTGACCTCCATCGGCAGTTGCAACTGCCCGCGCGCGAACGCCAGATCGGCACGCTTTGTCTTGGGCATGTCTGCCTCAGTGAGGCGTTGGACGTCGTAGCGGGCGAGCTCGGGGCCGATCATGGCGGCAAGACGGTCGCGGCAGCGGTTCTCGTCATAGGGGATGCCGGCGTCGCCCCAGAAATCGCGGACCTGATCGATATCATCGCCAACAAGCTTCGCCTGCGCGACCGCGATCTCCTCAAGCACCAGAGATTTGAGGTCATCTATGTTGAATGGCGGTCCGTCGGTAAGCAATTGGCCCAAGCCCATGGGCGCGAGGGCTGAGAAATTCTCTTCCGCCCGTTTCTGGAGTTGCTCGGCCGCCATATGCCGGATTAGATCACTATAGCTGTCCTTGGGTTGGCCGATTAGAAACCCCAATGCCGCGCTCGCCTCAAGGCTACTATTGTCGGCAAGCCTGCCGAGCAAGGCGCGGAGGAAGTCGGCGGCGTCATAGGAATTGGTATCGCCCGAACCGCTCCCATCGAGAACGGAGTAAGGCCAAATCATGCGAAATTCCGAGATGATCCATTTGGCTTGAGTAACGTCGATCGGCGAAATGGCACCATGCCGATTCAGCTGAAAGCGGTTGCGTAAGAACCAGATGAATTCGGGATTGCGGGCACCTACCCCGAAGAGATCGGGAATGACCGCTTCGAAACGCACAAGGACATCTATCGCAAGCCAGGCGAACAGATGGTCGAAATTGCGAAAAACATTTGTCGCGCGTACTTCGGCGACATCGCGTAACGCGCCGAGCGCGCCGCTGTGCGTGAGACAGTTGACGAGTTCCATTTCAACTGCGTCGGGGACTTCGGGAAATCGCATGAGCCAGCCCGCTGCCACTGCGCCGCCGGTGGCCTGCCATTTGGGATCATTTGCGAGTTTGTAGAGGCCGGCAACATGTTCGCAGCCGGCGAAGAGTGAAGGTTCGATCCACAATCGTGCAAAGGCCTCCCGTGCATCCTGCGTCGGCAGCGCTGCCGCCTCTAGCGCATCAATAAGGGTTGGGAGATCATCATCGTGTCCCCAATCATCATTGTAGCAGAGCAGCAGCCCAAGAATTTTGAGATCGAGTGAGATGTCGGCGATTCCCTTGCCGATGCGCATCCGCTCGAATAGCCCTGCCATTAAAGGGAAGCAGAAATTATATGTGACCCCTTTAGCAAACCCCTCACAAACCCCGGCTGCGGTGGGCAGATCATTACGATGGAGTACAGCCTCGAAGCCGATAAGGGCATCGCCGCGCAACTCCGGACCGAGCCACTCAGCAACGCGCTCGATAGGCGGCTGGTCACGTGAAAGGTCGCTGAATGACCCGAAATATGCCTGTGCCGGCTTCAGGATAGCGTTGAAAACACCGGCCCGCAGGTTTGTGCGGTCGTTTTCGAATTGCCGGCGGTCGGCTGCAAACGCCGCGCGCCGTTTGCGTTCGTACTTTGCGGCGTCTTTCTCCTGCTTCACCTCCCATGCAGGTTTTTTCGGATTCTCTAGCTTTCGCAAAAATGCCCCAAGCTGCGTGTCGCCACGCCTGAAGCGCTCGGCCGCCTTACGCACCGCCGGATCGAGACCCTCAGGCGAACAGGCCAACCGCATTAGATCGCACCAGTCCTCACGTAATGCCGGATCATTGGTGCCGCCGTTCGCAAGTTGATCGAGCGCCCAGACGAGATCATGTGTCCGCGTCGATACCCCAACAAGCCGACCTTGCAGGTCCATCTCCGTTACCCACAGGCTGTTGTCGATCCGGGCATACTCGAATGCATAGGATTGGACCCCGTGACGCAGGTTGTCGTGCGTCGACAGTCGATCGACCAAGTCCTTTTTGATGTCTCGGTGAAATTGCCGGGCATGTTGGATCACCCCGAGCCACCGCCATAGCATCTGACCTTGATCGGGCCCGATCACAGCTTCGTCGATCGCGCGGACGATCAGGTGCGCCACGATCTCGGCGACATCGTTCGAATTCTGCCAGTCGGACTCACGCAGGAGGTCAGCATAATCTACGATCAGATCGAGCATACCAGAAAGCCGCGTAGTCTCGATCGCGTCGAGCAACCGGTTATAATGGCGCAAGGTTCGAGCTCGCCGACCCTTACGACGCGGGAGTGGACAGCTTGTCACCCCCATTTCGGCGAAAAGCACTGCGACAAGCAAATCGTCGGGCACGTCGGCGTTGATTTTCTCGATCAAATTGCGGGCGAGGCGCGATGCATCCTCACCGGCCTGATCGAGCAGCGTCTCGATGATAGCTTGCCACCACGTCCGGTTGCGATAGGGCGTCAGCGCCTCCGCCGCGTCTTGGCGCTCGCGGTAGGTATGGACGGGCGACAGCACAATGGTTTCTAGCTGGCCCGCCAGATTGGCGACGAGGGGGTGTACCTTTTAGTCCTTCGATGAGCAGCAAGCGTAAATGTGTACTGCTTTCCGCCGAGGCGATGATCGTGCCAATCCTGATCGTGAGTGCTGGGATCATCAGGCCGGCGGCGGCGCGGCTACCCCAATCCGCCGAACGAAAATAGGGGTCTTCCTCGGCAAGCGCGCAAAGCGCGTCGAACAGACAATTGGCCTGACGCGGGGTCATCGCCCCACTCTCGCCGTAGCGCAGAACACCATAAGGGTCGGCAGCGATCACCCGTTCTGCCATCGCGGGGCTATGATAAGCGAGCCATGCGTGCAGTCCGCGCAGACTTGCGGGAACGCCGCCGCTACTATGGAGCTGCGCAAGCAAACGGCGTTGCGCGCGCGGTGTCCCAGTTTGCCGCGCTAGCCAGCGCGCACCGAGAAACTCGGCGATAACCCGGTGGATCGGCTTCGCTCGCGATGTGCCGACGCTTTGGAACAGCTTGGAGGAGAAGACAGCGCGGGCGGCCCCAGCTTGTGGCAGCCGCTCAAGGTCGGCGAGCCGGATATCATTTTCTAGGACCTGTGCGGCGCCGGCCGCGCTCGCCGCTTCTTTGCCGGCAAAAAGAAGGCTTGCGGCGATAGCGCCGACCGCGTCTAAAGCATTGTCCTGGCTAATCTGCGATAGGCCAGCCTCCTGCCGGTCAGTGTCGTGTTCGGGCCAGGTTAGCGTGCAGACGCGTCCGAATAGATCGGCCCGGGTTGCCGGTAACTGCGTATCGCTTTCGGCGACCCGGCCCATCGACGCCAGCGTCAGAGGATTGCGATATAGCTCTTCGAGACCGTGTGTTTCGAGATGGCTGAGGACATGATCAGCGTCGACCGAGGAATGCCGCATGATGAGGAAGCGCTGCGCCTCGTCACGATTCAGGGGCTCGAGCGTGAAGACATGTGGATCGGTGCCGTAAAGCTGGCGCAGATTGGTGACACTGCGGGCCTGCCATTCGCGCGACCGGCACGAGAGGATGAATTCAGGGGAACCAGCCTCTTCGAGTTGCGCGAGGATGGCGTCTATGGCGTCGCCCTCGCGCCGAGACATTGCCTCGTCTAGGGCATCGATCAGGAGCGGCCTGCCATCAGGGATCAGCGTCGCCGGGTTCCTGCTGTTAATGAAGCGCGTCGCTGTGACAGGCCCGACGCCGAGCCTCCGCCCGAGTTCGCACATCAGCTCGCTCTTGCCCATGCCAGGCTCACCTAGCACGATCAGCTGCCCGCCAAGAGCGAGCATGCCAGCTTCATCGACTTGCTGAGTCTGATTTTCTTTATCGGCAAAGTGAAGTCGGCGCGGAAAATAAGCTGCCCCTTTCGCTACAATGGCGGGGGACGTGGGCACGTTAGTGCTCAAGATGATTTCTGACATGTGCAAGCTGCATGAACTACGAAATGTCCCTAGTGACTATATCGGCGCCAACCTCGCAGCTCCCGTTTCATCAGGGCAGAAGGCGAGATTTTCCTGTGTACATGCAGCGAGCAAATATACAAGGGTGGCTGCCGAACCAGAACGGAAAAAAGGAACGTCTGGTAACGGGAACGGCGTAACTGGAAGCGGACCTTCCGCTTCGGCCAACGCCTTCCAGGCGCCGAGCTTCATGCGCCTTGTTCCTCTACAGGCCGACGGTGGCTGGAAGAGGAGAGGGTACCAGTCAACGCCGCGAATACGTGCCATCTACCGCTGTTGAGTCATCGGACTGCCACGCCGGCTCAGCCTCAGGGAACCACCCAAAGGCACCGGCGCATGATCCCGGCTCTGGACGCGACATTACCCCATCGGGGTAGAGTGCGGCATCGGTCCCCGCGCCGCATCGCCCAGCGGCTCAGGGGTCGGCCATTTCGGGGGGAGACGACTCGATGATAAAACGGATCTCGGTTTTTCTGGTCATCGCCGCGGTGGCGCTGGCGGGTGTCCCGCTGCCCGGCGCCTCGGCAAGCGCGGCGGAAATCCATGTGATCAGTTCGGGTGGCTTCACGCCGGCGTTCCGGGAGCTGGCACCGGAATACGAGAAGCAATCGGGCAACAAGACCGCGCTGGAGTTGGGGGCGTCGATGGGTGCCACCCCCACCTCCATCCCGAGCCGGCTTGAGCGCGGCGAGCCGGCGGATGTGCTGCTCATGGTCGGGTACGCCTTGGACCAACTCATAAAGACCGGGCGGGCGCTGCCCGGCAGCCGGGTGGACCTGTCGCGGTCCAGCATCGGCATGGCGGTGCGCGCCGGTGCGCCCAAGCCCGATATCAGCACCGTCGAAGCGTTCAAGCGCACGCTGCTCAGTGCCAAGTCGATCGCCTATTCGGACAGCGCCAGCGGCGTCTATTTGTCCACCGACCTCTTCAAGCGCCTGGGCATCGCCGATCAGGTCAAGGACAAGAGCCGGATGATCCCGGGCGATCCGGTCGGTGGCGTGGTGGCGAAGGGCGAGGCGGAGATCGGCTTTCAGCAGATCAGCGAGTTGAAGCCGATCCCCGGCATCGACATCGTCGGCCCCATCCCGGCCGAGGTTCAGCAGGTGACGATCTACGCGGCCGGCATCGCCGCCAACTCGAAGGACCCCGCCGCCGCCAAGACGCTGATCGATTTCCTGGCATCGCCCGGCGCCGCCACGGCGATCCGCGTGACCGGTATGGAGACGATGCGGCCGTAGGGCATCAGAGGCGGATGGTTCGGGCGACATACCCGGCGAGGCGACACACCTTAAGGAACCCTTAAGGTCTGCCGTGGGAAGCTGTCCATGCGCCGGAGTCGATGCCGCGCCGCGGACCGGCAACTGTACCCCCATCCAGGATACCATCATGAGCGCGATCACCTCGGTTTCCAGCCTGATTTCCTCCGGCGCCTCCACGAGCGGCAGCAGCGCGGCGGCGACCGCCTCGCAGAAGCTCGCGACGGACAAGGCCACTTCGGCGAAAGACGCGACGGCCTCGCAGACGGCCGCCGCTCTCGTCGCCACGGACCAATCCGACAAAGCCGCCGCTTCCAAGCTGCAGGCGGACCAAGCCGCCGCCGCGACGGCCGCGGCGACGGCGAAGACGGCCGCCGCTCAACTCTCCAAGGACCAAAACTCGGTCGACGTCACCGCCTGACTCGCCGCCCGGCTTGGTTAGGGGCCGGCGGCGAGCGCCAGCCTCAGCTTTGGGCTGTCGAGCGACGCGTCGATGACCCGCCGCAATGCCTCGATCGCGACGGCGCGCAGATCGTCGATCGAGGCGAATGCGCCGACATCGAACAAGTTTGCATTATCCTGAACGACGTCCCGTCGGAACGTCTCGGTCATGACGGCCCGCCCGCTCGCCGTTTCGCGCAGCGTCAGGGTAACCCAGGCATGAGCCTCGCGGCGGACATACTGGCTGCAGTCGAATTTCTCGATCTCCGCCGTCAGGGTATAGGGGGCGCCCGTCGCGGCGCGGAGCATGCCGCGCGCCGCCAAGCCTTGCGCGAACGCGTTGCGGACGACCTCGGTCGCCGGGGCGTCGGTCTCCAGCACCTTGAGCGGTTGGCCGAACCCGCCGCGAATGGCACCGAGCCAATGCGCATCGACCTTCCGGGCATCAACGAAATCGCCGAGTTGCACCACGGCTTGCCCTTGCTGGGCGTAAATGCCGGAGATCGGCCGATACCCAATCGACACGCGGTCGGTCGAGCAGCCGGCGAGAGCGACCAGGCACGCCGCCAGCCAAATTCGAAAAATCATGGAACAATATTACCTGCGGTTGAATTTCCCGCTGGCTACACGAAAAAGACGCGATTGCCAAGCTTCCGGTGTCCTCATACCGGCATCGCCGCCGTGCGGATCAGACGCCAGGCCTGCTCCATGTCATCCGAGAGCGGGCGGTCGTCGGCGTAGGCCGGAAGGACGGAGCGCAGCAGGCAATAGAACCGGTCGGTGCCGGGCGCGCGGCTCTCCCGCTGGAACTCGTAGGCCTGGGCGGCGGCCAGATATTCCAGGGCGAGGATCCTCTCCGCGTTCTCGATCAGGGCAAGCGCCTTGAGCGCCGCCGGCGTGGCATGAGCGAGATGGTCTTCCTGCAGGGCGGAGGTGACGCCGCCGTCGAGACTGGCGGGCAGCGCCAGCCGCCGATTCTCCGCGACGAGCGAGACGGCGGCATACTGCGCGATCATGAAACCCGACGCGACCCCGCTATCAGCGGCCAGGAACGGCGGCAACCCGCTGACGAGCGGGTTGATCAACCGGTCGAACCGGCGCTCCGACATGGCGGCGACACCGGCGAGCGCGATGGCCAGACTATCCATGGCCAAGGCCAGAGCGGCACCGACGGCATGAGCTTGCGAATGGACTTCCGGTTGGTCGGGTGTCCCCGTGACCAGAGGATTGTCGGTGACCGAGGCGAGTTCCCGATCGACGACCGCGGCGGCCTCGGCCAGGACATCCCGGGCGGCCCCATGGACATGGGGGATGGCGCGCAGCGATAGCGCCTCCTGGGTTCGCCCAGCCGGCGCCCCGTCCCCTGCCCCCGTCCCCCGCCCCGTCCCTACTGCGATGATGGCGCTGCCATCCAGCAGGCGGCGCAGCGACCGGCCGACCGCCTGCAGGCCCGGCGAGCGGCGCAGGGCGAGCGACGCGGGATCGAAGGCCGCGGGATTGCCCCTCAGGTTCTCGAAACTCATGGCGGCGATCGCATCCGACCAGGCCAGCAGATTTTCGCCGCGCGCGAGCACGAGGCAGGCGAGCCCCGTGGCGCAGGGCGTGCCGTTGACGAGAGAGAGACCTTCCTTCGCCTCGAGCACCAGGGGCGCTTGGCCGATGCGGTCCAAGGCGGCACCGCCGTCGAGAACCTCGCCGTTCCAGGCCGCCTTGCCCGCCCCGATCAACACCAGGCCGATATGGGCCATGTGCGAGAGATAGCCGACCGAGCCGCGCGCCGGGACGACGGGGATGCAGTCACGCTCCAGCAAGACCGCCAGACCTTGCACCACCTCGCGCCGAATGCCGGAATGGCCATGAGCATAATTATTGATGGCCGCGGCGATGATGGCGCGGGTCTCGATACGGCCCAGCGGCACGCCGATGCCCGTCGCATGGCTCATCAGCAGATTGCGCGACAGCCGGCGCTGAAGCGGCCGATCGACGACCACCTCGCAGAGGGCACCGACCCCCGTATTGACGCCATAGGCCCGGATGCCGCGCGCGACGATGGCATCGACCACCGCCCGGGCCGCGTCGATGCGCCCCCCGGCCGCCGCCGAGAGGCCCAATCCCGCCCCCTCGGCGATCGCGACGACCTCGCGCCAGCCGAGTGTTGTGTCGAGTACGATCGAAGACATGATGAACTTGGCCTCCGCGAGCCAGCGATCCCGAGCGCCGGTGAAGGGATGACGGCTAGTCGATCCAATCGAGCGCGGTAAGCTTCACACGGTCGCTGAGCCTGGGCGCATTGACCAGGTCCCACGCCGTGTATTGCTCGGCATAGGCGGTCTCGGCAGCCATGCCATCGACGGGGACCACCACGTCGAAACCGCGAAAGGCCGCGCCGGCGGCGGTGTGCAGGACCGCGCCGTGAGCGGCGGCCCCGATCGCGATCACCGTCTTGATGCCGTGGTCCTTCAGGATCTTCTCAAGATCGGTGGCGACGAACTTGTCGGGTCCCGACTTTAAAACCGGTTCGGAACCCAGCATCGCCACCTCGGGCAGGATGTCGGCCGGGGTGCTGGCGCCACCCAGCGTGTAGACGACGAACCAGCCTTTGGCGCGTGCCTTCGCCAAGAGCGGCTTGAGCCGCGGCAGCATCGCGATGCATCGCGGACGCTGCTGGGCGTTGCATGTCTGGGGAGCCAGGTCGAGCACCAGCAGGGCGGTGGTCTTCGGATCCACAGTCACCCGGCCAAGAACCGGCGGGGGCGGCGCCTTGACGGTGGCCCATTCGTCGATGACGCCCTGGGCGGATAAAGGTTGCGCGCCCGCAATGCCGGCTAGAGCGGCGGCGATGCCCGCGATCGCCATGCGCGCGAAACCGGATCGGTGATGCATCGGTATTCTCCTGGTCGCCTCTATCCTGTCTGCCGAGTAGGCGCCATCAAGCGAGCCAGGGGGCGATTTCCACATGAATGATAAAGTTAGGTTGGCGGAGGGGATGGGATTCGAACCCACGAAACGGAGTTACCCGTTTAACGGTTTAGCAAACCGCCGCCTTCGGCCACTCGGCCACCCCTCCACCGAGAGTGGGTTTTTCACACGGCGTATGCGAGACCGGTTCTAGAGAGCGGCGGACGCCCTGTCAATCGAAGCGCCATGAGTTCACGGGGGATGGGGTGTATGCTTCCCGCCAATAGCGCGAAACATCCACCGCTGCCGACACCACTGGTTTGTTTTTGCGAGGCTTTTAGCCAAGTTTTCCCAAAAAATGTTGCACCGCACCAAGAGAAGATGACTTTATCGGCCGGTTCGTATTACACTGTGCCGCCTTCACGATGGGATGATCGCTATGCCTGACGACGCAAAAGCCACCGCCGAAACGCGCGGATCGCTCAACGCTACTTCGGCGATCCATCCCGTCATCTTGTCCGGTGGCTCCGGCACTCGGCTTTGGCCGATGTCGCGGGCGGCGTATCCCAAGCAATTGCTGCCGCTCGCCTCGGAACTCAGCATGCTGCAGGAAACGGCGAAGCGGGTCGGCGATGGGAAGCGCTTCGCGGCGCCGATGATCATCGCCGGCGAGGATCATCGGTTCATCATCGCCGAACAGCTGCGCCTGGTCGGCATCAAGCCGCGGACCATCGTGCTGGAACCGGTCGCGCGCAACACGGCCCCGGCGGCGGCCATCGCCGCCATCGCCATCGCGGCGGATGATCCGGACGCGCTGATGCTGGTCATGCCGTCCGACCACGTCATCGGCGACGTTCCGGCGTTCCTCCAGGCGCTGGAGGCCGGTGCCGCCGCCGCCCGCGGCGGCGCGCTCGTCACCTTCGGCGTCACCGCGGAACGGCCCGAGATCGGCTATGGCTATATCCGCCGGGGCGCCGCGCTGCCGGTGCCCGGCTGCTTCGCCGTCGACGGCTTCGTCGAGAAGCCGGACCTCGCCCGCGCCAAGCATTATGTCGCGTCGGGCGAGTATTCCTGGAACAGCGGCATCTTCCTGTTCCCGGTCTCGCTCTACCTCACGGAGCTGGAGCGGTGCCAGCCGACGACTTTCGCCGCGTGCAAGGCCGCGTTCGAAGGTGCGACGCGCGACCTGGACTTCCTGCGGCTCGACCCCACGAGCTTCGCCCTGGCGCAGAACGATTCGATCGACTACGCGGTCATGGAACAAACGCCGCGTGCCGTGGTCGTGCCGGTTTCCATGGGCTGGAACGATGTCGGCGCCTGGGATGCACTGTGGACCATCACCGACAAGGACGCCGACGGGAATGTCCTGATCGGCGATGTGCTGGCGGAAGACGTCAGCGGCTCGTATCTGCGATCGGAGGAACGTCTGGTCGCGGCCGTCGGGGTCAGCGACCTGATCGTGATCGCGACCGCCGACGCGGTGCTGGTGGCGCCCAAGGAGCGGGCGCAGGATGTGAAAAAGCTGATCGAGCGGCTGAAGGCCGATGGCCGGAGCGAGCTTACCTTCCTGCCGACGGTGCACCGGCCCTGGGGCACCTACCGATCGATCCATAATGGCGACCGGGTGCAGGTCAAGCACATCATGGTCAAGCCCGGCGGCAAGCTGTCGCTGCAAAAGCATCATCATCGCGCCGAGCATTGGGTGGTCGTGCAGGGCACCGCCCGGATCACCCGAGACGACGAGATCGTGATGTTGAGCGAGAACCAGTCGACCTACATTCCGCTGGGCGCCACCCACCGGCTGGAGAATCCGGGCAAGATCGCGCTCCACCTCATCGAGGTGCAAAGCGGCTCATACCTGGGAGAGGATGACATCGTCCGGATCGAGGACACCTATGGTCGCGCCTAACAGCGCACCGGCGGCGTCGTATCTCTGATCCTCAGCTCCCTGTGATCCAGATCACAAAGATAACGGCTCGAATGGGGTATCGGATGGTGACGGGCGACATAGCCTACGGCCGAAACCGTCAACCATCAGAAAACCGTCACATGAAGCGGGCGATCCCGTAGCCGAGGCCCAGCACCACGATCCACGCGCAGCTCGCCGCCGCGACAATGAACATGATACGGCCACGTATCGTCCACTTGCTTAAACCGTAAGCGTATCCTCCGGCGGTATAGTCCTCGTTGTCGAGGTTTGTTATGTCGGTCACTTTTTCATCCTCCATCGGGATGGCTTAGCCATCTCACGACCTCAAGTTACTGCTAGTCAGGTACTTGCGCCGCTGGGTTCCCTACACCACCCGTCCCCCAAGACGGGTGGTGGAATTAACCATGTCAAAGTCATTACAATGCGCCGCACGCGTCGTCAACCGGCTGCTCGATCTTAAATGCAAAATAGATCAAGCGGTCCGTCCGCGGCGGATCGTCGCGGTACCGAAACGGACATCGCGGCATGGAAAGACCGGCGCCGAAGGGTCTGATCGCGTTCAAAAATCGGCGGCGCGGGATGAGATCGATAGACCAGCATCAGCCGGCGAGCTTGCGGCGCAACAAATCGTTGAGCAGCGCGGGATTCGCCTTGCCCTCGGTCGCTTTCATCACCTGTCCGACGAAGAATCCGAACAGCTTGTCCTTGCCGCTACGGAACTCGGCGACCTTGTCGCCATGCGCCGCTAGGACGCCATCGATCGCCTGTTCGATGGCGCCGCCATCGGTGACCTGGCGCAGGCCTCGTTCCTCGACGAGGCTGGCGGCATCCCGGCCGGTTTCCACCATGGCCGCGAACACATCCTTGGCGATCTTCCCCGAGATCGTCTGGTCGGCGATCAAATCGATCAGCCCGCCTAGGGCCGCCGCCGAGATCGGCGAGCGGTCGATCGAGAGACCGAGCCGGTTGAGCACGCCGAACAGGTCGCCCATCACCCAATTCGCCGCCAGCTTGGCATCGCGGCCGCGCGCCACGGACTCGAAATATTCCGCACTCGCCTGTTCGGCCACCAACACGCCCGCATCGTAGGGGCTGAGCTTGTAGTCCGCGATGAAGCGGGTCTTCTTCGCGTCCGGCAGCTCCGGAAGCGACTGCCGGATCCGTTCGACGAAACCGTCTTCCAGCACCAGCGGCAGCAGGTCGGGATCGGGGAAATAGCGGTAGTCGTGCGCCTCCTCCTTGGAGCGCATCGAGCGGGTGACGCCACGACCCGGATCATAGAGCCGCGTCTCCTGCTTGATGGTCCCGCCGCCCTCCAGGATCTCGATCTGGCGATAGGCTTCGACCTCGATCGACTGCATGACATAGCGGATCGAGTTCACATTCTTGATCTCGCATCGCGTGCCGAGCGGGGCGCCGACCCGGCGGACCGAGACGTTGCAGTCGCAGCGCATGGAGCCTTCCTCCATGTTGCCATCGCAGGAACCGAGATAGCGCAGGATCGAGCGCAGCTTTTTCAGATAGGCCCCGGCCTCCTCCGCCGAGCGCAGATCCGGCTCCGACACGATCTCCATCAACGGCACGCCGGCCCGGTTGAGATCGACGAAGGTCATCGTCGGGTGCTGGTCGTGCAGGCTCTTGCCGGCATCCTGCTCCAGATGCAGGCGGGTGATGCCGACCGTGCGCGACGAGCCATCCGGCATATCCAGGACCAGGCGTCCCTTGCCGACGATCGGGTCCTTGAACTGCGAGATCTGATAGCCGTTCGGCAGATCCGCATAGAAATAATTCTTCCGATCGAACATCGAGACGCGGTGGATCTCCGCCTCGAGACCGAGCCCGGTGCGCACCGCCTGTTCGACGCAGACCTCGTTGATCACCGGCAGCATGCCGGGGAAGCCCGCATCGACCGGCGAGACCTGGCTGTTGGGCTCCGCGCCGAAATCGGCCGCCGCTCCGGAGAACAACTTCGACTTCGAGATGATCTGGGCATGCACTTCGAGACCGACGATCAGCTCCCAGGCGCCGGTCTTGCCCTCCAGCAGGAGGCTGCTGTCGGTTACCGTGTCGATCGTCATCACAAAGCTCCCTGCGCGGCCGACTTGGTTAGCGGGGCCATGCCGTTCGGCCGCGGCCGGGCGGTGAAACCGGCCGCCTGCTCCAGCACGCCGGCGACGCGGAACACCGTCGCCTCGTCGAAAGCACGGCCGATCACCTGCAGGCCGAGCGGCAGACCGTCGGCGCTGAGCCCGGCCGGCACCGAGATGCCGGGCAGCCCCGCGAGATTGACCGGCACGGTGAACACGTCGTTGAGATACATCGCCAGCGGATCATCCATCTTCTCGCCGAGCGCGAAGGCGGCCGAAGGCGCTGTCGGCGTCAGGATGCAGTCGACCGTCTCGAAGGCCCGGTCGAAATCCTGGGCGATCAACGCGCGGACCCGCTGCGCCTTGATGTAATAGGCGTCGTAATACCCCGCCGACAGCACATAGGTGCCGATCATCACCCGGCGCTTCACCTCCGCGCCGAAGCCGGCGGCGCGGGTGTTCTCGTACATCTCGTCGAGCGACTTACCGTCGACGCGCAGACCGAACCGCACGCCGTCATAGCGGGCGAGATTGGCCGACGCCTCGGCCGGCGCGATGATGTAATAGGTCGCGAGCGCATGCGGCGTCATCGGCAGGCTGATCTCGACGGGCTCCGCCCCCGCGGCCTTCAGCCAATCGATGCCCTGCTGCCACAGCGCGTCGATCTCGGCCGGCATGCCGTCGATGCGGTATTCGCGCGGGATGCCGACGCGCAAACCGCGCACGTCGCCGGTCAGCGCCGCCTGGAAATCCGGCACCGCCAGAGTGGCGGAAGTCGAATCCTTCGGGTCATGCCCGGCCATCACCGTCAGCATCAGGGCGGCGTCACGCACCGTGCGCGTCATCGGGCCGGCCTGGTCGAGCGACGAGGCAAAGGCGATGATGCCCCAGCGCGAACACCGCCCATAGGTCGGCTTGATGCCGACGATGCCGCAGAACCCGGCGGGCTGGCGGATCGAGCCCCCGGTATCGGTGCCGGTGGCGGCCAGCACGGCATGCGCCGCGACCGCGGCCGCCGAACCGCCGGATGAGCCGCCCGGCACCAGCGGCCGATTGTCGCCGTCGCGCCGCCACGGGTTTTCGACCGGCCCGTAATAGCTCGTCATGTTGGACGAGCCCATGGCGAACTCGTCCATGTTGAGCTTGCCGAGGCAGACGCCACCGGCGGCCCAGAGCTTGGTCGTGACCGTCGATTCATAGGGCGGGCGGAAGCCATCGAGGATATGCGAGCCCGCGGTGGTCAGCACGTCCCGCGTGCAGAACAAATCCTTGATGCCGAGCGGCAGGCCTTCGAGCGCCCCGCCCTCACCCCGGGCCAGCCGGGCATCGCTTTCGACGGCCATGGCGAGCGCCTTGTCCGGCGTCTCGGTGATGAAGGCGTTCAACGGCCGGATCGCCTCGACGGCGCGGATATGCGCCTCGGTCAGTTCCTTGGCGCTGAAGCTCTTCCGGTCGAGGCCGTCGCGCGCCTCGACCAGCGTGAGATCGGTGAGCGCGGTCATTCGATCACCTTGGGCACGGTGAAAAAGCCATGGGCGGCGGCCGGTGCGTTCTTCAAGATGTCGTCCACCCGATTGCCGTCGGTCACCGCGTCGGCGCGGCGCGGCAGAGTCATCTGGGCGACGCTCGACATCGGTGCCACGCCGGTCGTGTCGACGGCCGCCAATTGTTCGACCCAGGCGACGATCGACGACAGCTCGTGACCCAGCGCCTCGCGGTCGGCTTCGGGAATTTTGATCCGTGCCAGGGTGGCGATCCGCGCCACGGTGGCCTTGTCCAACGACATGGGGTAAACCTCGATCGGGCGGGAATGACCCCGCGAAAACGGCCCTGCCCTCCGCCGCCCGCTCCCTAAGCCGTATCGGAGCGGTCGGCAGAACGTGTGGGGCATCAGCCTCGGAAAATCGGCCGAAAAGCTAGCATCCGCCATGGCGATCCGCAACCCTACGGACCTCAAGACCCTACTCGCCCCCGGCGAGCGGTTGATGGGGCTCGATGTCGGCACCAAAACCATCGGCATCGCGTTCTCCGACACGCTGGTGACCATCGCCACCCCTTACGAGACATTGCGCCGTGGCAAGTTCCGCGACGATGGCCAGAGTCTCGCCCGGCTGCGGCGCGAGCGCGGCGCCGGCGCCATCGTGCTGGGCCTGCCCATCAACATGGATGGCAGCGAGGGACCGCGCTGTCAGGCAACGCGCCAGTTCGCCGCCAATCTGCTGGCGATCGAGGATATGACCCTGGTGTTCTGGGACGAGCGGATGTCGACCATGGCGGTGACCCGCGGCATGATCGAGGCCGATCTGTCGCGCAAACGACGGGCCGAACTCGTCGACAAGGCCGCGGCCGCGTATATCCTGCAGGGCGTGCTCGACCGGCTGGCCTACATGCCGACGCCGTCGCATAGTGCCACGATAGACAACGCACCGAGTGACGAGACCGATTGATGCCCCTGCTGTTCGCGACCGCCCTCTTCGCCTATCTGCTGGGATCGATCCCGTTCGGCCTGGTGCTGACCCGGCTGGCGGGATTGGGCGATATCCGCCGCATCGGTTCGGGCAATATCGGGGCGACCAACGTGCTGCGCACCGGCAACCGATGGCTGGCGGCGGGGACCCTGCTGCTCGATGGCGGCAAGGGCGCCGTCGCGGTGTTGATCGCGGGCCACTTCGACGGTAACGCGGCGCTGGTCGCGGCGGCCGCTTCGGTGCTGGGGCACCTGTTCCCGGTCTGGCTGGGCTTCAAGGGCGGCAAGGGCGTCGCCACGACGCTGGGCGTGCTGCTGGCGCTGGCCCCGCCGGTCGGCGTGATCGCCTGTCTGACCTGGCTGCTGGTCGCGACGGTATTCCGCTATTCCTCGCTGGCGGCCTTGACCGCCCTCGCCCTCTCGCCGCTCTTCGCCTGGGCGATCGAGGGGTGGCAGGTCGCCGCGGTGGCGGCGTTCCTGGCGGCGCTGGTGATCGTCCGGCATCACGAGAACATTCGGCGCCTGATCGACGGCAGCGAAAGCCGCATCAATCTCGGCGGCAAGCGGCCCGCCGCGCAATAGCCGCGCTTCAGTCCCCTCGTTCAGTAACCGCGCGAGCGATCGACCATGTTGAGCAGCGGCTGACCCGCGCGGGCACGCCGAATATTCTCCGCGACCCGCGCCGCCGCGGTGCGGGGCGACGAGATCGTCGCGATATGCGGCGTGATATCGAGCTTGGGATGACGCCAGAGCGGGTCGTCGGGCTTCAGCGGCTCCCGCTCGAACACATCCAGCGTGGCGCCGCGCAGATGGCCGCTATCGAGGGCCGCCACCAGATCCGCCGCCACCAGATGGCCGCCTCGTCCGGCATTGATGACCGTGGCCCCCGCCGGCAGCCCGGCGAAGGTGGCGGCATTCAGGATGCCCTCGGTTTCAGGTGTCAGGGGGAGCAGGCAAACCAGGATATCGGAGTGCGCCAGGAAGGGCGCCCAACCCTCCGACCCGGCATAGGTCTTGATGCCGTCCAGCGTCTTGGGCGTGCGGCTCCACCCCGCGATATCGAAATCGAGGGCGGCCAGCGCGCTGGCGGCGGCGATGCCCAAGGCACCCAATCCCATGATGCCGACGCGCCGATCGGGCGGATCGATATGCGGATAGCGTTGCCACAATCCCGTGGCCTGCTGGCGCGCATAGAGATCCAGCCACCGATGATATTTCAGGACCATCGCCAACACATAGTCGCGCATGCCGGCGGTCAGATTGTCGTCGACCAGGCGAGCGATCGGCAGGTCGGCCGGGATCGTCGGATCGGCGAACAATTGATCGACGCCGGCGCCCAACGCCTGCAGGAACCGCAGATTGGTCATGCCGGTAAGCGCGCCGCTCGGCGGTCGCCAAGCCAGCATGACCTCGATCTCCGCCGGGTCGCCGATCTCGGGCCAGACCCGCATTTCCAGATCCGGCATCAATTCGGCGAAGGCAGTCCGCCAGGGTTCTGGATCCAGGACCAAACTATAAAAAACGACGGCCATCTAACCCACGTGCTTATTTCGATCCAGAACGCTCGCCCCCTGCGACCGGGAGAAGCTCAATCCTTGTAGGACGGATCCTTGGCATCGAGCAGGCGCATCAGGGCGGGCCATTCGCGCTGGCCGGTCCCCAGGGGATTGTCGACATATTGCCCCAGCGTCTTATCCTGCACCTCGGACTCCGGCAGGATGTATTTCGCGCCGGACGCCATGACGTCGAGCTGAATCCGGCAGGATTGCTCCAGGTAGTACATCAGCGAGAACGCTTCGGGGATCGAGACGCCGGTGGTCAGCAGCCCGTGATTCTTCAGGATCATCACCGATTTGTCGCCCAGATCGGCGATCAACCGCTGCCGCTCGTCGAGGTCGAGCGCGATGCCCTCATAACCGTGATAGGCGATCCGCTTGTGGAACTGCAGCGAGAACTGGTTGAGCGGCAGCAACCCGGTTTCCAGGCAGGACAGGGCGATACCGGCCCGCGTATGGGTATGCAGCACGCAGGCGACGTCATGACGGGCCATATGGATGGCGCTGTGGATGATGAAGCCGGCCTTGTTCATCGGATGCGGCGACGGTTCGATCAGATTGCCGTCATAGTCGATCTTGAGCAGGCTCGACGCGGTGATCTCGTGGAACATCAGGCCGTAAGGGTTGATCAGAAAGTGCCCGTCCGATCCCGGCACGCGCATCGAGATATGGGTGAACACCAGATCGTCCATGCCGAAATGCGCGATCAGCCGATAGCACGCCGCCAACTGGATCCGAGCCTCCCGCTCGGTCAATTCGGCGGCACGGGTCGGCGGGCGGAAAGCGGTCACGGTCGACATCGGCAGATCCTCAGCGATCATTGAGACGGGCGGACAAGCAATAAGCTTACCGCGCCCGGGCGATGGAGGCTATGGAAATGGTCGACACGGACATGGTCGATAGTTGCCGAACCTCGGGCGCTTAAGGATCTTAGGCGGCTTTCCGTACCGTGAAATCGACGTGCACCGCATCGTAGGGGAACACGACCCCCTCGCCGCTGCGATCGAGCACGCCAGCATGAATAAGCGCGATCACGTCGCCGTGGACGGCTTTCACGTCCCGACCAACGCGACGTGTGACCTCGCGGATCGACATGCCGCCCTGCCCCGTCATGACCTGAAGGATTTCCCATCGTTTGGCGGTGAGCACCTTCCATAGTAGCTCGACCGAGGCGAAGGTGATGAACTCGCCTTGCCGTTCACCCTGGAATGCGGCGGCCATCTGCCGTCTGGTTTCCTCGATCGAGGAAACACCAAGCGTCACTGTCCTCATCGCCTCGTCCTCCAAGTCTCCACATCCACCCAAAAATCGATTTGCCCAAAATCGATTTGCAGAGTCTCCAAGTCGATGAAGCGATAGGGCGCTTCGCGTACTTTATACCGGCGGTAACAACGCCGCCACGTGATCGGCGAGGGCCAGCGAGGCGGTCAGCCCCGGCGACTCGATGCCGAACAGGTTGACCAGGCCGGGCACGCCGTGGCTTTCCGGGCCAGAGACGACGAAATCGGCGGCGGGTTCGGTCGGGCCGGAGATCTTCGGCCGGATGCCGGCATAGCCCGGCAGCAGCGCGCCGTCGGACAGGCCCGGCCAATAGCGGCGGATGGCGGCGTAAAATCCGGCGGCACGGCCCGGATCGACGGCGTAGTCGATCGCCTCGATCCATTCGACATCCGGGCCGAAGCGGGCCTGGCCGCCGAGATCGATGGTGAGATGCACGCCGAGGCCGCCGGGCTCCGGCACCGGATAGATCAGCCGACCGAACGGCGCCCGGCCGGCCAGCGAATAATACGAGCCCTTGCACAGATAGGCCGCCGGAATGTGCCGGCCGGGCACCCCCTCGATGCGCTGTGCCAAGGCGACCGCGCCGAGCCCCGCCGCGTTCACCAGCGTCTCGCAGGCGAGCCGCATCGGCTCCGCCCCACCGATCTCCAATTCGAAGCCCCGGTTGGCCACCGCCGCCGCGGTGATCGGCGCGTGGAACACCACCATGGCGCCCGCCGCCTCCGCGTCGCCCTGATAGGCCAACATCAACGCATGGCTGTCGACGATGCCGGTCGAGGGCGAGACGAGCGCGCCGGCGCAGCGCAGCGCCGGCTCCAGCGCCACCGCCTCGGCGCCGCCGATCGGATAGAGATCGTCGACCCCGTTGGCGAGCGCCTTCTGGCGGATGGTTTCCAGGGTCGGCACCTCGGCCGGCTCGGCCGCGACGATCAGCTTGCCGAGGCGCTGGACCGGCACGCCGCGTTCGGCGCAATAGGCATAAAGCGCGTGCCGGCCGGCGACGCAGAGCCGCGCCTTCAGGCTGTCTTTCGGATAATAGATGCCCGCATGGACGACCTCGCTGTTGCGCGACGAGGTCTCGGTGCCGATCGCGTCCGCCGCCTCCAGGACGATCACCTCGCGCCCGGCCAGCGCCAGGGCGCGCGCCACCGCCAGGCCGACGACGCCCGCCCCCACCACCACGCAATCCACCCGATCGATCACATCCCCCCACCTCTCGGCCGCAGAGTGCCTATTTCTTGGCGGATTTCCACACTGGATTGGTGTTCATCAGCGGCACGGTCGACACCGCCATCTTAGCGCTGGCGTCCTTCACCTGCCGGGAATAGGCGACGTAGATCAAGGTGTCGTTGACTTTGTCGTAGATGCGGCGGACGGCGATCGACTTGAAGATCAGGCTGGCGCGCTCGGAGAACACCTCCTCGCCGGCATGGTCCTGGACGATGTTGCCGATGGTGATCGGGCCGGTCTGACGGCAGGCGATCGACGAATTGGACGGATCCTGAAACCAATTGCCCTTGGACAGCCGGTCGATCAGGCTGCGGTCGAAATGCGTGAGATGGCAGGTGACGCCCTCGACCTTGGGATCGGGGATCGCCTCGACGACGATGCTGTTGCCGGTCCAGTCGTTCTTGAAGCTGCCGACCTCGTCGGCGCGGGACGGTGTGGTCGCAAGGGGGCCGGCGGCCAGGGCGAGGAGAACGCTCGGCGCGAAGGCCAGCAGATGTGTCAAACGCATGGTGACCTCTCGGGTGAAGCGCGCGCGGTTCAATCGTCGCGGGTGAGTAGGGCGACCGGGAAATCGGCCAACAATTCGGCGACCGGCACCACGATGTCGTCTCGGGCGGCGATGGTAACGCCGGTCAGCACATCGCGGTAGAGGCCGGCGCCGAGCGGCAAGCCGGTATCGCCCCAATCGAGCCGGTCATCCGCCTGGCTCGACCCGGGCATGAGCCCCGGCACCAGGCGCGGCACCACCGTGATCGCCGCCCCTCCGCCCGCGCCGCCGCCGCGCGCGAAGGCGATGACGTGATCGGCCCGCTCCCCCGTCGCGGCGAGCGGCGTGTAATCACCCTGCGCGAACAGGGCCGGCCGCGCCTTGCGCAGGTTGAGGGCCGCCCAGATGACGAACAGCTTCTCCCGCCCGTCCTGCCATTCACCACTCAGCGTCGCGACGGCTTGCCGATAATCCCGCCCCTCGGCGAAAGCCGCGCGGATCGTCGCCAGCACCTCGCGCCGATAGGCGAAATCCACCGGGCGGCGGTTATCCGGATCGACCAGGCTGAGCTCCCAGAGCTCGGCCCCTTGATAGGTATCGGGAACGCCCGGCATGGTCAGGCGCAGCAGGGTCTGGGCCAGGCTATTGAGGGCGGCCATCCGGCCGATCGTCGCCATGAACCCGGCGAAATCGGTCAGGAAGGCGTTCGGCCTCGCGCCGCCCAACAGCCGGCGGGCGAACCCGGCGACACCGGCCTCATAGGCCTCGTCGGGATTGGCCCAGCTGGATTTCTCCTTGCCTTCGCGCAGCGCCTTGACCAGCGCCGGTTCGACCCTGGCCAGGAGCGCCGCGACGCCGAGCCCATCATCGGGCGCCAGCCCCAGCGGCCACACCCCGACCATGGTCTGATAGAAATAGTACTCGTCGTTGCGGTCCGGCACCGGCGCCGCGTCGAGTTCGCCGCGGTGGCGCCGGTTGAGCCGTTCCCAAAGCCGGATACGCTGGCCCCAGAGGCTGCCCGGCCCGCTCAACAGGTTGATCCTGGCGCGGGCGTCCTCGCCGCGCTTGGTGTCGTGGGTCGAGGTCGCCAACATGTCGAAGGGATGACGCCGCAGCCGCTGTTCGTTGACGTGATGGAACGCCGCGGGGCTGACACCGAACCGGCGCGGATCGCCGCCGACCTCGTTCAGCGAGATCAGCCGGACGTATCGGTAGAAGCTGGTGTCCTCCAGACCCTTGGCCATCGCCGGCCCGGAAAGCTGCTGAAACTTCATGGCGAGACGCAGCACTTCGGAACCCTGATAGGGGGTGGGCTCGACCGCGAGATCGCCGGTCAGCACCCGCTGCAGGAAATCGAAGATGCTGGTATCCGTCGCCGGCGAGCGCTTTTTGGCGATGCCGATCGCCCAGTCGATATACCGCCGATCGGTCGCCGAGGCGCCATTGGCATCGACATAGGTGCGATAGACCGGAAACCGGGCGATGACCTCCTGAATGGCGTTGGCCATCGCTTCGAGCGTGAAATCCCGGCTGAGCCAATGGCCGGAAGACAGCCGGTGGATGTCGTGGGCCAGCACGCGGACCTCGCTGGCGAGGTTGACCCTGAGGATGCGCAGCTTGCTTTCGTACGAGACCTCGTCGAACGGCTGCGTGCGCCGCGTGAAGCGGCGGTAAAGGAGGTCGAGCGGCCGTTCGCCCTTCGGGTCGACGAACAGCCCGTTGATCAGATTCAGCGTGTCGTAGCCGGTTGTCCCGGCGACCGGCCAGGCATCGGGCAGATCCTCGTAATGCGCCAGGATCTTCTCGACCACGACATAGCAATACTGGCCCGGCCGGCCGGCGCGGGCCTGCAGCCGCTCGCAATATTCCTGAGGATCGAAGAGGCCGTCTATATGATCGACCCGGAGACCGTCGATCTTGCCGTCCTCGAGCAGGCGGAAGACCTTGCGATGGGTCTCCTCGAACAGATCGCGCAACTCGATCCGCAAGCCCGCCAGATCGTTGATGTTGAAGAATCGGCGATAGTTGATTTCATCGGTCGCCACCCGCCAATACGCCGGTCGATAGGCCTGCAGCTCGATCAGCCGATGCAGCGGCTGCCAACTTTCCGGATTGTTCGGGTCGCCATGCAGCGCCTCGACCACCCCCTCGAGAATATCGGCGACACCGGGCTCGGCCGCGAGTTCCGCCAGGTCCCGTTTCAACTGCTCGGCGGTCGCGCGCGCCGCCATATCGAGGCTCCGCCGTTTACCGCCGAGGACGGCGAACCCGGCGAGAATGCCCGCCAAGCGGTCGGCGAAAGGCTCCCGCAGCTGAACCACGGCCGGCCGCAACACCCGATCGTAATCCCAGGCCGCGACGGGAAAGCGATGCTCGTAATACCAGACCGACAGGGTGCCGGTCGCCGGGTCGAAGCGAAGCCGCAGATCCCCGGCCTCGAGCACCACACCGTATTGATTGCCGAGCACGGGCAGCAGCACCTTGCCGGTGAGATTGCGCCGCGGCGCGTCCCAATCGATGTCGAAGAACCGCGCATAGGGCGACGCCTCGCCCCATTCCAGCACGTCCATCCACCACGGATTACCCGAGCCGATCCCCATATGGTTCGGCACGATGTCGAGGATCATGCCGAGACCACGGGCGTGGAGTGCCTCGACCAGGGCGTCCAGATCCTCGTCCGTGCCGATTTCCGGGTTCAGCAGGTTATGGTCGACGATGTCGTAGCCATGGTTGCTGCCCGGCCGCGCCATCATGAAGGGCGACGCGTAGACATGGCTGACGCCCAGATCGGCCAGATAATCGACGATGTCGAGCGCGTCGCGGAACGTGAAATCTTTGTGGAATTGCAACCGGTAGGTCGCTCGCGGTGCCGACGACGGCAATAACTCAGCCATGCGTCGGATCGGCGGTCATGCGATCACCCGCTCGTCGAGCGTCGCGGCGAGGTAGACCGGCGGCAATGCCTCGGCGGGGCATGGGCCGGTTTCAAACAGCAATCGTCCGGGCAAGGCCGGCGACGCGACCGGCTGGTCACCGAAATTCGCGGCTATGGATAGGGTCGAGCCGTCGCCCATCCGCCAACCGACCGTGAACGCCCGTGGGCCCAGACGGCCGACCTGGCCGGCCCCACCGAGCATCCGCAGCAGACGCGGCACGATCTCGCGGTGCCGCAGGTCGATCAGCTCGCGGTAATAGCGGTACCAGCCGTCATGCGGCGGCCGGTCCAGCGCCGTCCAGTCGAGTATCGCGCTGTCCCTGGTCCCGGGCGCGCAGGGATCGGGGATCCTGGCGCGCATCTCCGGATCCGCGAATTCCGGGAAGCGCGAGAATTCCTTGGCACGGCCGACACGGACCGCCTCGGCAAGCTCCGGGCCGAAATCGCAAAAGAACGGGAAGGGCTGGTCGGCCTGCCATTCCTCGCCCATGAACAGCATGGGCACCGCCGGCGATAGCAACAGCAGGGCGACTGCCACCCGGATTCGCGGGGCCGGCGCCAACAGCGAGATGCGCGAGCCGAACGCGTGGTTGCCGACCTGATCGTGATTCTGGATAAAGCTGACGAAGCTGGTCGGCGCCAGACCGGCGGAGGGCTCACCGCGCCGGCGGCCGTCGCGATGCTGGGATACCTCACCCTGATAGGCGAAGCCTTCGGTCAGCGCCCGGCATAGGTGATCGACCGGATCGGACAGGTAGTCGGCATAGTATCCGCCGCTTTCCCCGCTGGTCAGCACGCGCAAGGCATGGTGGAAATCATCGTTCCACTGCGCCGTATAGGGCCCCTCGCTGCTGGCGTCGCCCAGGCGGCGCGCCTCGTTGTTGTCGTTTTCCAGCACCAGGTGGATCGGGCGATCGTCGATCGTATCGCGGACGCGCCCGGCGAGTTCGGTCAGGAGATCCGGCGTGCTGTCGTCGAGGATCGCGTGGACCGCGTCGAACCGCAACCCGTCGAGATGGAATTCCCGCAGCCAATAGAGCGCGTTCTCGATGAAGAAATCGCGGACCGGACGGCTGTCGGCGCCGTCGACATCGATCGCGGCCCCCCAGGGCGTGTGATGCCGGTCGGTGAAGAAGCCGGGCGCATAGGCGGACAGGTAGTTACCCTCCGGCCCGAAATGATTGTAGACGACGTCGAGCAGCACCGAGATGCCGCGGGCGTGGCATTGCTCGACCAGCCGCTTCAGCTCCTCCGGCCGGCCATAGCGGCTATCCGGCGCGAAGAACAGGACACCGTCATAACCCCAATTGTACCGGCCGGGGAAATCGGCGACCGGCATCAGCTCGATGGCGGTGATACCGGTCGCCGACAGGTGGTCGAGATGACGGGCGACGCCCGCGAAATCGCCGGTGTCGGAAAACGTCCCGGTGTGCAGTTCGTAAAGCACGATCTCGTGCCACAGCCGGCCGCGCCAGGCGGTGTCCTGCCAGTCATGCGCGGTCGGATCGATCACCTCGCTGGGGCCGTAGACGTCCTCGGGCTGAAACCGCGAGGCCGGATCGGGATAGTCCCGACCGTCGATCCGATAGGCGTAACGGGTGCCGCCGGCGGCGCGGTCGGTCGTCACGTCGTGCCAGCCGCCGGGCCCCGCGAGCATCGGTATCGTCGGGCCGCCTTCCAACACCAGGTCCACGGCCGGCGCCTTGGGCGCCCAAAACCGGAAACGGACACCACCCTCGACGATCTCCGCACCGAACGGCAGATGATGGTAACGCTTCACAAATCGGCTCCTTCTTCCAACTCCCGGGTGGCCGCCTCCCCGCCGGACGTTTCGTCCGCTTCAGGCGGCTCGTCCATTTCAGGCAGGGCCACGTCAACGGATGCGCGCTCCGCCATGACAGCCTCGGGCCGCGCCGTCGCGGCGATCGGCAGCATGCCCGCCGGTTCCTCGGACGACACCAGCATGCCGGGTACGGCACTTTCGGACGATGCCGTCGGCGCCGCGGTTCGGTTGATGAACAACACGAACGACCGGTATTTCAACGCATACACTTCGGCGGGTCCGAACAAAGTGCCGCGCTCGGCGATGCCGCTCGGCAAGGCCGTATCGATCAGCACCTCCCAGCGTGACGACGCCGCGAGTTCCGGGATCTGGAACTCGATGTCCTCGTGATACGCATTCATCAGCACCAGGAAGCTCTCGTCGATGTCCCGCTGTCCGCCCTGCGTGTAGTACTCGCCGGCGGCCCCGCCCAGGACGAAGCCCAGGCATAGCGCCGAGGGGTTGTGCCAATCCGCCGGCGTCTGTTCGCGACCGTCCGGCGCGATCCAGGTGATGTCTTTCAGACCGTCCTCGGCCATGACCTCGCCGCGAAAAAAGCGCGGGCGCGAGAACACCCGGTGCTGGCGGCGCAGCGCGATCAAGTGTCGGACGAAGGCGTTGAGTTGCTCGTCTTCAGGCCGGATGTTCTGCCAGTCGATCCAGGATAGCTCGCTATCCTGGCAATAGGCGTTGTTGTTGCCGCGCTGGGTGCGCCCCAACTCGTCGCCGGCGAGCAGCATCGGGACGCCCAGCGACAGCAGGAGCGTCGCCAGGAAATTGCGCTTCTGCCGATCGCGCAAGGCCTGCACGTCCGGATCGTCGGTCGGCCCTTCGACGCCGCAATTCCAGCTGAAATTGCCGTCGTGACCGTCGCGGTTGTCCTCGCGATTCGCCTCGTTGTGCTTCTCGTTGTAGGAGACGAGGTCGACCAACGGGAACCCGTCATGGGCGGTCACGAAATTGATGCTGGCCCAGGGTCGTCGGCCGTGACGGCCGAAGATGTCCGACGACCCCGCGACGCGGCTCGCCAGCTCGGCGATCAGACCGGGATCGCCCTTCCAGAACCGCCGCACCGTATCGCGGTAGCCCGCGTTCCATTCCGCCCAGCCCGGCGGAAAGGCGCCGAGCTGATACCCGTCGGGACCGATATCCCAGGGCTCGGCGATCAGCTTCACCGTCGAGAGCAGCGGGTCCTGCCGGATCGCGTCGAAGAAGGCGCTGCCCCGATCGAAATTGCCGTGTTCGCGGGCCAGGGTCGGCGCCAAGTCGAAGCGGAAACCGTCGACATGCATCTCGCTCACCCAATACCGCAGACTGTCCATGATCAGTTGCAGCACACGGGGGTGATCGGTGTTCAGCACATTGCCGGTGCCGGTATAGTCGAGATAATACCGCCGATCATCGGCCAAACGGTAATACGAGGCATTGTCGATGCCCCTGAACGACAGCGTCGGGCCCATGTGATTGCCCTCGGCGGTGTGGTTGTAGACCACGTCGAGGATGACCTCGATACCGGCATCATGCAGGCGCTTTACCATCGTCTTGAACTCATGGACCGAGGTCGAGGCGAGGAAGCGCGGATCGGGCGCGAAGAAGCCGTAGGTGTTGTAGCCCCAGTAATTGGTCAGTTTGCGCTGGGTCAGGTGCCGGTCGTTCAGGAACGCCTGTACCGGCAGCAATTCGATCGCGGTGACGCCCAATTGCACCAGGTAGTCGATAACCGGCGGCGAGGCCAACCCGGCGAAGGTACCCCGGCGGCGCGGATCGACGCCGGGATGCCGCATCGTCATGCCGCGAACATGCAGCTCGACGATCACCGATTGCTCCCAAGGAACCCGTGGCCGACGATCCTCGCCCCAGGTGAAGGCCGTATCGATCACCATCGCCTTGGGCATGCCGCGCGCGTTGTCGCGGCGGTCGAACGACAGGTCCTCACGCGGGCTGCCGACGCGATAGCCGAAATGCGCGTCGGTCCAGCGCACCGAGCCGTGGATCGCCTTGGCATAGGGGTCCAGCAACAGCTTGTGCGGGTTGAACCGGTGGCCGTTCGCCGGATCATAGGGGCCATAGACCCGATAGCCGTACAGCATGCCCGGCCGCGCATCCGGCAGGTAGGCGTGCCAGACCTCGTCGGTATAATCCGGGAGCCGAACGCGCTCGATCTCCTGGCTGCCGGTGTCGTCGAAGATGCACAGATCGACGGCTTCGGCATGGGCGGAGAACAGCGCGAAATTCACGCCGCGACCGTCCCAGCTAGCCCCCAACGGATAGGGGCTGCCGGGCCAGACGACCCTGCGATGGTGATACGAGGCGGAAACAGCATCCATTCAGGCGACATCCTCTGGGCGGCGCCCGGAGACAGCCGCGTTCAATGTTCGGGAAGCAGGATCAGGGTCGCCAGCGGCGGCAACGTGACCAGCAAGGAACAGGGCTGGCCATGCCATGGCGTCGGCTCCGCCACGATCGAGCCGCCATTTCCGACATTGCTGCCGCCATAGACCGCCGCGTCGGTGTTCAGCCGCTCGAGATAACGGCCGGGCTGGGGTACGCCGATTCGATAACCGTGACGGACCATGGGGGTGAAATTCGACACGATGACGGCGATGTCCCCCGCATCGGTGCCTCGGCGCAGAAACGACAGCACGCTCTGCTCGAGATCGTTGGCGTCGATCCAGGCAAAACCCTCGCCCTCGCAATCGAGGACATGCAGACAGGGTTCCGACCGGTAGAGCCAATTGAGATCCCGGACCAGCGCTTGGACACCGCGATGCGCCCCGTCGTCGAGCAAGTGCCAATCCAGCCCGATATCGTGATTCCATTCGCGCTCCTGGGCGAACTCGCCCCCCATGAACAACAGTTTCTTCCCTGGATGGGTCCACATGAAGCCGAAATAAGCGCGCAGGTTAGCGAATCGCTGCCAGCGATCGCCGGGCATACGGCCCAGCAGCGATTGCTTGCCATGCACGACCTCGTCATGGCTGAGCGGCAGGATGAAGTTCTCCGTGAAGCCGTAGAGCAGGCCGAACGTCATCTTGTTGTGATGGTATTTCCGGTGCACAGGGTCTTGCGACATATAGGCGAGCGTATCGTGCATCCACCCCATGTTCCATTTGAAGCCAAAGCCCAGCCCGCCGACATCGACCGGCCGCGAGACCATCGGCCAGGCGGTCGATTCCTCCGCCGCTGTGGTGGCGCCACTATTGTCGGCGAAGACCAGTTGGTTCATTCGCCGCAGGAACTGGATCGCCTCCAGATTTTCGCGGCCCCCGAAAACATTCGGGATCCAATCATCCGCCTGCCGGGAATAGTCAAGGTACAGCATGGAGGCGACCGCGTCGACGCGCAGGCCATCGACGTGGTAGCGCTCCAGCCAATGCATGGCACTGGACAGTAGGAAATTCGACACCTCGCGCCGCCCGTAATTATAGATCAGCGTGTTCCAATCACGGTGAAAGCCCTGACGCGGGTCGGCATGGTCGTAGAGATGGGTGCCGTCGAACTGGGCCAGGCCATGGGGATCGTTCGGGAAATGCCCCGGCACCCAGTCGACCCACAAACCCAACCCGGCGCGGTGGCAGGCATCGACGAAAGCCCGAAAATCGTCCGGCGTGCCGAACCGCGAGGTCGGTGCGAACAGCCCGACCGGCTGGTAGCCCCATGAGCCGTCGAACGGGTATTCGCTGACCGGCATTACCTGGATATGGGTGAAGCCCATATCGGCGGCATAGGGCACCAACTGGTCGGCGAGTTCGCGATAGGTCAGATACCGTCCCCCCTCCGCCAGATCGCGACGCCAGGAGCCGAGATGCACCTCGTAGATCGAGATCGGCGCCCGGCGATTGTTGCGTCCGGCACGCTCGGCCAGCCATTGCTGGTCGGACCAGGCGAAATGGCTGGGGCCTGCGATGACCGACGCCGTCGCCGGCGGGCGTTCCGCCGCCGCGGCGTAGGGGTCGGCCTTCAAGGGCAAGGTGGACCCGTCGGCTCCCTTGATCTGATATTTGTAAGCACGGCCCTCGGCGAGATCGGGGATGAAGATATCCCAGATGCCGCAGGTCAAATGCTTACGCATCGGATGGCGCCGGCCGTCCCAATCGTTGAAATCGCCGACCAAGCTGACCGCCCGGGCGCTGGGTGCCCAAACCGCGAAGCCGACCCCGGTGACGCCCTCCGACATCATCACGTTGGCGCCGAGCTTCTCGTAGCTGCGCAGATGGCTGCCTTCCGACAACAAATAGACGTCGAGTTCGCCGAGCACGGGCGGGAACCGATAGGCATCCTCGATCACGAAAGTCCCAGCCTCGCCCTCGACACGCAAGCGGTAGTCGAAACGGCGCGTCGCCCCGGGAACGGCCCCCGCGAACAAGCCGGCGGGATGGATCTTCTCCAACCGCGCACGCTCGGCATCGGTTGCGCGATCGAGCACCGTCACCGCATGGGCCCAGGGTAGGAACGCGCGGACCACCACCTCGCCGGCGGTCTCGTGCATGCCGAACACGGCGAAGGGGTCAGCCAGCTCCGCGCGCAGGATCGCATCGATCGGTAGGTTCGCTTGTTTGCTCAATCCAGCTCGCCCATCAGCTTGTTGCCCGTCAGCTTGCCTGGTCATCGGTCGATTTCTCCATCGGCGCCCGGATCAGCCCGAGTACCCCCGCCAACGGGATGTTGAGCCATCCCGGCCGGTTGGCCAGCTCGTAGCCGATCTCGTAAAACGCCTTCTCAAGCATGAACAGATGCAGCAGATCCTCGGCGGTCCGCGCGTCGTCGGGATAACTGGCGCACCCTTCGATCGTCCGACGATATCCCGATAGAAAGCCGCTTATGCTGCGCTGTGTCCACTCGGCCGCGAAGCGCTCAAGCATCTCGCGGGCGGCCGGCCGCAGGACGATGCCGTCGCGGACCGCGGCGGCGGCGGCGTAGTCGAACGACCGGACCATGCCGGCGACATCCCGCAGCGGCGAATGCTTGAAGCGCCGTTCCTCGAGGCTGCGGCGCGGCTCGCCCTCGAAATCGATGATGACGAAGTCGTTATGCGCGACCAGGACTTGGCCCAGATGATAATCGCCATGGTAGCGGGTCTTGAGCGCGCCGCCGCTGCCCCGCCCGGCTGCCGCGATCCGGCCGAGGATGTCATCCCGCGCCGCCAATACCTGCAGGACCAGGGCCGCCACGGCGGGCTCAAGCGGCGGCGCCGCGTCCAGCCGCGCCGCCAAGGCCGCCAGCGTCTCTCGAACATCGGCGGCGATCTTGGTCGTCCAATCGACCAGATCTTCCTGGCTGATGGGTTCCGGCGCGAAGGCCGCGTCCGCCGTCTCGGCCGGGCAGAGCGCCCTGTGCAGTTCGGCCGTTCTCTGCCCCAGGGTCTCGGCCAAGGTCATGAAGAAGCCATGGGGATCGACCGGCTCGGCCGCCACGCCGGGCGCCGCCGGGGTGGTCGGCGGCTGGACCATGGTCGCATCGTCGAACGTGCGCCGCAGATAATCCTGCACCCAACCCCAGGCGTCGCCCTGATTGCGCACGAAGCCGGTCAGCACGCCATAGGCCGTCGACACCCCCTCGGCATCGATGGCCTCGATCGTCGCGAGCAGCGGCGGCGTCGCCGCGAAGCCCGCCTCCTCGGTCAGGAAGCGCGCCATCTCCACCTCTGGATGGATGCCGGTCTGCAGGCGGCGATATATTTTGAAGACCGCGTAATCTTCGATCAGCACCGAGGTGTTGGATTGTTCGGCACCCAGCCGGCGGACGATCGGCTGTTCCGGCGGAGGCGTCTGAGCGAAGACGCTGGTCGGCTGGAATCGCAGCTCGCCGCCATTGATCTGGATGGAACGCCGGTCGATTATCGCCGCCAGCAACGCCCGTACGAAGCCGTCCTGCGCGGTCGGATCATACAGCGCGCCTTCCGCGCGAAACCGCCGGACCTGCGCCATCGACTGTGGCAAGAGGGTGATCCGCGCCTCGCTGCCGGAGGCCCCCCAGATCAAGCCGAGCGGCAGCAGATACCGCTGCGAGGTTCCGTCGACGAACTGCACGTCGATGACCAGCAGCGCCCAACCGTCCGGGGCGTCTTGCGCGTTGAGCGCCGGCAGTTCCGCCGACCCCAAGATCCGGATGTCCAGGATCTGCCGGTCCTTGGCGCCATACCACCGCTGATTGGGTAGGAATGCCGGCAGGATATCGCGGCACAGGCTGGCCGCGCCATGCCCATCGACCAGGCTGCGCCAGCCGGCTGGCATGACCAGGGTGACAAAATCCGGCAAGGGCTCGGTCACCGTGGCGCCGTCGAAGAGGTGCGCCGGCTCGGTCAGCGCGAACCAGAAATAGCCGTGACCCTGCAGCGTCAATGAATAGGGTCGTTCGGCGATCGGCGGAAACTGGCTGCGGCCCAGCAACTCGATCGGCGTCCGGCCGCGCCAGGGCGACAGATCCAGCTCGACCGGTTGAGCGGAGCGCGACAGGTTGGCGACGCACAGGATCACCGCCTCCTCGTGGATCCGGCAATAGGCGAGCACCTTGCGGTTGGTCGGGTAGAGAAAGCGCAAGGTGCCCCGGCCGAACGCCTGATGCGCCGTGCGCACGGCGATGAGCCGCCGCATGTGATTGAGGAGCGAGGATGACGACTGGCTCTGCGCCTCGACATTGACCGCCTGGAAACCGTAAAGCGGGTCCATGACCGGCGGCAGGAACAGCCGGGCCGGGTCGGCGCGGGAAAACCCGCCATTGCGGTCCGGCGACCATTGCATCGGCGTGCGCACACCATCTCGGTCGCCCAGGAAGACATTGTCGCCCATGCCGAGCTCATCCCCGTAATACAGCACGGGTGTGCCCGGCATCGACAGCAACAACCCGTTCAGCAGGTCGATGCGCCGGCGGTCATTCTCCATCAGCGGCGCCAGCCGGCGCCGGATGCCGAGGTTGATCCGCATGCGCGGATCGGAGGCATAGAAGTTCCACAGGTAATCGCGTTCCCGGTCGGTCACCATCTCGAGCGTCAGCTCGTCGTGGTTCCGCAGGAAGATCGCCCATTGGCAATTGGCCGGAATATCCGGCGTCTGCCGCATGATATCGGTGATCGGCAGGCGATCCTCCTGCGCCACCGCCATATAAAGGCGCGGCATCAACGGAAAATGGAACGCCATGTGGCATTCGTCGCCAGCGCCGAAATACGGCAGCACGTCCTCGGGCCATTGATTGGCCTCGGCCAGCAACATCTTGTTCGGATAGGTGCTGTCGATCTCGGCACGCAGGCCCTTTAGAATGGCATGGCTTTCCGGCAGGTTTTCGTTGTTGGTGCCTTCCCGCTCGACCAGATACGGCACCGCGTCGAGCCGCAACCCGTCGACGCCTTGATCGAGCCAGAACTTCATGACGTCGGTGACGGCGCGCACGACCCTCGGATTGTCGAAATTCAGGTCCGGCTGGTGGCTGTAGAAGCGGTGCCAGTAATACGCCTTGGCGACCGGATCCCACGCCCAATTGGATTTCTCGGTGTCGAGAAAGATGATCCGCGTGCCCTGGAATTTCTTGTCCGTGTCGCTCCAGACGTAGAAATCCCGGTGGGACGAGTCGGGCCGCGCCGCGCGGGCGCGCTGGAACCAGGGATGCTGGTCCGAGGTGTGATTGATGACCAACTCGGTGATCAGCCGCAAGCCACGCCGATGCGCCTCGCGCACGAAATGCTTGAAATCGGCCATCGTGCCGTAGGCCGGGTTGATCGACCGGTAATCGGCGATGTCGTAGCCGTCATCCTTCAGCGGCGAAGGATAGAACGGCAGCAGCCACAACGTCGTCACCCCAAGATCCTTGAGGTAATCGAGCTTTGCCGTCAGCCCGACGAAATCGCCGATGCCGTCGTCATTGCCATCGAAGAAGGCTTTGACGTGCAGTTGATAGATGATCGCGTCTTTGTACCAGGTGGGATCGTTCGGCAGCATGATCGCCTTGCGAAAAAACGTCGGAATCGGGGGGACGGTAGCGGGAGCGTTGACGTCGCACGCTATGAATGAACGCGGAATACCATCGCCGGGTTCACGAAGGGATCGAGCGTCAGAAAGAGCCTGGGCTCGCGCCAGGTGGCGCGGGTCGCGGTCAGCACCTCTTCGACCTCGATCGGCCCCGCCGCCAGATCCCCTGTCAGATCGGCGGGCAGGTCGAGGACACATTCCGCCGCGACGCCGGGATCCAGATTGACCACCACCAGCACCTTGTCCGTGCCATCCGGGGTAGCCTTGCCGTAACACAGCACCTGCTCATGGGCGACCGGATAGAAGGTGAGATTGGTTAAGAGCTGCAACGCCGGGCTGGAGCGCCGCAAGGCGTTCAGCCGGGCGATATCCTGCTTGATGTTGCCGGGCCGGTCCCAATCCCACACCTTGTAATCGTATTTCTCGCTCTCGGCGTATTCCTCCTTGCTCGGCACCGCCGCGTTCTCGCATAGCTCGAAACCGTTATAGATGCCGTACAGCGGCGACAGCGTCGCCGCCAGCACCAGCCGGATGCGGAACGCCGGCCGGCCACCGGTTTGCAGAAATGCCGGCAGGATATCCGGCGTGTTGGCGAAGAAATGCGGCCGGTAATATTCCGCCATGGGCGTCTGGGTGAGTTCGGTCATGTACTCGACCAGCTCAGCCTTGGTGTTGCGCCAGGTGAAGTAGGTATACGATTGGCTGAAGCCGATCTTGGCCAGATGTTTCATCATCTTGGGTCGGGTGAACGCCTCGGCCAGGAACAGCGCGTCGGGATAGCGCGCCTGCACCTCGTGGATCAGCCACGCCCAGAAGGCGGTCGGCTTGGTATGGGGGTTGTCGACGCGGAACAGCCGGACACCTTGATCCGCCCAGAACAGCACGGCGTCGCGCAACGCCGCCCAAAGCCCTCTCCAATCCGGCTGATCGAATTCCAGATTGACGATGTCCTCGTATTTCTTGGGCGGGTTCTCGGCGAATTTGATGCTGCCGTCCGACCGGTATTTGAACCAGTTCGGATGCTCGCGCAGCCAGGGATGGTCCGGCGAACACTGCACGGCGAAGTCCAGCGCCACCTCCATCCCATGGCAGTGCGCCGCGGCCAGGAAGGTCCCGAAATCGTCCAGCGTACCGAATTCCGGATGCAACGCGGTGTGCCCGCCTTCGGCACCGCCGATCGCGTAGGGGCTGCCGGGATCGTTCGGTCCGGCGACCAGGCTGTTGCCCGGCCCCTTGCGGTTGGTCCGGCCGATCGGGTGGATCGGCACGAAATATACGACATCGAAGCCCATCGCCTCGATCTCCGGTAGCCGCGCGGCGCAATCGAGAAAGGTTGCGTGTCGACCAGGCACGGTGCCCTGGCTGCGTGGGAACATCTCGTACCACGACGCGAAACGCGCCGCCGGGCGATCGACCACGACGGTCAATTCCGGTTCATAGACGCCGAGATCGGAACGGTCCGGCGCCCGCGCCACCAGCTGGGCGACCGGTGGCGCCAGCAGGATGTCGGCGCGGACGTCATCCGTCGCCGCCGCATCGGCCATCCGGACGACGGCAAGCAGTTCCCGGCGATCGGCGGGGGCGGCCCGCTCGGCCGCCTCCTCGATCATCCGGCGCCCCTCGGCAAGCTCCAGCCCGACCGGCTGGCCCGCCGCCCGTTTCTTTCCGACCTCGTCGAGCCAGGAGGCGAAGTGATCGGTCCACGCCTCCACCGTGTACCGCGTCTCTCCCATCGTCTCGAGAGCGACGCGACCGACCCAACGGTCGTTGTCGAACAAATGCATCGGCACGCGGATCCACTGATCGTTGTCCGACGAATCGGCACGGGACCGATCGATAGAGGACTGTTCGATACCGGCCGCCTTGATCTTCAAGCACGCTGAAAGCTTGTCGTGGCCGTCACGGAAGATATCCGCCCAGACCTCCAGCGTTTCGCCGACGATCCGCTTGATCGGATGACGCCCACCATCGATCTCCGGCCAGACATCCTCGATGACGATACGGGACGGCGGTTGATCGGTTGTGGTCGAACCACCGATAGGCCGGCCGGGCATCACCATGTTTCCGATCCTGGGTTTCCCATCCTGGCTCCTCCGTTCGGGCAATTCCGTCAGACCGGAGCATACCCCTCGCTGACCCGCTGTGCGCGGGGCCGGAGATAATCGCCGATCGTGAAGTGTGTCGCCTGCCGGCGCTTCGTCCGCGCGACCACGTCATCGTCGTTAACGGTCATGTCCATCAAATGTCGCAACGTCTCTCGTCCTCGCGACAGGCGGGATCGCACGGTTCCTATCGGTATGTCGAGAACGCTGGCGACTTCCTCGTAGCGCATCCCCTCCAGCCCGACGAGGAGAACCACCGAACGCTGATCATCCGGCAGCATGCCTAGCGAGCGCTCGAGGTCGCGTAGCTCGAGGCTCGCGGTTTGGGTGGGGCCGAGGGCCGGCGCCGGTTCGACATCATCATCGATCATCACGGAAATGCCCTCGCGGACGGCACGGCGCACCTGGTTCACATATTGGTTATGGAGAATGGTGAACAGCCAGGCCCGAAGATCGGTGCCGGCTTGCCAGAGATGCGATTTGGCGAGGGCGCGAACCAGGCAATCCTGCACCAAATCATCGGCGGCGATCGGGTCGTGGCTCAGAGCGCGAGCATAGCGGCGAAGCCGCGGGATGTGGTGCTGAATGAGCTGGCCGAATTCTTCCATTTCCTGCTCCTGATCCTAGAGATCGTTTGAGAATGCGGCGGGACGCGAGTGCAAATCCTAAGGTTGAGCAGAATCGTGTAGCCCCATCAATGTAGGATAGAGGCGGGTTTCAGGCATGGCTTTCCTGTGAAACTCAGTAAAAATATGTAACGAAACGTAATATTGGAAAGATACGCGGCGGACCGGACATTTTTGCGACCGACTCCAAGCCTCATGCCCACCGCCATCATTCGGCGATTCTTTTCCGATCCTGAGGATCATCCAGCCTATTTTTTCGCAACCGATGACTGACCCCCGCGACTCCTGTGGAAAAAGTCGTTCAATCATCAAGCAATGGAAGGGAGAACAGACAATTTCGGGCGTGGCTCCCCGCGAAGAAGACCACCGGAACAACCGTTTTCCGCCTGAGTCAAAAAAATGTCGTCCAGGCGGCGGAACCTCTGCTATTTCGCCCCGTTTGTAACATTATGTGTCTAAGTTCACTGGATAAGGGCCGCGTCCGCGGCGATCGATCCCGACCAAGTGTGCTTCGCCGTAGCGTTTATTGGGCCGATCGCCCGCCGGGATGGAGAATGTGATGACCGTCAAGATGAGCGTCGTTATCACCGACAGCGATCTTAACGCTTACCTCGATGGTGAGTTGGATCCCGTGCAGGCGGTGGCCGTCGCGGCGTCAGCCTGGAACAGCCCGACGGCATCGGCCAAATTGAGGGCGTATCGGCACCAGGCCACCGGACTTCAGGCGCTCTTCACGAATATCTTGGACGAGCCGGTTCCGGCGCGCTTGACCCGGATTACCCGTTCCCACGACCGCGCGAAGCACACCGTGGTGAAGTGACGGCTCGACACTCGATCCCCCCGGCTGTATAAGAAATTTACCGATCCTTTGCGCGGCTCGCGCGTCGGCGAGCTTGCGGTTGAAGCCGGAGTTCACGGGAAGAGTGGCGATGTCGTCCATCGAATCGCCGGTTGATCGGGATCGGACACTTTAAATCTTATCTTCGCCAGCGGCTGGGTCATGGACCGGCGTCGCGAAGGTTTGTCCCCAAGCGACGAAAATCCTTATCGATGCAGCCGTGGATTGCAATTCGCATTTCGCGCACGTCGCAGTTGCGGAACCGAATAGTTATAAACACCAAACAATTCACCTCAAACTATCAAGTTGTGATGTAATCGCCCGATGTCCGTGGCGGACAAATCGTGTAATGAATTGTATCTGCTGTAAAAACGATTTACAGAGTATGCTGGTGAAAAATGCGTTGGGGAACGGATAGTATGGCACCGCGAATGACCGCCCGGGCGGCCGCACATCGATGATGAACACCGATCACATACTGATCGTCGATGATCACGAAGATATCTGCGAGCTGGTGCAAAACTATCTGAGCGGCGAAGGCTACAGAGTCACCGCCGCGCATGACGGTCCGTCGATGCGGCGCGCGATGGCGCTAACGCCGGTCGATCTCGTGCTGTTGGACCTGATGCTGCCGGGTGAGGACGGCTTGACCTTGGCCCGCCGGCTGCGCGAGGAATCCAGCATCGGCATCATCATTTTGACCGGCCGCGGCGAGACCGTGGACCGGATTATCGGCCTGGAAATGGGCGCCGACGACTATCTGCCGAAGCCCTTTCACTTGCGGGAGTTGCTCGCCCGGGTGAAGAGCGTGCTGCGCCGCGCCTCCGACCGTACCGTAAAGCCAGGCGCCGCCGCGCAAGCGGCCGCCGTGTTCGCCGGTTGGCGTCTGGATCTGGCAACCCGCCAGCTGCTATCGCCCGCCGGTAGCGAGGTTCGTCTGACGACAGGCGAGTTCGATCTTCTGGCCGCCTTCGTCGCCAACGCCAATCAAGTCCTGAGCCGCGACCGGCTGCTCGATCTGGCGCGCAACCGCGAGGCCGGACCGTTCGACCGGACGATCGACGTCCAAGTCGGTCGGTTGCGCCGCAAGCTGGAAGACGATCCGCAGAACCCAACGCTGATCAAGACCGTGCGCGGTACCGGCTATATCTTCACCCCACCGATCGAGGTTGGCTGACTTCGGAGGTTAGCTGGCCTCACAGGCTCCAATAGGCGATATCGGAACGCATCGCCGCGGGGTCCAAGACACCTTTGACATCGGCCAAGACGCCGCCGAACGCCACCATCTCCACCAGCGCCGCGGTCCCCATGGCGAGGTATTGGCGATGCGGCACCGCCAGGATCAACGCGTCGAGCGGCCCCAACTGATCGAGCGCCGTCAAGTCGACCCCACACAACTGGCGGGCCTCGACCGGATCGGCACTCGGGTCGTGCACCAGGGCGTGGATGCCGAATTCGGATAATTCCGAGAGGATATCGGGCACGCGGCTGTTGCGCAGGTCGCCGACATCTTCCTTGAAGGTCAGGCCCAGAACGGCGACCCGGGCGCCGGTCAACGGCCGGCCGACCCGTGTCAGCGATTTCAGCACGCGCTGCGCCACGAACCGTCCCATGCCGTCATTGATCCGTCTGCCCGCCAGAATGACCTCGGGCGTATAGCCGGCCGCCTCGGCGCGAGCGGTCAGATAATACGGGTCGACGCCGATGCAATGGCCGCCCACCAGCCCCGGCGTGAAACCCAGGAAATTCCATTTCGTCCGAGCCGCCGCCAGGACATCGCGAGTCGACAGCCCCAGGCGATCGAAAATCATCGCCAACTCGTTCATCAAGGCGATGTTGAGGTCGCGCTGGGTATTTTCGATGACCTTGGCCGCCTCGGCAACCTGGATCGAGGGCGCGCGGTGCAGCCCGGCGGGCACGATCGGGCCATAGACCGCCACGACCCGATCCAGCGTGGCTTGATCCTCCGCGGAGACGATTTTGACGACGCGGGCCAGGCTGTGGTCCCGATCGCCGGGGTTGATCCGCTCCGGCGAGTAGCCGACGTGAAAATCCCGTCCCGGCTCCAAGCCGGAAGCCGCCGCCAGGATCGGCCGGCAGATTCCCTCGGTAAGGCCGGGAAAGACCGTGGATTCGTACACCACCACGCCGCCCGGCCGCAGCGCCCGCCCGACGGTAGCGCTTGCCCGGCGGAGCGCGTCGAGGTCCGGCCGGTGTTCGGCATCGATCGGCGTCGGCACCGTCACGATGAAGAAAGTAGCGCCGGCCAGGCTTTCCGGGTCATCGCTCACCGTGAGACGGGATGCCGTGAGATCGGCCTGATCGACCGTCTCGGTTCGGTCGAAGCCGCGCCGCAACTCGCTCACGCGCTGGGTCGAGACATCGAACCCGACGACGGCCCCAAAATGCTGTGCCAAGGCCACCGCCACGGGCAACCCGACATATCCCAAACCGATAACCGCAAGACGCTCGCTCATGATGGCACCCTAGCCGAGCCGCGTGAGGCGACAATCATTATCTGGATCCCGGCAGCCTGCCATTATCGGGTCGGGCCTGCCATTATGTGGTCGGCTTGCATAAATACGCTGCAGCCGATCGCGCGGATGCCGCGTATGATGGGCGAGATGACGGTAGAGACGGGCATCGACACGAGCAACTCGGCTTGGCGCCAGCGCGGTGAGCCCGATCCCGTCGACATCCATGTCGGCGGGCGGATTCGCATGCGCAGAATTTTGCTCGGAAAGAGTCAGGAAACCGTCGCCGCCCAAGTCGGTGTCAGCTTTCAGCAGCTGCAAAAATATGAAAGCGGCGCGAACCGGGTAAGCGCCAGCCGGCTGTTCGATGTGGCTCATATACTCTCGGCGCCGGTCTCGTTCTTCTTTGACGACATGCCGCCGGAACTGGCTGGCCCGGCCGATTTGGCATCCGCCAGGGACAAGCCGTCGGCCAACCTCGCCATGACCGACCGTGTTACCCTCGATCTCATCCGGGATTTCCACCGCATCCCAACGGCGCAGCAGCGGCGCTGCATCCTGGATCTCGTCCGGGCGATCGCCGAAGGCAATCCCCCTACGTGACCGATATCGATCGCGCCCAGTCTTCGCGCCGGGGCGTAACGATGCCGTTTCATAGCCGAGGGTGCATCGCGCAAGCATTGAAACTAGGGTGCGCTCACCCCGCGTCGCTCAGGTTTCTTCTCTCGGGCGCGGGGATGTCTAACGGCGTTGGCTCGTACCTATATCGACCGGTCATCATTTCGCCATGACGTCGTCCGACGGTACGGGGAAGCAATGACGCCGGGGGTCCCGCGGGATCCATTGCAAGCGGGGTATAATGGCGATAATTCGGATGATCTGCGGGCTGGTCATCGTTTGGACGCTCGTGGCGATCGTCGAGACCGCCGGCGGCCAAATTCTGCCGCGCGATGTCGGCCACGAGCAGTTGCTCTCCCGGACAGCCTTGAGCGAGGCGCATTAGGCCTTGAACTGAGCGTCGAACGAAGCCGCGCGTCAGGCCCTGAACTCGGCCCATGGTCGGTTAGGTCATGTCACGGCGGCACCTATCCGCCGCCGGTAGGGCAGGCCCGCGCCGGTTCAAGAAGCAAATTCCTCAAAAAAGCGATATTTTCTCAACCGGCCCGTGAACAAACCCCAATCTCAGGTGTTGTAGCTTCGGATCCGACAATCGTATCCGACACAAGCGACGTCGCGACCGTGTCAACACGCCCGAACAGAGACCGCGAACCCCGCCGAGTTTGACTTTTACGCAACACTGGCAGAAAAAAATAGTTCGGACACCATCGTGACGTACAAAACCGCGCGCTTTAACGTTACATACCCGATGAGTTCTGGCTTATAACTCGTTCCCGCGCTTGGAATTTCAAACCGAGGATGTCAATCAAATGACGAAACGTCTCAGCGTATTAAGCGCTGTGCTGTTGTGCTCCGTCTCTGGGGCGGCCATGGCACAGCAAACCAACGGCTTCTATGTCGGCGGCGCGGCTGGCGCCAGCTTCCTGGAAGATAGCAAGCTGGGTGGCAATGGCCTGAGCGAACGCTTCAAGACCGGGTACGAAGGTCTTGGTGTGGTCGGTTATGGCTTCGGCAACGGCCTGCGGACGGAACTCGAAGGCGGCTATCGCCGCAACGACGTCGACAAGATCGGCGGGAAAAGCTCGTCCGGCGCGGTCGGGATGACCACCGGTTTCGGCAACCTGCTCTATGACTTCGACACCGGCACGCCGTTCACGCCGCATATTGGCGCCGGCCTCGGTGTTGCCGATATCCGTGAGACGAACGCCCGTTCGGCCGGCAATCCGACGGTTTCGGGTCACGACACGGTGTTCGCCTATCAGCTCATCGGTGGTGTCGACTATTCGATCACGCCGGATCTGAAGGTTGGTATCGACTATCACTATGTCGAAACCGACGCGGCGCGCCTCGCTCTGCAAACCACGCCGAAGACGACGAGCTCGAACCGGTTCTATGACCATTCGGTGCTGTTGGCTCTGCGCTACGAGTTCAACAACCCGGCTCCGGCCCCGGTCGTCGCTCCGCCGCCGCCGCCGCCGCCGCCAGCCCCGGCTCCGCAGCTGCAGCGCGCCTTCCAGGTGTTCTTCGACTTTGACAAGTCGACCGTCACCGCGGCCGCTCAGTCGATCATCGATCAGGCTGCCGCCAGCGTGAAGCAGGGCAACATGACGCGGATCAACGTCACCGGCCATACGGACACGGTCGGCTCGGCCAAGTACAACCAGGCCCTGTCGGAACGTCGTGCGGCGGCCGTGAAGGCGGCGCTGATCAAGGACGGCATTCCGGATGGCCAGATCGCCACCCGCGGCGTCGGCAAGTCCGACCTGCTGGTTCCGACTGGCGACGGCGTTCGCGAGGCGCAGAACCGCCGCGCGGAAATCGTCCTGCAGTAACGGACGACATCTAACTGGCCGAATCCGGCTGGTCGAGACGGACTGCCGCGGGGCTTCCCCGTGGCAGTCCCCTCATCCGGTCGGCCGAGGACAAAACAAAAGCGCGTCCCGCAAAGGACGCGCTTTTGCCGTTTATCGGGACCGGTTTGGCTTCTTGGCGTCTACGGCTATTCGGCGCTGGTCACCTGTTGTCGCTTCGCCTTGACCGGCGCCTTTTTCGATGGTGGCTCAACCGCCTTCACGGCACGCGCGTCGATGCAGAAATCGCCGACATTGGTCTTGTTGACGATACGGTCCACCGAATACCGCTCCAGATCCTGCGGTTCGAGCAGCAGGGTGTTCTGAAACAGTCCGGCCGCCTCGTCGCAATATCCCACCGATAGCATCGACTGCTGCGATGCATCGTTCGCGATCTTGGTGATGTAGAGGTCCATCTCCCGGCTGTAACCGGCACCGAACGACCGTGAGAAATGGCCCTTCAGCAACTCCGAGTTCGAACGCAGGCTGGTCCCGTATTTGCCGATAAAGGCGTTGTATTGCGGCGTGAAGTCGCGACCGGGAACCTCCTTACATTCCAGTGCCGCGACCATGAGCTCGGTCTGCAGCACCCGCACATGCGCGGCGACCCATTCCGGTTGGGTGAAACACGCCGCATCGGCCGCCAGGGGTGCCAGCCCGATCGACGCGACGGCGGCGCCAGCCCAAATCCGTTTGGCCCAAATCCGTTTGGTAAAGCCACGTCCGATTTTTTCAGACTTCAGCAAAATCCCGTCCCCTCGTTGATCCCCGGGGTCTCGCGATCGGACGATCGTCAACCCCGGCCCGGCGAAAATTAGGGCCGAACACTAGCAAATCTGGCGGCTTGGACAAACCGCAAAGCGCCCCGCCAATTCCCCATACCGACTTGGTCGCCCCTCCGACCCGGCACGGCGCACCGGTTTTCGTAGGGTATCGTCGATCCGCGCGACCTCCGGTTGAAGCAGGCGATTGACAGGGCGAAACGGACGATTTACGAAACGCCTCGTGATTATCACAGGTGACTCTGGTGACTGAGGCCGCGTTGCGACGACGAACGACCGTAGGATGCCCCGCAGGCGTCCCGCTGCCGTTCATCCGCGTTTCGGTCACCGTCCGCTAGGACGCCTCGGCCGAAGGGCGGATACCCGCCTTTCGACACCCGAGGACCCCATGTTCACCATTACGACCGAGCGGCCGGACGAAGCCGGCGTGATCGAGCTGTTGCTCGACACCTGTTTTGGACCAAACCGGTTCGATAAATCCTCCTACGGCTTTCGCGTCGATGTCGCGCCCGATCGGCGTTTATGCCTCGTCGCCAGGGCGCCCGATGACAGCGTGGTCGGTACGATCAGATATTGGCCGATAGTCATCGGCATGGCCGCCGCCCCTGCCCTGCTGCTCGGCCCCTTGGCCGTCGCGGAATCCCACCGCAAGGCCGGCGTGGGCGCCGCCTTGATGCGGACATCCCTCGACATGGCGGCCTGGAGCGGCGACCGGTTGGTCGTCCTGGTCGGCGACATCGCCTATTATCGGCGATTCGGTTTCACGCACGCGACTGATTTGGCGCTCGTGATGCCCGGCGAAACGCCCGAACGGGTGCTTGCCCGGTCGCTGCGGGGCGATTTGCCAACGGACTATCGCGGGCTGATCCAGCCCAGGAGGTTGGTTCGCCGTCTTACCGGAGGCGACGGGCTGGCCGCCGCCGCGTGAGGCAGCCGGTTGATACCCCGGCCAAATTCCAGAGCCTGTCTCATACCAAATCTCCATGAGGCGAACCATCGGTTCGCCTCATGGAGAGCCTCAGTCGCCGGACGGCGGACGTCCGTCCGCCTTGGCTTTCGCACCGTGCGGTGCGCGCTCGCCGTCGCTCGCGATACGCCATCTCGATGAGTGGTACTCATCGAGATGGCGTATCAGTGTGCCGGAAGTGAGAGGGAGGGCGGAGCGGGCGGCGGGACGGAGGCGTCCAATTCAGTCATCACACGGTTGCGGCCGGCTTCCTTGGCCCGATAGAGAGCCGCGTCCGCGCGGTCGATCAGGGCGGTTATCGGCTCACCTGGCTGATAGAGCGCGATGCCGAGCGATAGGGTGATGTTGCCGAGACTCTGCTTGGTATCACGCTTCAAAAGCTGACGGCCGCCGATCGTCCGGCGCAGCGTATCGGCCAGCTTCTCCGCGTTGTCCAACGAGGTGTCCGGCAAGATGATCGCGAATTCCTCACCACCATACCGGGCGGCGAGATCGCGGCCCTTGATCCCCTCGACCAACTGGCTCGCGACCAGCCGCAGGACGACATCACCCATTTGGTGACCCCACGTGTCGTTGAATCTCTTGAAATGATCGATGTCGACCATGATGAGGCAAAGATCGCCGCCGGTTTCCATGCTGTCGGTGACGCACTCCCTCATCCGCATATCGAACAATTTGCGATTGCCGATATCGGTCAGCGGGTCGGTCATCGCCTCCCGCCGAACTTCCTCGACCTGCTCGCGCAGCGAGCGGATCTCAAGGGTCGACCGCGACAATTCGCGTTCGACCGTATCGCTCCGCTCCATCATCGCTCTGGAATCGGCCAGGATCGAGTGGACGATTTCACTCATGCGCCCTAGCCCCGATGCGTCGTCCAACGCCTCGACCTTAGTGTCGAGCGTCTCGCCGAAGCTGCGCGTCTCGGCCGAAATGGCTTGAACCGCCGACAAGGCCTTGGCTGCCGCCTGCTCGATCTTGAGGCCGATGTCGCGGAGTCCTTCGGTCTGCTGTTGATGAGCGAAAAAACGGTCGAAGAGCTCGGAGCAGACGGCGGGGCTGAACTCCTGCTTGTTGCTGATCAGGATGTCCAGCGCGTGTTTGAGGGCCGGTGCCGATCCGGCCGCGTAGGCGTACCACACCGTGAAATTTTCGGGCGTCGGCGGGATGCTTTGGTTGTTCATCAAAGCCAGCGCCGATTCAGCCAATACCCGATCGCGCCGCAGTTCGGCTTCGATCGTTGCGAGCGGCTTGGGCATCATGATGAAGCCTTTGAGACGGTCGGAGGTTGCAACTGTTCAAGCAGCATCGCCGCGGCGCGATCGGGGGCGATCGGTCGTGAGAAGAAATAGCCCTGGGCATAGTCGCAACCGAGCGCCTTGAGACTCGCCGCCTCTTCCGCCACTTCGACACCTTCGCCGACCACCTGCAAGCCGAGATCGTGGCCCAATTCGATAATCGAGCGAACCAGCCGATAGGCCTCCGGCGCATGACACATGCGGCTGACGAACGACCGATCGACCTTGAGGACATCGAGGGGGAAGCGATGCAGGTAGCTGAGCGACGAATAGCCGGTGCCGAAATCGTCGAGCGACAGGGCGATGCCCCGGTTGCGGAACTCCTGCAGCGCCTGGGCCATCGCCTCGGGATCCTGCATCAACACGCTTTCCGTCAGTTCGAGCTTGAGACGGCCCGCCGGCAAAGCCAATTTATCCAGCAGTGCCAACAGCCTGCCCATGCCCACCCGGTCCGAGATCTGCCGGGCCGACAGGTTGACCGAGATCGAGAATTCACCCTGGATCAATCCGTCGCGCGCCCACGCCTTGACTTGACGAGCGGCGCTCTCGATCGCGAAATAGCCCAATTGGCCGATCAAGCCGGCATCCTCGGCGATCGGGATGAAGGTTCCGGGCGGGATCGACCCCAGCTCGGGATGGCGCCAGCGCATCAGCGCTTCGAACCCGGCGATGCGGTTGTCGGAGAGATCGATGATCGGCTGGTAATCGAAGAATATCTGCCCCAGGCGATGAGCAGTGGTCAGATCCTTGCTCAGCCGCTGTCTGAGACGGATCTCCTTCAGCAACGCTTCATCGAAGGATTCGATCCGACCGCCGCCCAGCACCTTGGCACGATCGAGGGCCACGCGGGCATTGCGCAGCAGATCGGCGCCTGATCTGGCGACGCCCTGTTCGGGTGTCGCGAGACCGATGCTGATCGATGCCGGAACTTCCAATTCACCGACGATCATGGGGAGGGATAGCTTGACAAACAACCGGTCGGCTTCGCCGCGCGCCTCCGTCGGATCGGCGGCGCTCGCCAGCCACAGCACGAATTCGTCGTTACCCAACCGCGCCACCACATCGCCGGGCTTGGCGCAGGCGGTGAGGCGCTGGGCGAGGCCGACCAGCACCGCGTCACCGGTGACCGTCCCAAGACTGTCGTTAAGCCGCCGGAATTGATCGAGATTGATGATCATCAAGGCGCTTCCCGCGATCTCCGTGGGAGTCGAGCGGGCGCCGACGATCTGCGTCAGATGCGCACGGTTGTTGAGCCCAGTCAGACTATCGAGATAGGCGGCGTTGCGTAACGTCAGCTCATAGCTTTTGCGCAAGGTGATATCGGTCTGCGACCCGGCCATGCGGATCGGCGTGCCGCCACCATCGCGCAAGGCGATACCGCGGCACGACATCCAGGCGAAATGCCCGTCCCGGCACCGGATGCGATATTCCGTATCCAGTTGGCTGGTGGCGCCATCGAGATGCCGATTGATGTCGCGCTGCAAGGCCTCGGCATCCTCGGGATGCACTCGGTCGAGCCAGGCCTCCATGGTGCTGAGGCGATCGTTGGCCGAATAACCGGCGATCTCCTTCCAGCGGTTCGAGAAGAATACGACACCGGTCTGGATATCCCAGTCCCACAAGCCGTCATTGGCGGCGCGGGAAATCAAGGCATAGCGCACCTCGCTATCCAGCAAGGCCGCATCCGCGGCCTTGCGATCGGAGATGTCGGTGGACGAGCTGACGATCACGCGCTGGCCGTTGAGCGTCACCACCCGGGCGGATACCAGGGCCCAGAACAGCGTGCCGTTCGACCGGCGCAATTCCATTTCGACGTTTTCGACGAAACCGACGGTCCGAAGTCGCTCGACGATACGCTTCTGATCCGCCCCGTTCGCATAGAAGCTGCTGGTATGCCAATCGGCCGGCTCCCCAACCAACAGAAACCGTTCCCTGGCCTGCTGATTGCCGAACTGCACGGCGCCGCTTTCGAGCAGGCTCACCATGATCGGAATCGGCAGGCTTTCGGCGATCTTGTGGAACGCGGCATCGCCCCAAAACGACGCTTCCGCCACCGTATCCAACGGCGTGGGCGGACGCAGATCGTGTCGCAGGCTGAGCAGCAGACCAAGCGACCCGATAAAACAGCCGCCGAGGATCGCGGTCCCGCCGAGCGACGGCGCATGACCGCCGCCATGGGGGTCGATGGCAAGGCGTACGAGACCGATCGCCGACAGCATCGCCATGCCGGCGGCGACGCGGCCGGCCAAGCTGGCAAAAGCCGGTCGGCCGGCGACAAGCGCGCCCGCGAGGCCGCCACCGACGAGCAGCATGAGGCTCGACCATGTCGGCGCCACGCCGGAGCCGACCCTGAGAGCGAATACCGCCAGATAATGCACGATCACCCAAACGACGCCCACGGCAACACCCGTAGGCGCCCGGCCGAAGCGGCCGGCCGCGTCTTCGCCCGCGAAGCGGTCGATCCCGACGACGGCAAGCCCCAGCGACAAGACGAACAGAATCGCCTCCGGCCACCGCTGCAGACCGAGGGAGGGATGACCGGTCAAGAGCGCGTCCGCGGACAGCACTAGAACCGCCGATCCGACCCAAACCGCAGCATGACGATACCGACTGATCGCGCCACTCCTCCTTGCGAGGTTCCGGCCGCCCGGAAATGATGTGGAGGTCTCGATCAACGATCAATCTCCGATGAACGACTAGCGCCCGCGTTGTGCGGGAGCATTGATTGGAGACCACCCCCGGATGCCTTCCGTTCCATTTGAGCGATCTCCTTGTCCCCAAGTTCTAGACCAGCAGAGGTAAAGACTTCCTTAGGGATTGACCGCATGACGGGTCGGAAACAATTTTCCCAATTTCGATGCAAATTGCTCGTAGTCGACGATTCGTTAATTCTTATGGGGCGACACTGGCCTGGTCAGAAACGCTTAGGAGGGTGTCATGTCCACGCTGTCTCCCCGCTCGATCGAAACGCTGATCGATCTCGTCGAAATCAAGTTGAGCTGCCTTGACGTCATCGATCGCGAAGATCGCCAGGAACAGAAGATCCTGCAGCGCTCCCTGGCCGAGTTGAAGGAGTTTCGTCGCGTCGCGATGCCCATGCGCCGACCGATGCCGAATCTCGCGCAGGCGATCCATGGCGAGCTTGTCGCCGTCTAAGATCTGTCAGATCGTCCAGGATCTACCGAGCGCGGTTGAGCGCGGCGTCCCGCCGCTCGATCCCGCGTCGGATAAAGCGATCGGCGTGCGCTTCCGCGATGAAGCGGGCCGGGCGCCCTCGCCCCGCGAGCCACCTCGCTTTCCGGTCAGCCACGGACAGAACGCGCGAGGATCATCCGAGCGCCGGAGATGCCGGCCCCGGCCATCGACGGAGCTCATCGACGGGGCCCCAGCCACCTATCGGAAGCGCTCGTCCGCGGCGATACCAAACGCCGCCGCCTTCTCAAACTGTCTCTTAGGCACCCACCGGCCTATGTAAAATTTCCGCCTGTCTTGGCCAAGAGGACGGACCTGGTATGTGGCAAACATATTACCAAGCTGAAATCTAAAATTAACCCAATTTTACTTTACTCCGCCACCCATCCCCCTAAAATCTATTGAATACTTTCAATATGATCCTGCCGCCGTAATCATGGCACGGATATACAGGCCGCACCGCCATGAAAAAGTTGAAAAATGGAGAGAAGATAACACTTCTGAGAGAAGCCCAACACTACCGAGCGGCGGCCCTCCGTGTTCATTACCAAGCGACGCATAGAATGTTAATTGAGATCGCCGAAGACTTTGAATCTCAAGCTAAAATGTCGTCCCATAGAGCAAGCACGCCCGAATATTCGTAACCCCCCAATTCAGCGTTATGAATGGGGCAGCCCATAAGAATGGGGTGGGCACGGTTCAGCGGCGCAGCGGCCAGCCCCCCTCGCCTTCCGGTTTGCCCAAGAGGCCGTATGGCCGGTAGATCAGCAGCAGGCACAGCACGCAGAAGATCGCGACGTCCTTGTAGGACGCCCCGACATAGGCGGTCCAGAACACCTCGATGAGGCCGATGGCGAAGCCACCGACAACCGCGCCCGGCAATGAGCCGAAGCCGCCCAACAGGGCCGCCGTCAGAGCCTTGAAGCCGATCAGATAGCCCATCGAGGCATCTGCCTCGCCGTAATACAGCGCATGGACCAGGCCGGCGATGGCGGCCAGGGCGGCGCCGGCGGCGAAGGTCGCCATGATCACCCGGTCGACATCGACGCCGAGCAACGCCGCCATGGATCGATCATCGGCACAGGCACGATAGGCCCGACCCAGCCGCGTGCGGATCATGAACTGCGACAATCCGATGGCGATGACCGCGACGGCGACGAAGATCGCCACCTGCGTGGTGCCGATCAGCACGCTGAAACCGCCGCCCTCGAACAGCGTGAAGCGGCCCGAGAACAGCGAGCGAAGCCATCTATTGCCGGTTCCTTGAGTGAGCTGCAGGAAATTCTCCAGCACGATGGCGAGGCCGATGGCGGCGATCAGCAAGGTGAGGCGATTGGCCGTGCGCAACGGCCGATACACCATCCGCTCGATCGCCGCCCCCGACATGGCTGTCAGCGCCGCGGCGAGAAGGGCGACGACGGCGAGCGTGACCGTGATCGGCAGCCAGTGCGTGTCGTCGATCACCGTGATCAGGATGATCGCCAGATAAGCGCCGATCGCGAACAACCCGCCATAGGCGAACTGGATGGCGCCGAGGATGCCATAGACCAGCGAATAGCCAATCGCGATAAGCGCCAATACCGCCCCCAGGCTTCCGCCGTTGATGATCTGCTGGGCGAAAAAAGCGACCGCCTGGGCATCGTTCCGGATAACCACCGGCGCCGTGACATCGGTAGGCATCACGAGAACGCGCAGCGGATGGCCGAGCAACACCAATTTGATCGGATCGACCGTCGCGCCATCGACCATCACCCCGGTCAGCACCGCGGCGGTAACCCCGGCGCCGGCTTCGGTGAAGCGGCAGATTACCTGGTGCGCCTCCCCCTCGGTGGCGATCAGCGTGATCGTTTCTTCCTGATTGATCGATCGGTGATCGATGGTTACCGCGCCCTGAACCGCGTCGTCCAACAAGGCACCCATCATGCCCCGACATGCTTCGATCCGATCGGCGCGCGCGCCGCATCCGGTTACCAATAGCACCAGGCCAATAGTCAGCCATCGGCCGACGCGGCCCCAACCGCGCGTCACGCCCGCGAAACCCACTCAGCCCTCTCCTCGCCGTACCGGCACCCAGCCCCCGCTGGACTTTCGACGCAAAATCCTCGCCCCCATCGAATGATCAGGGGACGCTTCATCGTTACACGCTGCGGCCTGATAAGTCGTCCGCGATGAAAGGTCTTATGGAGGTGCTGCACGGCGGAAGGTGAGGTTGATCCGGATCGGCCCCAAGACCGGATGATCGCCGGGCAAGAGCCGGTCGATGCCGTGATAGATCAGCCGGGCCGGGCCGCCGAACACCACGATGTCGCGGTGATCCAGCCGGATCGAGCGGGTCGGGCCGCCGCGTTTGGTGCCGCCGAACCGGAACAGCGCCGACCGGCCGAGCGAGACGGAGACGATCGGTTGGGTGAAATCCGCTTCGTCCCGATCCTGGTGCAGGCCCATGCGGGCGCCGTCTCGATAGAGATTGACCAGGCACGCATCCGGCACGAAGTGCCGAAACCCGGCCAGCGCCGCCGCGTTCGTCGCCAGGATCATAAACGCGGCCGGCAGCGGCGGCCACGCCACGCCGGTCAAGGGATCGACCGGCGAATAGCGATAGCCCGCCGCATCCGTCACCCAGCCGAGCGGCCCGCAATTGGTGATCGCGACGGACATCGGCTTGCCCATCGGCGTCGCCATCACCCGCGGCGGCGCCGCCTCCAGCACGGACAGAGCCTCCGCGGTGATGGTTTCCGGGACATGCCGGCGCAGCACGACCACGCCCGGCGCCGGATCCTCCCGCGCGGGCGGCAGCGCCGCTTCCAGGTCGAGCACGCGCCTCGTCCGCTCGCGGCTAACGGCGACGGTACGGGGCGAACCAGCCCAGCCCGGCGACGGTCGGACCGCGCGGCCGGTATTCGCAGCCGATCCAGCCTTCGTAGCCGCTCGTGTCGATCGCCTGGAACAGGTAGGGGTAATTGATCTCGCCGATATCCGGCTCATGCCGCTCGGGCACCCCGGCGATCTGGATATGCCCGGTGATATCCGCGGTATCACGGATATGGATCGCGAGATCGCCTTCCATGATCTGGCAATGATAGAGATCGAATTGCAGCTTCAGGTTCTCGGCGCCGACCGTCTCGATCACCTGGCGCGCCTCGCCCGAGCGGTTGAGGAAGAAGCCCGGCATGTCGCGGGTATTGATCGGCTCGATCACCACCAGAATGCCGGCGGCGGCCATGTGCTCGGCCACCAGCGCGAGATTCTTCACATAGGTGTCGAAAGCGCGCGCCCGCTCGACACCCGCCGGCAGGATACCGGCCATGCAATGCAGCTTGCGGCAGCCCAGCGCCTCGGCATAGGCCAGCGCCGTGTCGAGCGTGGCGGCGAAGTCCGCCTCCCGCCCGGGCAATGCCGCGAGGCCGCGCATGCCGCTCGCCCAATCGCCCGGCGGCATGTTGAACAGCGCCTGGACGAGGCCGTTCGCCTCGAGCCGCGCCGCGATCTCGGCGGCCGGATACTCATAGGGGAACAGAAATTCGACCGCCTCGAATCCGTTGGCCGCCGCGGCCTCGAACCGATCGAGGAAGTCGAGCTCGGTGAACATCATGCTGAGATTGGCGGCGAATTTGGGCATCGTGGGCTCCTGAGCGGCACCGGGAGCGCCATTCTAGGATGGTGCCCCTATCGGGGGGAACATTGCCGTGCCCGAACCGCGCCTATCCCGCGACATTCACGCCAGATCCAGAAGCTCATGGCTCGGAAGCCCAGGGCTACGTCGTCACGTTCCGCGATGTGCCCGAAGCAATCACCGAGGGAGAAACCATCGAAGAAGCGGCCCTTCACGCGGTGGATGCGCTGGAATCTGCTCTCGCAATGTATGTATCTGCCCATGAGAACCTGCCGGCGGTCAGCGCAGCGGAACCTGGCGAGCGCATGATCCCGTTATCGACGCTCGGCACGGCAAAGGCCGCGCTTTACGACGCGATGAACGAGCAATGTGTTGGTCGAGCGGAACTCGCCAGGCGATTGCGTTGGCATCTCGCTCAGGTGAACCGTGTCCTGGATTTTCGTCATGCTTCAAAAATGGAACAGATAGAAGCGGCGCTTTCTGTGCTTGGCTTGCGACTGGTTGTCGATGTGGTACGGGCCGCCGCATAGGTCGGCCCGTACCACACTCCCCCCTAGCGCGGCAGCAACCGGCTCACCTCCGACGACATGTCAGCCAGCGCCTCGTCCGGCGTCGCTTTTTGTTCGACCACGCGGGCCAGGTTGTCGACCATCGACTGGGTGACCTTGACGCCGTTGGAGCCCGGGAAGGCGTACCAAGGGATCATCAGGGTCATCTGGTTGAGGCCGGCCTGGAACAGCGGGTTCTTTTGATAGAAGTCGCCGAGATATTGCGGGTCCTTGGCGGCCAGCTCGTTGTTCGGCACATAGCCGGTGCCCGGTACCACGACCGAGGCGCCATAGGGACCGCTGGCGAATTTGATGAAGCGGAAGGCCGCCGCCCCGCGGTCCGGATCATGGGTCAGGATGACCGCCGCGTTGCCGCCGGTCGGCAGCCTGCCCTTGACCGGATCGATCACCGGCATCGGCGCCGTCCGCATGTCGAACTTGGTGCCGACACCGTTGATGAAGCTGCGCAGGGCACCGGTGGTGTAATAGACCATGCCGAGCTTGCCGGCCATGAAGGCTTGGTTGCCGGCATCGGTGGTCAGCACCGGCATCTTGCCGTCCTTGACCATGCGCAGCAGAAGCTGCAGCGCCGCGCGGCCTTCCGGCCCGTTGAACGCGACCTTTTTCTCGTCGTCGGTCAGCATCTTGCCGCCATAGCCGAACAGCAGCGCGGAGAACATCCAGTCATCGCCCTGCCAGCGGTAATGCATGCCGATCGTGTCGTTGCCGAGATCCTGGATCTTGGCCGAAAGCTTCAGCGCGTCATCCCAATTGGTCGGGAAGTGATCCGGGTCGCCGCCGGCCTTCCGCACCAGGTCGGCGTTGTAATAGACGATCGGGTTCGAGGTCGCGAAGGCGAGGCCGATCTGCTTGCCGTTGAACCGGGCGAGCGACAGCAGGTAGTCGGAAAAGCCCTCCTCCGCCATCTTGCCATCCTTGGCGATCAGCGGGTTGAGATCGATCGCGACGTTCTTTTCCTCGAGCACGCGCAGCCGGTTCAGGCCGATGAAGCTGACATCCGGCAGTTCCGGCGTGCCGGCCTGGCGCAGGATCAGTTGCAAGCCGTCCTCATAGGTCGGCGACGGGCTGGCGAAGACGACCTTGACGTCCGGGTTCTGCTTTTCGAACTCGGCGGAGATCTTGTCCATCGGGTCCTTGAAAAAGCCCGGCATCGGGTAATGCACGGTGATCGTGGTCGCGGCCAGGGCCGGCACCACGGCGGTCGCCGCGATGAAGGTCGCGGCGAGGGCGGTCATCAGGCGCATGACGGTTTTCCTTTAAACTGAAGGGGCGAGCGGAACGGGCCTCAGCCTTTGAGGCCGGACAAGGTGATGCCTTCGATGAAGCGGCGTTGGGCGAACAGGAACAGCAGGACCAGCGGCAGGGTCACGATCGTCGTCGCGGCCATCAGCGCGCCGTAATCATCCCCCGCCTCGGCCGCCTGGAAAAAGATCAGGCCGAGCGGCGGGGTCGCGAGCGGCATGCGGGTGATGACGATCAGCGGCCAGAACAGATCGTTCCAATGGGCCACGACCGAGAAGATCGCGAAGGCCGTGGCGGCCGGCCAGGCATTCGGCACGATCACCCGCCAGACGATGCCAAGCTCGCCCATGCCGTCGAGCCGGGCCGCGTGGATGAGGTCGTCCGGCATGGAGCGGAAGAACTGCCGGAACAGGAAGATCGCGAACACCGACAGCATGAACGGAATGACCAGCGCCGACAGCGAGTTCAACAGGTTGAGATCGCTGAACACGACATAGATCGGCAGCGCCGTGGTCTGCACCGGGATCAGCAGGCCCATCATGACCAGCGCGAAAATCGGCTCCGCCCCGCGAAACCGCAGCTTAGCCAGCGCATAGGCGCAGGGGATGGCGAACACCGTCTGGAACAGCAGGATGGCGGCGCAGACGATGGCGCCGTTGCCGAGCAAGGTCAGCATCGGGATGCGCGTCATCGCCTTGGTGTAGTTCTCGACCGCCCCCCAATGCTCGGGCAGCAGCTCGAAGGTCGCGTTGAAGATCTCCGAGCGCGGTTTCAGCGACACCGAGATCATCCAGATATACGGCGCGAGCATGACGAGAGCGCCGGCCGACAGGATCGCGAACCGGATCGCCCGCCCGATCGTCCAGATCGGCCGCATCAGTAATGCACCCGGCGTTCGAGCACGCGGGTCTGCAGCAGGGTCACGACCATCAGGATGGCGACGAACACGATGGTCATCGCCGAGGCGTAACCCACATGCAGATAGACGAAGCCTTCCTGATAGATCGTCCAGAGCAGCACCTCGGACGCTTTGGACGGACCACCCTGGGTCAGCGTCGCGACCGTCTCGAACACCTTCACCGCCTGGATCAGCGTGATCGTCACGACGAACAGGGTGGTCGGCGCCAGCAGCGGCCAGGTCACCGTCCAGAACCGGTCCCAGCCGGTCTTGACACCATCGACCTCGGCCGCGGCGTAGAGGTCGCGTGGGATCGCGGTGAGGCCGGCCAGGAACAGCACCATGTTGAAGCCGACCGCCTGCCAGACGCCGATGATCGCCAGCGAGACCAGTACCGTGTCGCTGGAGCCGAGCCAGTTCGGTCCCCCCATCCCGGCGAGCCGCAGCAGCGCGTTGAGCGGCCCGATGGTCGGATGCAGCAGGTATTGCCAGACCGTCGCCATCGCCACGATCAACGACACCACAGGCATGAAATAGGCGGTGCGGAAGAACGTCTTGCCGATGGGTTCCGCCTCGATCAGCAACGCCGCACCCAGGCCCAGCACGACCGAGACAGGTGTGACGATCGCGGCGAAGATCAGGGTGTTGCGCAGCGAGGTGACGAAGGTTCGGTCATGCGCCAGCTCGACGTAATTGTCGAAACCGACGAAGCCTAGATGCGCCGCCCCCAATTCCCAATCGGTCAGCGACAGCAGCAGCACCGCGATCGTCGGCAATACCAGCAGGATCGCCATCAGCACCAAGGTCGGCGCGGCCAAGCCCCAGGCGGCGCGCGCCTCGACCCGGCGCATCGCTCGGGCGGCACTGGATAACACGATCCCCTCAGGCAGGCCGGAACCGTCAGGCATGGAGGGCCACCCGGCCGGCGACGGGCTCGACATCGATCCGCTGGCCGTCGGCGGCGAAGACCAGCCGATCGGCAGGTGCCGTCTCCAAGCCGAAGCAGCGGCCGGCGGTGAGGCCGGCGACCTCATCGGGCACCAGCTTGGCGATGATCGGTAAGCGCCCGGCATCCAAAACCAGATGGGCCAGCACCTCGGAGCCGAGGAATTCCAGGCGCGATAGGGTCACCGGCAGACGGTCCGCCGCCGGCGCCCGCAGCCGCACATGTTCCGGCCGGATGCCGATCGAGACAGGCGTGCCCGGCGGCAGGGCCAGGCCTTGGACCAGCGCCACCGGATGCTCGCCGGACGCGGCGACGGCCGAGCCGACATCGTCGACCACCGCGTCGATCAGGTTGATGCGTGGGCTGCCGATGAATTCCGCGACCAGGCGATGCCGCGGGTCGCGGTAGATCTCGGCCGGTGGGGCCACCTGCAGCAGCACCCCACCCATCATCACCGCGACCCGGTCGGCCATGCTCAGCGCCTCGGCCTGGTCGTGGGTCACGTAAAGCGTGGTGACGCCGGCCTGTCGATGCAGCTCAACGATCTCGGTCCGGGTATGGACGCGCAAGGTGGCGTCCAGGTTGGACAGCGGCTCGTCCATCAGAAAGGCACGGGGATGCCGGACCAGAGCGCGCCCCAGCGCCACGCGCTGGCGCTGGCCACCGGAAAGTTGACCGGGCTTGCGATCGAGCAACTGGTCGATACGCAGGGTCGCCGCCGCCTGCGCCACGCTCTCGGCGATCCCGACAGTGGTCTCCCGCGTGCCGGGCAGCCAGCGGCCGATGACCGGCAGGCGCTGGGCCAGGCTGAGCCGACGCATGGCGAGCGGCAGCGCCATGTTCTGCCGCACGGTGAGATGCGGATAGAGCGCGTAGGATTGGAAGACCATGGCGATGTCGCGGTCGGCGGCCCGCCGGGCGGTGATGTCGCGGCCACCCAGCTCGACCCGCCCCTGATCGGGATAGTCCAGGCCGGCGGCGATGCGCAGCAGCGTGGTCTTGCCGCAACCGGATGGCCCGACCAGGGCGATGAACTCGCCCTGCGCCGCCTCCAGCGTCACGCCGGACAAGATGCGGGTGGCGCCGAAATTCTTCTCGATGCCGTGCAGAGCCAAGCCTGAACCGGCGGCCATCAGACGCGTTCCGGCAGCGGCGGGTAGAGTTCGTGCACGATCTCGTCGAACACGAGATCGGTCATGCCCGGCAGTCGCAACCGCTCGATCGTCACGTCATCGTCGCCGAAGCGCAGGTCGAGCACCCCGACCTCGCGCAACCCGCCCAAGTCCTCCTGCAGCGCGGGGCCGCAGATAAAGGCGACGGAGGGTGCCCAGAGGAATTGGGTATGGCCGATCCGCTCCAGCCGGTATTGGTGCAGATGGCCGGACGACACCAGCCGCAGCCTGGGATCGTCCAGCAGCCAGGCGTAATCGGCGCGCACGGTCGGCTCGACGCACCAATAATGGAAGGCCGCCTCGTCCCGGGTCTCAAGGAAGAACGGCTTGTGCAGGAAGACGGCGATCCGTCGCTCCCCCGCCCCGGCCACCGCGTCGCGCAACCACGCCGTCTGCTCCGCTTCCTCCGGCAGGCCGCTGCCGATCAATAGCGCGTCGATGCCGATCAGCAGCCAATTCCCGACGATCCGGGTCCAGCGATCCGGGCCGATATGATCGAGATAGCACTGCCGGCGGGTCGGGTTGATGACCTGCCGGCCGGAGGACAGCTTGGGATGGTCGCCGACATCGTGATTGCCCGGCACCGCCAGCACGTCGCAGCCCAATTCGGCATGCAGCCCGGCCGCGAAAATGAAATCATCCGGAAAATCCGCGCCATCCAGCGAGATATCGCCGGTGTTGATCACCAGATCCGGCCGCTCGGCCGCGATCCAATCGGCGGCGATTCGCCAATTGTCGCGGAAGTGGTTGGTCTTGGCCCCGAGATGGGTATCGGATATTTGGATGACCCGGAACATGACGCGACACCTCTGAGTTCCTGGCGAAGAATGCGCGGGACGCTAGAACGGGGTGATTGCAGCCACATGACGGATCGATGACGGAATTATGACGGCGTGGCGGCCTTGGACGATGGAGCGAACCGAATGACCCTACCCGGCCTTTATCCGGCGATCGAGCCCACCGAAAGCGGCATGCTCCCCGTCTCGGAGGGGCACCAGATCTATTGGGAGGTATCGGGCAATCCGGACGGCATGCCGGTGGTGTTCCTGCATGGCGGGCCTGGCGGAGGCGCCAAGCCGATCCATCGGCAATTCTACGATCCGGCGTTCTATCGCATCGTCATCCTGGATCAGCGCGGCTGCGGCCGGTCCGTCCCGCTGGGCGGCCTGGAGGGCAATACCACCCAGGGCATCGTCGCCGATCTGGAGGCGTTGCGCCGGCATCTCGGCATCGAGACATGGCTGGTGACCGGCGGTTCCTGGGGGAGCTGTCTGGCGCTCGTCTATGGCGAGACCTATCCCGAGCGCTGCCTGGGCTTCCGGCTGCGCGGCGTGTTCACCGGCCGGGCGAGCGAGATCGCCTGGTGGTGGCACAGCATCGGCGTGCTGTTCCCCGAAGCCTTCGCGGACCTCGCCGAGGCGGTGCCGGCGGCGGAACGGTCGGATCTGTTGGCGGCGTATCACCGCCGGACGATCGACCCGGACCCCGCCATCCATCTGCCGGCGGTGACGGCACTGAAGCGGTTCTCCGCGCGCACCTCGACCTTCCGGCCGGACCTGGCGCTGATCGCCGACGCGGCGACACCGGCGAGCGCCCTGCCGCTGTCCCGGTTCTTCACCCATTTCTGCGCGAACGGGTTCTTCATGCCGGATGGCCAGGTGCTGCGCGATCTCGGGCGGATCACCCATCTGCCCTGCATCATCGTCCAGGGCCGCTACGATGTGGTCACGCCGCCCCGCACCGCCTGGGAGGTCGCCCAGGCATGGCCCAAGGCGGAATTACGCATCGTCACCGAGGCCAATCACGCGGAACTGGAACCCGATCTCGCCCTCGCCGTGCGCCAGGCCAATGACGATATGCGTGGGTGGGTGAGCGAAACGTTTTGAGTTCGAGCCTGTCCTGCTCTATGCGGAGCGGCCCAGCAACGGCAAGATCGCGGGTAAGTGCGGGAATACGGCAACGCGGCGCCGTTCTGGCCCGATCTGTGCTGTGGTGGCGCCAATGAGAATTTTTAAGGATGGAACGATGATTGTGCGGCAGGTTAGGCGCGTATTCCCCAGGCTTGCCGCGATGGCGGCCGTCGGATTGGGGCTGGCGACCGGTTCGGCCGGCATGGCCAGCGCCAAGGACACGCTGACGATCGGCCTCAGCCAATTCCCGCCCAGCTTTCATCCGGGCATCGAGCCGCTGGTCGCCAAGACCTTTCTGGACAGCTTCGGCTTCCAGTTCCTGAGCGGCTGGGACAAGGATTGGAAGCTGACCTGCTTCCTGTGCACCGAGCTGCCGACCCTGGAGAACGGCAAGGCCAAGGTGGTCGACCTGCCCGACGGCACGAAGGGCATGGAGGTGACCTATACCCTGCGTCCGAAGGCGATGTGGGCGGATGGCGTCCCGGTCACCACCAAGGATGTGGTGTTCAGTTGGGAGAGCGGGAAACGGCCGGATCTGGGTTTCGCGAATCCGGACCTGTTCAAGCACATCACCAAGATCGACGTGGCGGACGACAAGACCTTCACCCTGCATATCGACCAGGTGCAGTTCGACTATAACGACGACGAAGATTTCCACATCCTGCCCGAGCATATCGAACAGCCGATCTTCGACGCGCTCGCCAGCAAGGCGGATTACAACAAGCAATCGGCCTATTTCGCGGCACCGACCACGGCCGGCCTGTGGAATGGTCCCTATAAGATGACCGAGCTGCAATCCGGCGCTTACGTGGTGTTCGAGCCAAACCCCTATTGGGACGGCAAGCCGCCCGCGATCAAGAAAATCATCATCAAGGTGATCGAGAACACCGCCGCCCTCGAAGCCAACCTCGCCTCCGGCGATATCGACTATGTAGCGGGCGAATTGGGCTTCACGCTCGATCAGGCGCTGGCCCTGCGCAAGCGGTCGCCGGACAAATACAATTTCGTGTTCAAACCCGGCACCAACTACGAACACGTCGATTTCAACCTGGACAATCCGCTGGTGGCCGACAAACGGGTGCGCGAGGCGATGCTGCTGGCGATCGACCGGCAGACCATGGTGCAGCGCCTGTTCGAGGGCGAGCAGCCGGTCGCCGACAGCTGGGTGACCAAGGTCGATGCCGGCTATGATCCGAATGTCCGGAAATACCCGTTCGACCCGAAACGGGCGCGCGCGCTGCTCGACGAGGCCGGCTTCAAGCCGGGACCGGACGGCATCCGCGTCGATGCCAAGGGCCAACGCCTGTCCTTCGACATCGCCTCGACTGCCGGCAATCGGGTACGCGAGCTGGTCGAGCAGGTCATGCAGGGCCAGTGGAAGGATATCGGCATCGAAGTCGGCATCAAGAACGAGCCGGCCCGCACCCTGTTCGGCGAAACGCTGAAAAAGCGCACCTATACCGGCCTCGGCATGTACGCCTGGAGCAGCGCGCCGCAACACCCGCCGCGCGAGACCCTGCGCAGCGACAATATTCCGACGGCGGCGAACGGCTATGGCGGCTCGAACTATCCCGGCTTCAAGAACGCCGAGATGGACAGCCTGATCACCAGCCTCATTTCGGAGCTCGACGCCGACAAGCGCAAGGTCATCTGGGCGAAGATGCAGGCGATCTACACGGCGGAACTGCCCGTCCTGCCGCTCTACTTCCGGGACGACGTGTTCGTCATCCCCAAGGCGCTAACCGGCGTGGTGCCGACCGGCCATAGCCTGCCCTCCAGCGTCTGGTCGGCCGAGTGGGCCTGGCAGTAAATCCCCTGGCGACACCGTCCGTCGCCGCCGCGACGACGCCGCTGCTCGTCGTCGAGGATCTCTCCATCGAGTTCCCGACCGAGCGCGGCGTGCTCCGCGCGGTCCGCGGCATCTCCTACGAGATCGCCGCCGGGCGCACCCTGGGCGTCGTCGGCGAAAGCGGCTGCGGCAAGTCGATGACGGCGCTCGCCGTCATGGGGCTGGTGCCGTCGCATGGGGCCGTCGGCGGGCATATCCGCTTCATGGGCACCGATCTCGCCGGTCTCGGCGAGGCGGCATACCGGCGGCTGCGCGGCAGCCGGATCGCGATGATCTTTCAGGAACCGATGACCGCGCTGAACCCGGTCATCCCGGTCGGCGATCAGATCGGCGAGGTCATGCAGCTGCATCAGGGCCTGTCGCGGACCGCCGCGCGCAAGGAGGCGGTCCGCCTGCTGGACGATGTCGGCATCCCCTCGCCCGCCGCCCGCGCCGCCGATTATCCGCATCAGCTCTCCGGCGGGATGCGGCAGCGCGCGGTGATCGCCATGGCGCTGGCCGGCGATCCGGCGCTGCTGATCGCCGACGAGCCGACCACCGCCCTGGATGTCACCATCCAGGCGCAGATCCTGGAACTGATGCTGGAGCTGCAGGACCGCACCGGCATGGCGATCCAGTTCATCAGCCATAATCTGGGCGTGGTGTCCGAACTGGCCGACGAGATCATCGTCATGTATGCCGGCCGCGTCGTCGAACGGGCGACGGCGGCCGATCTGTTCGCCACGCCGCTGCACCCCTATACGCGCGGGTTGATCGCGACCCTGCCCGATCTTACCCGCCGCGAAGTCAGGCTGCCGACCATCCCCGGCGGCGTGCCCGACCCGGTCGGCGGCATGGCGGGCTGTCGCTTCGCCGATCGCTGCCCACGGGCCGATGCCGGTTGCCGGGTGGCGATCCCCCCGCTGGAAACCCTCGCCACCGGCCATAGCGTCGCCTGCTTCAAGGCGGCGGCATGAGCGTCGTCGCCCTCTCGACCGCCGCGCCGCCGCCGATCCTCGAACTGGACAAGCTGGAGATCAGCTTCCCGCTGGAGGGCGGCCGGATTTTGCGCGCGGTCGCCGGCGTCGATCTTACCTTGGCGCGGGGCGAGACGCTGGCGCTGGTCGGCGAAAGCGGCTGTGGCAAGACCACGCTCGGCCGCGCTGTCGTCGGGCTCTATCCGCCGACCGCCGGCAGCATCCGGTTCCACGGCCAATCCGGCGGTACGACGGCGCGGCGGGCGATCCAGATGATCTTTCAGGATCCCTATGGCTCGCTCAATCCGCGCCTGCCGATCGGCGAGGTGATCGCCGAGCCGCTGAAGATCCATCGGATCGGCAGCCGCGCCGAGCGGCGCGAGCGGGCGCGGGAGCTGATCCAGCAGGTCGGCCTGCCGGTCGATGCGCTGAACCGCTACCCGCATCAGTTCTCCGGCGGCCAGCGGCAGCGGATCGCGATCGCCCGCGCGCTGGCGCCGGAGCCCGAGATCATCGTGGCGGACGAGCCGCTCTCGGCCCTCGACGTGTCGATCCAGAGCCAGATCCTGAACCTGATGGCGGCCCTGAAGGAAAGCCGGGGCCTCGCCTATCTGTTCATCAGCCATGATCTGGCGGCGGTGCATCACATCGCCGACCGGGTCGCCGTCATGTATCTGGGCCGGATCGTCGAGCTTGGCCGGCGCGACGCGTTGTTCGCCCGCCCGAGCCACCCCTATACCCAGGCGCTGATCCAGGCGATCCCGCGGATCGGCCAGGGCAAGCGCCGGCGCGGCCGGGCGATCGCCGGCGACGTGCCGAGCCCCCTGGC
>DATMGU010000072.1:0-5429 GCA_035555315.1 Allostellaceae bacterium
AGATGCACGCCGTCGCCGGTCGTCCGGTGGCTGGCCCGGATTTCGGCGATTGGCATTTCGGCGACAGTCATTGGCGGCATCCCGTCAGGATAAGACCCTATAACCCATTTCAGGACACAACGGGAATCGCCGGGAATCGTCAATGAACAGCCCCGCCAGGGTGATCGGCTTCGTCAACGCCGCCCACTTCATCGATCATTACGCGATGCTGATCTTCGCCGCGGCCGTCATCATCATGGGGCCCGCGCTCGGCATGGCCTATTCGGAGCTGCTGCCCTATGCGACCCCGGGCTTTGTCGCGTTCGGCGCCGGTTCGCTGGTCACCGGCTGGCTCGGCGACCGCTGGAGCCGCCGGCACATGATGGTGATCTTCTTCGCGGGCATCGGCGTCGCGATGATCTCGGTCGGTCTGGTGCGGACGCCGTTGCAGCTCGGCGCCGCGCTGCTGGCGATCGGCCTGTTCGCCTCGATCTATCATCCCGTCGGCACCGCGATGATCGTCTCCTATGCAGATAAGCTCGGCCGCGAGATGGGACTGAACGGCGTCTGGGGCAATCTCGGCGTGGCGTCGTCGGCGCTGGTCACCGGCGTGATCGGGCAATATCTCGGCTGGCGGTTCGCGTTCATCGTCCCCGGCATCGTGACGATCCTGATCGGCGCGGCCTTTGCGCTGTCGGTGGTGCATGAGGACCGCAAGGGCACGAAGCAGGCGGCGGCGCAGGCGCGCGTCGCCCGAGAGGACATGTGGCGGGTCATCGTCGCGCTTCTGATCGTGGTGATCGCGATCTCGACCACGTTCAACGCGGTGACGGTGGCGCTGCCGAAACTGTTCGCCGAGCGGCTGGCCGGGCTGACGCAAAGCCCGGCGCTGCTCGGGGTGATCGCGGCCTGCGTCTATGTGTTCGGCGCCATGACGCAATATACCATCGGCAAGCTCCTCGACCGGCATTCGCTGAAGACGGTGGCGCTGCCGCTGTCCTTCATGCTGGCGCCGTTCCTGTATTTCGCGGCGACGCTGTCGAACCTGCCACTGATCGTGGTCTCGATCGGCATCGTGATGGGCGCGTTCGGCCAGGTCACCGTCAACGACGCCATGATCGGCAAATACACCAGCGAAGAGTGGCGCTCGCGCGCCTACGCGGTGCGCTATTTCATCGGCTTCACGGCGGCGGGCATCTCGGTCGGGCTCGTGGCGTGGCTATATGAGCAGGGCGGCTTCGTCACCATGCTGCATGCCTTCGCGGCGCTGTGCCTGCTGGTGATCGCAGCCGCGATCATCCTGCCGCGGGAGATCAGTGTGCCCGCGGCGCAGGCAAGCTAGCGCGGCCACTGCCGCGCGGCCGCCCGGATTTATCCGGCGCGGGACGACTGCTATGTCTCCGGCATGAACGATCTCGCCAACCGAATTATCGGGCACTATGAGAAGCACGCGGCGGCGTGGGATGCTCTGCGTCAAAGCTGCCCCTGGAACGACAAGGTCTGGCACGAGCGCTTCGTCGGCGGCCTGGAACCAGGCGCACGCGTTCTGGACCTTGGATGTGGTCCGGGGCGTCCCGTGGCGCAACACATGATCGAGCGTGGTTTGCGGGTCACGGGAATCGATTCATCGCCGGCGATGATAGAACTTTGCCGCAGCCGCTTGCCCGGTCATGAATGGCTCGTTGCCGATATGCGGCAACTGGCGCTCGGGCGCCGCTTTGACGGCATCCTGGCCTGGGACAGCTTTTTTCATCTCGACTACGCCGCCCAACGGCCGATGTTTGCGGTATTCGACAATCACGCATCCGCCGGGGCGATATTGATGTTCAACTCAGGCCCTGAACATGGCGAAGCCATCGGCGAGTTCGAGGGCGATCCCTTGTATCATGCGAGCCTCGCACCTTCGGAATATCAGGCTCTCATCGGTCGATCCGGCTTCGAGGTGATCCAGCACACGACGAATGATCCGGCCGCCGGTGGCCGGACCGTCTGGCTCTGCCGAAGACGGCCGGACCGGCCCTAAGAGCAGATCGGGAAAGCCTGCTCTCGCGATGCGCCCCGATGGGCGGGGTCCCGGTTTCCCCTAACCAACCAACGCGAAGCGTTTGCGCGGAGAGCGGCCTTAAGGACCCGGCTGCGCGCCCTGAGAGGGGCGTGACGGCTCCGGCCGAAGTTCGGCCCGATCCGGCATGCGCTTTGCATTCTACTCGGGTGGATACCTGTCCGCGAGGTCCACCGGTGAGCGGCTTAATCGATCGCTCCGTCACGAGTCTCGGCTTCGATCATCCGGAGGCCGTGCTCGACCACGCGAAATACCTTCAGCATGCCGGCAGTCCGTGGTTCCTGGCTCTGACCGCGCTTGGCGTCGTATTCGGCGATATCGGCACAAGCCCGCTTTATGCTTTTCAGGTCGCGTTGAGCGGCATCGGCCATCCGCCGACGGCGGCTGACGTGCTTGGGATCGTCTCGCTCATTCTGTGGGCGCTCGTCGTCATGGTGTCCCTGAAATACGTGGTGTTCATCCTGCGTGCCGACAATGATGGCGAAGGCGGCATCCTGGCCCTGCTGTCGCTCGTCGCAGCCGACTCCGTGGCCAAGGGCGCAAGACTTCCAGTGCTCGTCCTGCTCGGCGTGGTCGGTGCGTCGCTGCTTTATGGCGACGGGGTGATCACACCGGCGATTTCGGTGCTCTCGGCGATGGAAGGGTTGAAGCTTGTCGCGCCAGGGTTTGAAAATTTCATCCTGCCGGCCACGATCGCCATTCTGGTTGGCCTGTTCATGATCCAGCGACACGGCACCCACAGCATCGGAAAACTATTCGGCCCGATCATGGTGGTCTGGTTCGTCGTCATCGGCGCTCTTGGCGCGGCCAATATCATGATCGCACCCGCCATAATCAGGGCGGTCAATCCGGCGGAGGCCGCGCATTTCCTCCTCGCCGATCCCAAAATCTCGTTCGTCGTGATCGGCGCGGTCTTCCTCGCGCTCACCGGCGGCGAGGCGTTGTATGCCGACATGGGCCATGTCGGCGCAACCGCGATCCGGCGGGCGTGGTTTGGCCTGGTGCTGCCGGCGCTGTTGCTGAATTATTTTGGGCAGGGCGCGCTGATCCTTAGCCACCCCGCCGCGGCCGACAATCCCTTCTACAAACTGGCGCCTAGTTGGGCGCTGATCCCGATGGTGGTGCTGGCGACGGCTGCCACCATCATCGCCTCCCAGGCGCTCGTCTCCGGCGTGTTCTCCTTGACCCGCCAGGCCATGCAGATGGGATTGTCGCCGCGGGCGCGCATCACGCCGACGTCGGTCGACGAGGCCGGCCAGATCTACGTCCCTGCCGCCAACTGGCTGTTGATGGCCGGCACCCTGCTGACCGTGGTGCTGTTCCGCTCGTCTGAGAATCTCGCGGCGGCCTATGGCATCGCGGTATCGGGGACGATGCTCATCACCACCATCCTGCTCTACCGCGTCGCCGTTCACCGATGGCGATGGCCGCGCGGCGCCGCGATTCCGATTATCGCTGTCTTCGGCGCGATCGACGCCACCTTCCTGGTTTCCAATTCGCTGAAAATCGTCGAAGGTGGCTGGTTTCCGCTTGTCATCGCCGGGCTGATCGCGACATTGATGCTGTCCTGGCGCAAGGGCTCTTCGGCGGTCAGGCAGTGCCTGCACGACATGTCGATGCCGCTCAAGGAATTTCTCGACCATGTCGACACGGCCGTGATCGGCCGCGCGCCGGGCATGGGAGTGTGGCTCACGAAAGTCGAGCACGGCGCGTCGCCGATGCTGTTACGCCATATCGAGCACAACAGGGTGTTGCATGCGACCGTGGTGCTGTTGACTTTCGTATCCGATCGCCGGCCGCGCGTGCCGTTTCACGAACGCCATTCGGTTCACCGCCTCGGCCACGGTTTCTACCGGATTCAGGTCAGGCTCGGATTCATGCAGACGCCGGACATCCCGCTAAGCCTGATCAACTGCAACAGGCTCGGGTTTGACGCTGATCTCGACCACAAGAACTACTACATCGCCCATGAGACGATCGTCCGCCGCGAGGCGGAGTCATCGATGGACCCCTTGTCCTTTGGGGTGTTCTCGTTCCTGAACCGGATCGCAAGCCGCGCGCCGGACTTCTTCAAGATCCCGCATGACGCGGTTATCGAGGTCGGATTCCGCGTCGAAGTCTAGGTTTTTTACGGTCCCGTCTGCGAAACGGGTTTCGCTGCCGTAGCCTTTTTGCGTTCGCTGCGCCAGTTCTCGAAACGCTGCACAACGACGAAGAAGGCGGGCACGAACAACACCGCAAGACAGGTCGAGGCCAGCATGCCGGAAAACACCGTGATGCCGATCGACTTGCGCGCGTTGGCGCCGGCGCCGGTCGCCAGCACCAGCGGCACGACGCCGAGGATGAAGGCGAACGACGTCATCAGGATCGGGCGGAAGCGGGCGCGCGCGGCCTCGATGGCGGATTCGAGCAATGGCTTGCCGTCGCGGCCATGCAGTTCGAGACCGACCTCGACGATCAGGATCGCGTTCTTCGCCGACAGCGCGATCAACAGGATCAGTCCGATCTGGACGTAGAGATTGTTGTCGATGCCGAGGCCTCGCAAGACCGCCATCGGCCCGAGCAGCGACAGCGGCACCGCGAGGATCACCGAGATCGGCGCGTACCAGCTCTCATATTGTCCGGCGAGCACGAGATAGACCAGCAGCATCGCAAGCCCGAACACGTAGTAGATCTGGCCGCCGACGGCCTTCTCCTGATACGACATCGCCGTCCATTCATAGCCGGTGCCGGGCGGCAGGGTCTTGTCCGCGACCTGCTCCATCAGATTGAGCGACTGGCCGGAGCTGTAGCCCTGCGCCGGCAGGCCGACGATGGTCGCGGACGGATAGAGGTTGTACAGGCTGATCAGGGACGGGCCGACCGAGGGCGTGATCTTCGCCACCGTGCCGATCGGGATCATCTCGCCGTTCTGGTTGCGCACCATCATGTTGGCGATGTCGCGCTCGGTCAGGCGGAATTTTGAATCCGCCTGCGCATAGACCTGGAACACGCGGCCGAACTTGTTGAACTGGTTGATGTAGGACGAGCCGAGGTAGGACGACAGCGTCGAGAAGATCTGGTCGGTCGTGACATGCAGCGTCTGGGTCTTGATACGGTCGACCTCGACATCGAATTGCGGCACCGTCGAACGGAACGGCGATTGAACCCGCTGCAGCGCGCTCTGGGTCTGGGCGTTGGCGACCACCGCGCCGGTGATAGCCTGCAGCTTGGCGTAGTCGTTGTTGCCGTCGCGCAATTCGACCTGCATCGCGAAGCCCGCGGCGTTACCGATGCCTTGAATGGGCGGCGGCGGCAGCACCAGCGCGCGAGCTTCCAGGATGGTGCTGACCTTCTGGTTCAATCCGACCACCAGCGAGCGGAGATCCTCGCCCGGGCCGCGCGCCTC
>DATMGU010000073.1:0-85934 GCA_035555315.1 Allostellaceae bacterium
CTCGTCTTCCAGCCGCTCCCGCAGCTCTCTTTCCCGCTGGTAGGCCTTGATCCCGGTGAGCTCGGCATTGATCGCCTGCTTCACGATGCGTCCGACCTGGGCCTTGCGCCGGTGCCGGCGATCCGCCTCGGCCAGGGTTGCACGCTCCGCCTGCCTGTCCAGCGCCGCCGAGACCGCGCGTGGGGTCAACGGCCCCTCGGCGATCCGCGCCTCCAGCGCCACCGTCTGCCGCACCGCGCGCGAAAGCCGCGTGAACACCAACCCCAGATCCGGTCCGGCCTTTTGCGGTGTCCCGGCCGGCTCGGAAGCCGCCTTGGCCTGCTCCAGTGCCTGCCGTCCCACCGCCTCCGCCAGTTCCATGCCGATCTCGGCGAGCCGTTGCAGCATCCGCAGATGCCGCTCGGTCCGCTCGCTCCTCTCCGAAGCGCGGGCACACCCCTCCATCCGCTCCGGGGAGGGACCGTTCGGGGCCGCGTCGCAGGAGGCGATCTCGGCCGGATCTATGGCTCGCGTCATGTCCATGAACATAACAAGAACATGACGCGTATCGAGAGTCAAGGGCCGTTGCAGGGCCGTTGCAGGGCCGGCGGAGAACTCACCTGCTCGACGCTTCATTCAGAAACACGGGGATGAGGGCCTAGGGAACCTGTTTATCATGCGCCCGTGGCCCTCGGCGCTGGAACGCATCTTCAATTCGCATGATGTTGCGAAGACTCTGTGAAAACACAAAATGATCTCGGACCGACTCTAGTCGATCCAGTCCCCGACATATTTGGATCGATAGAAATTCGCTGACGATCAATATGCTCCCCATCTTCAAGACTGAAACAACATTTCAGAACCGAAACCAAATCATCGTACAGTAATGCATACGACCTCGTTTATTACGGAGTTGGTTTAGTCGAATCGTCCACTCCTGATGAATGTCGGTTATGGTTAACGAATTATTACCATTATCTCCGGTGTTTCTACACAGCGGCTTCCGGTCCGGCAGCACGTGGTTTTGGAAGCGATTCCGTGTGGCGGAAAATAGCTACGCCTATTATGAACCATTCAACGAGGTTTTGGGCGGACTTACCCTCGACGACATTCCAAATTACAAAACAACGGGCTGGGCATCTGGCCACCCCGACCTTATCGCTCCGTATTATGAGGAATTTCGCCCTCTGATACGCCCTGAAGGTGGGGTAATTGGCTTCCGGGACGAATTCGCCTACGGCCTTTACTACAATAAGGCCCCCCATGCGCCGCAACGCGAATACATTGAAACTCTGGCGCGACATGCGCGAGATCTTGGACGGGTGCCGGTGTTTGGTTTCTGCCGATCCTTTGGGCGGGTTCCGTGGTTGCGCCAGCATATTGCTGGCCGCCACATCGTCACACTGCGAAATCCAAAGGATCAGTGGATCTCCTACTGCAACCAGCTCATCAAATACGATAACTCGTATTTCCAGTGTAGAGCGTATTTGATCGGCTATATCGGTTGGAAAACCGGGGTTTATTCGAATTTTTATCAAGATCTGCCATTTCCGGATCTATTGAATGTCCCCGAACTGGAGCGGGGAAAGAAGTTCTTCTCCCATTTCGAATCCCTCGATATGGGACAGCGTTGCCGAATATTCCTTCGGTCCTTCGCCCTGGACATGTTGATAGCGTTGCCACAGGCCGATCTGGTGGTCGACCTTGATCAACTGTCTGCCGATCCGGTGTATCGGCGCGACATGACCGAGCAACTCCGCACGCTGACCGGCCTGATGGACCTATCCTTCGATGACTGCGCTCTACCGCGCTCCGAGGTCGAAGACCCCGTGTGGACGATGGCTGTGGAACAAGAACGAGCCTTCCTCGATCATTTCTTCTCAACCCTGTCGCTGCCCGCCGAGGCATCGCGGGTGATCAACCTTGTGAAGGATATGGTGATGCGAAAGGAGGAGTCTGCCACTTTCGCCGTTAGCCGCAGGGCCTGAACCGGGCTAGAAAGTCCATTTGGCTAGGCTCTCGAGGATATCCGATGGACGGCCTCCCTTGGCGCGCCCGGCTGCGCCGGCTCCGTTTCGGTCTGGCGACGCTGCTGGGCTCCAAGCCTTACGGCTATTTCATCCCTTATCGCTATGCTGGCGATACCTCGGATAGTGCCGTGTCCTATGACGGCATCGAGACCCTCCTTACCCAGCACGAAGCCGCCTTCCTCGCCTTGCTGGCCCGGATCGACGCGTATGCCGATATATTGCGCGGCTTCGACGGGCCGCCGCCGGAACCGCGCTGGCAGCAGGATTGGTTTCCACGGCTGGACGGCGCCGTAGCCTATACGCTGGTGCGGGAGCGCCGGCCGCGTCGGATCGTCGAGGTGGGATCCGGGCATTCGACGCGGTTTCTCATGCGGGCCATCCGAGATGGCGGCTTTGACTGCGCGGTGACCTCGATCGATCCGGCGCCGCGCGCGGATGTGGCTTCCCTGCCCCTGACCGCCATCCGTGCGACCGTGCAACAGGCCGATCGCCAGCCCTTCCGATCGCTCGCGGCCGGCGACATGCTGTTCATCGACAGCAGCCATATCCTGATGCCTGGCAGCGATGTGGATCTGCTGTTCACCGACATCCTGCCGCGTCTGCCCGCTGGAGTGCTGGTGCATATCCACGATATCCTGCTGCCCGACGACTACCCACCCGAATGGCGCTGGCGCGGCTATAACGAGCAATCGGCGGTGGCCCTGCTGCTGGGCGGCGGCTATCATCCGCTTTTCGCCAGCCACTACGTCGCGACACGGCTGCGCGGCGAGGTTGCCCAGACGGTGGTGGGCCGCTTGCCGCTGCCGGACGGCGCTCGGGAGACCAGCCTGTGGCTTGAGAAGACCGTGACGTGACATGCCGCGATCCGTGAATGCCCGCGCCGGTTTTCGTTTCGGGCTTGCACGGTTTCTTCACCAATCCGTGCCACCCTCGCCTGCATGGCATGGTCCTGCAAATCACTCCTTTTCGTGCTGGCGGCCTGCCTGTCCGGCGCATCATCCGGCGCATCGGCGACCGAGACGGTGGTCAACTCGCAGCGGCCCTATTGGAAGGTCGGCGATTCCGACAAGTCGCTCAGCACGGCCTGTGCGATCGGTAATTTCAACGAGCGCGAGCCCGGCCGCTATAACGCTCGGTTTTTCGGCAAGCAGGGCGGCATGGTGCTCGGCATCGCCAAAGGCACCGGCTTCAACCTGTACGACCCGAACCATATGGCCAAGCGGACCGAGGATTACTTCTTCCGGTATTCCGGCAGCACGGCTTGCCAAGTCTTCGTCGGGGGCCGGCATCTCGCTGGCACCCAGTCGGGCGTGCCAAAACCCTAAACCGGCTGCTTAGACGCCCTTTTCGTTGGTACAGCGCAGCAGCGTCCAATACCCGAATAGATTGCTCGGGTGCATCTCACGCACCTGAAAGCCGGTATTGCGCATGAAATCCTTGAGTGGGAAATCGGCATGGAAGCCGATCCAGCGGGCGAGCGGCGCCAATTGCCGCTCGATGTAATTCATCGCCGGGTTGGCGCTGGAGAAATGATTGACCAGGATGATCCGGCCGCCCGGCACGCAGACCCGCTGCACCTCGGCGGCGAAGGCGCGGACATCCGGCACCGTCGACGCCACGTAGAGCGCGATTACCGCGTCGAAGCTGTTATCGGCGAAGCTCATCGCCTGCGCGTTCATCTCGATCAGGTCGACATTCTCGAGCCGTAGCCGGGCGGTGCGCTCGCGTGCCTTTTTCAGCATGTGGGGCGACACGTCGATACCGGTGACCGCGGCATCCGATCGGAAATAACCGAGCGATAAGCCGGTGCCGACACCGACCTCCAGCACACGCTGCGACGGCCGGTCATTCAACATCCGAACAGCCGCGCGACGGCCAGGATGGGTGATCGGTCCGAAGACAAGATCATAGGTGGCGGAGAGATTGCGATAGGTTCGAACAGTATCGTCGAGATTCACCGCCCACTCCCGTGCTCATCACCTAAAGGGAGCCATAGTCGTTACGCGGAACCGACGCTCTTGGTCGCCGTTCCGCGGTCCTGGCTCCTCGATACCGTCATGGATAACGAACTCGTCACAACACCGCAACATAAGCTCTGCAGATAAAGACAAAAGCCGCCACGGCGATGCCGGGCGGCTTCTTCGATAAGACCGGTCCGATGAGATCGGCGGCAACTAGAGGAGCGTAACGCGGTCCGCTTCCAGACCTTTTTTGCCGTCGACCACATCGACCCGCACGCGGACCCCCGGATCGAGGGTCGCAAGACCGCTGCGCCGCAAGGCGGTGATGTGGATGAAAACGTCCTTGCCGCCGCCATCCGGCGAGATGAAGCCGAAGCCCTTCTCCGGCTCGAACCATTTGACCGCACCATCGAGCGACGAACCGGTTCGGGGCCCGCCCATGCCGCCGCGATCGGCCCCCCGGTCGCGCCGCTCGACCGGGGCGACGGCGGTGGAATTATCGATCTCGATGACGTTCACGACCAACGGGCCCTTGGCCCCGGCGCCGATCTCGCAGGTCAAGGAGGCGCCTTCGCGGATATCGTCGAAACCAGCCCGCCGCAGGATCGCCATCGGCAGAAACGCATCCTGCGTCCCGTCGGAGGGGGTGACGAACCCAAAGCCCTTGGAAGGATTGAACCATTTCACCGTCGCCTCCACACGGCGTCCAGATGAGGGATCATCATTGTGAGGAAAGCCTGGGCGCCGGTCGTACATGGGAACTCTGAGGCGAGTTGTTGGTCTATCGATAATAGCTAAAAAATCAACACGCACCAGCCTTCCCGGAGTCGTGGTGTCAAGTTTTTTCGTGTTACCTGACGCTTGTCGCGCCGATACCAGTAATCGGCACGACAAGCGGCTTAGTGACTAGCTGTAGACGCTGCCATCATTGAGCAGGGCCACGTCAGAGGCCGAACGGCACAACCTTTTGGGTCTGCTCGCCCAGCCCGGCTATCCCGAGATGCATGACATCGCCGGCTTTCAGGAATTGCGGCGGCTTCATGCCCATGCCGACGCCGGGCGGCGTGCCGGTACTGATGACGTCGCCGGGCAGCAAGGTCATGAAGTGGCTGATATAACTCACCAGATGCTGCACCCCGTAGATCATCGTGCGCGTATTGCCGGTTTGCCGCCTCGTGCCGCTCACATCGAGAAACATATCGAGCGCCTGCGGATCGGGGATCTCGTCGCGCGTCACCATCCATGGACCTACCGGCCCGAAGGTATCGGCGCTCTTGCCCTTGGTCCATTGGCCCTGGCGTTCGATCTGAAACGCCCGTTCGGACACGTCGTTGACCACGCAATACCCCGCGACATAGTCGAAGCTATGCTCGATCGGGACATAGCTGGCGCGGGTGCCGATGACGATGCCGAGTTCGACCTCCCAATCGGTCTTATCGCCGCCGCGCGGCAGCATGACCGCGTCGTTCGGGCCGACAATGCACGTCGTCGCCTTCATGAACAGGATCGGCTCCGACGGGATCTGCGCACCGGTCTCCGCCGCGTGATCCGAATAGTTGAGGCCGACGCAGACCAGCTTGGAAATCGACCCGACGCAGGGGCCGATCCGCGGTGTACCGCCGACCGTCGGCAGGCTGTCCGGATCGAGCTTGGCCAGTTCCGCCAGCCGGGCAGGCGCCAGAACAGCACCATCGATATCGGGGACGATTCCACTGAGATCGCGGATGCGTCCAGCCTTATCGAGTAGCCCGGGTTTCTCCTGACCGACAGGGCCATAGCGAAGCAGTTTCATAGTGTTACACTCCCTCTTTGATGGATTATGTTAGCGTTTATTCGGCTTCGGCGAAGCGGGCGACCACACCGAGGAACGCATCGCCATAACGCTCCAGCTTGCTGCGGCCGACGCCGGGGATCTGCGCCATCGCGGCGGCGTCGCGCGGGCGCTGACGGACCATCTCGACCAACGTCGCGTCGTGAAAAATAACATAGGGTGGCAGGCTTTGGGAGCGCGCCAGCTCCAGCCGTTTGTCGCGCAGGGCTTGCCACAGCGGCTCGTCGCCCGGCGCCAGCACGGCGGCGGCCGAACTGCGCACGGCCTTCTCGGTACTCCGCTTGGCCGGTTTGGTTTCCGTGCGGAATTCGACCTTGATATCGCCGCGCACGACCTCGGCGGCACTCTGGCCGAGATGCAGGCCGCCATGACCTTCCACATCGACGGCGAGATGACCGGCTGCGACCAATTGCCGGAAGATCGACTGCCAGGCCGTTCGGCTGAGCTCGGCACCGACCCCGAAAGTCTTGATCGCGTTATGGCCCAATTGAACGACCCGCTCCGTCGCCTTGCCCAGCAGCACGTCGATGAGATGTCCGCTCCCGAAGCGCTGCCCGGTACGATAGACTGCCGAAAGCGCCTTCTGCGCGGCGATCGTGCCGTCCCAGCGGGTCACGGGGCTGAGGCATAGATCGCAATTGCCGCAGCGTTCCGGCGCCTGATCGCCGAAATAGCCGACCAGCACCCGACGCCGGCAGGTCGCGGTCTCGCAATAGCCGAGCAGCGCTTCGAGCTTCTGTAGCTCGACCCGCTTCTGCCGCTCGTCGAGGTCGGAACTCGCGACCATCTGCTTCAGGCTGATGACGTCGCCCAGCCCGTAGGTCATCCACGCATCGGCCGGCAGCCCGTCACGCCCGGCGCGCCCGGTTTCCTGGTAATACGCCTCCAGACTGCGCGGCACGTCGAGATGCGCCACGAAGCGGACATTCGGCTTGTCGATCCCCATGCCGAACGCGACGGTCGCCACGACGATGATGCCTTCTTCGCGGACAAAGCGTTCCTGATGGCGCTGCCGGGTATCCGGGTTGAGGCCCGCGTGATAGGGCAGCGCCAGCCGGCCATGGCTCGATAGCCAATCGGCGATCTCGTCGACCTTGCGGCGCGACAGGCAATAGACGATGCCGGCATCCTCGGCATGTTCGGCCCGCAAAAAGGCCAGAAGCTGACCCTTGGCATCCGCCTTATCGACGACTCGATAGGTGATGTTCGGCCGGTCGAAGCCCGACACGAAGACCCGGGCATTGCCCAGCTGCAACCGTTCGACAATATCCTTGCGCGTCGGGCCGTCCGCCGTCGCGGTGAGGGCGATGCGCGGTACGTTCGGATAACGGCTGTGCAGAATCGAGAGCTGACGGTATTCGGGCCGGAAGTTATGCCCCCATTGCGACACGCAATGCGCCTCGTCGATCGCGAACAAGGCAACCTTCACCTCGTCCAGCAGATCGAGAAACCCATCGGTGGTCAGCCGTTCGGGCGCCACATAGACGAGATCGAGATTGTCGCGGCGCATGGCCTCCTCGATCGCCCGCCCCTCGCCCGGCGCCAGGCTGGAGTTCAGATAGGCGGCGCGGACCCCAGCCTGGCGCAACGCGTCGACCTGATCCTTCATCAACGCGATCAGCGGCGAGACGACGATGGCGAGACCCGGCCTGACCAGTGCCGGGATCTGATAGCAGAGCGATTTGCCGCCACCGGTCGGCATCAGCACCAGCGCGTCGCCGCCCTCGATGACATGGCCGATGATATCGGCCTGTGGATCACGAAACGAGTCGAAGCCGAAAACCTGGCGCAATATTTGAAGCGCCCGATCCTGGCCGGCGGCAGGTTGCGGCGAAAGCGGATCGCCAGCGGGCTGGCGATCTTTGGAGGGCTGAAGCATGCGGTGGAGACTGCCAGTGGATGCTGGGAAAATCGATGGTTAATTCGTTGTGATGTCGTTCCGCACTCTTCAGCTCTGCGGATACCCGCCGCCACAAACGGCATTGAATGTGCTATCACCCGCCCCATCATGCTGACGATCACTAATCTCACTTATCGCATTGCCGGCCGGACGCTGCTGGAGAACACCTCCGCCAAGATCCCGGCGGGCCACCGGGTCGGCATCGTCGGGCGCAACGGCGCCGGCAAATCGACCTTGTTCGGCCTGATCATGGGCGAGCTGCAACCCGATGGCGGATCGCTCGACCGCCGCCGCGGTACCAGCCTCGGCATCGTGGCGCAGGAAGCCCCGGGCGGCGAGTTCACGCCGCTCGACGTGGTGCTGGCGGCCGATCTGGAGCGCGCCGCCCTGCTCGACGAAGCCGAGACCGCGACCGACCCCGACCGGGTCGGTGAGATCCATATGCGCCTTCTGGATATCGACGCGCATGCCGCTCCCGCCCGCGCGGCCGGCATTCTCGCCGGGTTGGGCTTCGACGACGCCATGCAGGGCCGGCCAATGTCGAGCTATTCCGGCGGCTGGCGCATGCGCGTGGCGCTGGCGGCTGTGTTGTTCACCGAACCCGACCTCCTGCTGCTCGACGAGCCGACCAACCATCTCGATCTCGAAGCGACGGTCTGGCTGGAAAATTACCTCAAGAGCTATCCGCATACCGTGCTGGTGGTGAGCCATGACCGGGCGCTGCTCAATTCCAGCGTCAGCCATATCCTGCATCTCGACCACCGCAAGCTGACGCTTTACGCGGGCGGCTACGATTCGTTCGAGCGGCTGCGCGCGGAGCGGCTGGCGCAAACCAAGGCCCAGGCCGCCAAGCAAGAGGCGCAGCGCCAGCACATGCAGGCCTTCGTCGACCGGTTCCGCGCCCAAGCGACTAAGGCGCGCCAGGCGCAAAGCAGGCTAAAGGCACTGGCCCGCCTGGGTCCCGCCATCTCGATCGAAAACGATCCAACCATGCGCTTCGAATTCCCCGATCCACCGGAGCTGGCACCACCGCTGCTCAGCATGGATGGGGTCGATGTCGGGTATGAGGCGGGTCGGCCGATCCTGCGCAACCTCGACCTGCGGCTCGACCCGGATGATCGGATCGCGTTCCTCGGCTCGAACGGCAACGGCAAATCGACCCTGGCAAAGCTGATCGCCGGGCGGCTGCAGCCGCAATCCGGCGAACAGCATCGGTCGGGCAAACTGCGCTGCGGCTTTTTTGCTCAGCATCAGATCGAGGACATGCACGCCGATTGGACACCGTACGAGCACATGGCCGAGCTGATGCCGACCGCTCGGCCGGAACAGGTCCGCGCCAGGCTCGGCCGGTTCGGCTTTGGCCAGGACAAGGCGTTCGTCAAGGTCAAGGACCTCTCCGGCGGCGAGAAGGCGCGGCTGAATTTCGCGCTGATCACCCATGACGCCCCGCCCTTGCTGATCTTGGACGAGCCGACCAACCATCTCGATATCGACAGCCGCGCGGCATTGGCCGAGGCGATAAACGATTTCAAGGGCGCCGTCATCCTGATCAGCCATGACTGGCATCTCCTGGAGTTGACCGCCGATCGGCTGTGGCTGGTCGCCAACGGACGGGTGACACCCTTCGAAGGCGATCTCGAGGATTATCGCCGCCTCATGCTGGGCGAGCGCGGTGGCAAGGCGCGGCAGAACGACGGCAATGGCGGCAAGAACAACCGCCAGGGCAAGCAATCCAATGGCCGGCCGAAATCCCTGGAGCCGCTGCGGCGGAGCGCGCAGACCGCGGAGGCCGACCTGGCTCGCTTGACGGCGGAATTGGGCCGGCTGGATGGCGAACTGGCCGATGGGCGGCTGGCCACCCCGCGCCGAGTCGAGCTGACGCGCCGCCGCGTCGAGCTGGAGCGGCGGGTGGCCGCCGCCGAGGAGCAATGGCTGGAAGCCGCCGCGGCCCTCGAACAAGCCTCCGCGGCATGAGCGGGCTGCCTGGCTGGCCGGCCGCTTTCGGCTGCTCTTGATGGAGCCGTTGGCGAACTGGATCACCGATTTCGGTGACAGCGCGGTTCTCCTGCCGATCGCGGCGGCCTGTTTTTTTGCGCTGCTGAGCTGGCAGCCGCGCCGCACCGCCTTCGCATGGGCGGTCGCGATCGGGCTGTGCGGCATGTCGATGATCTTGCTGAAGCTCGGCATGCATGCCTGTGGCCAAGTGATCGTATCGGACGGCACGATCACCAGCCCCAGCGGCCATACGGCACTCAGCACGACCGTCTATGGCGCCCTCACCGTCCTGCTGGTCGGCAGCCTCGACCGGCTATGGCCGCGGCTTGGTGCCGCGCTGCTGGGTATTCTGGCGGTCGGTGCCATCGCCTTCTCTCGAATCCTGGTCTTGGCGCATACACCGCAGGAGGTCATGGTGGGGCTCGTGGTCGGCCTCGCCTGCGTCGGCGTCTTCGCGCTCGGTCATCAGGGAGGCAGGCTCGCGAAGCCGCGCTTAGCCCAGCTCGGCCTCATCGTCGTCGTCGCCCTGGTCTTCCTGCATGGCCAGCGCGCCAATGCCGAGAGCGTGCTGATCCAGTTGGCCCACCTCCTGCGCGGCAATATCAGCGCCTGCGGTTGACGTTGCTTCCCTTCACACGCGGGCCGCATGGCCTATATTCACTCAGCCGATATTCACTCGGCCGATATCGCCTCTGCCTCGACATCCCTACCTCACGAAAGGCTGGACCATGCATCCGACGAAGATCGACCTCAGCTCGAACTTGCGCGGCGCCATCATCGACGAGTTGCAAGCCGCCCTCGCCGATAGCATCGACCTCAAGACGCAGATGAAGCAGGCGCATTGGAACGTCAAAGGGCCGAGCTTCATCGCCCTGCACGAGTTGTTCGATACCCTGTCGACCGCGGCGGATGATTATACCGATCTTATCGCCGAGCGGATCGTGACGCTGGGCGGCACCGCGATCGGGACCTTGCCCGAATCGGCGAAGCGCAGCCGGCTGCCCGCCTATCCGCTCGACATCAAGACCGGTGCCGACCATGTCGACGCGGTATCCACGGCCCTCGCCGCCTATGGCAAGCTGGTCCGGCGCGCGATCGATACGACCGCCGACCTCAAGGACGCCGATACGGCCGATATCTTCACCGAGGTGTCGCGCGGCGTCGATAAGCACCTCTGGTTCGTCGAGGCGCATCACCAGGCTAAAAGCTAGCCGTCGTTCAAGAGGAACGGCGCGCCGGCGCGCTCTGCGATCGCGGCGAGTTCGCCGGCCAGCAGCGGAGGGATCGGGATGCCCTCGACCGAGCGACGCGCGGCCGCGCGGTATTCCGGATCGCCGGCGACTTGCACGGGAATCGCGGGATCGACCGGCGGTGTCGCGCGCAAGGCATCGATCATGGCATCGAGATCGTCCTCGAAACCGCCATCGGGCCGCAGCGTGCTCGGATCGATCGCCAGAAAAAAATGCCCGACATCGAGGTTTTGGGCACCGGGCTGGTTCGCTTCGCGCAAGACGCCGAAGGCGGAGCCGGCCAAGGTGGTCGATAGGATCTCGACCATTATGGCAAGGCCATAACCCTTATGGCCGCCCATCAGCCGCGTGGCGCCCAGCGGCGTCAGCAGGCGGTGCAACAGCCCGATATTGGGATCCGTCACCGGCTGCCCATCCGCATCGAGCGCCCATCCTTCGGGCACCGATACGCCGGCGCGCGCCGAGATGGTGAGCTTGCCCAGCGCCACCGTACTGGTCGCCATATCGAGCAGAAATGGCGGATTGCGCCGCGCCGGAGCCGCGAAGGCGATCGGATTGGTGCCGAACATGGCAACCTTGCCGGCCTGCGGCACCACGGTCGGCTTGGCCACGGCGGTCATCGAGACACCGATCAGCCCGGCCTTCGCCATCATCAGCGCATAGGCGCCGGCGGCACCGTAATGGTTGGAATTGCGCACCGTGACGATGCCGACGCCCAGCGCCTTCGCCTTGTCGATCGCCAGATGCGTCGCGCGCACCGACGGCGCATGGCCTAGTCCCTGCCCACCATCCACCACGGCGGCGACGGGTGTATCGTGAATGACCTCGATCCGCGGTGTCATCGTGATGTTGCCGGCCTCGCGCAGCCGCTCATAGAGAAACATCATCGAGGCGCCATGGCTATCGATGCCGCTGGTATCGGCGGCCAGCATGATGTCGACGGTTGGGGTGATCAACGCCGCCGGCATGCCCCAAGCCTGATAAATGGCAGTAAGCTGCCGGCCTAGACGCTCGACCGGAACAAAGATCGAGCCGTCAACTTCCAAACCCATGGCTTCTCTCCCCACGCGCGATAGCCGATTGCCCGGCTATCATGGCATTAGGGGAGCGTCACCGCCTCCGGTCTGTCAACGCCCTCATGAAGAGGATATGATCAAGAGATCAGGCGGTGCCCCGCACCGGCATGTCGGCGAGCGACTGCTCGCGGGTCAGCATCCTGGTATCGCGCAGCAACACCGAGATATGCGTCCCTGGAAAGAAATCCGGACGGTGGATCGCGTCTGCGACGCTCCGCAGCGTAAGAAGGATGCAATTCGCGTCGTGCTGGCCGATCAGCCGCGTATACAGAGCGAGTTCCGTCACCAGCCGATCCTGCAGATTGACGTTCTGCGAACGCAAGCTATCGAGCAAGGTATCGGCACCGGTGATCAGCACCTCCGCACCCAGCGCGCTGCGCGCCGGATTGGCGACCGTATTTAAGCGGGCCGGCGGCGGCGAGCGACCCACCGCGACTTCGAGCGCCCAGACCTGGATGGCATCGAGATACACCCGGATATGTCGGGCGTGATTGGTCACGGCGGAGGTGCCGATGGCCGTAGCAATGGCGCTCAACCGCTCCTCATCGGGCAGACCGAGTGCTTCGAAACCGTCAAGGGTGTCGAGCAGCAGGTCGCGGGGGTCATTCCCGATATTCGCCAGGGTTCGATCGATCGTTTCCGCCAGAGACGTCATAGCCCTCTCCTCTCAACATGTTCTTGTGTAGCGGAGAAATATTAACAACCGATTGCCGATCAATGTGAAAAAAATCGAAGTTTTTCAATAGTTAACCAAACACAGGGGTGAGCCGTGGAGAACTGCAACCTATGCGATAATCGGAGACCAACCCACCACCTGTTCGGCGCTGGCGTCCCGTGGCACGGAACTTGATATCCTGGTGCATCGGCTCGGCGACGGGTGTCGCGGTGCCACCATCGGAAGGATGACCGCCACGTCATGAAGCACGGATCCATGGGGGGCTTCATCCTGCGCCGTGTCATCGGCGCCGTCCCGATTCTGCTGGGGGTGATCGTCGTCACCTTCCTGCTGACCCGAGCGCTGCCGGGCGATCCGGCAGCTTATTTCGCCGGTACGTCGTCGAGCGCGGAAGCGATCGAACAGGTTCGTCATCGGCTAGGACTGGACCGCAGCCTGCCCCAGCAATTCGTGCTCTATGTCGAGGCGCTGGCGGTTGGCGATCTGGGGCAATCAATCGCGACCGGCCGACCGGTCGCGGCCGAATTGGTGAGCCGTCTACCGGCATCGCTCGAACTGACCTTCGTGGCGCTGATCCTGGCGATCGTCACCGCCGTCCCGCTGGGCGTGCTGGCCGCGACGCGGCCGGGTTCGTGGGTCGATCACCTGTGCCGGGTGACCACCACGGCCGGCGTGTCCTTGCCGACCTTCGTTACCGGGCTGCTGCTCGTCTATGTGTTCTATTACATACTCGGCTGGGCGCCGGCACCGCTCGGCCGGCTGGACAGCTTCTTGAGCGCGCCGCCGACCGTCACCGGCTTCTACTTGATCGACACCCTCTTGGCCGGCGATGGGGAGGCGTTCTGGGCGACGCTCACGCAACTTGCCCTGCCGGCGATCACACTCGCCCTGTTCACCATGGCACCGCTCGCCCGGATGACCCGCGCCTCCATGCTGGGGGTACTATCCAGCGACTTCATCCGAACGGCGCGCGCCTCCGGTCTCAGCCGGCCCACCGTGCTGTTGCGCTATGGCTTCCGCAATGCCCTGCTGCCGGTCGTTACCACCCTGGGCATGGTGTTCTCCTTCATGCTTGGCGCCAATGTGCTGGTCGAAAAGGTGTTCGCCTGGCCGGGCATCGGATCCTTCGCACTCGAGGCGCTGATCAGCCTCGATTACGCGCCGGTGCAGGGTTTCGTCCTCATGATGGCGGTGTTGTACGTGATGCTGAACCTGCTGATCGACGTCGCCTATAGCCTGATCGACCCGCGTGTCAGGATGGCGTCATGACCATCGCCGCGGTTCCGGCCACGGCACCCGGCAAATTCGCGACGCGGCTGCGCCACCTCGGCTACATCCTGGGCGAAAATCCGGTCACCGGCTTCGCCTTCGGGCTGCTGCTGTTTCTAGTCGTGGTGGCGCTGGTCGGGCCGTCGCTGGTGCCCTACGACCCGCTGACGACCGATACCGCGATGGCGTTGCGGCCGCCCTCCGCCGCCCATTGGTTCGGCACCGACCAACTGGGTCGCGATCTGTTCAGCCGGGTCGTGGTCGCGACCCGGCTCGATCTGGAGATTTCGGTCCTGGCGGTCGCGCTCTCCTTCGTGCTGGGCACGCTGCTGGGCGCCGCCGCCGGGTATTTCGGCGGCTGGACGGATGCGGTCGTCATCCGCGTGATCGACACGATCATGGCGTTTCCGCTGTTCGTGCTGGCGATGGGCATCGTCGCCGCCGCCGGCAACACGGTGTCGAACATCGTCTACGCCACCGCGATCATCAACCTGCCCTTCTATGCCCGCATGGCGCGCACCGAGGTCAATGTGCGGCGCGAGGCCGGCTTCGTCGAAGCCGCCCGGCTCGCCGGCAACAGCCATGCCCGCATTCTGATCGCCCAACTGATCCCGAACGTGCTGCCGCCCATGATGGTGCAGGTTTCGCTCAACCTGGGCTGGGCGATCCTCAACGCCGCCGGCCTCAGCTTCATCGGCCTCGGCGTCCGCGCGCCGACCCCGGAATGGGGCATCCTGGTCGCCGAGGGCGCCAGCTTCATCGTCTCCGGCGAATGGTGGGTCGCCCTCTTTCCCGGTCTCGCCTTGATGCTGGCTGTGTTCTGCTTCAACCTGTTGGGCGACGGGCTGCGCGATCTGATCGATCCACGCCGGCGGACGTAACGACCCCAACGGTGGCCGCGGCGGCGTCGGGCAGTGCCCCGCATGATCAGCGAACGGCGAGCATTTTTGAGGGAACCCAAGTTGACCACTTTCCGGCTGCACAGGTACCTGGCGCGTATCGGCTGTGATGGAACGATTGGACCGGATCTCGCGACGCTCTCAGCAATTCACGCCGCACACGTCAATGCGATCCCCTTTGAAGGCATCGATCCGCTGCTGGGCCGCCCGGTCAGCCTCGATCTTGCCTCAGTGCAGGAGAAACTCGTCGACAGTCGCCGTGGTGGATATTGTTTCGAGCAGAACACGTTGCTGAAAGCGGCGCTTGAGGAAATTGGCTTCGAGGTTACCGGGCTTGGTGGCCGCGTGCGCTGGATGTCGCCGCCCGACAGCCCGCTCGGCCCGCGAGAGCACATGTTGCTCAAGGTCGACCTGCAGGACGGCGCGTATCTTGCCGATGTCGGCTTTGGCGCCTGCGTGCTCGATACTCCGCTGCGTTTTAAGACAGATGTCGAACAACCCACGGCCATGGGCACGTACCGGTTGAGCGAAGCCGACGGCTTATTCTCTCTCAGCGCGAAACAGCCAGCAGGCTGGCGCGTCATGTATGTCTTCAATCTGGAACCGCAAATTCCGTCAGACTTCCAGCTCGGTAACTGGTTTACATCCACGAGCCCGCTCGCACCGTTCCCGCGCACGCTGATCATGGAGCGAGTCATTGCGGACAAGCGCTACAAATTGATCAATCGCCGGTTCACGATCGAGGCACGTGATGGTCAGATTGCTGTTGAACGCTCAATCGACGGGGCTGAAGAGCTGGGCCAGATTTTCGACGAAATTTTCAACGTGACGCCGCCCGCGCCGGTCGAGGAGATTTTCGTGCGGATCGGTAGCTAGTTCAATCACCCTCGGTATGGGCAGAGTCTAAGACGTCCCTGCCATGAAAGACACATGCGCCGCGACGATCCGCCAGCCTTCGGGACGGCGGAGCCAAGTGTGACTTTGGCGGCCGATCTTGTCGCTGTTGACACGGATGAATTCGGTATTGGCGGTGCCGAAATCCGTGCCGTAGGTCGTGATCACCGTGTTGCGCAGGCTGCGCTGTGGCGAACCGCCGACGCGGCCGACGCGAAAGCCGCGGATCTGCTCGATGCCGTAGAGGTTCTCGCCGATCCCCAGCCGCACGGTCCGAGGATCGGTCCAGAACAGCTCGTCCAGCACATCGATATCGTTGGACAGCAGCGCCGTCTCGTAGCGCTGAAACGCGGCGGTGACCTCAGCCAAAGTCTTGGGATCGTTGATGATCATGACATCACCGGTGCGGCACAGACGCCGAGTTTCTCCAATTCCGCCGCGACGCGCAACGCCTTGGCTTCCTGGAAGGGTGCCGCGATGACCTGGACGCCGACCGGCAAGGCGCCCGGCCGTTGCACCGGCACCGCCACCACCGGCAGACCGATGAAGCTCAAGGGCTGGGTATAGATGCCGAGATTGGGTCGGGTCAGCATCTCGACGCCGCCGATCACCATCTTGTCCTCACCGATGCGCGGCGCCGGGCAAGGCGTGCAGGGAGCCAGGATGATATCCACCATGTTGAAGACTTCGGCGACCTGGTCGCGATACCAGCGGCGGAACCGCTGCGCCTTGACGTAGAGTTGCGACGGGATGAGGGCGCCCGCCAGGAAGCGGTCGCGCGTCGCCGGATCGAAATCCTGTGGCCGGGTCTTCAGGTCGTCGAGATGCAGACTTGCCCCCTCCACCATGGTGATGATGAAGGCGGCGGAGCGCGCCAGCAGCACCTGTGGCAGGGTCACCATGGCGGTGGCGCCGAGTGCCTTGGCGACGGCGTCGACGCCGGCCAGCACCTCGGGCATGGCGCCTTCTCGGAAATACCCGCCGGCCAGCGCTATCCGCAATCCACCGATCCCCTCGCCGAGGCTCGGAAGGGTCGGTTCGGGTGGGCGGTCGGTCGCCGCCGGGTCGGCGGGATCGGGTCCCTGCAACAGATCGAAGGCCAGTGCCAGATCGCGCACGCTGCGCGCGAAGGGGCCGATATGATCGAGGCTTTCGGCGAACAGCATGGCGCCGGAGCGACCGAGCCGGCCATAGGTCGGCTTCAGTCCAAAGATGCCGCAGAACGCAGACGGCACCCGGATCGAGCCATTGGTATCGGAGCCGAGCGTCAGCGGCACCAACCCGCCGGCGACGGCCGCCGCCGAGCCGCCGGAAGATCCCCCGGCGACGTGATCGAGGGCATGCGGGTTGTGCGTTGGGCCGTCATGGGCGTTTTCCGTGACGAAGCCATAGGCGTATTCATCCATGTTGAGCGCGCCGATCAGCACGCCGCCCGCCGCCTTTAGGCGCGCCACAGCCGTCGCATCGGCCAGGGCCGGCGGCTGATCCCGGTGGATCTTGGAGCCGGCGACGGTGGTGACCCCGGCGATATCGAACAGGTTCTTGATCGCGAAGGGTACGCCGGCCAACGGTCCTAGCGCCTCGCCCGCCTGCCGGCGCCGATCGATGTCCCGCGCCGCCCGCCGCGCCGCGTCGGCCTGCACGGTGGTGAAGCAGTTCAGCGCCGCATCGCGCCGCTCGATCTCCCCCAGTGCCGCATCGGTCACCGCGGCCGCGGTGACGGCGCCCGATCGAACCTGTTCGGCGATCGCGACCGAGTCGAGGGTGATGCTGGCCGTCATGGGGTGAAGACCGGCGCCATTTCGGTCTGCTTCGGCAGCTCGAATGCCATCACCGGACCGGCCAGCGCCAGCATGCGAGCATAATTGTCGATCACACCCTGTCGGTATTCCGGAGGGACGGTGAGGCCGATGACCGCTGCGTTGGCCTCAACGACGGTGGCGACGGCATCAGGTGATAGGTCGGGCTTCATGCGACTTCCCTAAAGCGGTGCGGGTTCCGGAAAATGGCAGGCTACCGCGCGGGCGCCCTCGCCCGCTAGCGGTGTAAGAACGGGCATGGCCGTGCGGCAAAGATCGGCGCCACGCGGACAGCGTCCATAGAACCGGCAGATGGCGGGATCGGGATCGATCGGGCTGCGCTGCTCCCCCGCCAGATGCACCCGCCGTGCCTGCCGTTCCCGATCGGCGGTCGGGATGGCCGAGACCAGCGCCCGCGTGTAGGGATGCGCCGGCGCCTCGAACACCGCCTGGGCCGGGCCGCTTTCGACGATCTTGCCCAGATACATGACCAGTACCCGGTCGCAGAGCAGCCGCACCACATTGAGGTCATGAGACACGAAGAGATAACTCATCCCCAGCCGCTGCTTCAAATCCTCCAGCAGGCGCAAGATGACGACCTGTACCGAGACGTCGAGCGCCGAGGTCGGCTCATCCAGGATCAGCAATTCGGGATCGACCGCGATCGCCCGGGCGATGCCGACACGCGCCTTTTGTCCACCGGAGAGCTGGTGCGGATAGCGCCCGAGCAACGTCTGGGGCAGGCCCACCAGATCGGCGAGTTCCCCGACCCGCCGCCGCAGCGCAGCGCCGCCGAGGCCGGGTTTCAGCCGGCGGATCGGATCGGCGATGGCGTCGCTGGCGGTGAAGCGCGGGTTCAAGCTGTCGGTGGCGTCCTGGAACACCATCTGCAGCCTGGCACGATCGGGGCTGCGGCCGAATTGCGCCGCCGGAATAGCCCCGATATCCGTATCGCCGAATCGGATGCTGCCTTCGGTCGGGTCGATCAGCCGGGTCAGCAAGCGCACCAGAGTCGACTTACCACAGCCCGATTCGCCAACAAGACCAATCGTCTCGCCCCGACCGATGGCGAAGCCGACACCATCCACCGCGTGCAACATTGGTCGCGCCGGAGCGCCGGCCGACCCGATCCCGAACCGACCAGCCATCGACCGCCAGCCCGCGGCCCCGCCGCCTACCGGGAAGCGCTTTACCAAGCCCTCGACTTCGAGAAGGGCGCTCATAGCGGGTTAGCGCAGGCGACGAGGTGATCGGCGGCGATCCAGTCGCGCGACAGCGGCGGCTGATCGCAGACCTCGATCCGCCGTTCGCAACGTGTCGCGTAGCGACAGGGCGGCAGCGCTCCGCGCAGATCAGGCAGGCTGCCGCCGATCGCGGCGAGCGTATGGAGCGCGCCGCCGAAATGCGGCGTGGCGGCGATCAGCTTCGCCGTATAGGGATGGCGCGGGGCATCGAACAGGACGGCCATAGGCGCCGTCTCGACGACGTGGCCGGCATGCATCACGACAATGCGGTCGCAATATTCCGAGGCGAGCCCCAGATCATGGGTAATCAGCACGGTCGCCATGCCATGATCGGCGGCAAGCTCGCGGATGAGGTCCATGATCACCGCCTGGGTTGTGACATCGAGGCCGGTCGTCGGCTCGTCGGCGATCAGCAAGGCCGGCGAACAGGCCAGCGCCAGCGCGATCATGATGCGCTGGCACATGCCGCCGGATAGCTCGAACGGATAGGCCGCGTAGCGGCGCTTGGGATCGGGGATCTTGACCTGGGCCAGCAGCTCGATCGCCCGGTCCCGAGCATCGCGCGCGCGCAGATTGCCATGGCGCAACAGCACATCTTCAAGCTGCTTGCCGACCGCTCGGATCGGGTTGAGAGCGGTGCGCGGGCTCTGGAAGATCATCGACAGCTCGCGGCCGCGGATCCGCTGCAGATCCCGTTCCGGCGCGGCGAGCAGGTTGAGACCGCCGAACATGGCGCTGCCATGGGTGACCTGGCCGGCTTCGTCCAGGATACCCATCAGGGCATAGGCGGTGACCGACTTGCCCGAGCCGCTTTCGCCGACGATGCCGACGGTCTCGCCCCGGCCGACAGTGAAACCGACCCGTTCCAACGCTCGGACAGTCCCTTCGCGCGTCCGGAAATCGACCGACAGCTCCTCGACCGACAGCAGCGGGACGGCCGCCGCGGCATCGGCCAACACTGCCCCGGCCTGACCTGCCATCCGGCCGCTCACGCCTTGACCAATTGCCGATAATCCAAGCCGCGGTGGAACCAGTATTGGTAACCGGTGACGCTCGGCTGCAGCGCCACGGTGAGATAAGGCTGGAACAGCGGCATCCGGGGAATGTCGCTGAACGCCAGGCCGATGAACCCTTTGACGGCCTTGTCGTACTCCACCGGATCCTTGGCGAAGCGAGCCTCGTCGATCAGTTTGTCCATCGCCGGGTTCTGATAGCTCATGGTGTTGAACACCGCGTTCTGGCCGTGATAGGTCCAGAAGAAGAAGTAATCTGGAAAGTTCAGCCAGCCGCCGAAGGTGTTGGCGAAGATCGGCATGTCCTTTTTCAAAAGAGCCGACCGCCAAGTGGCCCCAGGCACCTTCTCGATCGTCATCTTGATGCCGATCTGGCCGAGCGCCTCCTGGATCAGAATAGCCATCGGCTCCTGCACGGTCGCTTGGCCGAGGTCGAAGCTGAAGACTGTCTCGAACCCTTCGGGATAGCCCGCCTCGGCCAGCAAGGCCTTGGCCTTGGCGATGTCCGTGTTGTAGGGCAGCGGTTGCGGCCAGGCGGCTGTCGTCGGCGTCGCCGAGGTGCCGCCGAACATCGGATTGGCCAGGCCGAACAAGGCGGCGTCCATGATCTTTTGATAGGGCAGCGCATAGGCGACCGCCTGGCGGACTTTCAAATTGTTGAACGGCGGCTTGGTGCAATTCATCCCGATATAGGTGATCGCATTCTCGACCGGCGTATTGACGACCGTGACCTTCTTCTGGGCCATCATCTCGGAGAAATCTTTTTTCGGCAGGTCGAACGACACGTCGGCATCGCCGCGTTCCAGCAAGGCGCGCCGGTTCGAAGGCGACGGCACCTCACGGACGATGATGCGCCGCAACGCCGGCAGCGGGCCGCTCTTCCAGCCGTCGAAGCGGCTATAGACGGTCTCCTGACCGGGTTTCCAGCTATCGACCTTGTAGGCGCCGCCGCCAGCGGTGGCGGATTTCAAGTATTCCTGCGCCCAAGGGTCGGCTGCCGTGGCGTTCTTTTTGGCCAGGGTCGAGTTGATGATGATCGCCACCGGAACCGTCAGATCGGGGGTCGTCAACTTGTCGGCACGCAGCAGATCGATGCGGAAGGTATGGTCGTCGACCACGACGAATTGCTCGGGCTTCTCCAGCGAACCGGCCTTCATCTGAAAGGTCGGAAAGCCGCCGATCGTGACCGCCCGGTCGAACGACCATTTGACATCGGTCGCGGTGACCGGCGATCCGTCATGGAACGTCGCGTCCGGCCGCAGCTTGAAGGTCATCGACATCCCGTCGGGCGCCATCGACCAGGCTTCCGCCAGCTCCGGCACCAACTGCTTGCCGTCATAGGACAGGCTGCCATCCGGCATGGTCTTGCGGCCATAGGACAGCAACCGGTCGTAGCAGTTCCAAGCAACCTGATAGGACGAACTATTGGCGCCGACGCCGTGGATATCGAGGCTGTTGGGGCCGGTTTCGGCCACCACCAACAGGGTCTCCTTTCGGGCCTGCGCCTGGGCAGAACCGAACGGCAGAGCCGCCACGGCCAACCCGCCCGCGGCTAACGTCGTTCCCGTCTTGAGAAAATTCCGGCGATCCATGGCGTGGGCTCCTATCGCGAAATCCCCTTGGAACTTCTGAATGCGCGTGTGGAAACGGAGGAAATCGCGAGAAAATACGCAAGGCACATGCCATGCGTCGCTTAAGCCGCCGGGATCAGACGAAGCGCAGTTGGAGCGGCGGATAATCGCCGATGCGGGCGACCGCCGCCGAGCCCGCGGCGATCGGCGTGGCGCCCTGCAGCGAGCCGGTGATCACCACGGTTCCGGCGGTAAGTCCACCGGTTCGGGTCGCGGCGTGGTTCGCCAGCCAGACGACAAGATCGAACGGATCGTCACAGGGATGCGTGCCCATCGCGGATTGCACGACGGTGCCGTCAATCGTCAATTCACCGCGCAGCGCTCGGAAATCGATCGAGCGCCAGCTGCCGACCGGTTGTCCCCAAACCAGCAAACCATTGCTGCTGCTATCGGCGATCTGCGAAAACGTATTCACAGCCTTTGGGTCGCTATAGCGCGTCGCGACGACCTCGATCGCCGGGCAGAAGCCCTCCACCGCCTGAGCGACGGCCTCCCGGTCATAGCCGCCGTCGCGCGGCGGCAGGTTGCGGCTCAAGCGAAAGGCGAATTCGATTTCCAGCGCCAAGCCCCGAAACCGCGCCGCCTGCAATTCGCCACCACCCGGTGTCACCAGATCGGCCGGCACCACCAGATCGGCCGGAATCGGCGCGCAGCCAATTTCGCGCGTCGCGGGATTCATGCCGACCTTCCAGCCGCCGATCGGGCCGAGGCCACGGCTGACCGCGTCCTGGATCGCATAGGCCTCATCGAGCGTGCGCGGGGCCAGCGCCTCCGGCAGCTCATCGACCGGCACGCCGCTCCGGCGTGCCTCCACCAAAATCGCCGCCGCTCCTGCCGCCCGCTCGTTTACCGACATCTGCAAATCTCCCCCGACCGCTCCGTTCGAGCGGCGATCCGGCGCAGGAATGTGCTGGAAACGGCGTACGGCGCAAGTCCCCCGACGATCTAGGCCGACGATCGATGGCGGATCGGCTCTCCTAAGCCGGTTTGGTCTTTGGAGAAGCCATCCGTTTCGTCTTAGGGGAAGGCAGTGCTTTCGCGGACTTCGCCGGCGCAGCCGCGATCTTCACGGCTTTTTCGGCGGCGGCAGCCTTCTTGGCCGGCTTGGTCGAGGATTTAGCGGGTTTGGCCGGTTTCGCGGGCTCATCATCGATCGACTTGGCGGCGGTATGCCAATGCTCTTCATGGCGACCATGCGGCCGGCCTTCGCTTACCCAAAGCTGGTACGCTTTTTCGCTGATTTTCTTTTCGCGATCCTTGCTCATCCGGTTCTTTTCCCTTCGATACCCGTGCCGGGGATCAGCTGCGGGTGTTGGCGGGTTCGATCACCCCAAAGAATACTCCGAAACCGGGCAATCGTACCGTCCCGTCCCGAAATCCAGTAGTAAAACCGTGGGCGTTAAAACCATTGTCGGGCGACGGTATGATCGCCTCATCCACGCCAAACGAAAAGGTCGCCGGCTGTGGCGACATATTGAACGCCGCGACCAGGCGATCGTCCGGTGTCGCCCGCTCGAACGCCAGCACGAGCGCCTCCGTCCTGACGCGGCCGAGGCGGCCATGGCGCAATGCCGGCTGCTCCCGGCGCCAAGCGATCAGCCGGCGGACACGGTGCAAGACGGAGCCGGGATCAGCCTCCTGCCGGTCGATCGCCAGCGCCCGATGCTCGGCCGCCACCGGCAGCCACGTTTCAGGCGCCGAGCTGAAGCCGGCATGGGGGGCCTCGGCGCACCACGGCATCGGCGTCCGGCTACCATCGCGCCCCTTGAACTCCGGCCAATAGGCGATGCCGAAAGGGTCGCGCAGCCGGTCGTGGGTGAGCGACGCATCCATGAGACCGAGTTCGTCGCCCTGATACAGGCAGGCGGTGCCGGGCAGGCTCAGCAGCAGGGCGGTCAGCAAGACGGCGAAGTCTCCCACCTGCCCCTCCGCACCCGGCGGCAGCCAGCGGCCGGCGGCACGCGCGACATCGTGATTGCTGAACGCCCAGCACAGGGCATCGGCACCGATGGCTGCGGCGGCGCTCTCCAGCACCTCGGCGAAGAGAGCCGGCGACAAATCTTCGCGCAGCAGCTTCAAGGTATAGGCCAGATGCAGCCGGCCGGGGCCCGTATAGGCGGCGATCCGATCATAGGCGCCCGGCTGGCTCGACACTTCGGCGAGCGTCATGGCACCCGGGTAACGGTCGGTCAGCGCCCGGATACGTCCCAGAACGGGCAACACCGTCGCCTCGTCCCCGACATCGTAGAGGTGCCGCTGCAGGCCGAACGGCTTGGCCGGGATGACGCCCCTGGGCGGCGGCACCGCCGGGTTGTCGCGCAGAGCCGGGTCATGGCGCAGAAAATCCACCGCGTCGAGCCGGAAGCCATCGACGCCGCGGTCGAGCCAGAACGCGCCTGTCGAGAGCACCGCATCCAACACCGTCTGGTTGCCGAGATCGAGCTTCGGTTGGCTCTCGAGGAATGGGTGCAGATAGTATTTTCGCCGTCGCGGCGACCAACTCCAAGCCGAGCCGCCGAATACCGACAGCCAGTTGTTCGGCGGCGTGCCATCGGGCTTGGGATCGGCCCAGACATACCAATCCGCATGACCCGCCTCGCCCGCCCGGCTCGCCTCGAACCAGGCATGCTGGTCGGAGGTATGCGCCCAAACCTGATCGATCAGCACCTTGAGGCCCAGCCGATGCGCCTCGACCAACAGCGCGTCGACGTCGGCGAGTGTGCCCATGGTCGGATCGACCGCGAGGTAATCCGCCACGTCGTAGCCGAAGTCGCGCATCGGCGAGGCGAAGAACGGTGATAGCCAGATACCGTCTACACCCAGCCCGGCGATGTAATCGAGCTTGGCGATGACGCCGGGCAGATCGCCGATCCCGTCGCCATTCGTATCGAAAAAACTGCGCGGATAGATCTGGTACAGCACGGCACCCTGCCACCAGGGCCGATCGGCCGGCAGGGTCATCAGTTGCGCCGCAGGGTAGCCATGCCAACACCGGCGCTGATCAGCAGCGAGCCCGCCATCCAATTGGTGATGCGCGCGAAGCCCGGTCGCCTGGCGAGACGTGTCGCCCGGCCGGCGAGCAGGCCGTACCCGGCCAGAATGACGAACTCGATCACCACGCTGGTGGCGGCCAGGATGGCGATCTGCCCGGCGATCGATCCAGCGGGGTCGACGAATTGCGGCAGCAGGGCGGTAAAGAAGACCAAGGCCTTCGGGTTGGTGAGCTGCAGAACGGCACCATTGCCTATCATCCGCCCGACGCCGGTCGAGGCAGGTTCGGCAGTACCCCGATCGGCCGGCATCGCGAGGGCGGATGACTTACCGAACAGCGCGCCGAGGCCGAGCCAGACCAGATAGGCGGCGCCGATCCATTTGATCGCGAAGAATAGGTCATAGGAGGCCAGCAGCACCGCCCCGAGACCGGTCGCCGAGAGCAGGAAATAAACCAGATTGCCGCTCAGGATCCCGATATTGGCGGAGATCGAGGCCCCCGTACCGCGACGCACCCCCTGGGAGACGACCAGCAGGACCGCCGGGCCCGGCGTCAGGCACAGCACTGCCTCGGTCAGGCAGAATAGGCCCCAAGCACTCCAACTCATGATCCTGCAACCCCCTCAGCGCTGCCACCGATGGAGATCATAGCGGCGCCGGCCGGTTCCACCAGCACACAGCGCGCGACATGACCGGGCGTCGCCTCGACGGCTCGCGGCGCCGCCGTCAGGCACGCCGCCATGGCATGGCGGCAGCGTGGCGCGAAGCTGCAGCCGGACGGCAGGGCGATCAGGCCGGGCGGGCTCCCGGGGATCGTCTCCAGGCGCTGGCCGCGCGACGATCCCTGTACCGTCGAATTCAGCAACCCGCGCGTATATGGATGCAGCGGCCGGCGCAGCACGTCGCGCACGGCCCCCTGCTCGACGATCCGGCCGGCATACATCACGGCGATGCTGTCGGCGATCTCGGTCGCGACACCCATGTCGTGGGTCACGAAGATCACCGCCATGCCCAATTCGCGCTGCAGATCGCGCAACAGCAACAGGATCTGGATCTGCACCGTGGCGTCAAGCGCGGTGGTCGGCTCGTCCGCCAGCAACAGCGCCGGCCGGCAGGCGAGTGCCAGCGCGATCATCGCCCGCTGCCGCATGCCACCCGAAAGCTCGTGCGGATAGGCGTCGAGCCGCCGCGCCGGCAACGGGATCTGCACCCGGTCGAACAGATCGAACGCCCGCTGGCGGGCCGCCTTGGCGCCGATCCCCTCATGTCGGATCACCGCCTCGCCGATCTGCTGGCCGATCGTGAACACCGGGTCGAAGGCGAGCATCGGCTCCTGGAAGATCATCGAGACGACAGGACCACGGATCGCCGACAAAGCGGCCTGATCAAGCGTCAGGACGTCATGGCCGGCGATGGTGACACGGCCGCCGATCCGGGTCCGTGCCGGGGGCAACAGGCGCATCAGGGCCCGCAGAGTGACGCTTTTGCCCGAGCCGGATTCGCCCAGGATCGCCATGACAGCGCCGCGCTCCAGCGTGAAATCGACGCCGTTCACCGCCTGCACGATCCCTTCGCGCGCGGTAAAGCCGACGGTCAGCCCCTCGACCGAGACCAGCGGCGTCATGCGCCACCTACCGGCGCCGCGGAGTGGCCGGATCCGGGAACATGCATGTGACAGGCGACCGCGTGGCGGTCCCAATCGATGGCGTGGTCCCCCTTCGCCGTGTCGCCGCCGGCGGCGAGCGACGGTGCCGTTCGGTCGCAGATCGGTTCGGCATGGGGACACCGCGGGTGGAAGCGGCAGCCGCTCGGCGGGTTGATCGGGTTGGGTGGATCGCCGACGATCGACGGCACCTCGGTTCGCCGGTCCGGATCCATCGACGGCATCGCCGACAACAGAGCGCGGGTATAGGGATGCTTCGGCTCGCCATAGATCCGCTCGACCGGGCCGATCTCGACGATCTTGCCCAGATACATGACCAGCACCCGATCGCTGATCCAATGCACGACGTTGAGGTCATGGGAGATGAACAGGTAGGTCAGGCCCAGCTCCGCCTTCAAATCGGCGAGCAGGTTGAGAACCTGCGCCTCGACCGATTTGTCGAGCGCCGAGACCGCCTCGTCGAGGATCACCAGGCGCGGCTCCAGCGCCAAGGCCCGGGCGATATTGACGCGCTGCCGTTGGCCGCCGGACAACTCGTGCGGATAGCGGCGGATGTAACGGTCCGGCTCCAAGCCGACTTTGCTCAAGAGGTCGCGGGCGCGGTCCCGTGCCACCTGGGCGGGGACACCCCTGGCGCGCGGTCCGAAGGCGATCGACGCTTCGATCGGGAGGCGCGGGTTGAGCGAGGCGTAGCTGTCCTGGAACACCATCTGCATGGCGCGCCGCAGCTCGCCGACGCCGATCCCGTCGGCGGCCCCGACCGCTTCGCCATCCAGGATGATGCGACCCTGATCCGGCTCGATCAGCCGCATCAGCAGCCGCGCGGTCGTCGATTTTCCACAGCCGGATTCCCCGACGATGCCCAGCGTCTCACCCTTGCGCAAGGCAAAGGAGATGTCGTCGACCGCCTGAACCGTGGCGACGGCGCGGTTCAACACCCCGCCGCGCAGCACGAAATATTTGCGCAGGTTTTCGACCAGCAGCAGGGGTTGCGCCGGCCCGCCGCGATCGCGCGGGTCGGCCGGCACTTCGGCGAGCGCGGTGGTGCTCACGCCTTCACATCCATCGCGGCGCGCAAACCATCGCTCATCAGGTTGAACGCCATCGAAGTCATGAAGATCATCGCCCCCGGCAGGGCCGCCACCGTCGGGTTGACGAAGATCGACTGGCGCAACGTGTTCAGCATCAGTCCCCATTCCGGCTCCGGCGGCTTCACGCCGAGGCCGATGAAGCTGAGCCCGGAGGCCAGGATGATGCTGACGCTGATCAAACCGGTGGCGTAGACGAAGATCGGACCCAGCACGTTGCCCAGCACATGCACGCGCAAGATCGCCCAGGTGCTGGCACCGCTGGCCCGGGCCGCGTCGACGTAATCCAGGCCACGCACCTGGGTCGTCACGGTCTCCGCGACCCGTGCCACCTGCGGTACGAACACGATGGTCAGCGCCACGATGCTGTTGGTGAGGCCGGTGCCGAGCGCACCGGCGATGGCGATGGCCAGCAGGATCGATGGGAAGGCGTAGAGCACGTCGACCAGCCGCATGATCGCCATGTTGACCGCCCCGCCCAGATAGCCGGCGACGATGCCGAGGGCGCCGCCGATGATCAGCGCGTTCAACACCGGCGTGATGCCCATGACCAAGGACAGCCGGCCGCCATAGATCAGGCGGGACAGCATGTCGCGTCCAAGCTCGTCGCTGCCAATGAGATAGGGCGCCTTGAACACCGGCTGCAACCGACGCAGCATGCTGGTCTTATAGGGATCGGCGGGTGCCAGATATGGCGCGAAGATCGCCGCCAGGATGATGACCAGCAGAATGGCGCCGCAGACCAGCGTGGTCCGGTCGCGCAGCAGCCGATAGCGCACCAGCGCCCAATAGCCCTGGGACAGGATGGCGGCCGGTGCCGGCGCCTCGGGCTTGACGGCGATAACGCCGACCTCGGCCATGGTCAGCTCCGCCGGATGCGCGGATCGACCGCGGTCTGGATGAGGTCGACGATCAGGTTGAGCCCGACGAAGAACAGCGACAGCACCAGGATGGTCCCCTGCAGCATCGGCAGATCACGCCGGAAGATGGCGCTGTTAAGCAGGAAGCCGGTGCCGGGCCAGGAAAACACCGTCTCGATCAGGATCGAGCCGCCGAGCAGATAGCCCAGTTGCAGCCCCATCACGGCGAGCGCCGTCGGAGCCACGTTCTTGGCGACATGAGGCAAGATGCGCCCGGCGCGAAGGCCCTTGGCGGCCAGCGCCTGGATGAAATCCTGATGCAGCACTTCGGCCACGGCGGCGCGCACCGTGCGGGTGACGATGCCGGTCGGGATCGCCGACAGCGCGATCACCGGCAGGACGACATGCCGCAGATGCAGCCAGTCCCAGGCCCAGGCCTCGGAGCCACCGGGTCCCATCCCCATCGCCGGCAATACATTGAGCTCGACTGAGAACAGAATGACCAGCACCAGCGCCAGCCAATAATTCGGCACGCTGACGAAGGCGATCGCGATACCCGTGGCCAGCTTGTCGATCAACGTACCTTGATTATAGCCGGCGATGCCGCCCAGCAGGATGCCCAGGGTGAAGCCCGTCACCGCCGCCAGCATGGCGATCAACGCCGTATTCTGCACCGCGCGCAGCACCTCCGGCCCGACCGGCTGGCCGGTGGCGACCGAGGTGCCGAGATTGCCCGATACGGCGCGGGCGAGCCACAGTCCGTATTGCACGGGCAGCGGCCGGTCATAGCCGTAATCGATGCGCAGCCGGGCCACCACCTCGGCCGGCGCATCGGCCGGAACGATGGCACTCAACGGATCGCCGGGGGCGAGATGAACCAGCAGAAAAACGATGACCGTGACGCCGAGGGTGATCGGCACCGCGTAGAGCACACGACGAAGCAGGTAGGACAGCATGACCGATAGGCACGCAAGAGCGGTGCCATCGACCCGCTGCGGCACGGTCCACCTCGTCAGTCCTGATCGCTGTGGCGACACGCCCTGCGCCGGCTATACTCAATCCCCGTCAACCATCGGTTCCGACAAGGATTTCATGAAACTCTACCGCTATCTCACCGGCCCTGACGACGCGAGTTTCTGCCATCGCATCACCGAGGCGCTTAACCGCGGCTGGCACCTGCATGGGTCGCCGACGCTGACCTATGACACCAAGGCGAAGCGAGTTATCGCCGGCCAAGCACTCGTCAAAGAGGTCGAAGGCGCTGACTATTCGCCAGGTATCGATCTCTCTCAGCAGTAGGCTTTCCGGGAATGAACGCCTCCCTCTCAGGGAGCGGCGATAGTGAAGCCGGCTTTGGTCAGGGCTTGCTTGACGCCTGTCGCGACCGCCACCGCGGTCGGTTCATCGCCATGCACGCAGATCGTGTCGATCTGCGCCGGGATGCGCTTTCCGCCGAGGCTGAACAGCGCCTGTTCCGTCACCATGCGCATGACATGGTCGGCGGCCGAAGCGGCGTCGCGGAGCACCGAGCCCGGTAGTTTGCGGGAGACCAACCGGCCGTCATCGGCATAGGTGCGATCGGCGAACGCCTCGCGGACGACCCGCAGCCCCAGCCGCTCACCCTCCGCCACCAAATACGAGCCAACCGCGGCGACGAAGATCAGGTTGGGATCGACGGCTTTGACAGCACGCGCCAGCGCCGCGGCGACGCCCGTATCGACCTCCGCCAAATTGTACAGCGCGCCATGGGCCTTCACGTGGGCGACCGGAATTCCGGCACGCGCGGCGATGCCCATCAAGCCGCCGATCTGATAGGCGACCATGCTTTCGATCTCCGCCTCGGACATCGGGATGATGCGGCGACCAAAGCCTTGCAGATCAGGAAATCCGGGATGCGCCCCGACCGAGACGCCATGCCGCCGCGCCTGCTCGCAAGTTCGTGCCATCACCATCGGGTCGCCGGCATGGAACCCGCAGGCGACATTCGCCGAGCTGACGATCGCCAGCAGGGCGTCGTCGTCGCCCATGGCGTATGCGCCGAAGCCCTCGCCCAGGTCCGAGTTGATATCGATGGTCGGCATATTCGCTTGGTTCCCTTGGTTCACGAGCATTGGCTCGGCTAAACGTAGTCGGGTAAGTAGGTACCCCGATCATTGAAGGATCAACGCGATACTATGGGAAAGGGCAACGCCATCGGTCAATCGGCCGTCTCCCGGATCGATAGCCGTGCGGGCATCCGCTTTCTGCCGGCCGGCGATACCGCGGTGGTCGTGGAGTTCGGCAGCATCATCGATCCCGCGATCAACGCCGAGGTGCGGGCCTTGGACGCGGCGTTGCGCGCGGATCCGCCGAGCGGCGTGATCGAGACCGTGCCGACCTTTCGCTCCCTGCTGGTGCATTACGATCCGTTGCGGACCTCCCAGGCCGATTTGGTCGAGCGGATCGGCCTGCTGCTGAGCCGACCGTCGGCGGCGCCGAAGACCGGCCGAGCTTGGCGGCTGCCCGCCTGCTACGAGGCGGAATTCGCGCTTGATGTGGACCATGTGGCCGAGGCGAAGGGACTAAGCGCCGCCGAGGTGATCGCCCGTCACGCGGCCACCGAGTTCACCGTCTATATGCTTGGCTTCCTGCCTGGTTTCATCTTCCTCGGCGGGTTGCCGGAGGCGTTGGGGATGCCGCGACGGACCGAGCCGCGCATCCGCGTACCGGCCGGCTCCATCGCCATCGCGATGTCGCTGAGCTGCATCTATCCGGTGGTGACGCCCGGCGGCTGGCACATTCTCGGCCGCTCGCCCGTTCGCCTCTTCGATCCCCGCAGGGTCCAAGAACCGACGCTGATCGCCCCGGGTGACCGGGTCGGCTTCGCCACGGTCGGCCGGGCGGAATACGATAGGATCGCCACCGCGATCGAGACCGACACGCTGGACCCGGCGGTGGAGTTCCGGGCATGACCAGCATGCTGAAGATCATCCAGCCGGGGCTGATGACGACGCTGCAGGATCTCGGCCGCGTGGGCTATCAGGCCTTGGGCATTCCGGTCTCCGGGGCGCTCGACCCGATCGCCCTGCGCTTCGCCAACCGTCTGGTCGGCAATCCGGAGAGCGAAGCGGCCCTCGAGATCCTGGGTATGGGGCCGCATTTCACGGTCGCCGGCGGCGTGCGCCTCGCCCTGGTCGGCGGGGGCAATCTGATCGTGAACGACCGCCCACCGATCGCCGCTGGCGCGAGCGTGACGGTTGGCGACGGGGTCGAGGTGAAGATCCTCGGGCCGCTTGCCGGGCCGGCCTATCTGTCGGTCGCCGGCGGGTTCGACGTGCCGATGTTTCTCGGCAGCCGGTCGACCTATCCGCGCAACAATCTGGGCGGCTTCGAGGGACGTCCCCTGCGGCCGCGCGACGCCATACCCCTGAGCCTCTCGGCGCCGCTGCCGGGGCCGGAGCGGCGCTTGGCGCAAGCCTGGGACTATGCCGAGACCGCGCGGGTGCGTGTCGTGCTGGGACCGCAGGATGATTATTTCACCGAAGCGGCGATCGTCCAGTTTCTGGAGGAACGCTTCACGGTGACCAAGGATGCCGACCGGATGGGCCTGCGCCTGGACGGGCCGGCACTGGCGCATTCCCGCGGTTTCGACATCGTCTCGGACGGCATCGTCAACGGCTCAATCCAGGTGCCGGGAACCGGGCGACCGATCATCCTGCTGGCCGATCATCAATCGGCCGGCGGCTATCCCAAGATCGCCACTGTGATCTCCGCCGATCTGCCGCGACTGGCGCGCGCCGTGCCCGGTACCGTGTTGACCTTCGCGGCCGTCACGGTCGCCGAGGCGGAAGCCGCGCGCCGGCAGCTCGAAGCGCGTTTCGCCGAGCACCCGATCGAAAACTGGAGCGGTAGCCTGCCGGGCGAACTGGACGAGGCATCGCTCTATGCGGAGAACCTGATCAGCGGCGTCGTCGATGGGGCGGCCGTCTGAGGCGCCCTATTCCGCCACCGCGACCGGCGCGGGCGAACTGCCTTTGAGGAGGACGGCCGCGAGGATCGTGGCCGCCAGGGCCCCCGCCATCAGTTGGAACATCACGCCTGGATGGCCGTGATCCAGCACTACGCCGAGCACCAGCGGCGCTACCGATGAGCCGAGATCGAGGCCGGAATAGACAAAGCCGAATACCTTGCCGGTCGAGCCCGGCGGGGTAGCGCCGCGGACCAGCATATCGCGGGACGGCGTGGTGATGCCGGCCATGAAGCCGGCCACCGCGATCACGGATATCAATGCCGGATCGGCCAGCTTCACGCTACCGATCAGCAGAACGAGGGCCGCCGCGACGGCGAGGCCGATTGCGACGATCCGATCGTGATTGGTCGTGCGATCGGCCAACCAGCCGCCGAACAGCGTACCGGCGCCATTTGCCAGCAGATAGGCGGTGACAGCGGCGCTGGCGATCGCCAGCGGGGTTTTATAGAGCTGCATCAAACTGGTCGGCAGAAAAGTCTGCATGCCGACCAGCGCCACCGCCAGCAGCGTGAAATAGACAAAACACAGCAAGACCGGCCGTGCCGTCAGCAACTGCAGCGTGGTGGCCGAACGCGCGCCGGACCGGCCACCAGACCGGGAGGGGATAGTTGGCGTGGCGGCGTGGCCGAACGCCAAGGTGGAGCGCTGCGTCACGAGCAACATCGCGACACCGATGCCAGCCAGCCCCACGGTCACCAGGGCGATCCGCCAAGAGCCGAGCGCCACCAGGCTCAGCATGGTGACCGGTGCCGCGGCCCAGCCGAGCGTGCCGCTCAGCGTATGCAGGCTATAGGCACGGGCGAGCCTTTTCGGCTGGACCCGATGGGTCATGATCGCGTAGTTCGCGGGATGGAACACGCTGTTGCCGAAGCCGGCGAGCATGACCAGCGGAAACATCATCCAGAACGCCGGCACCAACCCGATCAGGAGCATGCCCAAGGCGAGCAGCGCCAGCCCCGCCGGCAGCACGCGATTGGCGCCCAACCGATCGACGATGAAGCCCGACGCCGTCTGCGCCAAGCCGGACGAAACATAGAAAACCGTCATCAGCGCGCCCAACTCGGCATAGCCGCAGCCGAACGTCAAAGCCAGCAAGGGAAACAACGGCGGCAAAACCAGCTGGAAGAAATGGCTGGAGAAATGCCCGAAGGCGACCAGCCCGATGACCTGCGCATCCTGCCTGGCTGGCGTCACGGCCATATCCGTCATCGGTCTCGCTCCCTATACTCACCAGACATCGTGGGCTTTGCTGCCGAATGCTTCATCGAAGCGTAGCAAAGATATCCGGGTTACAGCCGCGAGGAAAAGATCGGGACGGACGCCGGGATTGCATAGGTCGTAAGGACGAGGCGTTCTCTAGTATCTTCGTCCATCATCGGCGCTGCGCTGGGTGGACTGGCCGCGATCTTGTGGCGCGGCCTGGTGATGCTATTGGGCATGAGCCCGGAAGTCTCGGTCATCCTGGCGATGCCGCTCATGTTCATCGGTGCGCTGGCGCAATCGCAGCGACCTCTCATGTTCGTTGGCCTGGCGTTCAACATGTGCTTCGCGGTGCTCGGGCAACTCACACGCGTTCAACCCGACGGCCCGCTCGCAACCGTCTGGGTGACGCTCGCCCTGCTGGCGGGTATTGGCGTCAGCTACACCGCGTTCCGCTGGATCATGCCGATGAACAGCGGGCGCAAGTTCGCAAATGTACAGCGCGCCATGCGCAACGAGCTGACGCGGATCGTTAACAGCCGGACCGTCGGTCAGGCCGAACGGCATCGCATTCGGCTTCACCGCTTGGTACTGGACCTGATGCTGCGGACGGGTGACTCCGAGGGTGCCGTCGCTGTCGCGGATGCGGCGCTTGCCAATCTGAGCGTCGGCAATGCGCTGACCGGTGTTCAGGACGCGCTCGCGCAGCGGCGCTCTCTGACCACGCTCGATGGCTTCGTCAGCAAGGCCTTGAAGCAAATCGTCCTCGACGACTTCATCTCCGGCTCGACCAGCACCGCGATGGAACAGGCCCTCGAACGGATTGATCAGACGCTTCGGGAAATTGTCGATAGTCCGGCCGCCGCCCCGCTGCGGGCATCGCTTGAACAAACTCGGTGCGGCCTCGACAATGCGTCGTTCTGGATTCGGCGCGCCGGAGCCATCGGATAAGACCCGCGACCGCTTAAGCCCGGGCGACGTCCGAGAAGAATGCGTCGACGGACATGACGATGCCGGTGGCGACCTTGCGCTGATAGGCGGCAGTCCGCAGCAGCCGGTCTTCCTCGCGGTTCGACAGACAGCCGAGTTCAATGAGGGCGGAGGGGATGTCCGGCGCCTTCAGCACTGCGAAGCCGGCGGAACGGTGGCTGTTTTCCAGCATGCGGACTTCATGGCCGAGCCGGCCGACGATCTGGCGGGCGAGGCCGATCGACAGGTTGCTGGTCTGGCGACGGGCCAGATCGAGCAGGATGTTGCTGACTTCCGGCGTCTGGTGCGACAGGTCGATGCCGGCGACGATATCGGCCTTGTTCTCGCGTGCCGCCAGGGCGGCGGCCTCGGCATCGGAAGCCTTGTCGCTGAGAGTGAAGACCGAGGCGCCGCGGACGTTGCTGTCCGGTATCGCGTCCGCATGGATCGACAGGAAGAGGTCGGCATTGGCGTTGCGAGCACGCACCACCCGTTCAGGCAGTGGGATGAAGACGTCGGTGCTGCGGGTCAATATCGGTTTGAAGCGATGCGTCGCCTCGAGCTGCCGGGCGATCTCGCGTGCGGTGTCGAACGCCACATCCTTCTCATAGGCGCCGCTATAGGCGATACAACCAGGATCGACCCCGCCATGACCGGGATCGATCACGACGATCGGCCGGCGCACCACCGGTTTGGTGCGCACCTCCGCCAACGCGGCACTCGACAGCGACAAACTGAACGCCCCGATTCCCATCGAACCAGCCAACCGCAACAGCTCGCGCCGATCAAAATCGTTCCGTGCCATCACACCAACTCCCCCGCCCGCACCCCCGCGGCCTTCGTCGCCCATCGACCTTCGGCAACAGCGTCTGATGGTCAGACTCCACCGAGAATGCCGATTAGCAGGTTAACCATAACCGAAAACTCAGCGAGATGCCACAGGGGATTGCATTGAAACGGAAAAACCTTCGCGCTGGTTGTCCTAGGAAGAAATATCGGAGTCTCCCCCCCTCTCAACATCCCCCTCGGTATCGATAACGATCTGCACCCGATCGGCAGCGAAACGGGTGACGCCGAAATCGACCCGCCGTCCATCGGCATCGACATCGACCGATTCCGATTGGAGGATCGGCCGGGTCACCGGTTGACGCAGGTGTTGAGCCTCCTCCGCCGTCGGCAACCTCGCGGTCACCCGGGTGGTGAGGCGGCGGTAATCGGCTACGCCGTGACGGTTGAGCGCCTCGGTGATCGTACAGCCCTCGGCCAGGATCGCCGCCATGTCCGGGAAGCGCCGGGCGGGGAAATAGCTGGTCGAAAACGACAGAGGGGAGCCCCCGGCATCGCCGATCCTCTCGAACAGCACGACCGGATCGTCCGGCGCCAATAGAAGGGCGGCGGCGGCCTTGGCGGAAGGTGTGGTGGTCAGCAGCCGTACCATCCGGCCATGCGGTTCCCGTCGATTGCGCAGGATATTCTCGCTGAAGCGCGTGCGCGACCCGACGCGGTAATCGATGATGCCTTCCTGGACGAAGGTCCCGCGCCCCTGCTCCACCCGCAGCATGCCATCGGCGACCAAGGCCGCTACCGCCCGGCGTACGGTGTGGCGGTTAACCGCGAAGCGCCGCGCCAGAATCTGCTCGGTCGGCAGGCGGTCGCCGGGCTGCCAGACACCGCCGGTGATTTCCGACTGCAGTGCGGCGCGAATCTGATGCCACAGCGACACGCCGGCACTGCGCTGAAGCTCGGCTTCCCTGTCGGGATCGATCATTGGGGACACCGTCAAAAATAGTTCATGTGTTTCCGGCTTTACTTCCGCCGCGCTTTGAGTCGAATATCCATCCTGAGAGGTATGGATGTCTAGACAAATTTTGGAAACGTCGAGCGATCGGCCGGAACCCGGATCGACGGAGCTCCAGATCGTCGAGCGGCGTCGGTGGATGGCGGTGCTGGCCAAGGCGACCCTCGCGGATCTGGAGGCTGTCTGGAACGCCCAGACGCCGCAGCCGGCCTATAGCTTTCTGCGCCAAGCTGAAATCGGGCTGGTCATGGTCCGCGGCCGCACAGGCGGTACCGGGGCGCCGTTCAACCTGGGCGAGATGACGATGGCCCGCTGTGTCGTTCGGCTGGCGAATGGCACCACCGGGTTCGGCCATGTCGCCGGCCGCGATCGGCGCCATGCCGAGCTTGCGGCCGTGTTCGACGGGCTGCTGCAGGATCCCACACGGCGGCGAGTACTGGAGGAAACCCTGGTCAACCCGATCGAACGGCGGCAGCACGCTGCGAAAGCCGCCCGGGCCGGCGCCGTCGCGGCCACCAAGGTCGACTTCTTCACGATGGTGCGCGGCGAATGACCGGCGTCTCCTCCGCTCCGCCCATCCAAGCTGACCTGGCTCCTGGCTTCGCTGATCCGGTCGACAACGCGCAACGGGTGTTTCGTGCCGTTTTGGACGCGATGGCCGGGCCGGGCCGGATCATCGTTCCGCCGTTAGACACACCGTCGCCAATCGCCGGGACGCTGGGGCCGGCCGCTCTCGCGATCGGTCTGTCGCTGTTCGATTTCGAAACCAACATCTGGTTCGACGATGCGGCCCGGGCAGCGTCCGGCTATCTGCGGTTTCATGTGAATTGCCCGATGGCCGAGACACCGGCCTCGGCCGATTTCGCCATGCTCGGCGATCCGGCGGGGATCCTGCCGCTCAACCGATTTTCCTTGGGCACCGATGCCTCGCCCGAACGCTCGACGACGCTCATCATCGAGCTGCCGGCACTAACCGGCGGAGCGTCCGTCCGACTGACCGGCCCGGGCATCGAGACCGAACGCGACTTCGCGCCGACCGGGCTGCCGGACGGTTTCTGGGCGGCGCGTGCCGAGTTGGCCGAACTGTTCCCGCGCGGCCTCGATCTGATCTTCACCGCTGGTGATCGGCTGTCAGCGATGCCACGCACCACGATCGCCGAGCCGTCATTCGACAGGGAGCCCTGAGATGTATGTCGCAGTCAAAGGCGGCGAGCGGGCGATCGATGCCGCGCATGCGCTGTTGGCCAACCAGCGGCGCGGCGATCCGGCGGTGCCGGAACTCACCCTCGACCAGATCGGCCAGCAACTCGGCCTCGCCGTCGACCGGGTGATGACCGAAGGGTCGATCCATGACCGGGAATTGGCCGCCCTCGCCATCAAGCAGGCTTGCGGCGATCTGATCGAGGCGATCTTCTTGCTGCGCGCCTACCGCACCACCCTGCCCCGCTTCGCTGTGTCGCAGCCGGTCGACACGACAACCGGTGAGATCCGTCGACGGATCTCCGCGACGTTCAAGGACATCCCCGGCGGCCAGATCCTCGGCTCGACCTTCGACTACACCCATCGCCTGCTGGATTTCGCCCTGGCCGCGGGCACTCCGGTCAGTGCCGCGTCCCCCTCGCCGGCAGACACGGCGATATCGGAAGTCGGGGTAATGCCTCGGGTCGTCGATCTGCTCGACCGGGACGGGCTGATGGAACGGTTTCCGGCCGATGCCGAAGCGGCAGAGCCGGTCGATCTCACGCGGCAGCCGCTCGCCTTTCCCGCCGACCGGCCGACCCGGCTGCAGAATTTGGCGCGCGGCGACGAGGGTTTTCTGCTGGCGCTGGCCTATTCGACCCAGCGCGGCTACGGCAAGAACCACCCCTTCGCCGGCGAGATCCGGATCGTCGACGTCACCGTCGAGATCGTGCCGGAGGAACTGGGTTTTCCGGTCGAGATCGGCGAGATCACCCTCACCGAATGCGAGATGATCAACCAATTCGTCGGGTCGGCGACGGCACCACCACAATTCACCCGCGGCTATGGCTTGGTGTTCGGCCAAGGCGAGCGCAAGGCGATGGCCATGGCGCTGGTCGACCGGTCGCTGCGCGCCCGTGAATTGGGCGAGACCATTTCGGCTCCAGCGCAGGATGAGGAGTTTGTGTTGTACCATTCCGACAATGTCGAAGCGTCGGGCTTCGTGCAGCATCTGAAACTGCCGCATTACGTCGATTTCCAATCCGAACTCGACCTGGTCCGGCGCCTGCGCGCGGCGGCGGAAGCCAAGGCGGCCGATTCCATCGACGAGGCCGCGGAATGAGTACCGCCCAACAGGCTGGCGTCACCGGCTATAACTTCGCCTATCTGGACGAGCAGACCAAGCGGATGATCCGCCGGTCGATCCTGAAGGCAGTGGCGATCCCCGGCTATCAGGTGCCGTTCGGCAGCCGCGAGATGCCGCTCCCCTATGGCTGGGGCACCGGCGGCATCCAGGTAACGGCGAGCGTCATCGGCCACGACGACGTGCTGAAAGTGATCGACCAGGGGGCCGACGACACGACCAACGCGGTCTCGATCCGCCGGTTCTTCGCGCGCACGGCGGGCGTCGCCACCACCGAACGCACGGTCGACGCGACGCTGATCCAGACCCGGCATCGCATCCCGGAAACGCCGCTTACCGCCGGCCAGATCATCGTCTATCAGGTGCCGATCCCCGAGCCTCTGCGCTGGCTGGAGCCGCGCGAGACCGAGACGCGCATCATGCACGCGCTCAAGGAATATGGCTCGATGCATGTCCGCTTCTACGAGGACATCGCCCATCACGGGCGCATCGTCACGACCTACGACTATCCGGTGCTGGTCAACGACCGCTATTTGATGCGGCCCTCGCCGATCCCGAAATTCGACAATCCCAAGATGCACATGAACCCGGCACTGCAGCTGTTCGGCGCCGGCCGCGAAAAGCGCATCTACGCGGTACCGCCCTTCACCAAGGTGAAGAGCCTGGATTTCGAGGATCATCCCTTCGCGATCGAAAGCTGGGACCAGGGCTGCGCACTCTGCGGCTCTCATGACAGCTATCTCGACGAGGTGATCACCGACGACCAAGGCACCCGGATGTTCGTCTGCAGTGACACCGATTATTGCCATGATCGCCTCGCGGAGACGCAAGCGTGAGCGCGTTGTCCGCGACGCCCATCGACGACCTACCCGTGCTGAGCGTGCGTGGGCTCACCAAGCTCTATGGCACGCGGGTCGGCTGCCGGGATGTGGATATCGAGCTATGGCCCGGCGAGGTGCTGGGCGTCGTCGGCGAGTCCGGGTCGGGCAAGACCACGCTGCTCGACTGCCTGTCGGCGCGGCTGACGCCGAGCGCCGGCACCATCCATTACCAGCGCCGCGACGGCAGGGTGGTTGAGCTGTTCGAGCTGTCGGAGCCGGCCCGACGCACGCTGCTGCGCACCGAATGGGGGGTGGTACGCCAGAACCCACGCGACGGGCTGCGGCTCGATGTCAGCGCCGGCGCCAATGTCGGCGAGCGGCTGATGGCGATCGGTGCCCGGCATTACGGCGACATCCGCCGGGAAGCGGTGAGTTGGCTGGGCAAAGTCGAGATCGATGGCGACCGGGTCGATGACCGGCCGACGGCGTTTTCCGGCGGCATGCAACAGCGGCTGCAGATCGCGCGCAACCTGGTCACGAATCCGCGCTTGGTCTTCATGGATGAGCCGACCGGCGGGCTCGACGTCTCGGTGCAGGCACGGCTGCTGGACCTCATTCGTGGGTTGGTCGCCAATCTCGGGCTGTCGGCGATCATCGTCACCCATGATCTGGCGGTCGCCCGCTTGTTGGCGCATCGCCTGATGGTGATGCGCGGCGGCGTGGTAGTGGAGACCGGGCTCACCGATCAGGTGCTCGACGATCCGCAGCACGCCTACACCCAGCTCCTGGTCTCCTCGATTCTGCAGGTATGAGATGACTGATCCGGAAACCCTCGTGCTGCGGGTGAGCCAGCTCGCCAAATCCTTCGTTCTGCATAACCAGGGTGGCGTCATCCTCCCGGTGTTCCGCGACCTCGACCTGGATGTGGCCGCCGGGGAATGTGTCGTGCTGGACGGTGCCTCGGGCGTCGGCAAATCGACCCTGCTGCGTGCCATTCACGGCAACTACAAGACGGCGGCCGGACAGATCTTGCTGCGGCATCGCGGCTCGATGGTCGATGTGGCCGCCGCCGAGCCACGCCGGATCCTGGAGCTGCGCCGTTGGACGCTGGGCTATGTCAGCCAATTCCTGCGCGTCATCCCCCGGATCGCCGCGATCGACATCGTCGCCGAGCCGATGCAGCTGCGCGGGCTCGACGCCGCGACCTCGCTTCGCCGCGCCGCCGATCTGCTGGCCCGGCTGAACCTGCCGGAACGGCTCTGGCGGCTGCCGCCCGCGACCTTCTCCGGCGGCGAGCAGCAGCGCATCAATCTCGCCCGTGGCTTCGCGGTCGAGTACCCGATGATGCTGCTCGACGAGCCGACCGCCGCCCTCGACGGCGCCAACCGAGCCGCGGTGGTCGATCTGATCGAGGAAACCCGTGCGCGCGGTGCCGCCATCCTCGGCATCTTCCACGATCGGGAGACGCGTGAGAAGGTCGCGACCCGCCTGTTCACCATGGAAGGAAGGCTTGCCGCGTGATGCGCGTTCAACACCTAATCAATGGACGCATCGTCCTGGCCGACCGCGTAATCACCGGCGCCGTCACACTGCATGACGACCAGATCGTCGCAATCGATGACGGCGCCAGCACGGCCACGGATGCGATCGATCTTGACGGCGACTACCTCATCCCCGGCCTGGTCGAACTGCACACCGATAATCTGGAAAAGCATGTGACGCCGCGTCCGGGCGCGCGCTGGCCGGCGCTCGCCGCCGTGGTCGGCCATGACGCGCAGATCGCCGCCGCCGGCATCACCACGGTACTCGACGCATTGGCGATCGGTGAATCCAGTACCGGCGGCGACCGGCTGGACACACTGCACAGCATGGTCGACAGCGTTGTCGAGGCGCGCCGGCTGGGCATGCTACGCGCCGATCATCTGCTGCATCTGCGCTGCGAGATCAGCCATGCAAGCTGCCTTGGGCTGTTCCGCTCGTTCCTGGGCAATCCGCTGGTCCGGATGGTATCGATCATGGATCACACGCCGGGACAGCGGCAATTCACCAAGATCGAGAAATACCGCGAGTATTATCAGAAGAAATACGCGTTCTCCGACGAGCAATTCGATGCCTTCGTCGAGCTGCAATTGGGCAACCGGGCGCAATATGGCGACGAGAACCGCCGGGTGATCGTCGATCTGGCCCATGCGGAAAAGCTGACCCTGGCGAGCCATGACGACGCCACCGACGCGCATGTCGAGGAGGCGATCGCCGATGGCATGGTGATCGCCGAATTCCCGACCACGCTGGACGCCGCCCGCCGGTCGCGCACGCATGGCATGGCGATCCTGATGGGCGCACCCAATGTGGTGCGCGGCGGCTCCCATTCCGGGAACATCTCGGCGGTGGATCTGGCCGAGGCCGGGTTGCTCGATATCCTGTCGTCGGATTACGTGCCCGGCGCCCTGCTCCACGGCGCCTTCATCCTGGCGCAATCCTCAGTCGGCATCGACTTGGCCCAAGCGATCGCCACGGTGACCAGTACCCCCGCACGCTCCGTCGGCCTCACCGATCGGGGACGGATCGAGCCCGGTCTCAAGGCGGATTTGGTTCGCGTCGAGGTCGTTGGCGACCTGCCGCTGGTGCGCAGCGTCTGGCGGTCGAGCGAGCGGGTGATCTAGTTAAGCGGTTTCAGACCCATCGCGCGGCTTGCGGTGAAACAGGTCCTCGCGCACCCGGCGGGCGAATTCCTTGGGATTGCGCGCCGGGTTGACCTCCTGGGCGATGCCGTAGGCGCGCTTGCCAGCCGCGACCAGATGCGGGCGGGCTTGGTTGAAGGCGGCGATCGCCAGACCCTGTACCCGCGGATCAGTCGCCAGCTTCCGTGCGATGATGAATAAGCCTCGTCCCATGGCAACCTCGCCGGTATGGCCCGCAGCCGCGCAGAGCGCATCGTGATCATCATATGAGGTGGTAGAGTGATCCCGTCCAGAGTTCCCTTGGCCCGTTACGCAATCTATGCCGCCCCGGCCGCCGATACGGCGCTGTGGCGGACCGCCTGCGACTGGCTGGGCCGCGATCCGGAGCGGCCGGATGTGCTGACGCGCCACGGTATTCTCGGCATCCCGCCCGATCGGCATGCCGCGATGGTGGCTGAGGCGGGGCGCTATGGGTTTCACGGCACACTGAAGCCGCCTTTCGCGCTCGCCGCCGGCACCGAGGGCTCAGAGTTGGAGGCGGCGATCGAGGTCTTCGCGGCTGGATACCCGGCCTTCCCGCCGATCCCGATGAGGGTGGCGGCGATCAGCGGGTTCCTGGCCGTGGTGCCGGCGCAATCGGCACCGGCGCTACACGCCTTGGCCGATGCCACTGTCGCCACGTTCGACCGGTTCCGGGCGCCGCCCTCAGCGGCCGAGCTGGCGCGTCGGCGTCGGGCGACGCTGTCGCCGGCGCAGGACGCCAATCTGGTGCGCTGGGGCTACCCCTATGTCTTTACCGAGTACCGCTTTCACATGACGCTGACCGAACGGCTCGACCCCACCGAGCAGGAAACCGTGCTCGCCGGGTTGCGGGCGCGGTTCGACACCGCCCTGGCATCGCCGGTGTCACTCGACGGTCTCGTCCTATTCGGCGAACCGGCGCCCGGCGAACCCTTCCGGCTGCTGCGCCGGTTCCAGTTCGCCGGATGACTAGGCCGGATGACTAGGTAGGACTACTAATCGCCCTCGGGTCGGACCATTCCGTCCGGTGTCAGGGCAACATGGGTCGCAACGCCATCTTTGACGGCCATGCCGTGCCAATAACTGTCGCAGCCCTTTTGCAGCTGCGTCACCTGACTATAGCCCGCCGCTTTGATCTTTTTCTGCGCATAGGCGGTGTTCGTTCCATCGACTTTGTCGCTGGCGTCACAGTGGAACGCTGCATCGGCGGCGCCTGCGGTTTGCGGGGGACCTATGCCCGACAGGATTGCGAAAGCTGCCGCTCCGGCAAGCCAGTATCTGATCATATTATGGACTCCTAATTGTAGAGTCCAAACACCCAGGAGCACGGAACGTTCACCACGGCAGGCAACACGCCTGAGGAAAGCGCCAAATCGCTAGCGCAACGCTTCAAGGATGCTGACGTAATTGGCGACGGCGGCACCGCCCATGTTGAAGATACCGGCCAGTTCGGCATTCGGTAGCTGCATGGCGCCGGCCTCGCCGGTCAGTTGCATGGCGCACATCACATGCATCGAGACGCCGGTGGCGCCAACCGGATGGCCCTTGGCCTTGAGGCCGCCGGAGGGATTGACCGGCAGCTTGCCATCCTTCTCGGTCCAGCCTTCGTGGATCGCCCGGGCCCCCTCGCCCTTGCCTGTGAGACCCATCGCCTCATATTCGATCAGTTCCGCGCTGGTGAAGCAGTCATGGGTTTCGACCAGGCTGAGATCCAGGAGATCGAGGCCAGCGGCGGTCAGCGCCCTCTGCCAAGCCAGGGCTGGTCCCTCAAAGGCGACGATGTCACGACGCGACATAGGCAGGTAGTCGTTGACCTGTTCGGCCGCGCGGAACACCACCGCCTTGTCGAGGGCAAGGGCGGTTTCGATATCGGTCAGTACCAGGGCGGCGGCGCCGTCCGACACCATTGAGCAATCGGTCCGGCGCAGTGGCCCAGCAACCAACGGGTTCTTGTCCGATACCGTCCGGCAGAAATCATAGCCGAGATCCTTCTGGAAATGCGCCAGCGGATTGACCGAACCGTTCTTGTGGTTCTTGGCGGCGATCCGCGCCAGCGCATCGGACTGGTCACCGTAGCGCTGGAAATATGCATCGGTAATGCGGCCGAACACCCCGGCGAAGCCGCCAGGCGTGGCGCCCTCCTCGGCGTGATAGCTCGCCTTCAGCAGGATTTCGCCGACTGCCGGGCCGGTGATCTCAGTCATCTTCTCGACGCCGACGACCAGCACGCGCCGGGCCTTGCGCGCCTCGATCAAGTTCATGCCCTGATAGATCGCCGCGGAGCCGGTGGCACAGGCATTCTCGACCCGCGTCGCCGGCTTGAAGCGCAAAGCGGGATCGGTCTGTAGCACCAGGGACGATGTAAATTCCTGGCTGACGAAGCCGCCATTCAGCGTGCCGATATAGATCGCGTCGATGTCCTTGGGTTCCATCCCGGCATCGGCGATAGCGTCGGAGGACACGCGCACGATCAGGCTCTCAAGGGTCTCGTTATCCAACCTGCCGAAGCGCGAATGAGCCCAGCCGACGATAGTGACAGCCATGATGATCCTCCAATCGGGCGAGGCGGCCGGCCCCGCTTCTTCGTGTTTCGCGAGATCTTGGGGGTGATCATAGCAACAGCGTCCGGCCGGGTCACGCGATAGGCGGATTGCGCCGCTGGGGATTGCGCCCAGGAGGCCGCTCTTCCATGATCGGCGGATGACCTCTGCACCGATCCAGCGTTTGACGCTGCGCCGCCCGGACGACTGGCACGTCCATCTGCGCGACGGCGCCATGCTTGCCGCCGTGTTGCCCTATACCGCCCGGCAATTCGCCCGCGCCATCATTATGCCGAATCTGGTGCCGCCGGTCACGACCGTGGCCGCGGCGCAGGCGTATCGAGGCCGTATCCTCGACGCCCTGCCGCCCGGCACCGATTTCACGCCGCTGATGACCTGCTACCTGACCGACGGCACAGCGCCGGACGAGGTCGAGGCCGGTTTCCGAGACGGCGTCTGGGCGGCGGTCAAGCTCTACCCGGCCAAGGCCACGACCAATTCGGCGGCCGGTGTCACCGATATGCGCCGGGTCGCCCCCGTGCTGGAGCGGATGTCCCGGATCGGCATGCCGTTGTTGATCCATGGCGAGGTGACCGACCCGGAAATCGATATCTTCGATCGCGAGGCGGTCTTCGTCGATCAAGTGCTGATCCCGTTGCGCCGGGACTTTCCGGGCCTGCGGATCGTGCTGGAACACATCACCACGCAAGAGGCGTCGGATTATGTGGCCGAAGCCGCACCCGGCATCGCCGCCACGATCACGCCGCATCATCTGCTGATCAACCGCAACGCCCTCTTCGCCGGCGGGTTGCGGCCGCACGCCTATTGCCTGCCGGTCGCCAAGCGCGAGCGACATCGCCAGGCGCTGGTTCGCGCCGCGACCGGCGGCGGCCCGCGCTTCTTCCTCGGCACCGACACGGCACCGCACCCGATCCACGACAAGGAGAAGGATTGCGGCTGCGCCGGGGTGTTCTGCGCGCCGGCCGCCTTGGAGGTCTACGCCCAGGTCTTCGATCGGGCGGGCGCGCTCGATCGGCTGGAAGGCTTCGCAGCACTGAACGGCCCGGCCTTCTACGGCCTGCCGGTCAATGCCGGGACCATCACCCTGGAACGTGGGCCGATGTTAGTACCGGCTCAAGTCGGCGAGACGGTCGGCGGGTTGCGCCCGTTCCAGGCTGGGGAAACATTGGACTGGCGCCTGGCATAGCTCGCCCTGACCCAGTCGCTATCGCCGGCCTCGGTGGCTACGTCGGCATATCCCGGAACACCGCCGTCAAGCGGTCGACTCCAGCCTGCAACGCCTGCGTTTCGTAACCCGTGAAGCCGAGCATGAGGGCCGACACGGGTTGGGCGGCCAGGTAGAGCGCGCTGAGGGGACGAACGACGACGCCGCGTGCCAAAGCGGCGCGCGCGACGGCGGCATCGTCCAGCCCAGGACGCAACCGCGCCATCAACTGCATGCCCTGATCCGGCGCGGTAACCTCCAGGAACGCCCCGAGTTGCGCGTTCACCGCCCCAACCAGATAATCGCGAGCCCCGCGATACTGCGCGCACATGCGGCGGAGATGGGCGCCGAAATGGCCTTGCTCGATGAACTCGGTGACGACGCTTTCGGTCAATCCTGGCGAATGCCGGTCCGTCAGGAAGCGGGCAGCGGTCATCGCATCGAGGAGTTCGTAGGGGATCACCGCGTAGCCGAGGCGCAGACCGGGAAAGAGCACCTTGCTGAAAGTTCCCAGATAGATGACCCGTTCGCCGCGATCGATCCCCTGCAAGGAGGCGAGCGGGCGCCCGGCGTAGCGAAACTCGCCGTCGTAATCATCTTCGATGACCCATGACCGCGCGTCCCGTGCCCAAGCCAGCAACTCGAGCCGCCGCGCCATGGACAGCACGACGCCGGATGGGGATTGGTGGGACGGCGTCACATAGACCGCGCGCGCGATAGGGGAAGCGGCGATGCCGTCCGACACGATGATACCGTGGCTATCGACCGGCACTGGAACGATCTTGGCCCGCGCGGCTTGTAAGGCGGCGTGCAGGGCCGGGTAGGTCGGGTCCTCGATCCACACGGCATCGCCGGGTTCGACCAGCACCTTCACCACCAGGTCGATCGCTTGCTGTACGCCCGACAGAATCATGATCTGGGCCGGGTCGCAATGCACCCCACGGGCGGCGCGGAGATAACCTGCCACTGCCTCCCGCAGCCGCGGGGAACCGCACGGGTCGCTATAGCCCAGCCAGAGCGGGTCGACCCTCCGCAGTTGCGCCGTGGTCAACCTACGCCAGACCTTCAGGGTCCGCTCGTCCACGCTGCAGCGGCCGGTATTGAAGGGGATGGCGGCGAATTGGTTGTAGTCGGGTTTCAAGCCCGCATAGCGCGCGACCGGGGTCGGTTGCGCGGCCGGTACCCGCGATGGAGCGGCCTTGGTTTTCTTCGGCGCAAGCGGTGGCTCCAACATGTCACGGGACACAAATGTTCCGGAACCAATACGGCCTTCCACATAGCCTTCTGCCAGAAGCTGCTCGTAGACGCTGACCACCGAGGTGCGGGAGACCGCCAGTTTGGCGGCCAGATACCGTGTCGCCGGCAAACGACTGCCGGGTGCCGCGGCGCCGCTGAGGATTACACGCCGCAGTTCGTTATAAAGTTGGCGAAACAAGGGCTCGGCGGTGTTTCGATCGACCGACAGGGAGAGCAGGTCGGACCAATCGGGCGCGGGGACATCTGGGACCATCGGAGACAGACTACCTGCGATAACCCGTCCGGGGAATGACTCTCCGACTAAATTGGTCTGGCATGATGGAAGGGATTGGCTCTTTTCCAGACCACTCAAGCGCGCTTTTGTGCGCGGTCAGAACGTGCCGACAGGAGAGTCCCTATGTCCGAAGCCACCCCTGAATCATCCTTCGAGCTATCGAAACGCAACCGTGTCGTGCGCCGGCCGGCGCGCGGCAAGTACGACAAGGCGACGGTTTACGACATTCTCGATTCCGCGCTGGTCTGCCACATCGCCTACGTCATCGATGGACAGCCCTATTGCACCCCAACCTCGTTCTGGCGCGAAGGGGACCATCTCTATTGGCATGGATCTTCGGCCAGCCGCATGCTGCGCAATCAGGCTACCGGCATCCCGGTCTGCCTGACGGTCACGCACACGGATGCCATCGTCCTTGCGCGCTGCGGCTTCAACCACTCGATCAACTACCGGTCGGTGATGGCCTACGGCAAAGCCCACGTGATCGAAGACCAGGCGGAGAAGGTGACCGCGATGAACAGCTTCATCGATCGCTTTTTCCTGGGACGCTCCAAGTTGATTCGCCCGGCGACCGAGAAGGAAATCAAGGCGACGACCTTCCTCGGCATGGAAATCGAGCAAGCGTCCGGCAAGATCCGCAACGAACCGGTACATGATGACGAGGAGGATTACGCGGTGCCGGCATGGACGGCGCTGTTCCCGATCCGCACCGTCGTCGGCGCGGCGGAGGAATGCCCTCGTCAGATGGAGGGCGTGACCCGACCCGACGATATGTCCAGCTATGTGGCCGAGCGTAATCTCGATGAGATCATGCTGGAGTCTTACCGCAAGCTTTACGGCGACGAAGGCTAGCGCGGGATCAAACTGCCAGACATGGCGGCCTGAAACAGCTTGGAGGTCCCGCGAACGGCTTTTTAAAGCGGTGGAAGTCGGCTACTGAAGCGCTCACGACTTGAGGCCGAGTTGACGGCACGCAATTTCCTGGACCCCCGACATATGGACACGCTCGATTCCCCTCGCGGTTGGCGGGTCGTCGGCGGCACGCATGCGGTGATCGCTGTGAGCTTTGGCTCCGCCTATGCCTTCTCGCCGCTTTTTCCAAGCCTGGCCACGGAGTTCGGGGCACCACGCGGTCAAATCGCCCTGGTCTTCTCTCTCGCCGCCTTCACCTACTACGTGATGGGCGCCGTGGCCGGCCCGCTCGGCGATCGATGGCCGACACGGCGCCTGGTCGCCGCCGGGTTGATCGCGATGATCGTCGGTTCCGTGGGCGCCAGCCAGGCGGGCTCGCTTGCCGTACTCTATGCCTGGTACGGCATCGGTGTCGGCCTCGGCATCGGGCTCGCCTATGTCCCGGCTATTGGCGCCGTGCAGTCCTGGTTCGAGCGTCGGCGCAGCCAAGCCTCGGGCGTGGCCACCGCCGGCATCGGCATCGGCACGCTGATTCTACCCTTCGCGGTCGGCCAGGCCGTTCCGGTGATCGGCTGGCGCTCCTGCCTCATCGGTCTCGCGGCGGTGATCGCCGTCATCGGCCTGCCGGCCGCGTTGATCATCCGCAAGCGCGTCGTTCCATCGACATGGAAGACGGCCGGCGCCCATGATGCGCTGACACCGTCGGCGGCTTGGCGTGACGGCAAGTTTCGGCGCTTTTACGCCGTGCTGCTGCTCGGCTCGTTCTGCACCTTCATCCCCTATGTCCACATCGTCCCGGCCGCGCGCGATCTCGGCCTGTCGATCGAAGCCGGCACCGTATTGATCGGCCTCATCGGCATCGGCAACGTGTTCGGGCGCTTCGTTCTGGCCGGGCTTGGCGATCGGATCGGCCGAACCCGGTTGCTCGCGGTTCTGACGCTGGCCGTGGCCGCCTCCTTCGTGTTCTGGGCGATGGCCACGTTCTCGCCGATGGCCGGCGGCTTCGTCATGCTGGCGATCTTCGCCGCCCTGTTCGGCATGAGCTATGGCGGCTGCGTCGGCCTCTATCCCGCCGTCGCGGCGGACCTGTTCGGTACAAAGAGCATCGGATCGGTGCTTGGATACCTCTATACCGCCGTCGGCGTCGCGGCACTCATCGGACCACCGCTCGCCGGCTATATCTTCGATATCACCGGCAGCTATCTCGGACCGATCATCGCCAGCGCCATCGCCGCCGCCTGTGCCGGATGGCTGACCTTCGGCTTACGACGGAGCGCCCCTCAAGACAGCTAGCTCACGCGGTCAAGCTCGCCATCACGTCGCCTTCGGGCTGGCGGCCCTCGACGTGGCGGCGATGCCAGAGCGCATAGAACAACAGCGTCCAGGCGGCGAACCCGGCATGCTTGTCGTTCGCATGGGCGAACAGTCGCTCGACCATCTCCGGATGGCAAATCTCGCGGATCCCCGGCTGACGCGCCACCAGCGGGCCGATGATGGCGCCGCGCCGATGAATCCATTCGCCGACCGGCACGGTGAAACCCTTCTTGCGGGCCAGCACATCGGCGACCGGCAGCCGGTTCTGCAGCCAGCGGCGCAGCACCCACTTGCCCAGCCCGTCATGCACCTTGAGCTCGTCGGGCAGGCAGAACGCCGCCTTGGCGACCGCCGGGTCGAGGAACGGCGTGCGGCCTTCGACGCCATGCGCCATCAAACACCGATCGAGCTTGGTCAGCAGATTGTTCGGCAGCCAATCCGCGCAATCGGTTGCCTGGGCGACCTGCAGCCGGCTGCGACCCGGTAGGGTCGCGTTGACATCGGCCGCGACGACGCCGTCGCGCCAGCCGGCCAGATCGCCGGCGAACACGCCCAGCCGATCGAAATTGCCGCGCACCCGCAATTCCTTGCCGCCGGCCCACCAGGGACGCATCACGCTGCGATACCGCCCATACCCGCCGAACAGTTCGTCGCCCCCCTCGCCGCACAGGATGACCTTGAGACCGGCCGCCCGCGCCGTCGCCGCCAGCTTGTAGCTGGGCAGGATCGCGTAATCCGCGGCGGGATCATCCATCGCGGCGGCGATCGCCGGCAGCGTCTCCCAGAAATCCTCCTCGCCGAATTCCACCATGACGTGCTCGGCGCCCAGCGCCTCGGCGACCACCCTGGCCTGTGGCCGCTCATCGACGGCGGCGGTGTTGGAGAAGCCGATGGTAAAGGCCTTTACCGGCCGTTCGTTGAGCCCGGCCATCACCGCCAGCACCGCCGCGGAATCAACACCGCCGGAAAGAAACATGCCATAGGGCACGTCCGAACGTTGATGGACCCGTACGCTATCGACCAATGCCGCCTCCAGCCGGGGCAACGCATCGTTCAACGTCATCGGCAGCGGCCCACCGACCGGCAATGCCTCGATCCGCCGCCGCTCGACGATCCGGCCGCCGGCGATCACCATGGTCTCGCCGGGCAAGACCCGGCGAATGCCGGCGAAGATGGTGTCCCGGCCGGTGGTGAATTGCAGCTGCAGCAATTCATTGCGCGCCTGGGGCACCACCTGCGCCTCCACCAGCCCGGCCTTGATGAGCACGGCCGGTTCGGAGGCGAAGGCGAAGCCGGATGCGGTCTCGGCGTAGTACAATGGCTTGATGCCGAAGGGATCGCGGGTCAGGATCAGACGGCTCGATACCGGATCATGCAAGGCGATGGCGAACATGCCGCGCAGATGCCGCGGATAGTCCAGACCGTATTTTCGATAGAGATACAGCGGCGGCTCGCAATCCGATTGGGTCGCGAACTTCACCTCCGGCATCGCCGCCTTCAGCTCGATATAGTTGTAGATTTCGCCATTGGCGATCAGCGCGACTCCGCCCGGCTCGCTCAGCGGCTGATCGCCGGTCACCAGGTCGATAATCGCGAGCCGAGCCTGGACCATGGCGACGTTGCCAATGCGATAGAAACCCTCGCCATCCGGCCCGCGATGCCGCATCGCGCCGCCCAACGCTTGCAGGATCTGCTCGCTGGGCGGCGACCCGTCGGTGGTCATCATGCCTGCGATGCCGCACATCAGCCCGTTACCCGCATAAATCTACGCCGCATACCGTCACGCCGCCCTGGCGTTATGGACGACCAGTTGCTCGACCGCCGCCTCGACCGCGTCGACCGTCAGGCTGTCCATCAGCGTATCGGTGGTGCGATGATCGAAATCCGGCGCGCCGACCAGCGTCGCATAGGGGATCGGCGTTTCCAGGGCGCTGGCATGAGGCCCCCATGGCGCATATTGAGCGGTCAAGCTGGGCCCGAACAGGCCGAGCGTCGGCACGCCCATGGCCGCCGCCATATGCATCAAGCCGCTGTCGTTGCCGATAAACATCGCCGCCCGCCCAAGGCATGCCGCCGCTGTCAGCAGGTCGACCTCCCCAACCAGGTCAAGACGCTGCTCCGCCGGGATGGCGCGCAGCACCGGCTCGACTTGCGCCCGTTCATGCGCGGCCGCCAGCACCGCCACCCGGGCACCGGCGAAGGGGCGGCCGGGTGCCGTCAGCCGCCGGGTGAGGTCGGCGAAGCGCTCCGCCCGCCACTGCTTGCCGCGCCAATTCGCGGCCGGCCCGATCGCCAGGATGGGGCCACCCTCCGGTATCAGCCGCTCCGCCGCCGCGACATGTTCCGGAGTCAGCCATAAACGGGGCGCCGGCGGCGAGGACAATCCGAACAGCCGGGCGAGCTGCGCCACCCGATGCTTCCGCGGATCACCCTTCGCCATGATCCGCCGATGCCGGGTGCGCAGCAGAAACGCCAGCGCCGAGCCGCGCAGATCGACAACCAAAGACCAGCGAACCGGCATCGTCGCCCGGTAAAGATCCAGCCAGTGGGCGGCATAGGGCCGTTTGGTCAACGTGATCAGCCGCTGCAGCCCGGGCGTGCCGTGAAACAGCGGCGCCGAGACCGAGCCGGCCGTGATGGTCAGCCGCGCATCGGGATACCGGTCGAGGAGATGGCCAAGCAACCCCGTCGACAGCACCGCGTCGCCGATGCGGGTCGCGGTGATGAACAGGATGGCGGGGCTGGGGCCCAAATCTGGCAGAGATTTGACCATGCCCGCTTATAGCGTCGTCTCACCGGGCTGCCAATGCCGCCAGCACACGCAAGGACCCCTGGGCACGATAACGTGCGTTGCGTCGAGGTCCGATGGGTGCGGCGGGCGTATGCGAGGCTTGCCAAGCAAACCGGCAAGGACGACATATCCCAGGCTATGACCAATACTCAAAGCTTCAGCCACCCCGACGCGCCCCGCGGCCTGCTCGCCATCACCGGCGAGGATCGCGTGACGTTCCTTCAGGGGCTCGTCTCCAACGATGTGACACGGGTCGGACCGACCCGCGCCATCCATGCCGCCCTGTTGACGCCCCAGGGGAAATACCTTCACGATTTCATGATCCTGTCGGCCGTTATCCCCGGATTGGGCGAGGCCTTGCTGCTGGATGCCGAGGGCGAGCGGCTGGCCGATTTGAAGCGCCGCCTGTCGATGTACAAGCTGCGCGCCAAGGTAGCCTTGCACGATATCAGCGACCGATACGCCGTCTGGCTCGGCTGGGGTGCCGGGATCATCGAAGCGGCGGGGCTGGAACTGGCCGGTGATGTTCGGGTGATCGAGGACGGCGTGGTGCTGGTCGATCCCCGCTTGGCGGATCTCGGCATCCGAGCGGTTCTGTCCCGGGAAGCGGGCGATACGCCGCTGCGCGCCATGGGGCTCGCCCCGGGGGAGACCGGCGCGTTCGAGCGGCTGCGCATCGGGCTGGGCGTACCGGATGGCAGCCGCGACCTGATTGTCGAAAAGGCCATCCTGCTCGAAGCCGGGTTCGACGAGTTGAACGGCGTCGACTGGAAAAAGGGCTGCTATGTCGGGCAGGAACTGACCGCGCGGACCAAGTATCGCGGGTTGATCAAGAAGCGCTTGATGCCGGTCGCCATCGACGGCCCCTTGCCACCGGCCGGCACCGCGGTGATGGCCGGCGATCAGGAGGCCGGTGAGGTCCGAAGCGGTGTGGACGGTCAGGCGCTCGCCTTGCTGCGCCTTGAAATCATCGACGGTCCCGACACGGTGCTGACCGCCGGGTCGGCGCGGCTGACGCCGAGGAAGCCCGGTTGGGCGGCGTTCTGACGCCCCTTTCCGGCACCGTGGGTCAGGGCAGCGCGGCGACCTGAGGCGAGACATCGTTCGACGCTGTCGCGACGGAGACCGGCACGCTCGCATCGCGCAGCACCGAGCCGACCGCCTCCTGACGGGCGTTGCTCAATAGCCGTTCGATGATGATCTCGACGACCCGGAACGAGAATTCCGGATCTTGGAAATACAGCTCCTTGGTTTTCGCCTCGCTGAGCGCCAGCAGCACGCAATCGGTGACGCAGACGGCGCCGGCGGTGCGCCGCTTGTCGCTGGAGAAGAGCGCCACCTCGCCCAAAAGATCGCCGGTTCGGCAAGTGGCGCCGACATCCTCGATCAGGATCTCGCCGGACTTCACGTAGTACATCTCCAGCGCCATGTCGCCTTTGTGGAAGACCACCGTCCCGGCGGCCAAGCGCACTTCGGTCATGAACGGGCGCAGCCGTTCGAACTGAAAGCGTTCGCCCGTGTTCCGGCGCGACGACCGGACCAGATCCAGGATGTTGCGCAGCTTCCAGAAATTGACGGGCAGCAACACCAGATGCAGCACCATCACGGCATGGCTGCCGCTGAGATAGCCATAGGTCGCGAAGGTGAGATTGCTGAGCAGGGCCACGAACCGCAAGGGGATCATCGTGGTCATGCAGAAGGTCGTGAAGATCGTGACGGACGCGATATAGCCGACCAGTTGCGCCTGATCCAGCTTGGCGATCGCGTCCAGAATATACGTCACGACGCCCCCGTCGAACACGAGCGATCTAAAAGGTCGTCCCGGCGCCACGGCGCCGGGACTGCTGATTGCCCTACGCGGTCGTCGATACCCGCTCCGACGCCAGCGCCGCGTGCGCCGCCGCCAATCGGGCGATCGGCACGCGGTAGGGCGAGCAGGACACATAGTCCAAACCGACCTTTTGGCAGAAATGGATCGACGCCGGATCGCCGCCATGCTCGCCGCAGATCCCGAGCTTGAGCTTGGGCCGGGTCCGCCGGCCGCGCTCGCAGCCGATCTTCACCAGCTCGCCGACACCGTCCTGATCGATCGAGATGAACGGGTCCCGCTCGATGATGCCCTGCTTTTGATAGCTGCCGAGGAAGCTGCCGGCATCGTCGCGCGACAGGCCGAAACAGGTCTGCGTCAGATCGTTCGTGCCGAAGCTGAAGAATTCGGCGGTTTCCGCGATCTCGCCGGCGCGCAGCACGGCGCGCGGCAACTCCATCATCGTGCCGACCAGGTATGTCAGCGTCACGCCGCTGGTCTGGGAGATCTCCTCCGCCACCTTGTCGATCAGCCGCTTCAGGATATCGAATTCCGGCTTCATCGAGACCAGCGGGATCATTACCTCCGGCTCGACCGTCTCGCCGGTTTCCCGATAGACCTCGACCGCCGCCTCGAAGATCGCGCGGGCCTGCATCTCGTAGATTTCCGGATAGGTGATGCCGAGACGGCAGCCGCGATGACCCAGCATCGGGTTGGTCTCGTGCAAGGCGGCCGCGCGGTGCCGGATCTGCCCGATATCCCGGCCGGTGATCTTGGCGATATCGCCGTATTCCGCCTCGGTCTTGGGCAGGAACTCATGCAGCGGCGGATCGAGCAGCCGGATGGTGACCGGCAGGCCGGTCATGATCCGGAACAGCTCGACGAAATCGGCGCGCTGCATCGGCAGCAGCTTGGTGAGCGCCGTACGCCGGCCGGCTATATCCTCCGCCAGGATCATCTCGCGCATGGCGGTGATCCGGTCGGTATCGAAGAACATATGCTCCGTGCGGCACAGGCCGATGCCTTCGGCGCCGAACCGGCGGGCGGTCCGCGCGTCGAGCGGCGTTTCGGCGTTGGCACGGATGCGCATCGTGCGGATCTCGTCCGCCCAGCCCATGAGCTCGGTGAAATCCCGGCTGAGGTCGGGTTGGATGGTCGGCATGTCGCCGAGAATCACCTCGCCGGTCGAGCCGTTGATGGTGATCATCTCACCGGCCTTCACGGTGGTCCCCATGACGCTGAAGTTCTGCGCCCGGTAGTCCACCCGCAACTCCCCGGCGCCGGACACGCAGGCCCGGCCCATGCCGCGGGCGACCACGGCGGCGTGGCTGGTCATGCCGCCCCGCGTCGTGAGAATGCCCTTGGCGGCGTGCATGCCGTGGATGTCCTCGGGGCTGGTCTCGATCCGCACCAGGATGACGGCGATGCCCTTCGCGGCCATATCCTCGGCATCCTCGGCCGAGAACACGACGACGCCGGACGCGGCACCGGGCGATGCCGGCAGCCCGCGTGCCAGCACCTGCTTGGGCGCGGTCGGGTCGAGGGTCGGATGCAGCAGCTGGTCGAGCGATGCCGGATCGATGCGGCTGACCGCCTCGGTCCGGTTGATCAGCCCTTCGCGCGCCATATCGACGGCGATCTTCAACGCCGCCTGGGTGGTGCGTTTGCCGCTGCGCGTCTGCAGCATGTACAGCTTGTTCTGCTGCACCGTGAACTCGATGTCCTGCATGTCGAGGTAATGGCCTTCGAGCAGCTGGCGCACGCGCTTCAGTTCCTCGAACACCTCGGGCATGACCTCTTCCATCGCCGGCAGCGGCGAGTGGTTGGCCTTCTTCCCGGCGATCGTCAGGTGCTGCGGCGTGCGGATGCCGGCGACGACGTCCTCGCCCTGGGCATTGACCAGGTATTCGCCGTAGAACTCATCGGCGCCGGTCGACGGATTGCGGGTGAACGCGACACCGGTGGCGCAGTCGTCGCCCATATTGCCGAACACCATGGCCTGGACATTGACCGCGGTCCCCCATTCGGCCGGGATCTCGTGCAGCCGGCGATAGGTGATCGCCCGCTGGTTCATCCAGCTGCCGAACACGGCGCCGATAGCCCCCCAGAGCTGTTCCTGCGGGTCTTGCGGGAACGGCTTCTTCAGCTGGGTCAGCACGACTTCCTTATAGCCGTCGATCACCGCCTTCCAATCATCGGCGGTAAGGTCGGTATCCAGTGCGGCACCGGTATCGAGCTTGTGATGGTCGAGGATCTCCTCGAACAAATGATGTTCGACGCCGAGCACGACCTGCCCGTACATCTGGATGAAGCGGCGATAGCTGTCATAGGCGAACCGGGGATCGCCGCTGCGCACGGCCAGGCCCTCGACGGTGATGTCGTTCAGGCCCAAATTGAGCACCGTATCCATCATGCCCGGCATGGAGGCGCGGGCGCCGGAGCGCACCGAGACCAGCAGCGGATTGGCCGCGTCGCCGAACTTGGCGCCGATCGATGCCTCGACCGCGCCCAGCGCCGCGTCGATCTGGCCCTTCAACTCGGGCGGATAGGTATCCCCATTGGCGTAGTAATGGGTACAGACCTCGGTCGTGATGGTCAGACCGGAAGGAACCGGCAGGCCGAGATTGCTCATCTCCGCAAGGTTGGCACCTTTACCGCCGAGCAGATTCTTCATGCCCGCGCGACCTTCGGCCGTACCGTCGCCGAATCGGTAAACCCATTGTGTCATGACTTGCCTTATCCCTCTATCGTGGAAAAGTCCGCCACCTGATTGAGCGTACCCCAAATTTTCGCCAAGAGGCGCAAACGGTTCGCCCGCAGCGCCGGATCGTCAATATTAACCGTTACCCGGTCGAAAAATTCGTCGATCGGGCGGCGCAACGTCGCCAAGGCGCTCATCGCACGCGTAAAGTCCTCCTGCCGCAAAGCTTTATCGCTCAAAAGGCCGACTTCTGCCAGTCGAATGGATAAAGCGGTCTCTTCCGGCAAGCGAAGAAATTGCGGATCGGCCTCTCCGCGATAAGCAACGGCATCCTTTTTCTCTTCGATCAGCACGATTTTGGAAGCGCGCCGATAGGCGATGAGGAGATTGGCCCCGTCATCCGTCGCCAGAAAATCCGCCAGCGCCCGCGTTCTGGCGAGCAAACGCACCAGATCGTCTTCGTCCCCCAGGCTGAACACCGCGGCGACCAGATCGTGCCGGACCCCTTGCTCCCGCATGAAGACTTTCAGCCGGTCCGCGACGAACTCCATCAGCCCGTCGACCAGCCCCGCGCGCCGGGCCGCCAGGTCCGGCACCCGATCGGCGAGAGTGCCGAGCGCTTGGTCGAACACCGGCCGCAGCGGCAGCCGCGACTTGTTCTCCAGGATGACCCGGATGATGCCGAGGCAGGCCCGCCGCAGCGCATAGGGATCCTTCGATCCGGTCGGCCGCTCGTCGATCGCGAAGAAGCCCGCCAGGGTGTCGATCTTGTCGGCGAGCGAGACCAGGATGCTAACCGGGGTCGTCGGCACGGTATCGGACGGTCCGAGCGGCGCGTAATGCTGGGCGATCGCCTCGGCGACTTCCGGCGCTTCGCCGTCATGCAGCGCCAGATAGCGGCCCATGATGCCCTGCAGCTCGGGAAACTCGCCGACCAGGGCGCTGGAGAGATCCGCCTTGGCGAGGAGCACCGCGCGCCGAGCCAGGGCAAGGTCGGCATTCGGCACCATCTGCGCCAGTACCTCGACCAGCGTCGCCATCCGCTCGACCTTGTCGTACACGGTGCCGAGCTTCGCGTGGAAGATCCGCTCCTTCAACCGGCCGACCCGGCTCTCCAGCTTGGCCTTGCGGTCCTGGTCCCAGAAGAACATCGCATCCGACAGCCGGGCGCGCAGCACGCGCTCGTTGCCGGCGACGACTTGTTTGCCGCCATCCGTGGTGGTGCGGTTGGCGATGACGATGAAGGCCGGCGCCACGACGCCGGCGGCATCGAGACAGGCGAAGTATTTCTGATGGCTGCGCATCGAGGTGGTCAGCACCTCCGGCGGCAGCGTCATGAAGGTGGGATCGATGCGCCCCAGATACGTGACCGGCCATTCGACCAGGCCGGTAACCTCCTCGAGCAGTCCTGGATCGTCCTTGACGGTAAGCCCCTGCCCGGCCGCCGCCGCCGTCGCGTCGGCCTGGATCTTCGCCCGACGCTCGGACGCATCGAGGATGACGAACCGCTCGCGCAGCCTCGCCCGGTAATCCTCGAAACCGGTGACGGCGACCTCGCCGCTGCTCATGAAGCGGTGGCCCGTGGTGCGGTCATTGGCGATCAAACAGGCATCCTGATCGTCGCGCTTCAGCGGAAAGCGCAAATCGATGACGCTGCTCGCCCCATTCCGGTCGATGATCGCCAGGATATTCCGGAGCGGCCGCACCCAGCGGAAATCGTGATCGGCCCAGCGCATGGATTTCGGCCAGGACAGCGTGTCGATCACCTGCCGCAAGACACCGGGCAAAACCTGCTCGATCGCCGCACCCGCCACGCGCTTGACGGCGAAATAGACGCCGCCTTTACCGGTGTCGCGGATCTCGCAGGCCTCGATCGAGGCGAGGCCGGCCGAACGCAGAAAACCCTGGATGGCCTGGTCGGGGGCGCCGACGCGAGGGCCCTTCACCTCGTCGGCACGATCCGGCTGCCGATCGGGCAGACCGGACGCGGCCAAGGTCAGGCGACGCGGCGTCGCATAGCTCGCGACCTCGGTGCAAGCCAGGCCGATCGCGGCGAGTTCCTTGGTGAACGACCGCGCCAGATCCTCGGCGGCCCGCGCCTGCATGCGCGCCGGGATTTCCTCGGTCAGCAGCTCGAACAGCAGATCGGCCATGTCAGTCCACCGCCTTCGGCGTAGCGGCGAGCCAAGTCTCGAAACATCCTTTGGCGAGCGCCCTGACCCGGCCGATATAGCTCGCCCGCTCGGTCACGCTGATCACACCGCGCGCATCCATCAAATTGAACAGGTGGCTCGCCTTCAGGCACTGGTCATAGGCCGGCAAAGCCAGCGCATGACCCAGCAAGACGCCGCACTCGCTCTCCGCGTCGCTGAAATGCGCCAGCAGCTTCGCGGTGTCGGCGTGCTCGAAGTTGAACGCGGAGAATTCCCGCTCGGCGCGCTGAAACACGTCGCGATAGGTGATCCGGCCCGGCCCCTCGACGCCGTTGTAATCCAGATCGTAGACGCTCTCGACGCCCTGGATATAGGTCGCCAGGCGTTCCAGCCCGTAGGTGATTTCGGTTGAGACCGGGGCGCAATCGATGCCGCCGACCTGCTGGAAATAGGTGAACTGGCTGACCTCCATGCCGTCCAGCCATACCTCCCAGCCCAGGCCGGCGGCGCCGAGCGTCGGGCTTTCCCAATCGTCTTCGACGAAGCGCACGTCATGCAGCGCCAGATCCACGCCCAGCGCCTCCAGGCTTTGGAGATAGAGCGCCTGGCTGTCGTCCGGCGACGGCTTCAGGATGACCTGGAACTGATAGTAATGCTGCAGCCGGTTCGGGTTCTCGCCATAGCGCCCATCGGTCGGTCGGCGCGATGGCTGGACGAAGGCGGCGCGCCACGGCTCCGGCCCCAGCGCCCGCATGGTGGTCGCGGGATGAAACGTGCCGGCGCCGACCTCGACGTCATAGGGCTGCAGAATGACGCAGCCTTGCGCCGCCCAGAAGCTTTGAAGTTTCAGGATCAGGGACTGAAAGCTGTTCCCCGATACACCACCGACCGCCATCCGTATGTCCCTGTTGCAGCGCACAACGCCCATCGCGCGGCGGACCCTATCGGTGCCCTCGGATCGGGTCAAGGCGACCGGTTTTTGCAAACAGGCCGGCAAACCCGGTCAGGGCTTTTGCAGGCAGTCCGGACGGCCGCAGGATTTGGTCGAGGCAGGGCTGACATAGCTGCCGCATACCGGGCATTTCACCAGATCCACCGCGTCGGCCACCGGCGCGCGCGGGGCCTCCGCCGCGGCGCGCCGAGGGGCTTGCCGTGGCGGCACGGCGCCGCGCTGAGCAGCCCCCATGCGCACGATCGCGCCGAACACCTTCCACGTGATGTAGATCACGATGGCGAGAACGATCAGTTTTGGAAGGCCGGCGCCAAGCATCCAGGAGGGATACCGGCAGCACCCCGATCCGGTCAAGCGCCAGCTATCCCAAACCCCTCGCCCGCAACCTTTAGCCCCTCGCCCACAACGTGGGAGAGGGCGGGGCCCGCCGCGTCAGCGGTGGGAGGGTGAGGGTCGCCGACGATCGGAACCCTCGACAGGGTATCGATCCTCTCGCATGCCCCGACTCCGGATGATCGTCGCCGTTCGCTCACCCTGATGGCGGGTCGCTCCCCGTCGCGGGGTGCGGCAGCTTGTAATGCCGGTACCAGGTATCGGCCGACCAGGGTGCCGCGAACGGTTCCTCGGCACCGGCACCGTCCGGCGCGGTCTCCGCTTCGGAGATTCCCCTGGCGGGTTGGCCCGTATCAGGCTCGGCGGCTTCGACCCCCTCCTCGGCTTCGGCCCCCTCCTCATCTTCCTCAGCCTCGCCGTCTTCGTCTTCCTCGTCTTCGGCATAAGGCGATCCCGGCGCCTTGGTCCGGGCTTCCTGCACCGCCCAATGATCTTCCGCCCAACGGCGCCAATTCGGATCGAGCCCCAGATCCCAGCAGATCCGCGCGATGATCTCGCCGATCGGATGGCTGCCGATATCGGTCTCGACATCCTCGTCTTCCAGCCGCTCCCGCAGCTCTCTTTCCCGCTGGTAGGCCTTGATCCCGGTGAGCTCGGCATTGATCGCCTGCTTCACGATGCGTCCGACCTGCGCCTTGCGCCGGTGCCGGCGATCCGTCTCGGCCAGCGCCGCGCGCTCCGCCTGCCTGTCCAGCGCCGCCGAGACCGCGCGTGGGGTCAACGGCCCCTCGGCGATCCGGGCCTCCAGCGCCACCGTCTGGCGCACCGAGCGCGAAATCCGCGTGAACACCAATCCAAGATCCGGCCCGGCCTTTTGCGGTGTCCCGGCCGGCTCGGAAACCGCCTTCGCCTGCTCCAGGGCCTGCCGCCCGACCGCCTCCGCCAATTCCATACCGATCTCGGCGAGCCGCTGCAGCATCCGCAGATGCCGCTCGGTGCGCTCGCTCCTTTCCGAACCACAAGCGCACCCCTCCATCCGCTCCGAGGAGGGACCGTTCGGGGCCGCGTCGCCGGGGGCGATCTCGGCCGGATCTATGGCTTGCGTCATGTCCATGAACATATCAAGAACACAGAGCATATCGAGAGTCAAGGGCCGTTGCAGGGCCGTCGAAGGCCGGCGGAGAACTCACCTGCTCGACGCTTCATTCAGGAACACGGGGATGAGGGGCCTAGGGGACCTGTTTATCATGCACCCGTGCCCCTCGGCGCTGGAACGGGCCTAGGGCCGGTTCACAGTCAGTCAGCCACTTCTGCCGGATTGGGGTCCGTTTCTGGTGTCGCCTCGGGTTCGGGTTTTGCTTCGGCCTCTGGGTTTGCCGGCGCTTCGTCCCTAGGCCGAATTCGTGGCTTGAACGGTGGATAGGCTGCCGTCAGCTGGTCGAGCATCAGATTGACCAGTTTAACCGAGTCGCGAGAGACGCTCTCCATCGTCTCTCGCGGCGGCGCTGGAACGCGATGATAGCGATGCAAGGGATTAAGGCAGAGATCGAAGACCGTGTCGCGTACCGCGCTCCACTGACCGTGGACGTAGCTCGACGGCCAGCCGTAATATTTGTCGTAAATGTCCTTAGCACCGGCCGCGTCGCTCATTTTCCGTAAGTCCAGCCCGGCCCAATTTCCAAGTTCTATCTCGGTATATTCTTGCCAGACATCCTCGTTGGCCAACATTTCGAGTTCCTCGATCTTTATATACTCTGGAACCTCCTCTGCCTCCAGGTCGAGCATTTTCAGGAAAGCGAGCTTGGCTTGGCCGACACCATGCCTGCGATATTTCTCCCAAAGTGCCTTTTCGTCACGGTTTCGCAAAAAAGCCAGCGTCAAATATACCTCCACCATCGTACGCATGGCCAGGCGCCCCTCAATGCGGTTATGGGCTCTGCTGCGGTTGATGTTGAGGGCGAGGGTGATGCCATAGAGAACCATGCCGAAGACGGCATCGCTGCGGGCATCCATGTCGGTCGTGGTGTTATTCATGAAATGCGCCGCAACCTTCGCGTACATTTCGACCAGCGCCTTGACCGCGGGCCGAGTATCAAGCTCGGCGACACCTTGCCGCGGCGCCGGTATGCATTTCGTTCGCTTCCAGCATTCCTGCCAGAATTTCTGGGCAAACCCCGACTCTTTGATTGCGGAATCCAGGATGTTGAGGCCCATTTCCAATGCTCGAATCTTCGGCCGCACGGAGCGCATGTCTCCAACGTCGGGATAACCGATCAGCTCATCCCGGATATGGGACATGGTCGTCGGTAGTCGAACCCGGTCGGTGACGGCGTAGAAAACGACTTTGATCCAGCGGCAATCGGTCGCTGCCTGGGACTGATGTTCAGTGGTAGCAGCGACGGCGGCAGCGGCAATTTCCGAATGGATTGTAGCGTCCGGCTCATCGAGATGCCTCGTCCAGTGGGCGCGATCCGGAAGGCAATCGAACAACAGCAGCGCCGACAAGGCGTGGCGGGCTTCCGGAGCGGCGAATAGCGGGGCGAAGATCACATCGAAGGTCGCGTCGTCGAGTTCGGCGATCACCGAATGTTGGATGGCGGTCGCGGTTGTTTCGGGAAGCGACTTGATGGCAGCGATGACTTGGCGGAAGCACTCGAGATACCGTTCTCGCGGAAGATGGCCGACGAGAATGACCGCCCACAAAAGTTCCGGCAAGCGCTCGTCACGCCAGGACACCAATGCCGTATTGGGGACCTGAGCAAAAGGCGGCTTCAGGGTTTTGCCATGGAGCTTATGCTGGTCGAGCGAGCTGATGTTGCGATCACCTTTGGTGCCGCGCTTGCTGGATCCCTTCTTACCGCCCTTTGCTATCCTAACGATCCCCCATCCCATTACTTTGACGAAATGCTGACAGCAGGTCTGGCAAAAATCCGCTCCATAACGTCACGCTAGATGACGATCAGTTCCGTCCGCATCACACCGTCTCCGCGTTGATCTCGTCATAGTCCGCGTGGGTGCCGAAGAACCTCATCGCCAGCACACCCGCCCGATATTGCACGATCGCGACCAACCGAAAGTCATATTGTGCACGCCCTACGCCGCCTCGATCAGATGCGCGATCCACCGGCTGAGGCTCGTACCTTCGGCCGCCGCGCGGATCGCCGCCTTTCGATGCAACTCGGGTTCGGTCCGGACCAGGATCTTGCCGTTGAACGGCCGATCCGGTTCCTCCCCCCGCTCGGCGCAGTGTGCGAGATAATCGTCGATGCCACCCTCGAAGGAGGCTCGCAGTTCCGCCGCGTTCGAGCCCTCGAAATGGATGATGTCCTTGAGCCCAAGCACGACACCCGAGAAGGTTTCCTCTTCAGGGTCGAAATCGATTGGACCGGCCGTATAGCCCTTGTATTCCATGGTCATGGCTTGACCCCCGCGTTCGTCAAAAACAGGCGCATCGCATCGACGGCGCCCTTCTTCGTGGTCGGCTTCGGATGCGGCCGATGAAAATTGGCGCGAACGCCCTTCAACGTCATCGCAACCCGGCTGCCTTCCCGCTCCTGAACTGTGCCACCGCTCCCGATCACGAGTGCTTCGATCTCCACCCAGCGGATATCCGCCTTGGTCGGCCGGCTGAAGATCGCTTCGAGCGTTTTACGGTGCTTGCTGTTCACGGCAAAATGATAGCGTAAGGCGATATCTCGCGCAACAAGGGTGATAGCGCATTGCGCTATCGTGTCCGCTTCGTGCGGCCCCTTCGGCACGGGCTGCCGTTTTATCCATCATTTGTTGGAAGAATACGGGGGCACCTATTTGTTAATAGGCTGCCGCCCCCCAATCCTCGATGCTAGACGACAGCGAGGAGCGTGAGAAATGGGTAAGATATCCCCACATCTTCACAAATCTGACCTGAATTTCGGCCGATATTTTATAATGCGAAATCGCCCCGACCACAGATGGAGATGGAGATGGCTTCGAAAACGTTGGTTCGACAATTTCTATATATCACAACAATAGATAAATCAGACATGGCATCTAAATGAAATGCGTGAAGCTCCTAGAAAGATAGATCGACATTACAAATCGTTCCGGGCACCGAATCGTCGGGACCTACTACGTCTGCACGACATATTAACGAGCGAATTCGATTGCACGACATTCAAGATCGACAATGTTATGTTGGATAATAAAGATGAACTCAGGCATTACAATATTTATCAAGTTACTGAACTTCTCTTCAGTGGCGGCGGTCGGAAACCGTATGTTGGAATACTATACCGAGCAGGTGAATTTGCAAATTGCGTCATCAATGATGACGCACATGGGCCGAGTTTAGCAGCGTTAGCAGTCGCCGATAGCATGTTTGACGCCAACGGCCAGCCTGAATTTGATGAGCCTTTTGAATTTATTGGAAGTGCTGCGGAGTTACATGAGAATAAAATGATCCATTCTTTCAAGACTGAACGAACGACGGCATCGATTCACGCTCTGAATGAGGTTCCCGAAATTCCACCAACAGCACCCACCACTAATACTCCACTGATAAGTCGAATCAAGAACGAATCGTATAGATTAATGCCGCAATTTCTTGTTCAGCTTGTTCTTTCTATATTCAAATTGTTTTCTTGAAATATTGTGGGAAATCCAGTAGCGAATCCGGTGCCATACATGGGAATCTGGGCTCGTCAGCCCGCTTTGGCATAATCGCTCGGTTCGAACTTCTCCTTGCGTCTGCTGCGGAACCACACGGTCCGTGCCGGCAATTCATCGACAGGATCAGGGAAGTCGATGAGATCCGGCCAATCCAGGTGCCCGGCTCTTTTGTGGGCCGTCTTGAAGTTCGTTTCGAACCAGCGATTCAACACGGTGACGCCCCTTTTTGGAAGCGATTTCGTCTTCTTGTCGTTCAGCGGCAAGCCCAAGAAGCGCACATGCAACCACTCGGCATAGTCGAGTGACGCCCGCGTCACCTTCACCCGTCTGCCAGATGGCTCTGCAGTCGCTATCTCCCCAAGCCAGAAGACCCTATCCCTGGTGATTTCACCTAACTTGTGATGACCATCGTGGAGACGCCTGTGCAAAGCCTCCCCAATGCCGATGTATTGCATTTTGGCGCGCCGTTCAAATTTGCGCTTGCCGATGGCAAGATAAAGCCCGTGGGCATACCAGTCGCGCGCTTCGACTTGCGCTTCCTCCAGAGTCTCGTATGGACCATACCAGTTGATCGCGATCATCAGGTGCTTTGATGCCAAGGTGCGTTTCCCCTTATGTCCCACGAGATTAACAAAGGGATTTCCCGGCGGCTATCGTCCTCATCTGGACACCCACTGATGGTCAGCGATCTTCTTTTTACCGCGTTTGTCCATCTCAGCGAACCGTGTACCACGGGATGGAAGGGCTACCTTGCTCGTGGCCGCGCGCGGGGTAGACCTCGCTCCCTCGTATTGTGAACTCTGGGATTGACGAACTTCCTCGCACGTGACCGCGCGAAGGAGACATGTCGCCCCCCTTGATCTGGTAGTGAGGTATGGGTGAACTGCCGCCAGCATGGCCTCGTGCTGGAAACACCTCGATCCCACGTATCTCGAAGTGAGGAATCGAGGAGCCACCAGAAGGATGACCACGGGCCGGGAATAGCTGGGTCATGGTGCTTCCTTGCCACTGGTCAATTTCTGGGCTCGATAATGGACTCGGGATGGAGGTTCATCTCGTAGACAACGTGAGAAGTATGCTGAACATCGAGGCAACTAGAGAAGCCATCGCCACAGCAAACGTCGCGATGGCCCAGGCCTGTGCCCGATTAATTACCGCCCATCCTGCTTCCGTTATTCGATATACAGGGCCACTCGTCTCAAACGCGGTCGCGCCCACTTTTCCATCTGGTGAGATGCCGCCTTGCGGAACGGCGTCGTGCAGAACGCCGATCCAGCCACGCATTTCGCAGGTTTTGTACGCCGCATCCAACCCTTCCGATCGCGGCGGGCTGCATTCGACAACCATGACGTTACCAGGATTGAGCATCAACGCAACCCGCTGCCGCGTAAGACCGCAGAGCGCGAGACGTATCCGCCGTTCGCGACGCCAGTCCTCTAATGCCATCTCAGATCCTCACGACCGGCGTTAACCTTCGCCGTTTATCTTCCGCCACTCGGATAGCGTGACCCTCCCAAGATCGGGGCGGGGCTGGTGTGACAGCATGCAGAGATACTCCAGTGAGTGTCCGTCCGGATCATCAAAATACACGCTGGCGGCGGGCATCCACGAAAGCACGACCGGTTCTGATATCTCCGGCCCGCCACCTCCGTTCCGGGGCGTGAGGCCCGCCCCACGAAGGGCCGCGATAGACGCTTCAATCTGCGGAAGTGCTACCCGAAAGGCGATATGAAGCCTCATAAACATCGGGGAAGAATGGATCGACCAGAGCCCCAGCATCGCGGCACCTGGTGCACCGATCCAGAAAAAGGCAACGTGCCGCTGGGGAATTCTATGTGCCAGTTCCAATCCAAGGACGTCCCGATAAAACGCCACCGAGCGGTCAAGATTGGAGACGGTCAGGTGAGCCTCGAAAAGTCCGCTTATGGGAATGATTGACATCATCAACGTCCGTTGTGTCGAAGCCGCTTCCCCTTACGTTAGGTGGGCGGCCCTCCAGGCGAGATCATAGTCTTAAGTGGGATTATTCGGGATTGTTCGTGGGCCACGATTATTCGGGGCCACCTATTTGTTAATACGCTGCCGGCCCCAAACCCTCAATGCCAGAGGAAAGCGAGGAGCGTGAGAAATAGGCAAAGGTGTCCCACATCTCGACCGCATCTCACGCGGGCTATCACTGACAATCCGAACCGCTCGGGCACCGGGCGGAAGCGCGCGGCGTCATCCGCCGTCCCCGCCCCCGGTCAGGCCGGCGTCAAATCCACGATCATCTCGATCTCCAGCAGGCATTCCGGCGCATAGAGCGCCGACACGCCCAGCAGCGAGGATGCCGGCGGGGCCGCCGCCCCGAACATCGCGAGGCGATCGGCCCGCACGATAGCGGTCTTCGCCGCATCGAGGTCGACGATGAAGGTGGTGAGCTTGATCACCTGTGCCGGCTTGGCGCCCAACCCGTCGAGGACCGCCGCGAGATTGGCATGGACCTGCCGGCTCTGCGCCGAGAAATCACCCGCCCCGACAAAGGCGCCATCCGGCGCCATCGCGATTTGCCCCGATACGAAAGCGAGCTTGCCGCCGCCGGTGATGACGGTTTGGGAGTAGCCATAGGGAGTAGGATGACGGTGTTCCATCCGGCGAGGCTAGCATGGTAGCGGCGGTGTTGTCAGGGGCGACTACCCGCAGTGGTTGCCCCCTCACCCACCCGCCGTCCGCTCCGCGCACATCAGCCGGTACCCCACCCCCGTCTCCGTCCGGATGAGTTCCGGCTGGTCGACCCGGTCCTCCAGCTTCTGGCGCAGGGCGCGGATATAGACGCGCAGGTATTGGATGTCGTCGATCTTGGCCGGACCCCAGATCGCCTTCAGGATGTATTGGTGGGTCAGGATCTTGCCCTGGTGTTCGGCCAGCAGGCGCAGCAAATTGTATTCGGTGGGCGACAGCTTCACCACGCTGGCGCCGCGCTTGACCTCGCGGTTGACCAGGTCGATCGAGACCTCGCCGCATTGCAGCAGCGGGTTCGCCCCCTGCTCCTGCAGGCGGTGGCGCAGGGCTGCGCGGATGCGGGCGACCAGCTCGCCCATGCCGAACGGCTTGGTCACATAGTCGTCGGCGCCGAGGTCGAAGGCGGCCACCTTGCTGTCCTCGTCGCCGCGCACCGACAGGATGATGATCGGCACAGCCGACGTCTTGCGCACGGCCTCGATCACGGTAAGGCCGCTGGCATCGGGCAATCCCAGATCGAGGATGATGAGGTCGAAGCTTTCGGCGGCCAGGCGCTTCAGCGCGGCGGCGGCGGTGCCGGCCTCGGTCAGCTCGTAATGCTGGGGCGCCAGGCTGACCTTCAGCAGCCGGCGGATCTGCGGCTCGTCATCGACGACCAGGATCGACGTGCTGCTATGCGCCATCGACCAGCTCCGCCGGGGTGCGCGCGGTGGCCGGCGCCGTCGGCAGCTTGATGCGGAACAGCGCGCCGGAGCGGTCGAGCCGGTTCTGCGCGCTGATCGTGCCGCCCATCGCCTCGACGAAGCCGCGGCAGATGGCGAGGCCGAGGCCGGTGCCGGCGCGCCGGTTGTCGCCCTGCTGCAGCCTGGTGAATTTGCTGAAGATCGCGTCCAGCGCTTCGGCCGGGATGCCGGGGCCCTCATCGATGATCTCGATGGACATCGTCGCATTGGCGGCCTCGGCGCGGACCTCGACCTTGGTCTCGGGCGGCGCATATTTCGCGGCGTTGTCCAGCAGGTTGAACAGCACCTGCTCCAGCAGCACCGAATCCACGGCCACCATCGGCAGGTCCTCGGCGATCGCCAGCTCGACCTGATGATGGACGAGCAACCCGGCGGTGCGACGCAGCACCGTGCCGAACACCTCGCCCACATCCACCGGATCGGCCTTGGGCATGATCCCGCCGGATTCCAGCCTGGTCATGTCGAGGAGGTTGCCGACGAAGCGGTTGAGCCGCTCCGCCTCGTCCTGGGCGGTTGTGATCAACTCGTCCCGGCTCGGCTTGTCGAACAGATCGCCATAGGTCTTAAGGCTGGTCAGCGCGCCGATGATCGAGGCGAGCGGCGTGCGCAGGTCGTGGGATACCGAGGTCAGCAGCGCGTTGCGCAGCCGCTCCGTCTCCGCCTGCAGGCGCACCTGATCGACATCCTCGGCCAGGCGGACCCGCTCGATCGCGACCGCCGCCTGGTCGAGCAGCGCGTCGAGCAGCCGGCGTTCGTCGGGCGACAGCAGCTCCGGCGCCGTGCGATCGACGCCGACCACGCCGATCGCCCCCTGCCCGGTCTGCAAGGGCAGGAACAGGCGCTTGCCGCCCGGCAGGGTATCGGAGCCGCGACCCGCCGGGTGGTTGTTGCTCCAGCTCCATTGCGCCGCGGCCATGTCGGCCGAGCCCAGCTCGTCCTCCGGCGGGTAGGAGCCGCGGATGGCGAGGCCGTCCGCGTCCGCCAGCAGGACGACGACATCGACCTTCAGCATCACCGCGATCTGATAGGTCACGGTCCACAGCAGATCGTCGAGCGAGCGGATCGCCGCGACCTTGCGGCTGAACGCGTACATCTCCTCGGTCTTGCGGTTGCGGTCCGCCGCCGTGCGGGCCTGGCGCTGGGTCACGGCGGTAAGGTTGCTGGTGATCAGCGCCACCAGCAGGAAGAACAGCAAGGCCACGAAATTCGCCGGATCGGCGATGACGAAGGTGTAGAGCGGCGGCAGGAAGAAGAAGTTATAGGCGACCACGCTCAACAGCGACGAGAAGAGCGACGGCCACAGCCCATAGCGCACGGCGCTGCTGAGCACGGCGAGCAGGAAGACCAGGGAAAGGTTGGGCAGCGTCACCACCCGGTCGAGCAGCAGGCAGGCGCCCGTGGCCAGCGCCACCATGACCGTGCTCGCGGCATAGGCGACCGGATCGACCGCGCTGCGCAGGCCGGCGGTGATCGGGACGATCCGCGACTTGCCCTCGGCGGGCTCCGCCGCCTCGTCGCCGGCGATGACATGCACGCTGATATTGCCGGAATGCCGGATCAGCTTATGGACGATCGACCCCCGGACCAGCACGAACCAGCGCGACCGCTCGGCCTTGCCGATGACGATATGGGTGACGTTCTGCGCCCGCGCGAAGCCCAGGATCTCCTCGGCCAGGTCGCGGCCCGAAATGGTGATGGCCTCGGCTCCCAGCCGTTCCGCCAGCCGCATCTGCTCGGCCAGCTTGTCGCGCTGCTTTTCCGACAGCAGGTAGTGGCGCGGGCCTTCGACGTAGAGGGCGGTCCATTTGGCGCGCAGCCGGTCGGCCATACGGCGCGCGTAGCGGATGCGGCCGGCGCTGCCGGGGTCGTCGCTGATGCAGACCAGGATGCGCTCGCCGGCCGCCCAGGGTCCCTCGATCGCATGGGCCTGCATATAGCTCAGCATCTGGTCGTCGACCCGCTGGGCCGTGCGGCGCAGCGCCAGCTCCCGCAACGCCGTGAGGTTGCCGGGCGAGAAATAGTGCTTCAGCGCGCGCTGCGCCTGGTCGCGCACATAGACCTTGCCCTCGTGCAGCCGCTTGATCAGCGCCTCGGGCGTCAAATCGATGACCTCGATCTCGTTGGCGAGGTCGAGCACCCGGTCGGGGATGGTCTCGCGCACCCGGATCCGGGTGATCTGGGCGACGACGTCGTTCAGGCTTTCCAGATGCTGGATGTTCACCGTCGAATAGACGTCGATGCCGGCCGCCAGCAGTTCCTCGACATCCAGATAGCGCTTGGGATGCCGGCTGCCCGGCGCGTTGGTGTGGGCCAGCTCGTCGACCAGCACCAGCTTGGGCCGCCGGGCCAACAGCGCGTCGAGGTCCATCTCCTCGATCACGCGGCCTTTATATTCGATCTTGAGCCGCGGGATGATGTCGAGGCCGTCGGTCAGCGCGCTGGTCTCGTCCCGGCCATGGGTCTCGACGATGCCGACCACCACATCGACGCCATCTGCCAGCTTGGCATGGGCGTTGCGCAGCATCTCGTAGGTCTTGCCAACCCCGGGGGCGGCGCCGAGAAAGATCTTGAACCAGCCGCGACGCTCTGTCTCCGCCTCGGCAAGCAGGGCATCGGGCGATGGTCGACCGTCCCTTTGCCCCTGATCCTGATCCGTCATCGGCGCCCTGTTCCCTAAAGACTAGCCCGGCGTGGCGCCAAGCTACTCCTTATTGAGCAGCATCCAGCGCAAGATTCAATTTCAGAACGTTGACGCGCGGCTCGCCGAAGATGCCGAGGGTCCGTCCCTCGGTCGCGGCGTCGACCAGTTCCTTGACCTTATCCGCCGAGATGCCGCGGACCCGCGCCACCCGCGCCACCTGGAAGGCGGCACCGGCCGGGGTGATATGGGGATCGAGGCCGCTGGCCGAGGTGGTCACCAGATCGACCGGCACCCCCGCTTGGTTTACGGGCGTGTCGTTCTCAGCCTTCAGCTTCTCCGTGTCGCCCTTGACCCGCTCGATCAAATCCTTGCTGGTCGGACCGGCGTTCGAGGCGCCCGAATTGCCCGCGTTATAAGGCGATGGGACGGTCTTGGTGGCGTCGGCCGGATCGGTGTCGGTGGTCGCCGAGAGACGGCCGTGGAAATACTTGTCGTCGGCGAAGGTCTGGCCGATCAGCTCGGAGCCGATGACTTTGCCGTCCTTCTCGATCAGGCTGCCGGCCGCTTGGCGCGGAAAGACGATCTGGGCGATGCCGGTCATGGCGAGGGGATAGATCAGCCCGGTGATCACGGTGAGCGCCACCAACAGAATGATGGCCGGACGAAGTTCCTTTAGCATCTCAATATTCCTTAGGGTGTCTGCCCTGATTTTCTCCTCTCCGCCCCGAGGGGCGGAGAGGCCGGGTGAGGTGGGGGTGTTTCAACGCGACGGGTATCGCCTGTGGCACATCGTCGGAGCCACTAAGCCAGCCCCAGCGCGGTGACGATCATGTCGATCGCCTTGATGCCGACGAACGGCACGATGACGCCGCCGACGCCGTAGATCAGCAAATTCCGGGCGAGCAGGCGCGAGGCGCTTTGCGGCCGGTAGGTGACGCCCCGGAGAGCGAGCGGGATCAACGCGATGATGATCAAGGCATTGAAGATGATCGCCGACAGGATGGCGCTTTGCGGCGTGCCCAGCCGCATCACGTTCAAGGCGCCGAGCTGCGGGTAGAACGCGATGAACATCGCCGGGATGATGGCGAAATATTTCGCGACGTCGTTGGCGATCGAGAAGGTGGTGAGGGCGCCACGGGTCATCAGCAGCTGCTTGCCGATGCCGACGACCTCGATGAGCTTGGTCGGGTCGCTGTCCAGATCGACCATGTTGCCGGCTTCGCGCGCCGCCATGGTGCCGGTCTGCATCGCGACACCGACATCCGCCTGGGCCAGCGCCGGGGCGTCGTTGGTGCCGTCGCCGCACATCGCCACCAGCTTGCCCTTGGCCTGTTCCTCGCGGATCAGCTTCAGCTTGTCCTCCGGCGTCGCCTGGGCGAGGAAGTCGTCGACCCCGGATGCCGCCGCGATCGCCGCCGCGGTCAGCGGGTTGTCGCCGGTGATCATCACCGTACGGATGCCCATCTGGCGCAGTTCGGCGAAGCGCTCGCGGATGCCGCCCTTGACCACGTCCTTCAGATGGATGACGCCCAGCATCCGGCCATCCTTGGCGACCGCCAGCGGCGTGCCGCCGGACCGCGAAATCCGCTCGGCCGCCTGGTCGAGTTCCTTGGAGAAGGCCAGGTTGGGATTGCCCGTGACGTCGCGGACATAGGCCATCACGGCACTCACGGCACCCTTGCGGATCGAACTGCCCTCGATATCGATGCCGCTCATCCTCGTCTGCGCCGTGAACGGGATGAACTTGGCGTGGAGCGGCGCCATTTCGCGGGCCCGGATGCCGTATTTCTCTTTCGCCAGCACGACGACGGAGCGGCCTTCCGGCGTCTCGTCGCTGAGCGACGACAGCTGCGCCGCATCCGCCAGATCCTGCGGCTGGACGCCGGGCATCGGCACGAATTCGGTGGCGACCCGGTTGCCCAGCGTGATCGTGCCGGTCTTGTCGAGCAGCAGCGTATCGACGTCGCCCGCCGCCTCGACCGCGCGGCCGGACATGGCGAGCACGTTGAAGCGGACCAGCCGATCCATGCCGGCGATGCCGATGGCCGACAGCAAGGCGCCGATGGTGGTCGGGATCAAGGTGACGAACAACGCGACCAGCACGACGACCGACACATTGCCGCCGGCGTATGACGCGAAGCTGGGGATGGTCACCGTGGCCAGCACGAAGATCAGCGTCATGCCGACCAGCAGGATGTTGAGCGCGATCTCGTTCGGCGTCTTCTGCCGCTCGGCCCCTTCGACCAGGGCGATCATCCGATCCAGGAAGGTCGAACCCTGGCTCGCCGTGATGCGCACCTTGATGTGGTCGGACAGCACCCGGGTACCGCCGGTCACCGCCGAGCGGTCGCCGCCGCTTTCGCGGATGACCGGAGCGGATTCACCGGTGATCGCCGATTCATCGACCGAGGCGACACCTTCGATGATTTCGCCATCGCTCGGGATGATGTCGCCGGCATCGACCAGCACCAGATCGCCCATCTTGAGCGACAGGGCCGAGACGTATTCGAAGGTGCGACCGTCGGCGTTGGCGAGTTTCTTCGCCTTGGTCTCGGTGCGGGTCCGGCGCAGCGCGTCGGCCTGCGCCTTGCCGCGCCCTTCGGCGACGGCTTCGGCGAAGTTGGCGAAGACGACGGTGAACCACAGCCAGACGGTGATCTGACCGTCGAAGCCGGGGCTGCCGACCCCGAAGGTCAGGTCGCGGATCCACAGGATGGTGGTCAGGGCCGCGACGACCTCGACCACGAACATCACCGGGTTCTTGTAGAGGGTCGCCGGGTTCAGCTTCTTGAAGCTGTCGAGCACGGCGGGCCCGAGGATCGATGGGTCGAACATCGACGAGCGGCTGCGCGTCGAGACGGCAGTTCTGGTGACAGTGTCGGTCATTTCAATGTCCAGATGCTAAAAGTCAAAGCCGAGGCTAAAACGCGGTGCCGGCGGTCATCGCCAGATGCTCGACCACCGGTCCCAGCGCCAGGGCCGGGAAGAAGGTCAGGCCGCCGACGATGACGATCACGCCGATCAGCAACGACACGAACAGCGGGCCGTCGGTCGGGAAGGTGCCGACCGATGGCGGCACCAGCTTCTTCGCCGCGAGCGACCCCGCCACCGCCAGCATCGGCACGATGAACATGAAGCGGCCGACGAACATCGCGATGGTCAGCGTCACGTTGTAGAAGATCGTGTTCGCCGAGATGCCCGCGAAGGCGCTGCCGTTGTTCCCGGTCGCCGACGAATAGGCGTAGAGGATCTCGCTGAAGCCGTGCGGCCCCTGATTGGCCGTGCCGGCCAGACCGTCCGGCACCACCGTCGCGATCGCGGCGAAGACCAGGATCGACAGCGGCAGGACCAGGATGGCCAGCACGCTCATCTTGACTTCCTTGGCCTCGATCTTTTTGCCGAGATATTCGGGTGTGCGTCCGACCATCAGCCCGGCGACGAACACCGCGATGATGGCGAAGAGCAGCATGCCGTACATGCCCGACCCGACGCCGCCGAAGATGATCTCGCCCAGTTGGATATTGATCATCGGGATCATGCCGGCGAGCGGCAGGAAGCTGTCATGCATGGCATTGACGGCGCCGCAGGAGGTGTCGGTCGTCGCCGTGGCGAAGATCGCCGAGTCGACGATGCCGAACCGGGTCTCCTTGCCTTCCATGTTGCCGCCGGCCTGCATCGACGAGGCGGTCTGATCGACGCCCAGCGACGCGAAAGCCGGGTTGCCGCCGGCTTCCACCGGGTAGACGACGAACAGGCCGACCAGGAACAGGATGCCCATGACGCCGAAAATCGCCCAGCCCTGACGCTGGCTGCCGACCATCCGCCCGAACACGTTGGTGAGGGCGGCGCCGATCGAGAAGATCGAGATCATCTCGATGAAATTCGTCAGCGGCGTCGGGTTCTCGAAGGGATGCGCCGAATTGGCGTTGAAGAAACCGCCACCATTCGTGCCGAACATCTTGATCGCTTCCTGCGAGGCGACCGGCCCCTGGGCGATGGTCTGCTTAGCGCCCTCCAGGGTCACGACATCGGTATAGGCGGCGAGGTTCTGCGGCACGCCCTGCCAGACCAGGAACAGCGCATAGACGATCGAGATCGGCAGCAGGATATAGAGAACGCAGCGGACCAGATCGACCCAGAAATTGCCGACCGTCTTCGATGACCGGCGGGCGAAGCCGCGGATCAGCGCCATGGCCAGCGCGATACCGGTCGCCGCCGACGCGAAATTGTGCACGGTGAGCCCAGCCATCTGCGTCAGATAGCTCATGGTGGTTTCCGGCGTGTAGGACTGCCAGTTCGTGTTGGTCACGAAGCTCATCGAGGTGTTGAGCGCCAGATCCGGCGTCACCGCCGACTGCCCCGCCGGATTGAGCGGCAGCAGATCCTGGAACCGCTGCAACGCATAGAGCGACAGCACGCCGACCAGGCTGAAGGCCAGCATGGCAACGCCATAGACGATCCAATGCTGCTCCTCGTCGCGTTTGACGCCGGAGATCTTGTAAAGGCCGATTTCGATCGGCCGGAGGATCGGCGACAGCAGCGTGCGCTCGCCCGCGAACACCCGGGTGATGTAACCGCCGAACGGTTTGGTCAGGGCGATGATGACCGCGCAAAAGACCGCGATCTGCAGAATACCATTGAACGTCATGAGAATGTTCCTAGGGCCACCATGGCGGGGGCGATGGGTTCGGGCGGATTAGACCAAAGCGCTAAAAGCGCTCCGGCCGAATCAGCGCGTAGATCAAATACGCCGTGAGGCCGATCGAAACGGCACCACCCAAGATGAGATCGAATAGCAAGGCGTCCTCCTCAAACTCGATCGCAACCATTGAGATAGGCGATCGAAACGACAAACAAGCCGACCGTCAGGGCCAGCCAAAACACGTCGAACATCTGGTGCGAACTCCGGAAACAACGGAACCTATTGGATCCACCGCCATTCTCTAGGTCCGAACGCACTAAAAAAGCGATACGCGGAACTTCAGCAAAAAATAAAAATTTCATAAAAGAGATGCCGCGGAGGTCGCCCAAGACAGGGGAAAGACCATTATGGACAATTCTGCATTTAGTTATTTTTTATTGAAAATAACCAAAATTCGTATGGATTTTTTACGTCATATTTCGGCTTTATTTCAATGCGCGGCCAAGCGTATCTTCAAATGGATCTTATATGTTTATCAAGTCGCCCAAAACCGCGGGCACGCGGTCTGCTTCCCTTGCCGCCAGTTCGATGGTCGCTGGCGCTCTTCTCACTGTAGGCTGGTGCGACGTCGCCGCCGCGGACGACCCGGCGCCGGACAAGAGCGGCTATACCCTGTTCAACCCGACGCCGACTGATCAGATGCGGGCGTTCAGCACCGATCGGCCGAACAAGTCGAGTTCGCCCTACACCGTCGATGCCGGGCATTTTCAGTATGAAACCGATCTCTTCAACGAGACCTATGATCACTGGAGCAAGGGCGGCGTCTCCACCAAGTCGTTCCAGTTCGCCGACCCGGTCCTGAAGCTGGGCATCACCAATGACATCGATTTCGAGCTGGGCCTCACCGGCTATGCCTACACCAAGAGCGTCAGCCGCTCGACCAGCACCGTGCTCAACAAGGCCCAAGGCTTTGGCGACATCGTGCCGCGCGTCAAGGTCAATGTGCTGGGCAACGACAGCGGTGATATCGCCGTCGCGCTCATCCCCTATGTCAAGATCCCGACCGGCGCCCGGAACCTCGGCAACAACCAGGTCGAAGGCGGCTTGGTCATCCCGGTGGGCTTCAACCTGCCTTACGACTTCAGCGCCGTCGCCATGACCGAGTTCGACGCCCTGAAGAACGCCAATGACAGCGGCAAGCGTGTCAACTTCACCAATCTGGTGAATGTCAGCCATACGATCTATGGCGACCTCACCGGCTCGGTGGAACTGGCCTCGGCCGTCGGCACCGATAGCGGCACCCCCGCCGTTTATACCTTCGACGTGGCGCTGTCCTATCTGCTGACCCCGACACTGCAGATCGATATCGCCAGCTATACCGGCCTCAACCGGGCGGCACCGGATCAGAACGTGTATTTCGGCATCTCACAACGTTTCTAGCAAGATCATGGTCGTCTTCGGCCTGATGCTAGGCCTGGTCAGCCGCCGCCACGTGCAGGTTTTTGGCACGCCGATGTCGGCCGCCGGAGTGGCGGTGATCAAGAAATCACTTTCTTTCCGGACGGACCCTGACCCATTGGGACGAGGCGATGGGCTTTTGCGCGCTGCATATTCTGGCGCGCTTCGTCGGGTGACCCGGCGAGGATAGTCGTCGATTTAAGAATTGCTTCAGCGTGGCGGCGCAGAATGGCGATCTCGGCCATTTTTGCGATGAACTGCCCCCATGCTCTCCCTGGTATATGTCAGTGCCGCTCGTCTTCTGTTCAGCGACGCCGACCTCGCCGAGTTGCTCCTGCGCAGCCTGGCGAACAATCGGCGGGACGGCATCACCGGCATGTTGCTGTATATGGACGGCAACTTCATGCAAGCGCTGGAAGGCGAGCCGGACAAGGTTGGCGCCCTCTATCAAAAAATTCTGCGGGATCCTCGGCATACGAGGATCACGACGGTGCTTGAACTTGCGATCGAAACCCGGCGGTTCGCGGGATGGGCCATGGCGCTGCCCTCGTTCGACAACCTGCCGCTCGACGATCGCGCGGGCTGCAGCGCGTTTCTGACGCGGCCTGGCGAGATGCTGGGCGATGGCGACGGGCATCCCGTCCTTCATCTCCTGGACAGTTTTCGCCAGACCATGCGTTAGCCATACGCAGATACGGTCTGAATGTTGCTCACCACGAAGCAGCCGCGTTGCGCGGCGGGCGCCGAACGCCCTGTCGGTACGCCGAACGCCCTTGCCAACCAACGCATGATCATTTTAACTCTAAAACATTCTATTGTTCGGCTAGGGCATGTCGAGGCCTGATGCCGGGGGCCTGAAGCTGGGGGAATCCGATGCGCGCTAAAGTACTTTGTGGCTGGGCGGCGGTAGCCTCCCTTCTCTTCTTCACGGCACCCGCCTCCAGTGCCGATATCCCGACGATCCGCATCGGCTGGACCGTGCCGGCCGAAGAAGCCAAATGGCTGATCATGAAGCGGCCGGAATTGTTCAAGAACGTGAACAAGACCTACAAGGTCGAGTTCTTCCAGTATCAGGGGACCGCGCCGATCGCACAGGCGCTGGTCGCCAAGGCGGCGGATTGCGGCACGCAATCGCCGATCAGCTTCGCCCAGGCCGTCGGCGAGGGCGATTTCCAGGGCTATATCCTGGGCTCTCTGGCGCAGGAAAAGGCCGGTTACTTCTCGGTGTTCTGGGGGGCCTTGGACAGTTCGCCGATCCACAACGCGCAGGACCTCAAGGGCAAGACGATCGCCAGCACCGCCTTCAACAGCGGCATCTATTTCTATCTGCTGGAATGGCTGAAGAAGGCCGGTCTCGATCCGGCCAAGGATGTGAAGCTGGTCGAGATTCCCTTCCCGCAGGTCGAGGACCAGCTCCGCGCCGGCCGGATCGCCGCTGGGCCGTTCGCCCAACCCTTCGCCAGCCGCGCCTTCGAAAAGGGTGGCATTCACAAGGTCTTCGAGATGAGCGAGCTGCTGAGCCCGCTGACCGATACCTTCGAGGCCTGCGGCAAGGACTTCACGGATAAGAATACCCAGGCCGTGAAGGACTATATGGAAGACTTCAAGCAAGCGACGATCTATGCCATCGCGCATCCCGAGGATGCCAAGAAAGTCACCTCCGAGGTCACCAAGATCGACTATGCGACGCTCGACAAGTATCTGATGACCAAGCAGGATTTCTACCGTGACCCGGTCGGCACGCCGGACTTCCATTCGATCCAGATCACGCTCGATCTGTTCACCAAAGCCGGTTACATCAAGAAGCCGCTCAAGGCCACCGACTACGAACGGCTCGATCTGTCTCCCTCCGCCAATTGAGCATCGTGGCGAGCGGCATCGTGGCGAGCGACAGCCCGCTTCCCGCGGGGGAGGCCGGTTTCCCTCCGATGATCGAGCTCAAGGCCGTCTCCAAGAGCTATGTCAGGACCGGCAAAGGCGGCACGGTCCTGGCGCTCGACGCGATCACCGCCCGGATCGGCGATGGGGAGTTCGTTTCCATCGTCGGCCCGAGCGGCTGCGGCAAGAGCACCTTGCTGTACATCGTCGGCGGCTTCGTGCCGGCGACCTCCGGCCAGATCGTCGTCCAGGGTAAGCCGATCACCGGCCCCGGCCCCGATCGCGGGCCGGTGTTCCAGGAATTCGCGTTGTTCCCCTGGAAGACCGTTCGCGAGAACATCCGCTTCGGCCTCACCGAACAAAAGGTGCCGCGCGCCGAAGCCGACGCGCGGGTCGACGAGCTGCTCGACCTCGTGCATCTGCGCAAATACGCCGATCTCTATCCCAAGGAATTGTCGGGCGGCATGAAGCAGCGTGTGGCGATCGCCCGCACGCTCGCCTACCGGCCGCGCACCCTGTTGATGGACGAGCCGTTCGGCGCGCTGGACGCCCATACGCGGGCGCTGCTGCAGGACGAGCTGCTGCAGATCTGGGAGCGGGAGCGCAAGACCGTCCTGTTCATCACCCATGGCGTCGACGAGGCGGTCTATCTGTCCGATCGCGTGCTGGTGATGAGCGCCGCCCCCGGGTCGCTCAAAGCCGATATCCGGATCGATCTGCCGCGCCCGCGCCGGCGCGAGGAATTGCTGCTGAACCGGCGCTACCAGGAGCTGGTGATCGAGATCGGCCGCATGATGGACAACCGCCATTGAGCAAATCGCTTGCCGAGCGGTTGGGGCCGCTCCTTGTCATCATCGGCTTGTTCCTGGTCTGGCAGGCGGTCGGCATGATGATCGGCGAGGACTATTTTCCGACGCCGATCGCCCTGATACCGGCGATGCGCACGCTGCTGAGCGACGGCGATATCTGGGGCGATCTCGGTCATTCTCTGTGGCGGCTGGCCATGGGTTTCCTGCTGGCGATCGTCACCGCCGCCCCGCTCGGCATCGTCGCCGGCCGCAGCAAGGCGGTGCGCGACTTCATCACGCCGCTGCTGTCGCTGTTCTATCCGATCCCCAAGGCCGCGCTGATCCCGATCTTCATGCTGTGGTTCGGCGCCGGCGACCTCTCCAAGATCCTGATCATCTATCTCAGCGTGACCCTGCCGATCGTCTATCACGGCCAGCAGGGCGCGCGGTCGGTCGACGACAAGCTGATCTGGTCGGCGCAGGCCATGGGCACCGGCCGGCTGGGCCTGCTGCTCCGCGTCGTGCTGCCGGCCGCCTTGCCCGAGCTGTTGCTGGGCGTGCGCGTCGCCCTGGTCATCGGCCTGATCGTCATGATCACCTCGGAGATGATCGTGCGGCAGAACGGCCTCGGCTATTACCTGTTCAACTCCATGGACATGGCGCAATACAAGCTGACCTATTTGGTCATCGTCATCGTCGGCGCCTTGGGCCTGGTGCTTGATTTCGGTTTCGAACTGATCCGCCAGCGCCTTACCTTCTGGTCGCCCCGGCAGCGCGAGCCGATGGTGACCGAAGCATGATCGCCGGGTTTCTGGGACGCGCCCTGCGACAGAGCTATTCGGTCATCCTGCTGCTGCTCGCCTGGGAGGTGCTGGCCCGGTTCGGCGCCGTGCCGCGCACCCTGCTGCCGCCGGTCAGCCTGGTGATCGCCCGCACGGTCGAAGCCTTGCTGACACAGGATTTCCTCGCCGATATGGGGCAGACGCTGATCCGTCTCGGCGCCGGGCTCGCGCTGGCGATCGTGCTGGGCACCGCCCTCGGCATCGGTGCCGCCCAGACGCGCACCGGCCGGCTGGTGTTCGAGCCGCTGGTCCGGGTGCTGGGCCCGCTGCCCAAGATCGCCCTGTTCCCGGCCCTGCTGCTGCTGCTCGGCTTCGACCACGCGCCGCGCATCGCCCTCGTGCTGATCGACGCGATCTTTCCGATCGTGCTGGCGGCGTATCAGGCGGCCTGCACCATCGACGAGAAACTGATCTGGTCGGCGCGCGCGGCGGGCGCCTCGACGCGCGGCTGCATGTGGCGGGTGGTGCTGCCCGCCGCCCTGCCGCAGATCCTGACCGGCATAAGGGTCGCCGCGGTGATCGCCTGCGTCGTCGTGTTCCTGTCGGAGATGGTGCAGCCCGGCGACGGGTTGGGCGACCAGATGATCCGCGCCGCCCGGGCGTTCCGCAGCATCGACATGTTCGTGCCCATCGTGGTTATCTCGGTGCTGGGCTTCCTGCTCGATCACGCGCTCTCGCTGATCCGCAGCCGCGCGTTGTCCTGGGCGCCGTAGAACCTTCCCGTCTAAAAAGAAAGGCCCGATATGGCTGACGACGTCCCCCCCGGCGCGGCCCCCAAGCTGCGGTCGCGGATCACCACCGACGGGCTCGACCGCACGCCGCATCGCGCCTTCCTGCGCGGCCTCGGCCTCAGCGACGAGCAGATCGCCCAGCCCTTCATCGGCGTGGTCACCACCCAGGCGGAGGTCACCCCCTGCACCATGGGCCTCGCCGCCCAGGCCCAGCATGCCAAGCGCGGCATCGACGTCGCCGGCGGCACCCCCTTCGAATTCACCACCATCGCCGTCTCCGACGGCGTCAGCATGAACCACCGGGGCATGCGCTTCAGCCTGATCAGCCGCGAGCTGATCGCCGACAGCATCGAGGCGGTTGTGCGCGCCCATTGCTATGACGGTTTGATCGGTTTCGCCGGCTGCGACAAGACGCTGCCCGGCGTGATGATGGGGCTGGTCCGCTGCAACGTGCCCGGCGCTTTCGTCTATGGCGGCAGCGCCCTGCCCGGCCGGTTCGATGGCCGCGACATCAGCGTGCTGGACACCTACGAGGCGGTCGGCGGCGTGCTCGCCGGCACCGTGGAGGAGGCCGATCTCGCCCGCATGGAACGGCAATGCCTTCCGACCATCGGCGCCTGCGCCGGCCAGTTCAGCGCCAATACCATGGCGATGGTTTCCGAGGCGCTGGGCCTGGCACCGCTCGGCTCCAGCATGATGCCCGCCGTGCATTCCAGCCGCCTGGCCCTCGCCCGCCGCGCCGGCCAGCTGGTGATGGAAGCCCTGAAGCGCGGGGGACCCTTCCCGCGCGACATCGTCACCCGCGCCAGCCTGGAAAACGCGGCGGCCCTGGTCGCCGCGACCGGCGGATCGACCAATGCCGGCCTGCATTTGCCCGCGATCGCCCACGAGGCCGGTATCCGCTTCACCCTGGATGATGTGGCCGCCGTGTTCCACCGCACGCCGGTGATCGCCGATCTCCGCCCCGGCGGCCGGTACCACGCCTGCGACGTGTTCGAGATCGGCGGCTGCGCGGTGATCCTCAAGGAATTGATCCGCGGCGGCTTCGTCGATGGAAGCTGCGTCACCGTGACCGGCCGCGCGCTGGCCGAGGAAGTCGCCGACGCCCCCGCCCCGGATGGCCGCGTGGTCTTCCCCATCGAGCAGGCGATCATGGCGACCGGCGGTGTGACCGTGCTCAAGGGCAATCTCTGCCCGGATGGCGCGCTGCTCAAGGTGGCCGGGCTGAAGAAGCTCACCTTCGACGGCAAGGCGCGGGTGTTCGACAGCGAGGAACGCTGCATGGCCGTGGTCAAGGAACGCGGCTACGCGGCCGGCGACGTGCTGATCATCCGCTACGAAGGCCCGCGCGGCGGTCCCGGCATGCGCGAGATGCTGGGCGTCACCGCGCTGATCTACGGCCAGGGCATGGGCGAAAAAGTGGCGCTATTGACCGATGGCCGCTTCTCCGGCGCCACGCGCGGCATGTGCATCGGCTATGCCGGGCCGGAGGCCGCGACCGGCGGCCCGCTGGCCCTGGTCCAGGATGGCGATCCGATCCATATCGATGCCGAGGCCGGCACCATCGAACTCGGCGTCCCCGAAGCCGAGCTGGCCCGCCGCCGCGCCGCCTGGCGCCCGCCCGCCGGCCCGGCGCTGAGCGGGCTGCTGCAGAAATACGCCGCCCAAGTCGGCCCGGCCTATCTGGGTGCCGTCACCCATGCGGGCGCGGTGGAGTGGCCGAGGGACGAGGTTTAACCACACCAAACGGAGGACGGACCATGACCAGCGAGACCATCGGTTATCTGGGTGTCGGACTGATGGGCGCCCCGATGGTCCGGCGCCTGCTCGCCGCCGGCTATCCGGTCGCCGTCTGGGGCCGCACGCCGGACAAGCTGGCGCCGGTGCTCGCGGCCGGCGCCAGCCCAGCCGAGGGGCCGGCCGATACCGCCCGGCGCTGCTCCGTCCTGATGCTGTGCCTGACCGACACCAAGGCGGTCGAGCACGTGATCTTCGGTCCGGGCGGGGCGGCCGAGGGGTTGGCGCCCGGCAGCGTGGTCGTCGATTTCTCCAGCATCCAGCCCGCCGCCACCCGTGAGATCGCCACCCGGATCGCGCGCGATCACGGCGTCGCCTGGGTCGACGCGCCGGTCTCGGGCGGCGTGCCCGGTGCCGAACAGGGCACCCTCGCGATCATGGCCGGCGGCACCGCCGAGGCGGTCGAGCGGGTCCGCCCCATCGTCACTCACCTCGCCAACCGCTTCACCCATATGGGGCCAAGCGGCGCCGGGCAGACCACCAAGCTGGTCAACCAGGTGATCGCCGGCTGCTCCTTCGCGGTGATCGCCGAGGCGATCCGCCTGGCCAAGGAGGCCGGCGTCGACGCCGCGCGCATCCCAGAATGCCTGAAGGGCGGCTTCGCGGATTCCCTGCCGCTGCAAGTGTTCGGCCCGCGCATGGCGGCGGGCGAATGGAACCCGGCGCTGGGCTACACCTATGTGCTGATGAAGGATCTGGACACCGCCAAGGATCTGGCGCGCGAGGTCGGCGCGCCCCTGCCGATGGCCTCCGTCGCGGCCGAGCTGATGCGCATGCTGATCGCGCGGGTCGGCCCCCTGGAGGAGCCCTCCGCTCTGGTCGACCTGCTCGGCCCGCCGATGCGACAAACGCCGATGCGACAAACCAAATGACACGCACCGCGATCGTCACCGCCGCCGCCGCCGGCATCGGCCGGGCGATCGCCCAGCGCCTGGCCGCTGACGGCTGGTCGGTGGTCATCGCCGATATCGACACGGCGGCCGGCACCGCCACCGCCGCCGCCTTGGGGGCCGCGTTCGTCGCCTGCGATTGCGGCGACCCGGCGGATCTGGAGCGGCTGTTCGCCTGTACCGGCGCCATCGACCTGCTGGTCAACAACGCCGGCATCGCCGGGCCGACCGCCCCGGTGACCGAGACGCCGCTCGCGGAGTGGCGCCGCGTGCTCGACGTGAACCTCACCGCCCAGTTCCACGCCTGCCAATTGGTGCTGCCCCGGATGATCGAGGCCGGATCGGGCGTCATCGTCAATATGAGCTCGGTCGCCGGCAAGATCGGCTTCGCCAACCGCTCGCCCTACGTCGCCAGCAAATGGGGCGTGCTCGGCCTGACCGCGACCCTCGCCCAGGAAGTCTCCCGCCACGGCATCCGCGTCAACGCCATCCTGCCCGGCACCACGCGTGGCGAGCGCATCGACCGGGTGATCGCCGGCTTCGCCGAGGCACGCGGCATGGATCAAGCGGCGGCCGAAGCCTATTACATGTCCCGCCAAGCCACCGGCCGCTTCGTCGAACCGGAAGAGGTGGCGGCTTTGGTCGCGTTTTTGGCCAGCGACGCCGCGAAGTCGATCACGGGGCAGTTTCTGTCGGTGGATGGGGGGTTTCAGTAGGATGTAGGGTGGAAGGCGCCGCGCTTTTCTACAGCCCCTCATCCCCGACATCGTCGCCCAGCGGCAACGCGACATCGCCATAGATCTCGACCAGCGGCAGCTCGACCTCAATCTCCAGCATCGAGAGCGTATCGCCCTCGACCAACGCCCGTGCGGTCCAGACGGTGCCTTCCCGGGCGAAGACCGTCGCGGCGATGCTGTCCTGCTCGAGGATGACATAGCGCGGGATGGATGCCGTCGCCTGGTATTCGTTCAGCTTGACGATGCGATCGATGCGCGAGCTCCCGGCGCTCACCACCTCGAACACGACGACCGGATCCTCCACGATCAGGCTGCCGCGCGGGATCGGGCCGCAGGACACGAAGGCATCGGGGTATCGGATGCTGTCCATCACGCGGATCTTCAGGCTATTGCCGTGGACACGACAGGGCTTGCCGCGCAGCCGGCTATTCAAGGCCGTGACGAGATTCACCTGAATGGCGTCGTGTTCGTAGGTACCCCCGGTCATGGCGACGGGCTGGACGCCATCGAACTCGTGGCGCACCTCCTGCTGTTCCTCCCAGGTGAGGAAATCAGCCAATGTCATGGGTTTGCGCAGGACCATACTCATGCCCGCGATCCTAGCACGAACGCCCTATCGGGCGAACGACATAGGAAACAATCGGACACAGCACGCATAGCGACGGAGCCTATGGTCGCAACTGAGCGCTCGACGTCAAACACGCCCCCTATGGCCGGTCACACCCATGGGTTCAAAATCTCCACCCCCATGGGTTCGAAATCCGCGACGTTCCTGGTAACCACGACCAGCCGGTGGACCAGCGCCGTCGCGGCGATGAAGCTGTCACGCTCGGGGCGCGGATCCGGCACCTGCAAGGCGGCGCATCGGGCGGCGACCGCGCCATCGACGGGAAGGATGCGGTCCCTGAACTGCGCCAGCACCCGCCGGTCGAGCCAATGCCGCAACCGCTCTCCCAGAGCCGCGTCTCTCCGCTCGACGCGCCGCACCCCGACCTCCAATTCGTACACGCTCATCGCGGACAGATACTGGTCCGTGACGGGTGCGCTCGCGGCCCAGGAGACCAGCTGTGGCGGGGCCTTATCAGGCCGCCGCAGATCGGAGATCACATTGGTATCGACCAAGAACATCAGTCGAGATCCGGCACATGCGAGGCCAAGGCGGAAAGGCGCGGCGGCTCGAAATCGATATCCGCGCTGGCGGGGTCGGCTATGGCGGCCAGCAGGCTGACACCAGGGCCGGCACCGGCCTGCCGGCGCCAGTCGTCATACCGCTGCAACACGAAGGCCGG
>DATMGU010000074.1:0-2305 GCA_035555315.1 Allostellaceae bacterium
GGCCGCGGTGAAACTGGCGGTCTGGCTGGCGATCTCGAAGGCGCGCAAGGCATTGAGCGGTGGTAGATCACGACGCATCGTTCCCTCCCTCGTTTATGATTTTTTTAGATGGTATGCGCTTCGGCGCCGTTCTGCCAGCCCACCTTGGCAGCCCGCCTTGCCAACCGGACTTGCCGGGTCCTCGGGCATGACCGCCGGCTATCCGATCTATGAGTTTTCTCGCATTGCCGCGGGCTTGGCGCTGCTCATAGTGACGGAGATGGTTGCTTGGGCCGGTGAACGATCCCGGCTTCGCGTTCAGCCCTGTGCTCTTCTGTCGAACGGACTTTGATCCATGCGCAGCGCCGACCTGTTCGATGTTCGTGATCTCGTCTGCATCGTAACCGGCGGCGCGGGCGGTATCGGCCGCGCCTATGCCGAGGCGATGCTCGACAACGGCGCGCGGGTGCGGTTGCTGGATCGCGATCCGGACAGGTTGGACGCGGTCGTCGGCATGTTGCGCGACCGGGGCGAGGTAGACGGCACCGCCGTCGACGTAACGGATCGCGCGGCGCTGCGCCGCGCCATCGACGAGACCGCGAGCCATCTCGGCCGGCTCGACGTGGTCTTCGCCAATGCCGGCATCGATGCCGGCCCGGGCTTCCTGACCTTGGATGGCACACGCGACGAGGCCGGGGCGATCGAGACCCTGCCCGACGGCCTGTGGGACCGGGTGATCGCGACCAATCTCACCTCGGTTCTGACGACTATCCAGGCATCGGTTCCGCATATGAAGCGCCAAGGCGGTGGGCGGATCATCGCGACCGCATCGATCGGCGGACTGCGCCCCTCGGCGATCATCGGCACGCCTTACGGGATTGCCAAGGCGGCGGTGAACCATCTCGTGCGGCAGGCGGCACTGGAATTGGCGCGCTACAAAATCCTGGTCAATGCCATCCTGCCGGGACCGTTCCTGACCCCACTGACGACGCCCGAGTTGGAGGCCACCTTCGCCCGTGGCAGCCCCTCCCATCGCGTCGCGGCGACCGAGGAGATCCAGGGGCTGGCGTTGTTCCTGGCATCCCCGGCATCCCGCTATGTCACCGGCACGCATATGGTGATCGATGGCGGCGCCATGCTCGGCCGAGCGGATTGAGGGAAAAGCGATGACCTCCCAGGAGCTTTTCGCCGTCGCCGGCCGCGTCGCCTTCGTGACCGGGGCGGCCAGCGGCATCGGCCTCGCCATGGCGGAGGCCATGGCCGAAAACGGCGCCCTCGTGGTGATGGCCGATATGAACGAGGCCTGGCTGCAGCGCGAGGCGGAGCGCCTCTCCGTGGCCGGTTTCACGGTCGAACCGACCCTGCTCGACGTCGCGGATCCGGACCGGGTCGCCGCGGCGGTGGATGCGGCGGCGGACCGATACGGCCGCCTCGACATCATGTTCGCCAACGCGGGGATCAGCTCGGGCCCCGGCTTCAACAACGCCGAGGGTCGGCTTGTGAACACGGCACGCGCGCTATTCGATCGCGCCCTTCAGGTCAATCTCAACGGCGCGTTCTATTGCATGCAGGCCGCCGCCCGGCACATGCAGGCGCGGCGTCGCGGGTCCATCATCGTCACGTCCTCGGTGGCGGCACTCCGGCCGACCGGCCTCTCCGGCTATGCCTACCACGCCAGCAAATCGGCGGTGGCAACGATGGTGCGCGTCGCCGCCCAGGAACTCGGCCCCGACAACATCCGCGTCAACGCCATCGCCCCGGGGCCGTTCATCACCAATATCGCCGGCGGCCGGCTACGCGATCCCGCGGCGCAAAAGATGTTCCTGACGACCGTGCCGCTGGGGCGTGCCGCCCAACCCGAGGAAATCAAGGGATTGGCCCTGTTTCTTGCCTCCGACGCGTCCAGCTACGTGACCGGAACCTTGATCCCGATCGATGGAGGCACCGCCGCATGACATCGCCAGCATCGCCGACACCCCGCCGCTCGCTGCGCGCCATCATCGACAGCCAGGGCTATGCGCTGACCAGCTATATCAGCATGCCCGGCGCCTTTTCCGCCGAACTCTATGCCCGCGCCGGCTGGGACGCGGTCACGCTGGATCTGCAGCACGGACTGCTCGGCTATGATAGCGCGGTAGCAGTGCTGCAGGCCGTCGCCGCCGTGGGCGTGGTACCGCTGGTGCGGCTGCCCTGGCTCGACCCGTCCGATATCGGCAAGATCCTCGATGCCGGGGTTCTGGGCGTCATCTGCCCGATGATCAATTCCGCGGCCGAGGCGGAACTGCTGGTCCGCTACTGCAAATATCCGCCGCGCGGCGACCGCAGC
>DATMGU010000075.1:0-3332 GCA_035555315.1 Allostellaceae bacterium
ACCAGACTCTGGGCCTCATTGGTCAACATCTGAATCTGGTTGTTGATCTGCTGCAGCTCACGCGCAGCAGTCAGGATGTTTTGAGAGAAGTTGTTGGGATCGAACACGATCCACTGCGCTGAGGCCGGCGTCGTCACCAAAAGCGAAAGCGCCAAGGGCAGCGAGAGTGCAGCGGCGGCGAGGAGTGACGCGCACCGCGTCTTGCGGGCGATCATGATGGCACCTCCAGATTGGTCAGGTCGGGGATGAGATCGGCGGCCCACAGCAGCTCGCGATCGGCGAGCCAGGCGGCCGTGAAGGCGTCGCGGCCATGCTCGGTGAGCACGCGCTCGATCGCGGCATGATCTGCCTTGGAGGAGGCTGCGCAGAAGGCGAGCGCGACAGGGCCGAGCCCCAGTTCGAACAAGCGATTGCCGCGCCGCGACTGGCAGTAATAGTCGCGCTTGGGCGTGGCCCGCGCGAGGATCTCGATCTGCCGGTCGTTCAAGCCGAAGCGTCGGTAGATCGCGGTGATCTGTGGCTCGATCGCACGCTCGTTCGGCAGGAACACCCGCGTCGGGCAGCTCTCGACGATCGCCGGCGCGATGCTGCTGCCGTCGATGTCGGAGAGCGATTGCGTGGCGAAGACGACGCTGGCGTTTTTCTTCCGCAGCGTCTTCAGCCATTCGCGGAGCTGCTGGGCGAAGGCAGGGTCGTCGAGGACGAGCCAACCTTCGTCGATAATGAGCAGCGTCGGGCGGCCGTCGAGCCGGCCTTCGATGCGGTGGAACAGGTAGGTGAGCACGGCGGGCGCCGCGCCGGCACCGATCAGGCCCTCGGTCTCGAAGGCCTGGACGGATGCCGAACCAAGATGCTCGGCTTCGGCGTCGAGCAGCCGGCCGAAGGGACCGCCGACGCAATAGGGTTGCAGCGCCTGCTTGAGGGCCATCGACTGCAGCAGGACCGCGAGCCCGGTGATCGTCCGTTCCTGCACGGGCGACGAGGCGAGCGAATTCAGCGCCGACCAGATATGTTCTTTGGCGGTCGGATCGATCGGCACGCCTTCCTTGGCGAGGATCGCCGCCACCCATTCAGTTGCCCAGGCGCGCTCGGCCGCATCATCTATGCGCGCCAGCGGCTGGAGTGAAACGCTATCCTCCGATCCGGCCGACAGGTTGCCGCCGAGATCATGCCAGTCGCCGCCCATGGCGAGCGCAGCGGTGCGGATCGAGCCGCCGAAGTCGAAGGCGAAGATCTGGCTGTTGCGGTAGCGCCGGAACTGCATCGCCATCAGCGAAAGCAGCACCGACTTGCCGGCGCCGGTCGGGCCAACGATCAGCGTGTGGCCGACATCGCCGACATGGAGCGAGAAGCGGAACGGCGTCGAGCCTTCGGTCTTGCCGAAGAAGAGCGGCGGCGCCTGGAAATGCTCGTCCCGCGCCGGGCCGGCCCAGACCGCAGAGAGCGGTATCATGTGGGCCAGGTTCAAGGTGCTGATCGGCGGCTGGCGGACATTGGCGTAGGCGTGCCCCGGCAGCGAACCAAGCCACGCCTCGATCGCATTCACGCCTTCGGACATGCAGGTGAAGTCGCGGCCCTGGATAACCTTCTCGACCAGCCGCAGCTTCTCAGCCGCGATGCCGGGGTCCTCGTCCCAGACCGTGAGGGTGGCGGTGACGTAGGCCTGGCCGACATCGTCGGTGCCCAGCTCCTGGAGCGCCATATCGGCATCGATCGCCTTGTTGGCGGCGTCGGAATCCACGAGAGTGGAAGCCTCGTTGGTCATCACCTCCTTGACAATGGCGGCGATCGACTTGCGCTTGGCGAACCACTGCCGCCGGATCTTGGTCAGCAGCTTTACCGCCTCGGTCTTGTCGAGCAGGATGGCACGGGTCGACCAGCGGTACGGAAAGGCGAGCCGGTTCAGCTCGTCGAGGATGCCCGGATGCGTCGCGGTCGGGAATCCGACCACAGTCAGCGTGCGCAGATGCGCACGCCCTAACCGCGGCTCGAGACCGCCGGTCAGCGGCTCGTCGGCGAGCAGCGCATCGAGATGCATCGGCGTCTCGGGGACGCGGACCCGCTGCTGCCGGGTCGAGACCGTGGAATGCAGGTAGGTCAGCGTCTCGCCATCGTCGAGCCAGCCGATTTCGGGCATGAAGCCCTCGACCAGGTGCAGCACCCGGTCGGTGCGATCGGCGAAGCTGCGCAGCAACTCCCATGGATCGACGCCGGTCTGCGCGCGCCCCTCGTAGAGCCAGCCTTCGACACGCGACGCGTCCTCGGCTGGCGGCAGCCAGACGAAGGTCAGGAAATAGCGGCTCTCGAAATGCGTGCCGGCCTCCTCGAACGCATCCTGGCGTTCGAGATCGACCAGCGCCGCGGCCGCATCAGGGAAGATGCTGTGCGGATAGGTCTGGGCGGCAACGCGCTGCGCCTCGACGAAGACCGCCCAGCCGGAGCCGAGGCGCCGGAGCGCGTTGTTCAGGCGCGACGTCACGCCGACCAGCTCGGCCGGTGTGGCGCTGTCGAGGTCTGGCCCACGAAACCGCGCGGTCCGTTGGAATGAGCCGTCCTTGTTGAGGACGACGCCCTTCTCGACCAGGGCGGCCCAAGGCAGGAAGTCGGCAAGACCGGCAGGATGGCTGCGATATTCGGCGAGGTTCAGCATGGGAGCCTCACGCGCCTAAATACGGCGGGTAGCGCAGATGCCGGCGCACCACATCGACGAACTGCGGGTCGCGTTTGGCGGCCCAGACGGCGGCGGTATGTCCCACCGCCCACATCAGCGCGCCGGGTATCCAGAGGCGGAGGCCGAGAGCGATCGCGGCGGCCAGCGTGCCGTTGGCAATCGCCACGGTGCGTGGCGCGCCGCCCATGAGGATCGGGTCGGTCAGCGCCCGATGCACGGGTGCGAAGAAGCCGGGGACGTCCGGGTCGCCGATCGCCGCCATCAGACCACCGCCCCGCCGGAGAAGGAGAAGAACGACAGGAAAAAGCTCGACGCGGCGAAGGCGATCGAAAGGCCGAACACGATCTGGATCAGCCGGCGGAAGCCGCCGGACGTGTCGCCGAAGGCGAGCGTCAAGCCGGTCACGGTGATGATGATGACCGAGATGATCTTGGCGACCGGCCCCTGCACCGATTCCAGGATCGAGTTGAGCGGGGTCTCCCAGGGCATGGACGAGCCCGAGGCATAAGCCGCCGGCGCCAAGGCCAGCGAGATGGTGGTGATGAGGACGAGGTCGGCGAGGCGCCGATGGGCGCGGCGGACGGCGGAAACAATTTTGATCATGGCGGTTCTCCGGGAAGCGTGGGTTCGCCGCCCGCCCCGGCGGACTGGACGCGGTAGT
>DATMGU010000076.1:0-2793 GCA_035555315.1 Allostellaceae bacterium
TGCACGAATACCCTCGTCGGGCAGCTCTCGACGATCGCCGGGGCGATGCTGCTGCCATCGATGTCGGAGAGTGATTGCGTCGCGAAGACGACGGAGGCGTTCTTTTTCCTCAGCGTCTTCAGCCATTCGCGGAGCTGCTGTGCGAAGGCGGGATCGTCGAGGACCAGCCACCCCTCGTCGATGATGAGCAGCGTCGGGCGGCCGTCGAGCCGGCCTTCGATGCGGTGGAACAGGTAAGTAAGGACGGCCGGCGCCGCGCCGGCGCCGATCAGGCCCTCGGTCTCGAAGGCCTGCACTGAGGCCGAGCCGAGATGCTCGGCCTCGGCGTCGAGCAGCCGGCCGAACGGACCGCCGACGCAATAGGGTTGCAGCGCCTGCTTGAGGGAAGTCGATTGCAGCAGGACCGCGAGCCCGGTGATCGTCCGTTCCTGCACGGGCGACGAGGCAAGCGAATTCAGCGCCGACCAGATGTGCTCCTTGGCGGTCGGATCGATCGTGACGCCTTCCTTGGCGAGGATCGCCGCCACCCATTCGGTCGCCCAGGCGCGCTCGGCGGCGTCATCGATGCGGGCCAGCGGCTGGAGCGAAACGCTGTCCTCCGATCCGGCCGACAGGCTGCCGCCGAGATCGTGCCAGTCGCCGCCCATGGCGAGCGCGGCGGTGCGGATCGAGCCGCCGAAATCGAAGGCGAAGATCTGGCTGTTGCGGTAGCGCCGGAATTGCATCGCCATCAGCGAGAGCAGCACCGACTTCCCGGCGCCGGTCGGGCCGACGATCAGCGTGTGGCCGACATCGCCGACATGCAGCGAGAAGCGGAACGGCGTCGAGCCTTCGGTCTTGCCGAAGAAGAGCGGCGGCGCCTGGAAGTGCTCGTCGCGTGCCGGGCCCGCCCATACCGCCGAGAGCGGAATCATGTGGGCCAGGTTCAAGGTGCTGATCGGCGGCTGGCGCACATTGGCGTAGGCGTGTCCCGGCAGCGAGCCGAGCCAGGCCTCGATCGCATTCACCCCTTCGGGCATGCAAGTGAAGTCGCGGCCCTGGATCACCTTCTCGACCAGCCGCGCCTTCTCAGCCGCGAGACCGGCGTCTTCGTCCCAAACCGTGATGGTGGCGGTGACATAGGCCTGGCCGACGTCGTCGGAGCCCAATTCCTGCAGCGCCATGTCCGCATCGACCGCCTTGTTGGCGGCGTCGGAATCCACGAGGGTCGAAGCCTCGTTGGTCATCACCTCCTTGACGATCGCCGCGATGCTTTTGCGCTTGGCGAACCACTGCCGCCGGATCTTGGTCAGTAGCTTCACCGCCTCGGTCTTGTCGAGCAGGACCGCGCGCGTCGACCAGCGGTAAGGGAAGGCGAGCCGATTTAACTCGTCGAGAATGCCGGGATGGGTCGTGGTCGGGAAACCGACGACAGTGAGCATGCGCAGATGGGAGCGTCCCAACCGCGGCTCCAGCCCGCCGGTCAGCGGCTCGTCGGCGAGCAGCACGTCGAGGTGCATCGGGGTCTCGGGGACGCGGATCCGCTGCGCCCTCGTCGAGATGGTCGAATGGAGGTAGGTCAGCGTGTCTCCATCGTCGAGCCAGCCCGCCTCGGGCATGAAGCCCTCGACGAGTTGGAGCACGCGGTCGGTGCGATCGACGAAGCCGCGCAGCAACTCCCAGGGATCGACACCGGTCTGCGAGCGGCCCTCGTACAGCCAGCCCTCGATGCGTGAGGCGTCCTCAGCCGGCGGCAGCCAGACGAAGGTCAGGAAATAGCGGCTCTCGAAATGCGTGCCAGTTTCTTCGAAGGCGTCCTGCCGTTCGAGGTCCACCAGGGCCGAGGCCGGATCGGGGAAGCTGCTATGCGGATAGGTCTGCGCCGGCAGCCGATCGGCCTCGACGAAGATCGCCCATCCCGAACCGAGACGGCGCAGCGCATTGTTGAGTCGCGCGGTAACACCGACTAGTTCAGCCGCCGTAGCGCTATCGAGGTCCGGGCCGCGAAAGCGTGCGGTGCGCTGGAACGAGCCGTCCTTATTGAGAACAACACCCTCGGCGACCAACGCCGCCCAGGGCAGGAAGTCGGCGAGACCGGCGGGACGATGGCGATATTCGGCGAGGTTCAGCATGGCGGCCTCACACCCCGAAATACGGCGGGTAGCGCAGATGCCGGCGCACCACGTCGACGAATTGTGGGTCACGCTTTGCCGCCCAGACGGCTGCGGTGTGCCCCACCGCCCACATCAGCGCGCCGGGAATCCAGAGCCGAAGACCCAGCGCAATGGCGGCGGCCAGCGTGCCGTTGGCGATGGCCACGGTGCGCGGCGCGCCGCCCATTAGGATCGGGTCCGTCAGCGCCCGATGCACGGGCGCGAAGAAGCCGGGGACGTCCGGATCGCCGATCGTCGCCATCAGACCAGCGCCCCGCCGGAGAAGCTGAAGAACGACAGGAAGAAGCTCGACGCGGCGAAGGCGATCGAGAGGCCGAACACGATCTGGATCAGCCGGCGGAAGCCGCCCGACGTGTCACCGAAGGCAAGCGTCAAGCCGGTCACGGTGATAATGATGACCGAGATTATCTTGGCGACCGGCCCCTGCACCGATTCCAGGATCGAGTTGAGCGGGGTCTCCCAGGGCATGGACGAACCCGAGGCATAGGCCGCTGGGGCGAAGGCCAGCGAGATGGTGGTGATGAGGACGAGGTCGGCGAGGCGCCGATGGGCGCGGCGGACGGCGGAAACAATTTTGATCATGGCGGTTCTCCGGGAAGCGTGGGTTCGCCGCCCGCCCCGGCGGACTGGACGCGGTAGT